>NZ_FNOB01000028.1 GCF_900106675.1 Allgaiera indica
ATTGGCAGAGAAATGATATCAATCAACCCGATCAGCAGGTGCAACGAGTAGCTTAATTTACGCCAGATCCTGTCCAAGAGACGGGGAGTAGCTCAGCCATCGTCGCACGGATCAATGGCGCCCGAACGGTGCACAGCCCTTTGCAATAAATGGTGCATGTTGATGCCAAACTTCTTGTGGGTACAAGGTCATGTCGAACAACGGCTCCCGAAGATTTCTTCGGGAGCTTTTTGTGAGGAAGGTTGACTGAGCGGATGAAGCGGCCATTTGGCCGAACACGAATTGCCTTCTCGCGCCGCCAGTGATATCGGGCCCTCCATGATCAGTCAGCACATCCAGCTTACTCAAGGCACCTATTACCGCCGCTCCTGAGGCGGTGGATGGTGTTGCTGATCCAAACCGCCGTGATTGGGCGGTTTGCTTCTTCGGACACCCCCGGTCGCGGCTCTTTCAATGGAGCTTGAAATGACGACCAGACAGCTTTGCATCGACTATCTAAAAGCTCTGAACGAGGGAAATCTCGCGGATGTGCGCGGCCTCTTCAGCGACAACGCGAAAGTTGTATCCCCGCTCTATGGGGTGCTAGACGCCTTTGATTTCTATGCCGATCTTTTCAAAGATACGAACAGATCCGAAACCTCGTTACTGAATGTGTTCGACTCGTCCGAAATGTCGAAATCGGTTGCCCTTCACTTCCGATACGAATGGACCTTGGCTGACGGTAAGCTGGTGTCGTTTGAATGTGTTGATGTGTTTGAACTGAACGATGCGCGAGATCGGTTCGAGAAACTGACGATCATCTATGACACCGCACCGCTTCGGCAGGACTTCGACAATCTCAGACGCACGTGAGCAACCCGCGTGGCCCGAGTGTTAATGGATGCGCTCGGGCCTCAACGGCGGAAACGGGCTCGAAGCCGCCGTTACGCTCCGCGTTTTCGTGGTTCTCACCTACACAATTTATTGCAAAGGGCTGGAAGCGGTGCCCCCTGGGGTCTTTGTGCCGGAAAGAAGGACGGGGCCGCCCGCGTTCGGGCCGCGCGAAGCTTGCGGGGCGGCGGTTCCCGCGGCGGGGAAGCCACGGGCAGGCCTGCTCCGGCACGGCTTGCCCTTGGCCGCAAAGCCGCCTATCACCCGCGCCACACCCCGCGATCCCGCCCACGACCCCCGGCTTGCAATGTCTGAAAACGCCCTCACCGCCCCCGTCCTGGTCGCTGACATCGGCGGGACCAATACCCGCGTCGCGCTGGCCGACGGCGCGGTGGTACGGCCGGAATCGGTGCGCAGGTTCCGCAATGCCGATTATCCCGGGCTGGAGCCGCTGCTTGCCGAGTTTCTTGCCGAGGCCCCGCTCCGCTGCCAGGGCGCCTGCATCGCCACCGCGGGCCCGGTGCGCGACGGCGTGGCGCGGTTGACCAACCTGCCCTGGGTCATGGACGGCGCGGCCCTGACGCGCGTCACCGGCTGCGCGCGGGTGGCGATCCTCAACGATCTGCAGGCCCAGGGTCACGCGCTGGACCATCTGCCCGCCGGGGCGCTGCGAGAGATCATCCCAGGCGCCCCGGTCCGCGCCGGCACGACGCCCGCGCGGCTGGTGGTGGGGGTGGGCACCGGCTTCAACGCCGCCGTGGTGCATGATCTGGCGGGCGGGCGGCTGGTCACCGCCTCGGAATGCGGCCAGGCCAGCCTGCCGCTGCACGACGAGGCCGATCTGGCGCTGGCCCGCGCGCTCGGCGATGCGCATGGCTTCGCCGGCGTCGAATCGGTGCTGTCCGGCCGCGGGCTGGAGGCATTGTACCGCTTCATCGCGGCAGGCCAGACCCGCGCCGCGGCCGAAATCATGCAAGGCTTCGAGGCGGGCAGCGACCCGCGCGCCGAGGAAACCGCCCGCCGCTTCGTGCGCTTCCTGGGCGCGGTGACCGGGGATCTGGCGCTGATCCACCTGCCCTTCGGAGGGATCCATCTTTGCGGCGGCGTGGCGCGGGCCTTCGCGCCGCATCTGGTGCGGCTGGGCTATCCGGCGGCCTTTACCGACAAGGGGCGGTTTTCGGGGCTGGTCAAGGAATTCGCCGTGAAGGTGATCGAGGACGATTACGCGGCCCTCACCGGCTGCGCCGCCTATCTGGCCGCGGCGGGCTGACCACCCCCCGCGCTGGCCCTGCCCTGGCCCCGCCGAAGCCCGGCCGCACCCTGCGCCCGCGCGCCCGCTTCAGGTGATCACGTTCGGCTGGTCGCGGCCGATATGGTGGCGGATCGCGGCCAGGTCATGGGCCGCGCGGATCACCGGAGCCAGGGCCTCTTGCGGGTCCAGCCCGTGGCGCGCGGGATCGGGTTCGTGCCGTTCCAGATACAGCCGCAATGTCGCGCCCTCGGTCCCCGTGCCCGACAGCCGCAGCACCATCCGAGCGCCGCCCTCGAACAGGATCCGCACCCCCTGGCCGCGGCTGACCGATCCGTCAACTGGATCGGTATAGGCGAAATCATCGGCCTCGATGACGCGCAGCCCCTCGACCTCGGTTCCCGGCAGGGTGGGCAGATCGGCGTGCAGTTCGCTCATCATCTGTTGGGCATCCTCGGTCGGGATCGCCTCGAAATCGTGGCGCGAATAATAGTTGCGCCCATATCTGGCCCAATGCGCTGCCAGGATCTCGTCCACCCCCTCGCCCCGCACCGCCAGGATGTTGAGCCACAGCAACACCGCCCAAAGGCCATCCTTCTCGCGCACATGGTCCGAGCCGGTGCCAAAGCTTTCCTCGCCGCAGATCGTGGCGTGGCCGGCATCCAGAAGATTGCCGAAGAATTTCCAGCCCGTGGGCGTCTCATGGGTGGCGACGCCCAGATCGCGCGCCACCAGATCGACGGCGGCCGAGGTCGGCATCGACCGCGCCACTCCCTTCAGCCCGGCGCGGTAGCCCGGCGCCAGATGGGCATTGGCCGCCAGCACCGCCAGGCTGTCGGAGGGAGAGACATAGAGCCCCCGCCCCAGCACCATGTTGCGGTCGCCGTCCCCGTCCGAGGCCGCGCCGAAATCGGGCGCGTCCTCGCCCATCATCTCGTCCATCAGGGCGCTGGCCCAGGTGGGGTTCGGATCGGGATGCAGGCCGCCGAAATCGGGCAGCGGCGTGGCATGGGTCACGGTGCCCTCGGCCATACCCAGGCGCCGTTCCAGGATCTCGCGCGCATAGGGGCCGGTCACCGCGTTCATCGCATCGAACCGCATCCGGAATCCGCCCGCGACCAGCCCCCGGATCGCTTCGAAATCGAACAGGTTTTCCATCAGGTCCGCGTAATCCGAGACCGGATCGACCACCTCGATGCGCATCCCCTCCAGCACCTTGGTTCCGGGCGCCGAGAGATCGACATTGGGGCCGTCGCTGATGTGGTAGCGGGTGATCGCCCGGGTTCGCGCATGGATCGCCTCGGTCACGGTCTCGGGCGCCGGGCCGCCGTTGGCGATGTTGTACTTGACGCCGAAGTCCGCGGCGGGCCCGCCCGGGTTGTGGCTGGCCGACAGGATGATGCCGCCGTCCGCGCCGCGCTGGCGGATCAGATGCGACGCCGCCGGGGTGGACAGCAGCGCCCCCTGCCCGACGATCACCTTCGCCGCACCGTTGGCCGCGGCCATCTTCAGGATCGTCTGCGCCGCGCGGTCGGTGAAATAGCGCCCGTCGCCGCCCAGCACGAAGGTCTTGCCCCGCGCGCCGCCGATCGCGTCGAAGATCGCCTGCACGAAATTCTGCAGGTAATGCTTGCCCATGAATATCTGGGTCTTCTTGCGCAGGCCCGAGGTGCCGGGCTTTTGCCCCGTGATCGGCTGGGTCGGATGGGTGACGGCGGGCATGTCGGGCCTTCCTTCTGGGGGCCACCGGGGCGGGGGCCAAAGATGTCGCGCCGCGCGGGGCGCGCCGGGATGGAGGATGTCAAAGAAGCCGCCGGGGGGCAACGGGGGCCAGCAGGGAACAGCTGGAGACCAGCGGGCTGCACGGCCGGGGAATTCCGGAGAGGACCGCATGGGCAGGGGGAACGGCCGACGCTGGGCGCGCGCGTGGGGTGCGCCGCCCGGCGGGGGGGCTGGCCATTCATGGCGCGGCATTCCCCCTTGGCGCTGGAATGATCGGGCCTGCCAGTCGCCAGCCCGCCTCGACGACGCCATGCCTCGGGCGGGTCGAGACAAAGCCCGCACGGCGCCCCGGTGCCCGTGGCGCGTACCGGGTGACAAGTGGGCTCGACGGATCGGGCAGGCCCATCTGTCACATGGTGCGCCCTGTGGTGCTTCCTGTGGGAAGGCACGCACCCTGCCTGCTTCGCCCCCGGCGGGCACTTGGCCTTCCCTCGCCGTGGCGCGGCCCGTATCATGGCGCCACCGCCACAGGAGAACACCATGCCGGGGACCTCGCTGACCATCCGCCCCCTTGCCGCCAGCGACGAGGCCGCCTGGCGCGGGCTCTGGGCCGGCTATCTGGAATATTACGAAACCCGCGTTCCCGAAGCGGTCTATCAAAGCACCTTCGCCCGGCTGCGGTCCGGCGAGGATCACGAATTCCAGGGCCTGATCGCACATCTCGGCGACCGGCCCGTGGGCCTTGTCCATTACCTTTTCCACCGCAATTGCTGGAAGATCGAGAACGTCTGTTACCTGCAGGATCTGTTCACCGAGCGCGCCGCGCGTGGCCAGGGCGTGGCGCGGGCGCTGATCGAGGCGGTCTATGCCCGCGCCGATGCCGCCGGCGCGCCTGCGGTCTATTGGCTCACCCAGGAATTCAACTATCGGGGGCGGATGCTCTATGACAAGGTCGGGATGAAAACCCCCTTCATCCGCTACAACCGGCCCGTATGACCCGCCCCGCCAGCGCCCGCCCTACCCCGCCCCTCTTCGCTGTGGCCCTCGGGCTGGGGCTGGCGCTGCTGGCCGGCTGTGCCCCGGCGCCGGTGCAGCCCCCCGGCGAAAGCGCGCGCGCCGCGCGCCCCGTCATCCGCCCCGCGATGCCGCTGCCGCCGATGAAACGCTTCGGACGCTATCAGGCGCAGCCGGTGACCCTTAGCAACACCGATCTGGCGCGTGATTTCCTTGATCTGAGCTTCAGCCTCGAAAGCGGCCGCCCGCTGCCCTGGATGAGCCGCTTCGAAGGCCCCGTCACCCTTGCGCTGCGCGGGCCGGTGCCGGCGACCGCGCCGCGCGACCTGGAGGTCCTGCTGTCGCGGCTGCGGACCGAGGCGCGCATTCCCATCCACCGCACCGATGGCCCGGCCAATATCACCGTCGAATTCCTGCCCCGCGCGCGCCTGCAGGCGCTGGCGCCGCAGGCGGCCTGTTTCGTGGCGCCCTCGGTCAGTTCCTGGGCGGAATTTCGCCGTGCGCGCGGGTCGGCGGGCGCCACCTGGGCCGCGCTTGTCCAGCGCCGCCGGCTGGCCGTCTTCATTCCCTCGGACACCAGCCCGCAAGAGGTGCGCGACTGCCTGAACGAGGAAATCGCCCAGGCGCTGGGGCCGCTGGACGATCTGTACCGGCTGACCGATTCCGTCTTTGACGACGACAATTTCCAGAACGTGCTGACCGGCTTCGACATGCTGATGCTGCGCCTCTACTACGCGCCGGAACTGCCCAGCGGCACCACCCGCGCCGAGGCCGCCGAACGGCTGCCCGCGATCCTGGCGCGGATCAACCCGCGCGGCCAGACGATCGCGCCCCGCCCCGCACCCACGCCCACCCCGCGGGCCTGGATCTCGGCCATCGAAACCGCTCTGGGTGCCCATACCACCGAACCCCGCCGCCGCGCCGCCGCCCAAACCGCCGTGGCGATCGCCCAGTCCCGGGGCTGGCAGGACGCGCGCATGGCGTTCTCGCTGTTCGTGCTGGGCCGGATCGAGCGGGTCGACGAACCAGAACAGGCGCTGCAGGCGCTGCGCGCGGCCCGCGCGCTTTATGCGCGCCTGCCCGATACCGCGGTCCAGCGCGCCCATGTCGACATGCAGCTGGCCGCCTATGCGCTGGCCGCCGAACAGCCCGACCGGGCCCTGAAGCTGATCGACGCGGCACGCCCGGTGGCCCTGCGCGCCCAGAACGCCGCCCTTCTGGCGACGCTGCTCTTGATGCGCTCGGATGCGCTGATGATGCAAGGCCAGCGCGCCGCGGCACGGGCGGCGCGGCTCGACAGCATCGGCTGGGCGCGCTATGGCTTCGGAACCGAGCGCGCCATCCTCTACCGGATGGAGCAGATCGCCAGCCTGTCCGGCTGAGGCCGCGCGCGGCAGGGAGGACCCATGATCGTCATTGCCGGGTTGGTTCTAGGCGGCCTTTGGGGCGGGATGCTGGCGCGGCGGCGCGGCGGCGCGCGGCTGGACATCGCCCAATACGCGGCGGTCTACGCGATCCTCTTCGGGGTGCTCGGCATGATCGCCACGATCGCATTGGAAAGGCTGCTCTGACAGAGATGTTCGTTCCGTTCTTCGAAAATCTGCGCCGCGCCGGGGTTCCTGTCAGCCTGCGCGAATATCTGGTCTTCCTGGAAGGAATGCGCGCCGAGCTGGCGCTTTACGATATCGAAACCTTCTACTACCTCGCGCGGCTGACGATGGTGAAGGACGAGCGCCACATCGACCGGTTCGACCGTGCCTTCGCAGCCTCGTTCAAGGGCGTTCAGGAAATCCCCGCCGAGGCGGTGATCGAGGCGCTGGACCTGCCCGCCGACTGGCTGGCGAAAATGGCCGAAAAGCATCTGACCCCCGAGGAACGCGCCGAAATCAAGGCGCTCGGCGGCTTCGAGAAGCTGATGGAAACCCTGCGCGAGCGGCTGAAGGAACAACAGGGCCGGCACCAGGGCGGCAGCAAATGGGTCGGCACCGCCGGCACCTCGCCCTTCGGCGCCTATGGCTACAACCCCGAGGGCGTGCGCATCGGCCAGAAGGAAGGCCGCCATGGCCGCGCCGTGAAGGTCTGGGACAAGCGCGAGTTTCGCAATCTCGACGACACGGTCGAACTGGGCACCCGCAACATCAAGGTGGCGCTGAAGCGCCTGCGCCGCTGGGCCCGCGACGGCGCCGATGAGGAACTGGACCTTGACGGCACGATCCGCGCCACGGCCGAGCACGGCTATCTGGATGTCCAGACCCGGCCCGAGCGGCGCAACGCGGTGAAGGTGCTTCTGTTTCTCGACGTCGGCGGCTCGATGGACCCCTATGTGAAGGTGGTCGAGGAGTTGTTCAGCGCCGCGCGCGCCGAGTTCAAGCATCTGGAGCATTTCTACTTCCACAACTGCCTGTATGAGGGCGTCTGGCGCGACAATCGCCGCCGCTGGGACGCGCAGACCTCGACGGCGGAACTGCTGCGCACCTATGGCCATGATTACAAATGCATCTTCGTGGGCGATGCCAACATGTCGCCCTATGAGGTCACCCACCCGGGTGGCGCCAACGAGCACTGGAACCAGGAAGCCGGCGCCGTCTGGCTGGCCCGCGCGATCCAGCAATGGCCGGCGTCGCTGTGGATCAACCCGACGCCGGAACGCTATTGGGAGACCTCGCATTCGATCCGCCTGATCCGGCGGATCTTCGAGGATCGCATGGTTCCGATGACGCTGGAAGGCATCGGCCGCGGCATCCGGGACTTGGGCCGCTGAGCGCGCTGGCGCATCTGTGGCGCCATCACCGCGCAGCACTTCTGGCCTTCGTTCTAGCCGCCGGTGTGACGCTGGGCTTCGCGGTCCGAACCGCCGTTTTCACGATCCATTGGTCCGATCCCGCGCATCACGAACAACCCCTGGCGGGCTGGATGACGCCGCGCTATATCGCGCGCTCCTGGCATGTGCCGCCGCAAACCGTGGTGCAGGCGCTGGGGCTGGCACCCGGACGCGGCCATCCCGAACCGCTGGACGTTCTGGCAAGGAAGGCGGGGATCCCACTGACCCGGGCGATCGCCCAGGTGCGGGCCGCGATCGCGCGTGAACGGGCCGCGAAGGGGGATCCTGCCAGGGATCGGGCCAGCCGCCCATGACCGGAACCTTCCTGTCCCTGATCCCGGAATACGGGCTTTGGCTGGTCGCGGCGACGACCTATCTGTCGTGCCTGGCGCTGCCGGTGCCGTCGTCGCTGATGATGCTGGCGGCGGGGGGCTTCGTGGCCTCGGGCGATCTGCGCCTGCTGCCGACGCTGGGCGCGGCCTTCCTGGGCGCAGTCGCGGGCGATCAGACCGGATTTGCGCTGGGGCGCCGGGGCGGGCCCGGGCTGATCGCGCGGCTGAAAAGGCACGCGCGCCGGGCCGCCCTGATCGCGCGGGCCGAGGCGCTGATGGCGCGGCATGGCGCCCTTGGGGTCTTCCTGTCGCGCTGGCTGTTCTCGCCGCTGGGGCCGTGGATGAACTTCGCCGCCGGGGGCGCGGGCCTGCCCTGGCGGCGGTTCACCGTTTCCGGCATCGCCGGAGAGGCGCTTTGGGTTGCCCTCTATATCGGCGCGGGGATGATCTTCGCAGGCAACATCACCGCGGCGAACGAGGTTCTGGGGTCCTCGCTGGGCCTGGTCGCGGCTGGCACGGCGACGCTGGCGCTGGGGATCTGGCTGCGCTGGGCCTTGCTGCATCAGCATCAGCACCCCCACCGTGGACAAGAAGGCGACTGACACCAGCGCGGGGCGGATCTATTTCCCCTTGCGCCAGTCTTCGAGCGCCGCGTTCGGCCCGGCCGCGTGATCTTGGGCCCCGGCGGGCGGGTTGTCCGTGGCCACGGCCGGACCGGCCAGTCGCCCCCGGCGGAAGTAATGCGCCTCTCGCGCGCCGAAATAGAAGCTCACGATCGCCCCAAGCAGCCACCACAGCGGCTCTGGCACCTCCTGCAGGCCGATCATGCGCCGCGCGAACCCCGCCGGCGAGACCATCGCATAGACGAACAGCCCCAGCGTGCCGAACGCCAGCATCGGACGCGGCAGGCGGTTGAGCGCATTGACGAAAACGTCGAACCAGCCCGCCCGGGGGGTGGCGAATTCGGCGCCGGCTTCGGCCAGGGCGGCCATGTAGGCCTCATGCGACAGGGTCATCTCGCGGGTCTTGTTGGCGGTGAAGACCTCGGCCACGCCGCGCGCGGCATTGCCGAAGGCGGTGGTGGCGGCGGCGCCGCCGAAAAGCTGGTTGATCAGGCCCATGCGGCTGTCCTTTGCTGAAACTGTTCGGCGCTCAGGCGGTAGCGCGGCGCCATGAAGGCCTCGGCCCGGCGGATCCAGCCGCCCTTGGCCCCGGCGCGGGTGCGGGCGTATTTGCGGCTTGCGGGGCGGGCATCGGCCAGGCGGAAATAGTAGTTGCGCCGGGCGATCGCATAGGCGTCGGCGATATGATCGGGCGCCGCCGCCGCCGCCGCGCGGGCCTGGGCGATGGTCCGCGGCCCGACGATCCCATCATCGGCGCAGGCATAGCCCATCTCGCCCAGCAGCCGCTGCAGGATCCGCACCGCGTTGGAACCCGCGTTCACATACATGTCGAACACCGAAGGCTGCAGCGCCGCCGGCAGCGCATCCAGCCGCGGCGCGCGGAAATAATGCTGCACGAAGATATCGACCGCCCGTCCACGGGTCAGCCGTTGCAGATCGCGGCTGTCGACCTTGCCGTCGCCGGTCAGGTCTATCCCCAGCCGCTTCATCGTCGCCAGTGTCACGCCATATTTGGTGGCGCCGCCGGGATCGTCGGGATCGTCGACATAGCCGCCCTCGCGCGCCACGATCTTTGCGGCGATTTCTTGAACTGTGGGCATCGCGCCCTCCCGATCCGTTGCTGACCGGCAAGAGCGTGGCGCCGCGGCGTTAACGGCGGCTGATCAGGGCGTGCGGTGGGTGGGGGAAGACGCGTCGATCATGCAACGGACCGGCCCGGAAGGCCCCGGGTCATGCCCCGCCAAAGGCCGCACGAAATACGCGTGCCGCCGTTCTTTCCGGAATGAGGATCGCGAAGGGCGCGTACGCAGGGCGCGCGGACGCGAGGGGCGCGGACGATTTGGTCAGCTCGACCCTTTGGGCGCCACGTAGGTGCCCTGCTTCTTCAGCGCATCGATCACTTCCTTGGGCATGTAGGTCGAATCATGCTTGGCCAGGATCTCGCGCGCCTCGAAGACGCCGTTCTTCATATGGCCGGTGGCGATCATCCCGGCGCCCTCGGCAAACAGATCGGGCAGCACGCCGGTGTAATGAACCGGCACCGCCTTGTTGCCATCCGTGACCTCGAAGGTGATAGTCTTGCCCTCGCCGCGCACCAGCGTGCCCTTCTCGACCAGGCCGCCGATGCGGAAGATCTCATTCGCCGGCGGCGCCTGTTCGGCCACCTGGGTGGGAGAGCGGAAATAATTGATCCCGCCGCGGAAGGCATAACCGACCAGGGCGCTCGACAGTGTCAGCGCCGCCGCGGCGACAATGATGATCTGGATCCTGCGCTTCTTCTTCAGCCCCTTCATCCGCTCCTCCGATCGACTCTTGCGGCGCGTCTCCTGCGCATCATACCGCCATATCGCCGTCGCGCCCAGAGGGTGCGGCGATGCGTTGCATCCCGCCCCCGGCGCGCCGATCAAGCCTGGTCGAAGCGGATCGAGTGGCGCAGGAACTTCGTCGCGCGCAAGGATACCGACTCCGGGTTGCCGGTGGTCAGGAAGCGCGACGCCTGCCCCGCCCCCAGCATGTCCGGATGGCGCCGCAGGTAGTCGGCCAGGCTTTCGGCCACCAGATCGGCCTGGCTGAAGACGGTCACGTCAGACCCCAGCGCCTGTTGGAAGGTTTCCTGCATCAGCGGGTAATGGGTGCAGCCCAAGACCGCCGCCTCGGGGCGCGGCATCCGCCGCTTGAGCGCCTCGACATGGCTCTTGACCAGCGCCTCGGCCAGGATCTCGTCGCCCGCCTCGATCGCATCGACGACGCCGCCGCAGGGCTGGGCCTCGACATCGACGCCGATGGCGCGGAAGGCCAGTTCGCGCTGAAAGGCGCGGCTTGACACCGTGGCGGGCGTGGCGAACAGCGCCACATGTTTCACCGCCACCTCGCGCGGGGGGGAATTGTCGCCCCACTGGCGCTCGGTGAGCGCCTCGATCAGCGGCACGAAAACCCCCAGCACGCGCTTGTCGGCAGGCAGCCAGGTTTCCTGCATCCGGCGCAGGGCGGCGGCCGAGGCGGTGTTGCACGCCAGGATCACCAGATCGCAGCCCTCGTCCCACAGCCGTTCGACCGCGGCGCAGGTGAGGTGAAAGATGTCGTCGGCGTCACGCACGCCATAGGGCGCGTGCAGGCTGTCGGCGAAATAGACGAAGGGTATGTCGGGCAGCCGCCGCGTCAGCGCCCCCAGCACGGTCAGGCCGCCAAGACCGGAATCGAAAACGCCAACCGCCATCGCGCCCCCTGCCTGCAGGCCGGGGCAAGCCCCTGTCACTGCTTGTGCTTATCCTCGAACTCGAAGCCATATTCGTAGGATCGAAGCGGCTCCGGGCTCAAGTCATATGTCGCGCGGCGCAGGAAATCCATCATCTGTTTGGCATCGGATTTCAGCGGCGCCAGCGCCGCGGCCGGGATCGGATCACCGATCGCCACCCGCACCGCGCCCCCCACCCGGGCGCGGAATTCCTTGATCAGCAGCGCCACCCGCAGCGTCGGATGCAGGTGGCTCATCAATTGGAACAGGCGCGAATTGTGGCCCTCGAAGAACACCGGCACCACCGTCGCGCCCGACCGCGCGATCATCTTGGCGGTGAAATTGCGCCAGCCCGGATCCATCGGCCGCCCGAAGGGCCGCGCCGCGGTGGACACCGTGCCACCAGGGAATACCCCGATCGCGCCGCCCTGGGCCAGATAGGCCAGCGCCTCGGCCCGTGTGCGCAGGTTCAGCGCCACCGCCTCCTTGGTTTCATCGAACGAGATCGGCAGGATGATGCGGTTCAATTCCTCGGCACGCTTGAAGACATTGTGCGCCAGAATGCGGAAATCGCCGCGCGCGCGGTCCAGAAGCAGCCCCAGCATCAGCCCGTCGAGAATGCCGTAGGGATGGTTCGACACCACAACCAGGGGCCCGGTGGCGGGGATGTTTTGCAGCGCGCCCGCCGTCACCTGCAGCCGCAGGCGGTAGCGCGCCGCCATCACCTCCCAGAAACTGCGGCCCTCGGCCACCTCGCGCTCATATCCCTTGGCGCGGCGGATCAGGCCGATCCGGCCGGTCGAATTCTCGATCGCGCGGATCAAGGCCCGGCCCGAGCGGGACCTGGCCGAATGGGAATAGCTGATCTCTCGGGTGGCCTGCGGCATCTGGGGTCTCTTCGGCGGGTCCGGTCAAGCGGAACTGGCATGAAATCGGGGCGCGTATAGCCGCGCGCGCCCCGAATCTCATCCGAAAAGATCACGGATTGTTGACGCCCCGCGCTTATTCCGCCGCGTGTTGCATCCCCGCCGCGCCCTTGCGGAAACGGGTAAGCATCTGCTCGCGCAGCTTCGCCACCTTCTCGGCGTTGGCGGCCTTGACTGGACCGAAGCCCCGCACCTTCAGCGGCAGTTCCGCGATCTGAACCGCGACCTCCAGGTTCTCGGCCGTCAGGTCGCGCAGCACCTCGTCCATGTCGGCCTCGTAGGCCTTGATCGCGTCGCGTTCGGCGCGGCGCTCGGCCGAACGCCCGAAGGGATCGAGCGGTGTCCCGCGCAGGCCCTTCATCTTCGCCATTACCGCGAACCAGCGCAGCATCCCCGGCCCGTAGGTCTTCTTCAGCGGGCGGCCGTCGGGGCCGTCCTTCGACAGAAGCGGAGGGGCCAGATGGAAGGACATCCTGAAATCGCCCTCGAACTCTTCGCGCGCCCTGGCGGCGGTTTCCAGATGCAGGCGCGCGACCTCATATTCGTCCTTGTAGGCCAGGGCCTTGTGATAGCCCTTGGCGACCGCCTCCTTCAGGCGGGCGTCGCCGATGCCGTCGACAAGCTTGCGGTAGCGCCGGGCCAGCCGCTTGCCCTGATACCTGGTCAGATGCTCGGCCCGGAAGGCGATCTTCTCTTCCAGGCTTTTCGGCAGGGCGATCACCTCGGGGGTGATCACCTTCTCGGCCTGGTCGGGATGAAGCGCCGCCCAGCGGCCCAGCTCGAACGCGCGCTTGTTGGCGTCCACCGCGGCGCCGTTCAGCGCAATCGCGGTCAGAATCGCGTCATGGCCGATCGGGATCAGGCCCATCTGCCAGGCGGCGCCGAACACCATCATGTTGGAATAGATCGAGTCGCCCATCAGCGCGCGGGCCAGTTCGGTCGCGTCGAACAGGCCCAGACGATCCTTCAGCCGCGCTTCAAGAGCAAGCTCCAACCTATCGGAAGGAATACGGAATTCCGTGTTTCGGGTGAATTCCCCGGTGACGATGTCGTGGCTGTTCACCACCGCGCCGGTGCGGCCCGTGGTCATCAGGCCCAGGGTCTTGGCCCCCGCCGTCACCACCAGATCGCCGCCGATCACCGCGTCGGCCTCGCCCACGGCCACACGGATCGCGCTGATATCCTCGGGGCGGTTGGCGATGCGGCAATGGATATGCACCGCGCCGCCCTTCTGCGCCAGGCCCGCCATCTCCATCATGCCGGCACCCTTGCCGTCGACATGGGCGGCCATCGCCATGATCGCGCCCACCGTCACAACACCGGTGCCGCCGACGCCGGTGATCACCACGTTATGGGTGCCGTTGATCGCGGGCAGTTCCGGCATCGGCAGATGCGGAATGTCGACCTCGACCGTCGCCGCCTTCTTCACCTTCGCCCCTTCGAGGGTGACAAACGACGGGCAAAACCCTTTCAGGCAAGAGAAATCCTTGTTGCACGACGATTGGTCGATGGCCCGCTTGCGGCCCAGTTCGGTTTCCACCGGCACGATCGAGACGCAGTTCGACTGCACCCCGCAATCGCCGCAGCCCTCGCAGACATCGGTGTTGATGAATACCCGCTTGTCGGGGTCGGGGAACTTGCCGCGCTTGCGGCGGCGGCGTTTCTCGGCGGCGCAGGTCTGGATGTAAACAATGGCCGATACGCCCCTGATCTTGCTGAATTTCTCTTGCACGGGCATGAGTTCCGCGCGCTCGTGCGTCTCGACGCCCGCGGGGAATTTCTTCAGATCGACCTCTTCCTTCTCGTCATAGACCACGGCGATGTGATTGACCCCCATCGCCTGGATCTCGCGCACGATGCGGTCGGCGGACAGATCGCCCTCGTTGGTCTGGCCTCCGGTCATCGCGACGGCGTCGTTGTAAAGGATCTTGTAGGTGATGTTGGTGCCCGCCGCGACGGCGGCGCGGATCGCCAGGATACCGGAATGGTTGTAGGTGCCATCGCCAAGGTTCTGGAACACATGATCGCGCGTCGAGAACAGCGATTCCCCGATCCAGTTCGCCCCCTCGCCGCCCATCTGGGTGAAGCCCATGGTCGAACGGTCCATCCACTGCACCATGTAGTGGCAGCCGATGCCTGCATAGGCACGCGACCCTTCGGGCACCTTGGTCGAGGTATTGTGCGGACAGCCCGAGCAGAAGTACGGCAGACGCGCCGCCAGATCCTGGGCGTTGTCGGCCTTGCGGGCGTCTTCCAGCTTGGTCATCGCGGCGCGGATACGGTCGGTGCCGCGATCTTCCTCGATGAAGATCTCGCCCAGCTTCTCGGCGATCATGATCGGGTCCAGCGCATAGCGCGTGGGGAACAGTTCGACCTGACGGCCGTGTTCCCAGCTGTCGCCCTTGTGCCAGCCATAGACGCGGCGACCGTTCCGGTCATCGAACAGCGTTTCCTTGACCTGCACCTCGATCAGCTTGCGCTTCTCCTCGACCACGATCACCAGATCGAGGCCCTCGGCCCATTCGTGGAAGCTTTCCATGTCCAGCGGGAAGGTCTGCGCGACCTTGTAGGTGGTGATGCCCAGACGCTCGGCCTCGGCCGCGTCTATGCCCAGCAGCGCCAGCGCGTGCTGCAGGTCGAGCCAGTTCTTGCCCGCCGCCACAAGGCCGATCTTCGCGCCCGGCCTGCCCCAGACACGCTTGTCGATTCTGTTCGCGCGGGCAAAGGCTTCGGCAGCGAACCTCTTGTAGTCGATCATCCGCGCTTCCTGCAGCACCGGCGTGTCGACCATGCGGATGTTGAGGCCCCCCATCGGCATCTTGAAATCCGGCGTGACGAAGCTTTGGCGGAACGGGTCGCCATCGACCACCGCGGTGGCCTCGATCGTGTCCTTCATGGTCTTCAGGCCGACCCAGACACCGGCAAAGCGGCTAAGCGCCCAGCCGTAGATCCCCAGATCCAGGATCTCCTGCACGCCTGCCGGGCTGACCACCGGCATATAGGCATCGACCATGGCCCAGTCGGACTGATGCAGCGTGGTCGAGCTTTCGCCGGTGTGGTCGTCGCCCATCGCCATCAGCACGCCGCCGTTGGGCGAGGTGCCGGCCATGTTGGCGTGGCGCATCACGTCGCCCGAGCGGTCCACCCCCGGCCCCTTGCCGTACCACAGCGCGAAGACGCCGTCATACTGGCCCTCGCCGCGCAGTTCGGCCTGCTGGCTGCCCCAGATCGCGGTGGCGGCGAGATCCTCGTTCAGTCCGGGCTGAAAACGGATATCGTTCTCGACCAGCAGCTTCTCGGCCCGGCCCATCTGCAGATCGACCGCGCCCAGCGGCGATCCGCGGTAGCCGGTGACATAGCCCGCCGTGTTCAGCCCCGCCTTCGCGTCGCGGGCCTTCTGCATCAGCATCAGCCGCACCAGCGCCTGGGTCCCGTTCAGCAGTACCGGGGATTTCGTCAGGTCAAAACGATCCGAGAGTTTCACATCCTGCTTGCCCATGAAGCACCTCCCATGCCCACTACGCATTCGCGTCATTATAGGTCACAAATCCTGACCTACAAAGCGAATATTCGAGCCATGCATCTATTGCAAGGCTGGTCTGCAACCTTATAACAGCCGCAAAGCAAACGGCCCTTGGGCCTAAAGATGGTTTCATCATGGACTGGGACAAGCTCAGAATCTTTCACGCGGTGGCCGACGCGGGCAGCCTGACCCATGCGGGAGAGGCCCTGCATCTGTCGCAATCCGCCGTGTCGCGCCAGATTCGCGCGCTGGAGGAAAGCCTGAACACCACCCTGTTCCACCGCCACGCACGGGGGCTGATTCTCACCGAACAGGGGGAATTGCTGTTCGACGCGACGACCGCGATGGTCAAGCGGCTCGATGCGGCCTCGGCCCGGATCCGCGACGCCGAGGACGAGGTGTTCGGCGAATTGCGCGTCACCACCACGATCGGCTTCGGCACGCTGTGGCTCGCGCCGCGCCTGTCGACGCTGTATGAGCGCTACCCCGACCTCAAGATCGACCTGATGCTGGAAGAGCGGGTGCTGGATCTGCCGATGCGCGAGGCCGACGTGGCGATCCGCATGAAGGAACCCAGCCAGGCCGACCTCATCCGCAAGCGGCTGATGAACATCCGCATGCGGCTTTACGCGTCGCGGAACTATCTGGCCGCGCGCGGCACGCCCGAGAAGCTGGAGGATCTCAGCCAGCACCGGCTGATCTGCCAGAACACCCAGGCCAGCCAGGTCGCGGCGGGGGCGGCGCTGGTGCAGACCTTGCTGGCCTATGACGTGCCCTCGACTCTGACGGTCAACAACTATTTCGGCGTCCTGCAAGGCGTGCTCAGCGATCTGGGCGTCGGCGTGCTGCCCGATTACCTGACCCATGACTTCCCCAACCTGGTGCGGGTGCTGCCGGATGTGGAATCGGGCGAGGTGCCGGTCTTTCTGGCCTATCCGGAAGAGCTGCGCCATTCCAAGCGCATCGCCGCCTTCCGCGATTTCGTCACCGAAGAGATCTTCGCCTACCGCAAGCACCAGCAGGAGCGAAACGAAAACGCAGCCTGAAGGTCACGCCCTCCCTGCCGGCACCGCGCCGGGGGCCCACCCACAGCCCCAAGTGGGATATTCCCGTCAACGCGAAAGCTGGGGATCTAGTGTCGCTTTCATTGTTCCGCAAATACGCGCAGCAGCACACATACGCGGGCGCGCTGGGGGGCGAAGCCTGCGCCGAAACCATAACACGATCGCGGCGTTGGCAACCAGCATCCCACCTGGGGAATGAGATATGCGCGCAACACATGGCAGCCATGCTGCACCTGCGGCATGTTTCTCCTTGATTGGCGCGGCCTCAATCCCTAGATCCAATCTCGAAGGCGGGGCAGAGAGATCCGCAACGCCTTTTACCTCCCTGTTGGACTTTGGCCGAGCTTTGCTCGGCCTTTTTTTTGCCTCGGACGTGCTCTGCCCAGAAATAACGCGGGATTTGGGGCATCCGCCTGCGGATCGGGCAGGTTGGGCCGCCCCCGCCCCGCATGGCCGGTCCTCGCCGCGCCCGGCGCATCGGCGCCCAAACGATTGCCCCGCCCCCAAGAGGCGCGCTGGCCGCACGAAGGGGCGGATCGGGTCTTCCTTCCGCCGGACCTCGTGCCTAAAAGGGGCCAAATCCGGGAGAGTCGCATGCAAGAGCCGCAGATCACCGAAGAGCTGATAACCGCCCACGGGCTGAAGCCCGACGAATACCAGCGCATCCTCGATCTGATCGGCCGCGCGCCGAGCTTCACCGAACTGGGCATCTTCAGCGCGATGTGGAACGAACATTGTTCCTACAAGTCGTCGAAGAAATGGCTGCGCACCCTGCCCACCACCGGGCCTCAGGTGATCTGCGGCCCGGGCGAGAACGCAGGCGTGGTCGATATCGGCGACGGCCAGGCCGTGGTCTTCAAGATGGAAAGCCACAACCACCCCTCTTACATCGAGCCGCATCAGGGCGCCGCCACCGGCGTCGGCGGCATCCTGCGCGACGTCTTCACCATGGGCGCGCGGCCGATCGCGGCGATGGACAGCCTGTCGTTCGGCGCGCCCAGCCATCCCAAGACGGCGCATCTGGTAAAGGGCGTGGTCGAGGGCGTGGGTTCCTACGGCAATTGCTTCGGCGTGCCGAACGTGGGCGGCGAAGTGCGCTTTCACCCCGCCTATAACGGCAATTGCCTGGTCAACGCCTTCGCCGCCGGTCTGGCCGATGCCGACAGGATCTTCTATTCCGCCGCCTCGGGCGTCGGCATGCCGGTGGTCTATCTGGGCGCCAAGACCGGCCGCGACGGCGTCGGCGGCGCGACCATGGCCAGCGCCGAATTCGACGACACGATCGAGGAAAAGCGCCCCACCGTGCAGGTCGGCGACCCGTTCACCGAAAAGCGCCTGCTGGAAGCCTGCCTGGAACTGATGGCCTCTGGCGCGGTCATCTCGATCCAGGACATGGGTGCGGCGGGGCTGACCTGTTCGGCCGTCGAGATGGGCGACAAGGGCGGCCTTGGCATCCGGCTGGAGCTGGACCGCGTGCCCTGCCGCGAGCCGGGCATGAGCGCCTACGAGATGATGCTGTCGGAAAGCCAGGAGCGGATGCTCATGGTGCTGAAACCCGAGCGCGAGGCCGAGGCCAAGGCGATCTTCGACAAGTGGGATCTGGATTTCGCCATCGTGGGCGAGACCATCGCCGAGGACCGTTTCCTGATCATCCACGGCAACGAGACCAAGGCCGACCTGCCCCTGAAGGCACTGTCGGGCACCGCGCCGGAATACGATCGCCCCTGGGTCGAGACCCCGGCCGCCGAAGAACTGGGCCCCGTCCCCGCCGTCGATCCGATCGACGGGCTGAAGGCGCTGATCGGCAGCCCGAACTATGCCCACAAGGCCTGGGTGTGGGAGCAATACGATACCTCCGTCATGGCCGACACGGTGCGCGCGCCGGGTCTGGGCGCGGGCGTGGTGCGGGTGCACGGCTCGGGCAAGGCGCTGGCCTTCACCTCGGACGTGACGCCGCGCTATGTGAAGGCCAACCCCCATGAGGGCGGCAAGCAGGCGGTGGCCGAGGCCTATCGCAACCTCATCGCCTGCGGCGCGCGCCCGCTGGCCGCGACCGACAACCTGAATTTCGGCAATCCCGAGAAGCCCGAGATCATGGGCCAGCTCGTCGGCGCGATCAAAGGCATCGGCGCGGCCTGTTCGGCGCTCGACATGCCGATCGTGTCGGGCAACGTCAGCCTTTACAACGAGACCGACGGGATGGGCATCCTGCCGACGCCGACGATCGGCGCGGTGGGCCTTCTGGAAAGCCTCGACGACCTGATCGCGGGCCAGCCGGCCGAAGGCGATCTGGCGGTGCTGATCGGCCCGCCGGGCCGGCATCTGGGGCAATCGGCGCTGCTGGCCGAGGTGTTTCACCGCGAAGAGGGCGACGCCCCGGCGGTCGACCTGGAGGCCGAGCGCCGCAACGGCGAATTCATCCGCGCCAACCGCGCCCTGATCGGCGCCTGCACGGATCTGTCGGATGGCGGCCTTGCGCTTGCCGCCTTCGAGATGGCCGAGGCCGCCGGGCTGGGGCTGACGCTGGACAGCGGCGACATGGCCGAGCTGTTCGGCGAGGATCAGGCGCGCTATCTGGTGGCGTGCTCCTTCGACCAGGCCGAGGCGCTGATGGTGGCGGCGGGCCAGGCGGGTGTCGAGGCCAGCAGCGTCGGCCGGTTCGGCGGCCCGGTGGTGCGGCTGGGCGCCGCCGAAGCGCCGCTGGAGGTGCTGAGCACGCTTTACCGCGGCGCCTTCGCCGAGGCGGTGGCGTGACGGGCCGGGGGGCTGTCTGGCCCCCCTCGCCCTTCGGACCCGCCCCCTCCCGAGGATATTTTCTTCAGAAAGAAGCGCGGGCCGGGCGGGTGCCTTGCTTGCAGACCACGGGCGCCCTAGATTTGGCGCAGGACATAGGAAGGACAGACAATTCATGGCTATGGAAGCCCACGATATCGAGGCCCTGATCCGCGCCTCGTTTCCGCAGGCGAAGATCACGATCACAGATCTGGCCGGGGACGGCAATCATTGGGCGGCCGAGGTTGTGGATGAAAGTTTTCGCGGTATGAACCGTGTCCAGCAGCAACGTGCCGTCTATGCCAGCCTCAAGGGCAAGATGGACGGGGCGCATGGCGAATTGCACGCTCTGGCGCTGACCACCAAGGCGCCCGACTGACAAGTGAAACCCGGGCCCGGCCCGGACGAACAGGAAAGGCTCTGACATGAGCGCGAAAGACCAGATTCAAAACACGATCGAGGGCGCCGACGTGGTGCTGTTCATGAAGGGGACCAAAAGCATGCCGCAATGCGGCTTCTCCAGCCGCGTCGCGGGGGTGCTGAACTTCATGGGGGTCGAGTTCACCGACGTGAACGTGCTGGCCGATCCCGAGATCCGCCAGGAGATCAAGGATTTCTCGGACTGGCCGACGATCCCGCAGCTTTATGTGAAGGGCGAATTCGTGGGCGGCTGCGACATCATCACCGAGATGACGCTGTCGGGCGAGCTGGATCAGCTGTTCGAGGCCAAGGGCGTGGCCTACAACAAGGAAGCCGCCGACAAGATCCGCGAAGCCAACGGCTGATCGCGGCGGCTGTCCCGGCGTTTTGCAATAGGCCGCGTAGCGGTTGCGAAACGCCGGCATTTCCCTGCCGGTTGCGCGCGTGTACCGCGGCGCACGCAGGGGTATTTGCAAACCTGTCAAGATCCGCCGCAGCGCGCGAACCGATGGTTCCGCGGCTGCTGAGCCGTTGCGCACAGGCGGGCCGACGCGCGTACAGGTGTCAGGCGCGCCAGTGCCTTGCGCCGGGCGTGGCTTTACCGCGCCTTAAGGCCTCGGCCGCATGATCGCTGGGAATCGGCCCTGGGGGCCCCAGACATTGCCAGCGGAGCCGCCCATGCGCTTTTCTTTCCTCGACCTCGCCAGTTCGATGTCGGCCAAAATCGCCCTTATCGTGGTCTTGATGGGGGCGATGACGGGAAGTGCGCTCTATGTCGGTTCTTCATCGCTGCAATCCGTCTCGGACCAGATCACCAGTCTCAAGGAAACCGAAATGCGCGCGCTCGAACGGGCGACCGCGTTGAACCATGCCGCCGTCGACCTGCAGGCGCAGATCACCCAGATGGTGATGCTAAACGATTTGGACGGCCTGCGTGCCGCCCAGGCCGAAGCGCGCAAGGCCCTGACCAAGCTGCGCACGATCGCGGCCGACCTGTCGGGCGGCGCGCAGGCGGATCTAGATCGCGCGATCGGCGCAGCCGAACAGGCGGTAGGGACCCAGGCTTCTGCCAGAACGCGGGAATTCACCATACGCGCGCAAAACGGCGCCGCCCTGCGCAAGCTCAAGGCACTCTCGACCGGGCTGCAGGAAACCCTCGACAGCCGCGCCCGGCGCTCTGCGGATGCGCTGACCACCGGCGTGTCGGCGACCAGCGCGTCGGTGCGCCGGACGCTGACATCCCTGATCGGCGACAAGGTCACGGCCCTGCAGTTGGTGTTGCAGGCGCGCGCCGAGGTGAACCTGGTTTCGAGCACGATGATCATGCTGGCACAAAGCGGCGACCCGGCGCTGGAGCGGCAATTGCAAGCTTCGGCCCAGCAGGCGCTGGCGGATCTGAACGCATTGCGGCCGAAGATCGCGCGGGCGCCCGAACTTTCCGCGCTGGACAAGGCGTTGGAACCGGCACTTGTGCAAATCGGCCAGTTGCTGGCCTCCGGCCCCGAGGCGCTGCGCGCCCGCCGCGCTGCGGTGCTTGATCTGAACCGGCGGCTGACCCCGGTGATCGACACGGCCTTGACGCAGACCGAGGATCGGCTGACCAAGGCGGCACAGACGGCCGCGCAGGAGAATGACGCCACCATCGGCAAGCTGATGGCGGAGGAGATCAAGGCGCTGCGCCGCACCTCGATGCTGGTCTCGCTGACGGAAAAGTTCATCCGCAACGCGGTGGCCACACAGGCGATGACGATCCAGGCCGCCCTTGTGGAGCGACAGTCCAAACTGTCCTTGGAGGCGGTGTTGATCGGGCGCTTTGCGCGCACGCTGGGGCCGGACCTGAAGGCCTCGCTGACCGAATTGTCCAGCTTCGCGGACCCCAAGACCGGGCTGGTCGCGGGCCGCCGGGCATTCTTGCAGGCGCAGGCGGATGCCGCCGGCGCGTCGGCCACCGCGGCCGAAACCGCCCGGAAGATCACCCAGATCGCGAATTCCATGAGCACCCGCGTCTCGGAGGCGATCGACGCCACGGCCCTGCAGATCGGAAACGATTTCCAGCGCACCCTGCACATCTTCGGTCAGATCGCGCTGGCCAGCCTTGCAATGCTGCTGCTGACCCAGGTCTTCGCTTGGTGGACACTCGCGCGGCCGTTGTCGCGCATCGCGCAGGCCACCGGACGCCTGGCCAAGGGCGATCTGGACGCGGTCGCCCCCCTGGGGCAGCCCAGGGCCGAAATCGGCGCGATGGTGCGCGCCCTCGGTGTGTTCCGGGACGGCCTGATCGAAAAGGCGCGGCTGGAACAGGACGAAAGGGCCGCACGCGAGGCGCGCAAGGAAGCCGAGGCTGCCGCGCGACGCGACCGTGAACAAGCCGAGGCCTGCGCCGCGGCGCAGAAGGCCGAGGAATCCCGCCGCGAGGCCGAGCGCGCCGCAGAAGTCGCCCGCGAAAAGGCCCGTCGCGAGGCCGAGGCCGACGCCGCGCGCAAGGCGCACGAGAAGGCGCAAGCGGCGGTGGTCTCGGCCCTGGCCCAGGGCATGCACCGCCTGGCAGAAGGGGATCTGACCGCGCGGATCGAGGCCGAATTCGACGAAGGTTACGCCCAGCTCAAGCGCGATTTCAACGCCGCCGCGGAATCCCTGGCGGCTGTGATGGGAGAGATCGCCGGCTCGGTGGACCGGGTGCGCGCGGCTTCGGCCGAGATTTCCGGCGGCACCGACAACCTGTCGAAGCGCACCGAAAGCACTGCCGCCACGCTAGAGGAATCCTCGGCCGCCCTTACCCAGATGACCGAGGCGCTGACCCAATCGACCCGCCGCGCGGGCGAGGCCGACCGCATGGCCGGCACCGCGCGCGACCGCGCCGGCGACGGCCAGAAGGTAGTCGACCGCACGATCGGCGCGATGCAGGCGATCGAGACCAGCTCCAGCCAGATCTCGCGGATCATCGACGTGATCGAGGATATCGCGTTTCAGACCAATCTTCTGGCGCTGAACGCCGGGGTCGAGGCCGCGCGCGCCGGCGACGCGGGTCGCGGCTTCGCGGTGGTCGCCTCGGAGGTGCGCGCCCTGGCGCAGCGCGCCGCCGAAGCCGCGCGCGAGATCGGATCGCTGATCAGCGACAGCGGCGCACGCGTGAAGGATGGCGTATCTCTGGTGGGCGAGGTCGGCACCGTCCTGCAAGAGATCGTCACCGCGATCGGCACCGTGTCCGACCAGGTGGCCAAGGTGGCCAGCGCCGCGACCGAACAACAGACCAGCATCAGCGAAATCACGGCTGCGGTCGGGCAGATCGACCTGACCACCCAGCAAAACGCCGCCATGGTCGAGGAAACCTCGGCCGCCAGCCATCAGCTGCACGACGAGGCCGCCCGGCTGGCGCAACTGCTGCAGCGGTTCTCGGTCGCGGAAAGCAGGGCCGGCAAGGCGCCAAGGGGCGAAAAGCCCGCTAAGGGCTTGGCCGCCGTCACGACGTTCAAGGCGCGCCCGCGCGGCGAAAGCGCAGCCTGACCCGATCGCCGGCCCGCGCGGCCTGCGGCAGGCGGAAACGTCGCGCGCCGAAGCTCAGGCGAAATCGACCTGACGCGAAAACGGCATCTCGCGCAGCCGCTTCCCGGTGGCGCGGAAGATCGCCGCGGCCAGGGCCGGAGCGGCAGGGGGCACGCAGGGTTCCCCGATGCCGTGAACGCGATCGCCCACCTCCAGCGCGCGGGTATGGATCTCGGGGCACTGGCTGATGCGCAGGAAGGGGTAGCTGTCGAAGTTGCGCTGTTCGATCGCGCCCCGGGCAAAGGTGATCTCGGCCCCCATCGCATGGCCCAGGCCCCAGATCAGCCCACCCTGCATCTGGGATTGCGTGGTCACCGGATCCACCACCACGCCCAGGTCGGCGGCGACAAAGGCGCGGCGAATGCTCAGGCCCTGATCGGTCTGCTCGACATCCACGACTTCCGCCACCGGCACCCCGAAGGACAGCGTGAAAGCCAGCCCCCGCCCCCAGCCCGCCGGAAGCGGCGCGCCCCAGCTGGACATTTCCCCTACCGCCTCCAGCACCTTGCGGCTGGGCGCATCCGTGATCATGCGAAGGCGCGCTTGCAGCGGATCGGCCCCGGCGGCCTGCAGCAATTCGTCGATGAACCCTTCATGGAAGAAGCCGTTCACCGACGCCCCGACCGAGCGCCAGGAACTGACCGGCGCCATCTCGGGGACCCGGTAGCCGGTGATACGCAGCGCCTCGATCGCCAGCGGCTGGTCCCAGGCGCCGGCGACGATCGCGGTGTCGGGACCCATCGACGGAAGCCCCAACCTCCCCATCTGCGACGCCGTGGTCGAGGGCGCCGCGATCGCCAGATCCAACGCCTCGATCCGACCCCGCCCGACCCGGCCGCGCCCCCGCGCCATCGCCAGGGGACGACAGAAATCATGGGTCATGTCCTCTTCGCGCGACCAGGTCATCTTGACCGGCACGCCGGGCATGGCCGCGGCCACCTCGGCGGCCTGGGCGATGAAGTCGTCCTCTAGCCTGCGGCCGAAACTGCCGCCCATCGGCAGCACATGCAATGACACCCGATCGGCCGGGATCCCCGCCGCCCGCGCCGCCGCCGACGCGGCATAAAGCGGCACCTGACACCCAGCCCAGATCGTCAGCGCGCCATCGCGAAGCCAGGCGGTGGCGTTCATCGGCTCCAGCGGCGCATGGGCCAGATAGGGGGCGCGGTATTCGGCCTCGATCACCTCGGCGCCGGGGGCCGACAGGGCGGCCTCGACATCGCCCTCATCCTTCAGCCGGCTGTCGCGCCGGGCCTCGGTGAAAGAGCCGGCGACCTCGGCAAACATCGCGGCGCTGTCGGCGGGATAGGTGGCGGGCGCCCAATCCACCTGCACCAGATCCGCGGCCTGAAAGGCACGCCAGGTGTTGTCCGCGACCACCGCATAGCCGCCCCGCACCGGCATCACCTTGTGCACTCCGCGCGCGGCGGCGGCCTTTGACATGTCCAGCCGCCGCACACCGGCGCCGAGGTGCGGATTGCGGCGCACCGTGGCGAAGACCATGCCCGGCAGCACCATGTCGATCCCGTAGCGTTCCGTCCCGGTCGAGCGCGCCTCGATCCCCTTGCGCAGCACCCGCCGGCCGATCAGCCGCCACGCTTCGCGCGGCTTCAGCGGCGGGTCCTGCGGCGGGGCGATGCTGCGCGCCTCGGGGATCAGATCGACATAGCGCAAGCGGGTGCCGTCGGGCAGGATGACGGCGGAACCCGCAGTCTTCAGCACCTCGGGTTGCAGCCCCGTGCGCCGCGCCGCCGCCTGCAGCAGCACCGCCCGCGCCGCCGCCCCCGCCCGGCGCATCTTGTCAAACCCATCCGGAATAGAAGACGACCCGCCCGTCAACTGCAACCCGAGGAATTTCGCCGCCACCTGCCCCGCCTCCCGTGCGCCACGGGCCAGCAGCGAATGGTCGGTCGGTGCGAAGGGCAGCGCCTCGGCGGTGGCGGCGCCGTTGTAATAGACGTCGGAAGGCGGGCCGTGGATGACGCGCAGCGTCTCCCAATCCAGATCCATCTCTTCCGCCAGCAGCATGGCCAGCGCCGATTGCGCCCCCTGCCCCATCGCGGCGCGCGGCGCGATCACGGTCACGCCGCCGGGCGCCAGGATGACATAGGGGTTGAGCGTCGCCTGATCCGGCCCCAGCCCGACGCGCAGGGGGTTCGGGCCGGGCGTGACGAACCGCCAGTAACCGAAGGCAAGCCCCCCTGCGACCAGGGCCGAGCCGATCAGGAAAGACCGGCGGGCGATCTTGGCGGAGCGTGCCATGCTAACCCGCCTTCATCGCGGCGGCCGCGGCATGGATGGCGGCGCGGATCCGCGGATAGGTGCCGCAACGGCACAGATTGCCCTGCATCGCGTCGTCGATCTGGGCGTCGGTCGGTTCCGGCGTCTGCGCCAGCAAGGCCGCGGCCTGCATGATCTGGCCCGACTGGCAATAGCCGCATTGCGCCACCTTATGCGCCACCCAGGCCTGTTGCACCGGATGCAGCGCGCCGGGACGGCCAAGCCCCTCGATCGTGGTCACCGGCTGGTCCACATCGCGCAACAGGGTCTGACAGGATCGCACCGCCTGCGCCCCCAGCCAGACGGTACATGCACCGCATTGGGCAATGCCGCAGCCGTACTTGACCCCGTGAAGGCCCAGAATGTCACGCAGCACCCACAAGAGCGGCATGTCGCCCTCCGCCTCGACCTGCCGCGCGATTCCATTGACGACCAGACGCATCGCCCCTCCTGTCCGGCTGTGCCTTGGCGTCAGGCTAGCGCCCCGCCGGCCCAAGCGAAAGGTCCCCCGCGCCGGCGCGCGCCCCTGCCGTCGCGGCAACGCCGCACGCACCTTGGCCCCGGGGGGGCCCGCCCAGGGGTCAGAGGTTCTCGCCTGCCATGACACTTGCCGCGGCAAGGCCCAACTCGTGCGAGATATGCACGAACATCACGTCGAAGGCGGCGAACAGCGCCCGATTCAACGCCTTGCCCGACGCGCTTTGAGAGAAAGCGATATAGCGATCCAGTTCGGCATTGCTAAGCGGCTTGTAGGCGGTGACAAGGAACGGAAACAGCCAGGCGCGGGTTTCCTTCGTCACCTCGGGCTGCTGAGACGAGACATCGGACAGGATCGTGTTGCGCGACAGGTCAAGCCCCGGCGCATGACCGTCGGCCAGCCCCGTATAGAAGGCGAAATTGGCGTTCAGGGCGCCCGCGACATTGGCCTCGACCAGCCCGTTGATCCTGGCGAAGCGGCGGATCTGGGCCAGCCGCGGATCATGGTGGGCGGCCATCCGCGCGATCTGGGCCGCCGCCTCGGCTTCGACATCCGGATCAAGCATTGCCCGGCGGGCCGAGATTTCCCGCGCCACGATCCTGCGCCCCAGCGGCGAGGTCAGGAACTCCAACGCGCCCTTGCGCTGGTTGTCATCGAGACGCGGACTGAAATCGGCCTCGAACAGCTTGGTCATCTGCTTGGGCGCATAGATCCGGCGCACCGTCTTATGCCAGCTGCCGCCATCCTGGCCGGGAAACAGCTGATCTGCCAGTTGTTTGCCGTAATCTATCCCCTCGTCATGCATGACCGAGATCAGATCGGGCAGCCTCAATGCGGCGACCAGACTTTCCTGCAGTAGCGCCTGCTTCGGCCCGATGGCCGGCGGCAGAGGCTGCGGCGCGGCCACCTGCGCGGCGACCGGCGACGCGGCCCATGGCCCGAAAGGCACGGCGGCAAGCGCAACAAGGAGGGCCAGCGTTCTGAGCATCAGCGTTCCATTCGGTCAGCCCCCGCGCCCGGCGCCCGGCGTGGCGCCACCCGGACCGAACTGGACCGGGGGACTCGGGATAGCGCAAAGACCGCGCCGATCCCGATGCCGTGTTAGCGTTTCACCGATCGGAAGCAAAGGGGGCGGGCGAAAATCCCCCGTGATCGGCGAAAAGGCGCGTGCGGCCGGGTAATGCAGAACGCGGATCGCGAAGGCGGGCAAGCGGCCATGCGGCGGCCGCAGGATACTGTCCCTACGCGTTCTCTAATCGCCGTGGTCGACAGCTGATCTTCAGCGCGACCGAACGCGTCCAGCCGGGACGCGCGGCGAGGGTGAGATCGCTCCGTGCAATGCGGCAACGACCGCGCACATCCCACACCACTTCGACCACCACCCGACCCTGAACGCAAACATGCGGCGTCCGGCGCGACCACCGCGGAGAGAACCCAAGAGCCCAGCGCGCAGTTCGAAGCGCAGGAAGATCAGCAGTCAATCACGGCGATTAGAGAAGAACGTCCTCGCACGCTACCGGGCGAGACTCTTGGTTCTGAGGTTTTCGCCGGGACAGCGATGAGCTTTGCCGGGCGATCGCGTTCGTATCTGATCCGGTCCGATCCCGGCCGTTGCCGCAGGAGGCCATGGCCGGGCGCGCGGCATGGGCCCTGGAAACGCGAATATCTGGCCCCGCGAGGTGACAGTCGCGGCAAGGGTGGCGGCGGAGGGGAAGGCCGTGCTGCGGGGTCATAAGGTCGGTCCGACCCCCGCCCGACAGGCTGCCGTCGTCCAAGATCGCGCGGCACGAGGGCCGGTGCGTCCTGGCAGGCCAAGTCCCGCGACCGAGGCCGCGCATGGCGCCCACGCCCCGGCGCGGACGCTGTGGGCAGGGGCGTAAGGGCCGCCTGCCCCGGCCTCAATCGGGCGGGGCGAAGCTGGCGGCCGAAGCCCGCGCCCAGCGCTTGCGGTAATCGGCATCGCCGCCCTCTCCCGCGATCAGGAAACCCTCGGGCAGATAGGGGAAGGCGTCGTCGCCCTCGACCATTTCGCCATCGGGGCCGCGCTGCATGAAATGCCGCGGCTGAAAGCGGCGCGGATCGTCAAGCGCCGCCGCCCCCGCCATTTCCGCCAGCGCCTTCATCGTGTTGGCGTGAAACCGCGCCACCCGCTCGGCCTTGGAGGGCACATAGAGCGCGCGCTGACGCAGCCTGTCCTGCGTCGCCACCCCCACCGGACAGCGGTTGGTATGGCACGATTGCGACTGGATGCAGCCCAGCGCGAACATGAAACCGCGCGCCGAATTGGCCCAATCCGCGCCCAGCGCATAGGCCCGCGCGATGTCGAAGGCCGAGATCAGCTTGCCCGCGGCGCCGATGCGCAGCTGATCGCGGATCCCCGCGCCCCGCAGCGTATTGTGGACAAAGCTCAAGCCCTCGACCAGCGGCATGCCGACGTGATTGGCGAATTCCGGCGGCGCGGCGCCGGTGCCGCCTTCCTTGCCGTCGACGACGATGAAATCCGGCACGATCCCGGTTTCCAGCATCGCCTTGACCATGCACATGAATTCGCGCCGGTGCCCGATGCACAGCTTGAACCCCACCGGCTTGCCGCCGGAATTCTCGCGCAGGGTGGCGATGAATTCCATCAGCTCGATCGGCGTGGAAAACGCGCTGTGCGCGGCGGGAGAGACGCAATCGACCCCCATCGGAATGCCGCGGGCCTCGGCGATTTCGGGGCTGATCTTCGAGGCCGGCAACATCCCGCCATGGCCGGGCTTGGCGCCCTGGCTCAGCTTGATCTCGACCATCTTCACCTGATCGCTCGCGGCCTGCTCGGCGAAGCGTTCGGCCGAGAAGCTGCCATCGGGGTTGCGGCAGCCGAAATAGCCCGAGCCGATCTCGTAGATCAGATCGCCGCCGCCGACGCGGTGGTGGCAGCTGATGCCGCCCTCGCCCGTGTCATGGGCGAAGCCGCCGATCTTGGCGCCCTTGTTCAGGGCCAGGATTGCATTGGCCGAAAGCGCGCCGAAGCTCATCGCGGAAATGTTGTAAAGCGAGGCGTCATAGGGTTTCGAACAGGCGTCATTGCCGATGCGGACCCGGAAATCGCTGTTGGTCAGATGTTTGGGCTGCACCGAATGCGTCAGCCAGGTATAGCCCGCCTCATAGACGCGTTCGCGGGTGCCGAAGGGGCGCTTGTCCTCGACCCCCTTGGCGCGCTGGTAGACGATGGCGCGCATATCGCGCGAAAAGGGTTCCTCGTCCTGGTCGCTTTCGATCAGATACTGGCGGATCTCGGGGCGTATTTCCTCGAACAGGAAGCGCAGCCGACCCAGCAGCGGGTAATTGCGCAAGATCGCGTGATGGGTCTGGAACAGATCGTAGATCCCGATGCAGGTGAGCGTGCCGAAGATCAGCACGCCCAGCCAGAACCAGGACGACGCCGGCAGGATGATCAGGAACACAAGCGTCAGGACCGCGACCGCGACCAGGACGGTGAACCGCTTCAATGTGCGGTCGTGCATGACCGTCTCCCCTTTTTCCCGGCGGCATGCTGCCAAGAAAGCAGCGCGGCGTCATCCCCCGCGGCAGTATTTCGGCCGTGCCCCGGAAACGACCGCGGCCGCGGGTGTATCGGCATCTCGGCGGTATTTGAGCCAGAAAGAAGTAAACAAACCCTCTGCTTGGCGGGGAAACTTCACCCAGGCAGACGAATGCGGCGGGCGCGGCCGGCCGCACGCCTTCGGGGCGGGGCGGCGGCGGCGCTTCGCCGGGCCGCTACCGTCCTCCGGTCAGTCCCCAGAAGATCGGCACCATCACCAGCGCGCACAGCACGGTGAAGCCCAGGTTCCAGCCCCAGGTGGTGCGCCGCGGCGGGATGTCCCCGACGCGGTCAATCATCAGCACCACCGTGGCAAAGGGCGATCCCGTCATCGACAGCGCCCAGCCGCACGAAAGCGCGAAGGCGATCAACGTGGGATCGGCCGGCAACGTGGGCAGCGCCGCGAAGAGCGAGCCGAAGAACACCGCCAGCATGATCGGCGACAGCGCCAGCAGGCTGACCATCGCCAAGAGCGGCGGCAGCGCCGACAGCAACAGATAGTGCGGCACCGCATCCAGATTCAGCGCCTTCGCCAGCGCCCCCGCCGGGATCAGCGAGGCCGCCACCACCCCGATGTAGCCCGAGCACGCCAGGGTGATCGCCACCGGCGCGCTCCTGGGCGCGCCCCGGCCCAGGATCTGGCCCACGCGCGCGCCCACCCGCGCCGCAGCGCCGGGCCGCGGCACCCCGAACTGCACCGCCAGCCAGCCCAGCATCATCAGCGGGCACGACAGCATCAGGCCGAAGAGGATGGTGTTGCCCGACAGCTCCATCGCCAGGCCGGTCATGCCGAACAGCCAGGCGCAGGCGGCGGCGAAGCGCAGCGCCCCCGCGGTCGGGAAGGCCGCCACCTGGCGCCGCGCCGCGGGCCGGTAACGGCGAAAGCGCAGGCGGTCCTCGAAGGCGCCGAGGATCAGGATCAGCACGAACACCCCCATGCCGTATTCGATCCAGCGCAGCCGGTCGACGCCGGGGATCAGTTCCATCAGCACCAGGGGCGCCATCGCCGTGGGCGACCAGATCACCGACCAGGCGAACCCGCGCAGCATGGCCGAGATCTGGCGCTGTTCGCGCACCGGGTTCAGCGCGTCGCCCGGCGTGGCCTTCTCGATCCCGTTCTGGATCAGCGGCACCAGAAAGCTGACGACGCCCAGGTTGAACAGCACCGCCAGCGCCCCGGTGCCGATATTGAGCGCATAGTAGCGCCGCCCCGGCGGCTGGCGCGTCAGATATTCGCCACAGGCCGCCACCGCCGGAGAAGTCGCGGCGGTCTCGTGCAGAAGGCCCAGAAGCAGGATGAAGGCCATCAGGAAGCTGGCCTGATCCAGCGCGCCGCCCAACATCTGCCAGGGCGACCGCGCATGCCAGATCGCCAGGCCCGACAGCGTGGCGCTGACCACCAGAAGGTAGCCTTCGCGCAGGCCGATGCGGCCCAGGCTGCCCAGCACCACCGCAGCCATCGCCAGCCACGCCAGATGCTGGAACGGGGCAAGGCCGGTGCCGCGCCCGGCCAGTTCCAACACCGCGACCGCGCCCAGCGCCAAGGCCAGGGCCAGATCGCGCGGCAGCATCCGGCCGGGAACGACGCCGATCGAGGGGCGGGCGGGCGTGACGGGCATGGGGCCCTCCATGGGATTCGCTGCGCGCAACTTGCGCCCGCGCGGCCCGGGGTTCCAGCCCCGCCCGGGCGGGGCGCGGCGTTTTCATGGCGTGCGCCCCGCTTCATGGCGTGCGCCCCGCAGTTGCCCCGATTGCGGGCATTTCCCGCCCCGCACCCCGGCCCACTTGCCCCTCGGCGCGGGCTGTGCTCGAACATGGCCGGTGGCGCGGGCCCGCGAAGCCCGCCCGAGGATGGAGGAGTAGGACATGAAACTGATGCGCTTTGGCCCCAGGGGCGACGAGAAACCCGCGATCGTGGATGCCGACGGGGGTCTGCGCGACCTGTCGGGGCGCTGCGCGGATTTCGCCGGCCCCGGGGTTTCGCTGGATGCGCTGGCGGCGCTGCGCGACCTGAACCCCGCCGATCTGCCGCTGGTGCAAGACCCCGGCCGCATCGCGCCCTGCCTTGCCTGGGTGCCGAATTTCCACTGCATCGGGCTGAACTATTCCAAGCACGCCGCCGAAACCGGCGCCCAGCCGCCGAAGGAGCCGATCATCTTTTCCAAGGCCACCAGCGCGCTGTCGGGACCGAACGACCCGATCGTCATCCCGCGCGATTCGGTCAAGACGGATTGGGAGGTCGAGCTGGGCATCGTCATCGGCAAGCACGCCAGCTACATCTCCGAGGCCGAGGCGCTGTCGCATGTCGCGGGCTATTGCACGATCAACGACGTCTCCGAGCGCGAATTCCAGATGGAGCGCGGCGGCACCTGGATGAAGGGCAAGTCCGCGCCCTCCTTCGGCCCGGTCGGCCCCTGGCTGGTGACCACCGACGAGGTGCCCGACCCGCAGAAGCTGGACCTGTGGCTCAGCCTGAACGGCGAAGTGGTGCAAAGCTCGAACACCTCGGACATGATCTTCGGCGTGGCCGAGATCGTTTCCTACATGAGCCGCTTCATGGAGCTGGTCCCAGGCGACGTGATCGCCACCGGCACGCCCTCGGGGGTGGGCATGGGGATGAAGCCGCCGCGCTTCCTGAAGCCTGGCGACGTGATCGAGCTGGAGGTTCAGGGCCTGGGCAAGCAGCGACAGAAAGCCATAGCGGCGACATAGACCGCATGGACCGGCGGCGCGCGACCGACGCCCGTGCGGGGGCCATGCGGATCGCGCGCCAGCCTCGGGCAGACGTTTGCTCCGCGCCCGCGGCACGCCGCGGCAGATCGGGAAGCGGAAGGTGGGGGCGATCCGCACGCGCTTGCGTCGCCCCCGCGCCGGTTCTCGCCCGCCCCGTCAGGCCTTGAAACTCGGGGCTTGGCGCAGGCCCCGGCCCTTGCTAGGCTGGGCCGCATCGCCATAGCCCCTCGGCCATCATGCGCCATACCCTGCCCCTTGCGCCCCAGTTCTATGTGACGGCCCCGCAGCCCTGCCCCTATCTTGACGGGCGGATGGAGCGAAAGCTGTTCACCGCGTTGCAGGGCGACCGGGCCAAGGTGCTGAACGACGCGCTGTCGAAACAGGGGTTCCGGCGGTCGCAGAACGTGCTGTACCGGCCCTCCTGCGCGGAATGCTCGGCCTGCCTTTCGGCGCGGATCCGGGTCGCGGATTTCACCCCCAGCCGCAGCCAGCGCAAGACCCTGCGCCGCAATGCCGACCTGAAGCGCGACGCCACCAGCCCCTGGGCGACCGAGGATCAGTTCAACCTGTTCCGCCGCTACCTTGACAGCCGCCACGCCGACGGCGGCATGGCAGACATGGACATCTTCGAGTTCGCCGCGATGATCGAGGAAACGCCGGTGCGGTCGCGGGTGGTCGAATATTCCGCCCCGCCCGAAGAGGGCGCGCGCCGCCGTCAGCTGACTGCCGTGTGCCTGACCGATGTGCTCGATGACGGGCTGAGCATGGTCTATTCCTTCTACGCCCCCAACCAGGAACGCCGCAGCCTGGGCACGCATGTCATTCTGGACCACATCACCTTGGCGCGCGAAGCCGGGCTTCCTTATGTCTATCTGGGCTATTGGGTGCCCGGCAGCCGCAAGATGGATTACAAGGCCAAGTTCTCGGCGCTGGAAATCTACAAGGACAACCGCTGGCAGCCGATCGGTGACCCCGAGGCGCATTCCTCCGAGCTGCACCCGCTGTCCGTCGATCCGATCGCCGAACAGGTGGCACGGATCTCGCTTCCCGACAGCCTGGCACGCCGCTGACCGCTGCGGCACTGGCATCCGCCTTCTCCGAATGCACTGGAGCTGCTCGTCCGGCCCGGCCCGGATGCGAGCGGCGCACTGCCGCGCGATGTCGCATCCCGTAAAGGTGAGAACAGTTGACGCTTTCTGCGATCTTCGACATAGGTGAGGCGCCTTTCGCCCGCCCGCCAGCGGGCACGAAAGCCCGTGAGAAAAAGAAAAGGGGAATCCTATGGGAGGACTTCTGGCGTTCTCACGCGGCATAGACCGCGTGAACGCATTCATCGGCAAATTCGTCGGCTGGCTGATCTTGCTGGCGATCTTCGTGAGCGCGGTCAACGCCACCGTCCGCAAGGTCTTCGACACCTCGTCGAACGCCTGGCTGGAGCTGCAGTGGTACCTGTACGGTGCCGCCTTCATGGGCGCGGCCGCCTATACCTTGCAACAGAACGAACATATCCGCATCGACATCCTCTACGGCATGTGGAAGCGCAAGACCCAGCACTGGATCGACCTGATCGGCCATGTGCTGTTCCTGATGCCGTTCGTCACGCTGATGGTGCTTTATCTGATCCCGTGGGTCGGGCTTTCCTACCGCTCGGGCGAGATCTCGACCAATGCCGGCGGGCTGATCCTGTGGCCCGCGAAATCGTTTCTGCTGATCGGCTTCGTGATGCTGTTCTTCCAGGGACTGTCCGAAATCATCAAGAAGATCGCGGTGATGCGCGGCATCATCGAAGATCCCTCTCCCTTCGTCTCGTCGCACGACGCCGCCGAAATGGAGGGCTCCGCCTATCTGGAAGGCCATCCCGAGGAGACCAAGAAATGATGGAACTCATCGGTTCGAACATGGCGCCGATCATGTTCGCCTCGCTCATCATCTTTTTGCTGATCGGCTACCCGGCGGCGTTTTCGCTGGCGGCGAACGGGCTTTTGTTCTTTGCCATCGGCGTCTGGATGGCGCCCCATTCGGCGGGCACGATCAGCCTGGACTGGCCGCTGCTTTACGCCCTGCCGGAACGCTTCTGGGGGGTGATGCAGAACGAGACATTGCTGGCCATCCCCTTCTTCACCTTCATGGGGATCGTGCTGGAAAGATCCGGCATGGCCGAGGACCTGCTGGACACGATCGGCCAACTCTTTGGCCCGATCCGCGGCGGTCTGGCCTATGCGGTGGTCGTGGTGGGCGCGCTTCTGGCGGCAACCACCGGGGTCGTGGCGGCCAGCGTGATCGCGATGGGGCTGATCAGCCTGCCGATCATGCTGCGCTACGGCTATGACCGGCGCGTGGCGACCGGGGTTATCGCGGCCTCGGGCACATTGGCGCAGATCATCCCGCCGTCGCTGGTGCTGATCGTGCTGGCCGACCAATTGGGCCGGTCGGTGGGCGACATGTACAAGGGCGCGCTGATCCCAGGGCTGGTGCTGTCGGGGATCTACCTGAGCTATGTGATGGTCATCTCGATCGTAAAGCCCGAATGGGTGCCCGCGCTGCCGAAAGAGGCGCGCACGCTGGGGTCTGGCGTGACCTCGCTGTTCGTGGCGATCCTGGCGACGGTGGGCATGGGCTATCTGTTCGTCATGTGGCTTTACCCGACGCATGGCGACAATGCCGACATCCTGGGCGCGGCGCTGGCGATCTTGATCATCTATGTCGCCGCCGTTCTCGACCGGAAGCTGAAGACCGGCGTGATGTCGCATCTCACCCAGCAGGTGATCATGGTGCTGATCCCGCCGCTGGCGCTGATCTTCCTGGTGCTGGGCACGATCTTCCTGGGCGTCGCCACGCCCACCGAAGGCGGCGCGATGGGGGCCGTCGGCTCGCTGGCGCTGGCAGCGGCGAAGGGGCGGCTGAACATGACGGTGGTCAGCCAGGCGCTGGCCTCGACCACGCGGCTGGCCTCTTTCGTGATGTTCATCCTGATCGGCGCGCGGGTGTTCTCGCTGACGTTCTACGGGGTGAACGGCCAGGTCTGGGTCGAGCATCTGTTGACCTCGCTTCCGGGCGGACAGCTGGGTTTCCTGATCGTGGTGTCGCTGTTGGTGTTCGTGCTGGCGTTCTTCCTGGACTTCTTCGAACTGGCGTTCATCATCATCCCGCTGCTGGCGCCCGCCGCCGAGAAGCTGGGGATCGACCTGATCTGGTTTGGGGTCATCCTGGGGGTGAACATGCAGACCTCGTTCATGCACCCGCCGTTCGGCTTCGCGCTGTTCTATCTGCGAAGCGTCGCGCCTCGAGGCAGTTACAAGGACCCGGTGACCGGCCAGATGACGGACGGGATCAAGACCTCACAGATCTACTGGGGGGCGGTGCCCTTCGTGCTGATCCAAGTGGTGATGGTCGCGATCGTGATCGCCTTCCCCTATATGGTGACCCATTACAAGGGCAAGCCGATCGACCTGAACAACGTCAAGATCGAGATCCCGAAGATGCCCGGACTGGGCGGGCTGGGGGCGCCCGGATCGCCCGGATCCGGGGGCTTGGGGGCGCCGAACTTCAACATCCTGAAGACGGAGCCGAAGGGGAACTAGCCCCCCGGAAAGCATCAAGATCCGTGAACCGGCGGCAGCGATGCCGCCGGTTTCATTTTGCCAGGACGCGTATTTGGGGAACAATGAAAGGTGGAAGCCGGGCTTGCACTTCGGGGTGCCGGGCGGTCAGATGCGAGCATGACGCGCCCCCTGCCCCGCATCGCCCAATCACCCACCGACCCTGCCTTCGTGCAGGATCCGTATGCCTTCTACGAGCGCGCCCGGGCGCTGGGAAGGCTGGTGATCTGGGAAGACTACGCCATGCCCTGCGCCGTGGGCCATGCCGCCGCCAACGCCATCCTGCGCGACCGGCGCTTCGGTCGCACCCCGCCCGTGCCGCCACCGGTCCCCGACCACCTGCGCCCCTTCCACGCGCTCGAAGAGAATTCGATGCTGGAGCTGGAGCCCCCGCGCCACACCCGGCTGCGCAATCTGGCGCTGCGCGCCTTCACCACATCCCGGATCGCAGCGCTGGAACCCGAAATTGCAGCGCTCGCCCACAGCCTGATCGACGCCCTGCCCGAAGGCGGCGGCGACCTGATCCCCGGCTTCGCCCAGCGCCTGCCGGTGATCGTCATCGCACGTCTGCTGGGCGTGCCCGAAGACCGGGCCGACGACCTGCTGACATGGTCGAACGCCATGGTCGCGATGTACCAGGCCCGCCGCGACCGCGCGGTCGAGGACGCCGCCGCCCGCGCCGCCCGCGATTTCGCCGCCTACCTGCGCGGCCTGATCGAGATCCGCCGCAGCCGCCCCGCCGACGATCTGCTCAGCCATCTGATCGCCGCCGAGGAGGCGGGGGCGCAACTCACTACCGACGAAATGGTCTCGACCTGCGTGTTGCTGCTGAACGCGGGCCACGAGGCCACCGTCCACACGCTGGGCAACGCGATCAAGACCCTGCTCGAAACCCGCGCGACGCCACCCGCGCTGGCCCCTGACGCGATCGACGCCACGGTCGAGGAGGTCCTGCGCTTCGACCCGCCGCTGCACCTTTTCATGCGCTGGGCCTATGACGACATCGACGTGATGGGCCACAAGATCCCGCGCGGCACCCGCGTCGCCTGTCTGCTGGCGGCCGCGAACCGCGACCCCGGCCCTTGGAAAGACCCCACGCGCTTCGACCCCGGGCGCGTGGCCAAACCCAACCTCAGCTTCGGCGCCGGCCTGCATTTCTGCCTCGGCGCCCCGCTCGCCCGGCTAGAGCTGCGCACCGCCCTGCCGATCCTGTTCGGCCGGCTGAGGGCGCTGACCCTCGCCGTCCCGCCCCGATACGCCAACCTCTACCCCTTCCACGGCCTCGAAGCCCTGCGGGTGCGCTACGACAAGCGCCCCTAAGCCCTTTCATCTTGGCGCAAATACTCCACGGGGGTCCGGGGGTGTGAAACCCCCGGCGCCGCCCCTCAAACCGGCAGAACGGTGGTCGACTTGATCTCCTCCATCGACAGAAGCGCCGTCACATTGTGGATCTTCACCTCGGAAATCAGCGCCTGGTAAAAGGCGTCATAGGCCCGCGCATTGGCCACCCGCACCTTCAGGATATAATCGATATCGCCCGCCAGCCGGTGCGCCTCCTGCACCTCTGGCCGCGCGCGCAGCGCCGCCAGAAAGGCCTTTTGCCAGGCGGCCTCGTGCTCTGAAGTGCGGATCAGCACGAAGAAACAGGCATCGAACCCCAGCGCCTCGGCATCCAGCAACACCGTCTGGCGCCGGATCACCCCCGCCTCGCGCAGCTTGCGAATCCGGTTCCAGACCGGCGTCTTGGACGAACCCACCTTGCCGGCGATCTCGTCCAGCGACTGGCCGGCATCCTCCTGCAATTCGGCAAGGATTTTCCGATCCAAAGCATCCAACCGGGCCGCCATTCTTCACCTCCTTCAACAATGCAAACCTGATCCCCGCCCGCACAAGACGCAGGGACAGTATTCCTTATTTGCGCGCATATCTGGCAAATTTCCAGAACAATATTCTATTATTGGACCATGAAAGTGACGGAGTCCAACATGCCCAGCTTCCTTCTCGATCCCGGAACGGTCGCGTTCGTCGGTGCGGGTCCGGGCGATCCAGGCCTGCTTACGCTGCATGCCCTGCGCGCGTTGCAGATGGCCGATGTGGTGATCCACGACCGGCTGGCAAGCGACGATATCCTTGCCCACACCCGCCCCGCCGCCACCCGCATCTCAGTTGGGAAAGAGGGTTTCGGCCCGTCCGTCCCGCAGACCAGGGCGAACGCGCTGCTCGTCGCCCATGCGCGCGCGGGGGCCCGGGTGGTGCGGCTGAAGGGCGGTGATCCGGCGATCTTCGCGCGGCTCGACGAGGAGATCGCCGCACTGGATGCCGCGGGCATCGCCTGGCAGATCGTTCCCGGCATCACCGCCGCCTCCGCCGCCGCCGCACGCCTGGGCCAGGGGTTGACGCAGCGCGGCCGCAACGCCGGCGTGCGGCTGGTCACCGGGCATGATGCCAAGGGTTTCGCCGACCAGGACTGGCGCGCGCTGGCCGCCCCCGGCGCCATCGCCGCGATCTACATGGGCAAGCGTGCCGCGCGCTTCATCCAGGGCCGGCTGATGATGCATGGCGCCGCCCCCACCACCCCGGTCACGCTGGTCGAGAACGCCTCGCGCGCGGACGAACGTGTCCTTCCCGCCACCCTCGCCACCCTGCCCGAGGCCGCCGCCGGGCTGGACGGCCCCGCGATCCTGATGCTCGGCCTCGCCCCGCGCGCGGCCCGCGCCACTGCAAAGGAGGCCCTCGCATGAGCCGCGTCTTCACCCCCAAGGTCGTCACCGCCAACGCGCTGCTGGAAGGCGACGTGGTCTATCTGGCCGAGGACGGCACCTGGACCCGCCGCCTCGGCGAGGCCGAGCTGATCGAGGACGAGGCGATCGCCCAGTTGCGCCTGATCGAGGCCGGGGCGCAGGCGCATCGCGTCGTCGGCGCCTATCTGGCCGAGGCCCGGGCGGGCGCCGCCGGCCCCCGGCCCGGCCATTTCCGCGAAGGCTTTCGTGCGCGCGGCCCGTCGAACCGGCCGCATGGCAAGCAAGCGGAGATCCACGATGTATAGGCCCACCGAAGCCGATGCCGCCTTCCTGCGCCGCCGGGCCGATGAATTCCGCCAACAGGTCGCCCGCCGCCTAGACGGCAGCCTGACCGAAGAGGAATTCAGGCCGCTTCGGCTGATGAATGGCCTCTACCTGCAACTTCACGCCTATATGCTGCGGGTGGCGATCCCCTATGGCACGCTGAACGGCACCCAGCTACGCCAGCTTGCCATGATCGCCGAGCGCTGGGACAAGGGCTATGGCCACATGACCACGCGCCAGAACATCCAGTTCAACTGGCCCCGGCTGTCGGACGTGCCCGACATCCTGGACGCGCTGGCCGAGGTGGGGATGCATGCGGTGCAGACCTCGGGCAACACGATCCGCAACGTCACCGCCGATCCCTATGCCGGCGCCGCCGCCGACGAGGTCGCCGATCCGCGGCCGCTGGCGGAACTGGTTCGGCAATGGTCGACCGACCATCCCGCGTTCCAGTTCCTGCCGCGCAAGTTCAAGTTCGCCGTCACCGGCAGCCCCGCCGACCGGGCGATATTGCGCGCGCATGACGTTGGGCTGCAACTTGTCCGTCGGGGCGGCGCCTTGGGCGTGCGCGTGCTGGTGGGCGGCGGCCTGGGCCGCACGCCGCTGCTGGGCGAGGAGTTGCGCGCCTTCGTGACGATCGAGGACCTGCTACCCTATCTCGAGGCGGTGCTGGAGACCTACAACCTGGTCGGTCGGCGCGACAACAAGTATAAGGCGCGCATCAAGGTCACCCTGCGCGAAGAGGGGATCGCGGCGCTGTCGTCCCGGATCGAGGCGCGGTTCGCGGACCTCAGGGGCCTTTACCCCGGCGCCACCCGCGAATATGCCCGCATCGCGCGGGATTTCGCGCGGCCCGCGCTGACGCAGGCGCCCACGATCGCGCATTTCACCGCACTTGCCGATCCCGCCTATGCCGCCTGGGCCGCGACCAACCTGGTCGATCATCACGACCCCGACCACGCCATCGTGCGGATCAGCCTGAAGGGCCCGGGCGCCACGCCGGGCGATATCACCGCAGCGCAGATGCGCCGTGTGGCGGATCTGGCCCAGGCCCACGGCAACGACGAAATCCGCGTCGGCCAGGACCAGAACCTGATCCTGCCGCATGTTCACAGGGGCGCCCTGCCCGCCGTCCATGCCGCGCTGGCGCAGATGGGGCTGGCCACCGCCAACGCGGGCCTTGCGACCGACATCACCGCCTGCCCCGGCATGGATTACTGCACGCTGGCCACAGCCCGTTCGATCCCCGTGGCGCAGGCGCTGGCCGACCGCCTGCGCCCGATCGAGCGCGACCTGGGCCCTGTCAGCATCAAGATCTCGGGCTGCATCAACGCCTGCGGGCATCACCATCTGGGCCATATCGGCATCCTCGGGCTCGACCGCGCGGGGGTCGAGACCTACCAGATCACCCTTGGCGGCGATGCCGGCGCCGACACGGCGCTGGGCGAACGCACCGGCCCGGGCTTTGCCTACGACCAGATCGTCCCGGCGATAGACCGCATCCTGCGCGCCTATCTGCGCCTGCGCCGCGACGCCTCCGAGCGCTTCATCGACACCATCCGCCGCCTCGGCCCCGAGCCCTTCAAGACCGCCCTCTATCAGGAGACCCGCCATGCCGCGTGACCTGTCCCCGCCCGCCCTCGCCACCCGCGCGGCAGAACTGAACGCCTTCGCCAGGGGCCGCGACGCCCAGGCGATCCTGACCCGGGCGCTGGAACTTGGGCCGATGGCGATGGTGTCCAGCTTCGGCGCGGATTCGGCGGTGCTGCTGCACCTGATCGCGCGGATCGACCCGCATCTGCCGGTGCTGTTCATCGACACGAGGATGCTGTTTGCCGAAACCCTGGCCTATCAGCGCGATCTGGCCTGGAACCTCGGCCTCACCGATGTGCGGATCATCCGCCCCGACCCCGAGGCGCTGCTGGCGCACGACGCCGACAATATCCTGCATCTGGCACAGCCCGACGCCTGCTGCGCCCTGCGCAAGACCGAGCCGCTGGAGCGTGCCCTTGCCCCCTTCGCTGGCTGGATCACCGGGCGCAAGCGGTTCCAGACTGGCACCCGCGCCGCACTGCCCGTCTTCGAGCCCGAGGCCGGGCGGCTGAAGGTGAACCCGCTGGCGCGCTGGACGCACGACGATCTGGCCCACTACATCGAGACCCACGCCCTGCCCCGTCATCCGCTGGTGGCGAAGGGCTTCACCTCTATCGGTTGCGCGCCCTGCACCACCCCGGTGCGCGCGGGCGAGGATCCGCGCGCCGGCCGCTGGCGGGGCCGCGACAAGACCGAATGCGGCATCCATTTCAACGCCGGCCGCCCGATGCGCGGCAGCGCCGCCTGAGGACCCCGCGATGACCGTTCTCGTCACCGACCGGGGCTTCGGCCCCGCCGACCCGCCACCGGGCGAGGTGCTCGACCTCGGCCCCGCCGATCCGCTGGAGCCGCTGGCCGGACGGCTGGCCGCGCTTTCGCTGATCCGCATCACCTTCCCCACGGCGGGCGACGGGCGCGGCTTCACCCTCGCCCAAAGGCTGCGCGACATGGGGTATCGCGGCGCGCTTTGGGCCGCGGGCGCGATCATCGCCGACCAATACGCCATGGCCCGCCGCGCCGGCTTCGACGCCGCCGAGATCCCCGATGCGATGGCCGAACGCCAGCCCCAGGACCAATGGCTGTACCGCGCCGACTGGCGCGCGCATGACCCGCGCCAGCGTCTGCGGAGCGCCGTCTGACAGCCGAAAACATGTTTGTATACTAACAATACCCGCGTTATAGTGGCGCGGGCCTTGCAAAGGTTGGAAGCAGATGACAGATCAGACCCCCATGGATCAGACCGCCAAATCAAGCGTCCGCGCCCTGCCGGATGCGCAAACTGTCACTTCGGTCCGGCACTGGACGGACCGGCTGTTCTCATTCCGCGTGACCCGGCCGCGAAGCCTGCGCTTCCGCTCGGGCGAGTTCGTGATGATCGGGCTGATGGGCGACAACGGCAAGCCCCTGCTGCGCGCCTATTCGATCGCCTCGCCGTCCTGGGACGACGAGCTGGAGTTCTATTCCATCAAGGTGCCCGACGGGCCGCTGACATCGAAGCTGCAGCATATCCAGCCGGGCGCGCAGATCATCCTGCGGCCGAAACCGGTGGGCACGCTGGTGCTGGACGCGCTGCTGCCGGGCAAGCGGCTTTGGCTGCTGGCCACCGGCACAGGCATCGCGCCCTTCGCCTCGCTGATGCGCGACCCGGAAACCTACGAGAAATACCAGCAAGTGATCATGATGCACACCTGCCGCACCATGGCCGAGCTGGAATATGGCCGCGAACTGGTCGAAGGGCTGCGCGACGATCCCCTGATCGGCGAGATGGTCGCGGGCAAGCTGCATTACTACCCCACCACCACCCGCGAGGACAGCGCGCGGACGGGGCGGATCACCGACAACCTGTCCTCGGGGCGGGTATTCGAGGATCTGGGCCTGCCGAAGATCACCCCGGCGGACGACCGCGCCATGGTCTGCGGCTCACTGGCGTTCAACCACGACGTGAAGGCGGTGCTGGAAAGCTTCGGCCTGAACGAGGGCGCCAATTCCGAGCCCCGCGAATATGTGGTCGAGAAGGCCTTTGTCGGCGACGGGATCTGATCCGGACATCCCGATCGCGCCCGCCACCGCGTCAGCCCTTGGCGGAATGGCCCGCCGCCTGTTCCTGGCCCGCGGCCGGCACCGGAGCCGCCTTCGCGGCCGTCGCCTGATTGCCCGACAGCGCCTGCAGCGCCGAGCCCGCGACCTGGACCGCGGCGCGCAGCACCGTGCCGGACGCCCGCGCGGCATCGTCGGCCATCGTATCGGCATAGCCCAGCACCCGATCTTCCCCGGCGGCGGCGCGCGCCTCCTTCGCGACCTTCGCGGCATTTTGCGCGGCATCGCGCGACGCCCGCGCCGCGCCGTCCGCGGCCTTGGCCGCCTGGGTCGCGTCCCGCACCGTTCCGGGTTGCCCGGCAGCATCGACCCCGGCGTCGCCACCCACCGCCGCCGCCCCGAGCGCAGCCTGGGCTGCCGCCGCGGCCGCGGTCTTGGCTTCGCGGGCCGCGCGGGCGGCATCGGCGGCCGCAGTCTCGGCCGCTTTCGCGGCCAGCTGGGCCGCGTCGGGCGCGGCGCTGGTCGCGTCCGTCGCGGCCGAAGCCGCCGCCTTGGCCGTCGCATCTGCGGCCCCCGCCGCCCGGTCGGCCGCCGCGGTGGCCCTTGCGGTTTGCACCTGCGCGCGCGTGGCCGGCGCGGCATCGGTGCCGCGGGCGGCGTCGGCCGCGGCGACCGAGGCCGCCGCCACCGCCGTTTCGGCCGCCTTGGTGGCCCGCTGCGCGTCGCCCGCGGCGCGATCCATCGGGCTGGGTCGCGACGGCGCGGCGGCGGTCAGATCGGCGGTGCTTTCGGGCGGCGGAAAGGTCACGCGCCCCGGCCGCAGGCCTTGCCAGCCGGCATAGGCCAGCAGCACCAGAACCGCGACCAGCCCCGGAATGAAGTTCTTGTTCATCTCGGTTTCCCCGTCATGTCCCGGCGCGAATGCGTATCGCCCGGGTCCGGGACCAATCTAGGCAGGCCCGGGGTGCTGTGAAAGGGGCACGGGGCGCGCGACGCATGACATATCCGTGCCTGCAACCCGTATGCACCCCCTTGTGAAACCGGTTGAAAGCCGCGCCCGGCGGGTCTATTTTCCGGCTCAATGCAATTTCGGAAGGAATCCAAACCATAGCCCGCAGACCCCATAACGCCCCGCCGACGCGCGACACTGGACCGCGCGTCAACGACCGTATCCGCGCCCCCGAAATCCGCCTGATCGGCGCCGAGGGTGAAAACATTGGCGTGGTTCCACCCGCGCGAGCCATGGCATTGGCCGAAGAGGCGGGGCTCGACCTCGTGGAGATTTCGCCCAACGCGACGCCGCCGGTCTGCAAGATCATGGATTTCGGCAAGTTCAAGTACGAACAGCAGAAGCGCGAGGCCGAAGCCCGAAAGAAGCAGAAGACGATCGAGATCAAGGAGGTCAAGTTCCGCCCCGGGACCGACACCCACGATTATGACGTCAAGATGCGCAACGTCGTGAAATTTCTCGAGAATGGCGACAAGGTGAAGGTCACCCTGCGTTTCCGCGGCCGCGAGATGGCACACCAGGAACTGGGGATGGATCTTCTTAACCGCGTCGCCTCGGATATCGAGGAAATCGGCAAGATCGAGAACATGCCACGGCTTGAAGGACGCCAGATGGTGATGATGATCGGCCCGCGCTGAGCCGCGCCCGCCGGTGTTCCAAGAAGCCCCCGCTTGGGGGCTTTTTCATTGGGAGTGTCCGCAAACTGCGTTGGTGACCTTCCAATTAGAGCAAAATGGCCAATATTTCTTCGCCTTTTGAGCGGAGGATGCCCTTGCTGCACCATGATTTTCGCCGTCTTCTCGATACCCTCGACGAACTGAATCCAGCCCAGATCGAAGATGCTCGGACGAAAATTCGATATCTCCGGAGGAGGACGGAAGCGATCTCGGAGATCGAAGCACGGACAAACCAGGACCACATGTGCCCATTCTGCGGCTGTGGGCGACGGCAGAAGTGGGGACGGACTCGCACGAAGATCCAGCGCTATCGCTGCAACGACTGTCGGAAGACCTATTCCGGGCGGACGGGATCTGCCATCGGTCGCATTCATCGGCCCGACTGAGCTACTCCCTGTCTCTTGGACAGGATCTGGCGTAAATTAAGCTACTCGTTGCACCTGCTGATCGGGTTGATTGATATCATTTCTCTGCCAATAGACCAGCGCCGGTGGCTTGCCGCCGAGGGCTGAGTGAGGGCGCTGGTGGTTGTAGAAGGTCATCCATTGTCGGATGGCCGCCTTTGTCTCCGATCCTGTTTCCCAGGCATGCAGGTAGACGCACTCGTATTTCAGGGTGCGCCACAGCCTCTCGATAAAGATGTTGTCGAGGAAACGGCCTTTCCCATCCATCGAGATCCGCACGCCGGATCGGCGGAGCCGGTCCGTCCAGGCGAAGGACGTGAACTGGCTTCCCTG
>NZ_FNOB01000056.1 GCF_900106675.1 Allgaiera indica
CGATGGTGCGAGATGTGTGGGAGGCATTCCGCCAGAACTCCGAAACCATCGGGTTCCGACAGGGGCTGAAACTCCCGCTGCAACGGCGGCTTCCTGGCTGGAAAGCCCCGCTGCAATCTCTCGCCAGAACCGGCATAGATCCTCACGCTGCCAGACTGGCGGCCGACCTGGCGAGGATAATTTGCGTCGCGTCGAGCGCTTTGACTTCCGTTTTCCCGTCGTCATCAACACCTCCAATCACGGGGTGTTGCGACGACCGGTCGAATCCGCCTTGCGAGCCTCGATCGGAATGATGAACCAGCCCCGGCGCAGGGTCGCGGTTCACAATGGCGCGCCGCAGAGCCTCGACAGCGAGGCTGCGCTTCAGCCGGTCACTCGTTGCCCAGCCAACGACCCGCCGCTTCTGACGGGCCACAAGGCCATTCTCCCGCATCAGCCGGGCCGTGCGGTGACGCCCGATCCGGTGGCCGTCGTCGACGAGATCCCGATGCATCCGCGGGCTACCATAGGTGCCATTCGACAGGGCGAAGGCCGTGCGGATATGTGCAAGGTAGACCATGTCCTGCCGCTGACGCTGGCAGGCCGGGCGGTCGCGCCAGGCAAAGAACCCGCCCTGGCTGACACCCAAAGTCTCGCACATTCGGTGAATGGGAAAGCTGGCCTTCTCCGCCTCGATGAAGGCAAAGCTCATCGACTTGCGTCTTTCGCGAAGAAGGCGTCGCCATTGTCGCTCGGACCGATGGCGCGACAATGGCGACCTATTTTTAAGATATCGCGCTCCTGCTTCAGCACCGCGTTCTCCCTGCGAAGCCGCTTCAGCTCGGCCCGCAGGTCGGGCCTGTCTTCAACAGGCTCCTCTGCGTCGCGATCCTGCCTCACCCAGCGTGTCAGCGTTGAGAGGCCGATGCCGAGATCGTCGGCGATTTCACGTCGCGTGCGCCCGCTCGTCAGCGCCAGCCGCACCGCTTCACGCCGAAATCCCGGCGTCGGTCGTTTCCCGTTGGACATCGAACACCTCCTGGTTCCTCAGTTGGTGCTCTCCACTTTTCCCGGGCAAGTCTAGTTTCGTGAAGAGCCGGAAATCAAACAGGAAGCCCTGCTGGATCGCCTGCGCCTTAATGCGGGAGCGCTTCGCAAGATACTTTTGTGTGACCTTTGCCAAAGGACGCACCGCGCAACCAATCCAACGGCCATCGACCTGCTGGACGACGAGATCAATATATTGGGTGCGCGACACCCCATCGGCATCGAACCACTCGAAAGCGATCTGCTCGAAGACGGCGGCCGCCTCGTAACGGACGGACAGGACGACTGCCCCGTTCATCTCGCCGTGGCTCTCTGTGCCGAGAAAGCACCCAGACGAACTTCGCCCCCACGAGCTGCCTGTGAACGAGGACAATTCCGGTCTGATCCCAGACCAACACCTTGATCCGGTCCGCGCGCTTGGCCCGGACCAGAGAGCCGTTGTCCGCCATTGGTCCGAGGACAATGGCGAGCGGTCGCACCGCTGAACGGATCGAGGCCGAGCGTCTCCTGGATAGCCCGCGCCAGCCCGTCGATGCCTTTGCGGAAGTCGACCGGGCGCGTGGCAAACTAGACGCGCAGGTCGCCACTCGGCGCGATCACTGCGACGCCGCCCGGACGGCACGGATCGTCCGGGTCAGCTGCGCCTCGTCGATATCGGAACGCACCCGCAGGATGACACCATCCAATTCCAGCTCGATCCGGCACGACCGCGCCAGACTCCGCACCAAACCGTCGCGAACATCGGCTCAGCCGCCGTCTCGGCAGCAAGCGCAAGCTGGCCAGACGCCAGCTTCTTGCGCCAATCACAGACCTGCCAGCGCGTCACCCCGTGCCGACGGGCCACGTCCGAAACCCTTGCCCCGGGCACCAGGCTCTCGGCAGCGATCCGGGCCCGTTCAGCCTCGCTCCGAAGACGGCGGCCAGACCGCCCTTCCAGAACCTCGATCGTGCCCGCGTATCCATCCGTCGAGCCGTCCAAATAGCCGCCCATTTTGCCGTCCAATCCTGCCGCGTCTCGGCAGCAGGACTCTCACAGCTAAGCTCAACACGGCAGGAGGGGAGCGGCGTGGCGTTTACCCTTGGGCGTAACCCTCAGCGGGATAAACGAAGGCGGCGTCTTGTCGCCAAGCTTACCGTCGCGATGCTGCCGCCGCCATACCGTCAGTAACGAGCGCGACACACCATGCCGCCGCGCCGTCGCCGAGACCTGGCGACGGCTCTACAGAAGCCGCCGAGCGCCGAAGTGCGTGCCAGCCTTCCTCTGTTGCGGGTCCAAACCACGGCATTGCCTCGTGCAGCGCCGCGGCGAGTTCGTCGGCCCGGTGCTCCGTTTCGACCGGCAACAGCCGCACCCCGTCGCGTAGGACGGACAGACGTTCCTGCTCCCGCTTGCCGAGGTGCTGCAGACCACTCGCGGCTTCCCGCCGGGCGACGAGCTTCCTGCTGCGCTCGCGGATCCGGTGCAACTCAGGTTCAGTGGGGTACTTCCGATCTTTGAAGCCCGGGTCCGGGAAATCGTCTTCCAGAGGCTCGTCGCCCAAATCAAAGTCGTTCGGCGCTTCTGAGCCAGTGCTCCCTTTGTCCCGCCTGTCGCGCAGCGACATCAGGTGCCTGGTCAGCCGACGCTCGATTTCTTGCCAGCTTTCGTCGGTCAAGTCGAACCGGGCTTCGATGAACGGAATGCGCTGCATGTAGTGATCCTTTCCGAAATTCGGGCGGCATGCGCCGCAATGGAGCACGCGCCGCTCGCCCACAAAGCGATCAGAAGCAAGCTATTGAATATAAATAAAAACGCCCGCAAGACGGCGGGCGATGGTCACTAATTTTGTGCCAAAAAGGTCAAAAAACTCCGAAAACGGGCACTTAATCGTGGGCCCTACAGCAGTGCTGCGCATCGGCGGCTCTGACGCAGGAATATTAGTGCAAATTTGAGGGACTCCTTCAGTTTCTTCTTGCAAGATGTGCGCAAGGGCACATATAAGGCGGCATCCTGATAGTCGAAATCCGACCTTTCCCAGGGACTTCGCACTCCCAGTCTGGGGTGGGTGTGGCCCCGCGTGGGGTTTTGCCGGCTTGTTGGGCTCGCCATAGCTGTGCCTTCGAGCCATTCCGCAAGACGGGATTGTCGTCGCCGAAACGGGACGCATTCGGACATCGGGTGATGCCGACCCCGAGCCTACGGGAACGGCGCGGCGCGCGGTGCCGCCGGTTCGTCGAAGGTAAGGGCCGGAAGACCGCGCAAGAAGAAGGAGAGAGGACATGATGGCATTGGACGCAACTGAAACCCTCGAAGAAGCGGGGCTGACCCCGATCGAGGAGACCTCTCGCGAAGAACCGCAGGAAGAGGACGCGGAAGCGCACGACAGCGATTGGGCTGACCGGCGCCACACGCTCTTCGCGACGTCCGCCTGACTGGCGGACGACCCCGGCCTGACCGGGGTTTGACGCGCGGCGGCGCCCCTGCGGGGGCGCGCCGCAAGCCCCCCCCGAAAACCCCGCGGCACCTGGCACATGCGCCGCCGCCGCCCGTGGGCCCCGGCACAATCGCGTTCGGGCCCCAGGTATTTTCCCGAGAGAAACGGGCGAAAGTTGGTGATGCCCTGAGGGGCGGCATATCATGGCGGTGTTCAGACGCCGTCAATTCTCTGCCGAGAAAGGGATATGCCACATGTCAGAGACTACCATCACGGGGCTGTCCGATCCATCAGGATTTGGCTCCGACCCATTTACGGACGTGCTCCGCGACGGGGCGCGCAAGCTGCTCGAACAGGCGATCTACGCGGAGCTGGCCGCGCTGATGGCCGCTTTTTCGGGAGAGAAACTCGAGGACGGTCGCGCGCGGCAGGTCGCGCCATGGTCACTTGCCAGAAAGGGAGGTGATGACCGGCATCGGCCCGGTGCCCGTGAAGGTGCCCCGTGTGCGGGATCGCAAGCCGGGCGACGACAAGATCAGCTTCACGCCCAGCATCCTGCCACGGTATCTGCGCAAAGCGAAATCGGTCGAAGAGTTGCTGCCGTGGCTTTACCTCAAGGGCGTGTCCACGGGTGATTTCAGCGAGGCGCTGGCCGCCCTGCTGGGGCCGAATGCCCGGGGCCTGTCCGCCAAGACCATCACGCGGCTGAAGGCCGACTGGTGGAAGACCTATGAAGCTTGGCACAAGCGCGACCTCGGCGCGCGACGGTTTCTCTACATCTGGGCAGATGGCGTCTACTTCAAGCCACGAATGGCGGAAGAAAAACAATGCGTTCTGGTGGTCGTGGGTGCCGATGAATATGGCCGCAAGGAGTTGCTGGCCATGACCGATGGCTTCCGCGAAAGCACGCAAAGCTGGCGCGAGGTGCTCCTCGATCTCAAACGACGCGGCCTGAAACAGGACCCGAAACTCGCCATCGGTGATGGTGCCTTGGGCTTCTGGGCCGCCCTGCGGGAAGTGTTTGCCTCGACCCAGGAGCAGCGCTGTTGGGTCCACAAGACGATGAACGTGCTCAACGCGCTGCCGAAATCCGTGCAAGCCAAAGCCAAGGGCCATCTGCACGACATCTGGCAGGCCGAAACCAAGGCCGCCGCCAACACCGCCTTCGACTTCTTCATCGAAACCTATGGCGTGAAATGAGACAAGGCGGTCGCCAAGCTGCTCAAGGATCGGGACGCGATGCTGACGTTCTATGACTACCCGGCGGAACATTGGAAGCACATCCGGACGTCAAACCCCATCGAGAGCACCTTCGCCACCGTTCGGCACCGCACCAAACGCACCAAGGGATGCCTCAGCCGTAAAACCGGACTGGCCATGGCCTTCAAGCTGATGATGTCGGCGCAGAAAAAATGGCGCAAACTCGATGGCCAAAACCGCCTGCCCGAGATCATCCAGGGGATTGAGTTCCGCGACGGGATCCGTCAACTTCAAGCCGTCGCCTGATCAAGCGTCACCAACTTTCGCCCATATCTCTTTTCCCGAACTATGAGCTACCCCCCGAAATTCGGACACTGACATAAGCTACGATTTGCAGTCTGCTGATCTTCGACGAGAAGGAGATCAGAGATGTCGAAACGCAAG
>NZ_FNOB01000040.1 GCF_900106675.1 Allgaiera indica
ATTGGCAGAGAAATGATATCAATCAACCCGATCAGCAGGTGCAACGAGTAGCTTAATTTACGCCAGATCCTGTCCAAGAGACGGGGAGTAGCTCAACATTAGTGCCCGACATCGACCGCATCCGTAATGTTGTCATTAAGAATGCTCGCGGGCACGTATTGTTCGAGCACGGTCAGCCGGCTCGGGGCGAGCCTGCACACGTCGCAATAGAGCCTTTACAAATCCTGACACCTGAGGCGGTCAGGTCATTCGAAACGATCGACTATGGGCCGGGATGGCCTGAGGTTGGGAGGCGGCTGATGTCACGCTTGATTAGTGGCGAGGACATGCGGCCAGATGGATGGGTGATCGTCCAACCGAATGTCTATCGCTTCGCTGTCGTGGATGATGGTCAGTTTGTCGTGCGGACCGTGATCCGCGAGTATCTGGCCACAGAGGTTGTCTGGGACCGGTGAGGCAAACAGCATACTGAACCACCCCAAGTTTGCCCGGGGGCTGACTTCAGTTAGTCACGCGGCAATTTTCTCTGCTTCCAGAGCGGCGTAGAAAATCGTCTCTGCTTCCGTCGGCGGGTTGTTCGCGACAGTCTCAAACAGACAGCGGTTGCTGAGCCAGTTCCACCGCCTCGAAGTTGCGTCACCCGCCCTCAGTGTCGATCATGCCGACTCCAGCAGCAAGAGCCTGGCCGCGCCGACACGGGCGTGTCAGGCTCGCGGCTCAGGCGGCGCCGCTCGCGTCGGAGGCCATCAGTTGCTCAATGCGGCGTTCGGTCAAGGCGAAGACGTACTCCATCTTCTCTCGCAGGCGGCCCAGGACAGCCGGATCGGCCGCTTCCGGCTGGCGCGCCTGATATTCGAGGTATTCGGAAAGCTTCGCCATGCCCTGCGCCCCAATGGTGCGGCTGGAACTCTTAATCGAATGGGCCGGCAGAACGGCGTCCTCGATTTTTCCCATTGCGAGAGTTTCTCGGATAGCGGCGAGGTAGCCTGCGGTATCCTTGAGGTAGAATTCGATCAACATGTCGAACTTGCCGACCACTGCACGCGTGGCCTCGAAGGCACCGACATCGACCAGCGGGACCTTTTCGCCCGCGGTGGCTTGTGTCGTTGCCGATTTCGTGCCGCCGGCCGTGCGGGATCCGGTGGCCGCCGGCGCAACGGGCACGGCGGCGGGCGCACGCGGTGGCGCGCTCTTGGGGGGCGGGTTGGCGGCGGGCGTCTCGGCTCGGGGCGTCTGGCTTGGCATGGGGTTCTCCGTTATCGGTTGGATGGCGGCGCGGGCCGGCTCGTCGGGGGTTTCACCCTCGTCCGGTGGCAGCAGTTCCGCCAGCGTGTTCTCCAGATCGTTGATCATCAACGGTTTGGTCAGGAAACCGTCCATGCCGGCTTCGAGACAGCGTTCGCGATCGCCCTTGAGCGCGTTGGCGGTGACCGCGATGATCGGCGCCCGCTTCAGCGTCCCACTGGCCATCAGCTTGCGCAGTTCTGCGGTGGCCTGGTAGCCGTCCATGATCGGCATGCGACAATCCATGAAGATGACGTCGAAGGCTTCGGCACAGGCGGCGTCCACCGCCTTGCGGCCGTTGACGGCGGTCTTCACGGTGAAGCCCAGCCCTTGCAGGACCTCTTCACCGAAGAGAAGGTTGACATAATTGTCATCGACCAGCAGGCAGTTGCGTCCGCGAAAACCCGTCGTCCCGCGCCGGCACTCGCCGGAGCGTGCCTCGAAGCAGGCCGGAGTTGTCTCTGCGTCGTCAGTGCCCGCCCGCAGGATCGAATCCGCCAAATTGCAGGCGAGAAACGGCTTGGTCACCACGGCGTCGAAGTCGCGATAAGAGCGATTGGTCTGCTTTTCGCCCAGCAGAAGATACCACATGTGCCTGGTCGCCGGATCGGACTGCAGTGAGCGCATGATCGCCTTGGCGCGGTGGATGTCGCTGCCTTCGTCGATGATCAGACCGTCGAAGCGCTCGCCCCCTTCCTGCGCCTTGCGAAGCTGCGCCTGGAGCGCCTGGTTGAAGGTGAACAGCTGGTGCTCGATTCCGAAGCGGCGCAGGCTGCTTTCGAGGATTCGGGTCAACGTCGGCGAATGGGTGACAACCGCGATCCGGCTGCGGACCTCGACCGGTTCCATACCCCCTTCTTCCACCTTGAGCGGTAGCGAGAAGCTGAAGGTCGAACCCTTGCCGAGCGTGCTCTGCAAGCCGATGGTGCCGCGCATCTGTTCACAGATGTCCTTGCAGATCGCCAGCCCGAGACCGGTTCCGCCATAGAGCCGGGTCGTCGAGCCCTCGGCCTGGGAAAAGCGCGAGAACAGCTTGCTTACGTTTTCGTCCGAGATGCCGATCCCGGTATCGCTGACCGAGAAATCGAAGATCCGTTGCGCGCCCGTCTCGCTGGGCGGTCGCGCGTGGATCGACAGGACCACCTCGCCCTTCTCGGTGAACTTGATCGCGTTCGACAGCAGATTGCCCAGCATCTGGCGCAGGCGCGTGGGATCGACCTGGACATAGGGCGGCAGGTCGGGGTCGATCTCCATCAGCAGCGAAAGGTTCTTTTCCTGCGCGAGCGGCGCATAGAAATTGGCGATGTCCTGCAGAAGCGGCGGCAACGCGGTGCGCACCGGATCGATGGCCAGCTGTCCCTTCTCGAGCTTCGAGAGATCCAGGATGTCGTTGAGAAGCGAAAGCAGCACCTTGCCGGACGCCTGGATCTGGCGCACGTAGCGGCGGTTGTCCCCGCTTAGCGTCCCGCGTGACAGCAATTCGGCCATGCCGAGGATGCCGTTCAGGGGGGTGCGGATCTCATGACTCATGTTGGCGAGGAACTCGGATTTGGTCTCGTTCGCCTGTTCCGCATGCTCGAGTGTCTCGCGCAGACGCTGGCGTACGCGCCGCTGGAAACGTAGGTAGAAAAGCAGCCCCACCGTCGCGGCCAGGGCGACGATGAAAAGCCCTGCCATCGTCGCCATGAAGAGCCCAAGGCTGCCGGTACGTTCGCGCAACATGGCATGGAGCGATGCGTTACCGGTCAGCGCGACATCTGTCGGCAGTACCCGCGGCGGCAGGATCGATTCCATGATGGATTCGCCGCCGGTCGCGAAGGAAAGCCTGCTTTTCTGCCCGTCGACTGCAAGGGTCGCATGGTGCAGCGCGCTGGTCATCAGGTTGGCCGAGGCCGCTTCGAGCATGCTTTGCAGATCGATCGCGGCATAGACCACGGTGACCGCGCCCATCGCGTCAACCGGCGCCATCGCCTGCATGACGAACAGTCGCTCGTCCCCGAGCCTTGCGAACAGATTTTCGAAATTCGCCGGCTGGACGGCGTAGAGCCGCCCCTCGATGTCGCGCAGCCGGTCGATCAGGGCGTCGAGTTCGGGGCCAGAGGCGAGCTGCAGGGTCGGCTCGCCGACGGCGGTGACAACCTGCTGGGGGCGATCCGAGGTGAAATAGCCCAGCTCCGTCATGTAGGGCGACCAGCGCGAAGCCTTGCTCAGCTTGCGCTCGATCCGGTCCTGGGCACCGGCGGCGACGAAGGAAAACAGATCCTTGACCTGCACATAGACCGCATCCATGTCGGCGCGCACGCGTACCGCGAAATCGCGCTTGTCGCTCTTTACCAGCGATTCGTGTTCGCCATAGGAACGGTAGGCGCTGAACGACAGCGTCGCCAGTACCAGCAGCACAGCCGCCCCGAGACCGAGCAGTTGCAGCCGTACTGCGCGTGTGTTGGATGTCGTGTCCGTCACCATTACCAAACTACCCTTGCTTCGCCGGCGAGGTAGCCGGCCACTTGATTCCCCGACTCGTTGTAGACGAGACGGTCAAACGAATAGTTAGCGGCCCGGGCAATGCCGCGGCCGCAGCGCGCCGCCGCACGGGCTGGATCGCTGGCGAGAAAGGGTTTCCAGGTGAAGCCGGGGCCGTTGTCCTTGACGACGAACAACGTGCCGCCCTTGCGGCGCATCGCGGTCGCCTCGACGATGCCCTTGGCATAGCGGGGATCATGGGCGCGCGCCTTCAGCGCCTCTTCCCAGCCCCCCTCTGCCAGCAATCGCGTCTTCTCTTTCAACCCGAATCTTAGCACCCCGTGCTCGACGGCGTTCTGGACCAGCTCGTAAATGCCCTGGATCGCGGCGTCGGGTTCATGGTGCAGACTCGCCATCAGGCTGACCACGGCGTCGACCTCGTCAGGGGAACGCAGGCGAAAACGCGCGACCTCCATGTTGCGAAAGGCGGACTGATGGGAGCCAAGTTCGTGGCGCACGCGCTCGTTGCGCTCCACTTCCTGAAGTGCCGAGTTCATCACCGATGTGACCAGTCCGGGGGCGGGCGGCTTGGTGAGGTAGTAGAATACGCCGGCGGCGATCCCCGCGGTCATGTCGTCGTCAGAGTTGGCGCCGGTCATCATCACGACGGGGATGTTGCGCGTCGCGTCGATTCGCTTGAGGCTGCGCGTCAACCCGACGCCGTCCATCACTGGCATCATGAAGTCGGTCACCACGATATCGGCGCGTTGGGCATCCTCACGCATCATGGTGAAGGCCTCGGCGCCATTCTCGGCGGTCTCGACGGCGTAGCCGAGGCTTTCAAGCATCCCCGACAGCACCAGAAGCGAGCTGCGATCGTCATCGACAAGCAGCACGCGACGCTGACGCTTGCCGACGGTCTCGGGCATAGAAGCTGTCATTGCGTTCATGTCAGCGCTCCGCGAAAGAATAGCTAAAGGCCTTGCGTACCGGGCTGAGCAGGTAGGCCAGCACGGTCTTCTGCCCGGTTATGATGTCGGCGACGAATTCCATTCCCGGCGAGATCCGCGCCGCCGGCGCGTGATTGGGGCTGGTGCCGGACAAGCGCAGCCGAACCTTGAAATACTGCGCGCCGCCCGGATCGCGGAAAGCCGCCGGAGAGATCGAATCCACCGTCGCGTCGATCCACCCGAAACGGGTGAAATCGTAGGTGGAAACCTTGACCTGCGCCGGAAGCCCCTCGCGCACATAACCGATCTGGTTGACCGCGATACGGGCCTCGGCGATCAGATCCTCGCCCTCGGGCACGATCGTCGCGATCTTCTGGCCGGCTTCGACAACGCCGCCCAATGTCGTGACATCGAGCGATTTCACGCGCCCGTCAACCGGGGCCCGAACGGCGAGCCGTTCCAGCCGCCGCCACTTCTTGCTGCGCTCTCCCTCGAGGGCGGCAAGGGCGTTGCGCGCCTCTTCGAGCCTGCGGGTGCGCTCGGCGCGGGTCTCGGCGCGGAAGGCTTCGAGGTTGCGACGCGCCCGTTCAAGCGTGTCCGCCGCCACCCGTCGGCGTTCCTGCAGTACCCGCCCCTCGTTGTCGGCCCTGGCGCGGGCATTGCGCCGCTCGGCCAGCAGGTTACGGGTCGAATAGCCGCGAGCGAAAAGCGCCTCGGTACGGTCGAACGCGTCCGCAAGATAGAGGCGTGTCTCCTGGTTGCCCTCGATCTGGCGTTCGACGACGGCGAGATTGTGCCTTGCCTGGTCGATCTGGCTGTCCAGCAGGGCCCGGCGCGCGCGCTCCGCATCGGCATCGGCGGTGAAGCCACCTTGGGCGGCAGTGCGAACGCGCACGTCGTCGATGGCTCCGAAATCCGGGTTCTTTCCGGTCAGCAGCGCTTCGAGAGTCGCGATACGGGCGCGCATGCTCGCGCTCTGTTCGTCGAGGACGGCCGTGTCCTCGACGCTGGTGGCGTCCTGCAGCCGGACCAGGGGCTGCCCCTTCTGGACGTGCGCGCCCTCCCTGACATCGATCGACTGGACGATTCCGCCCTCAAGATGCTGGACCACCCGCTCGAAACCCGAAGGCAATATGGTGCCCTCGGCACGCGAGACCTCGTGGACCATGGCAAGCGCGGACCAGACGATGAAGGTCAAGATTCCACCCGCGATCAGCAGGCTCGTCCGGCGCACGAAGGCCTGCGGCACGGTTTCCTCTATCAGGATCGGGCGGGTCAACTCGGCGGCGAAATCCTGCGGGGCGGACGACGCGCCGCGCCATTCCGCACCCGTCTCGCCATCGGCGTCGACCGACTTGGCCGCGGCTGCGGTGTCGGACCGGGTTTGATCTGCGCCGCTACGGCGCCGAACCGCGATACGCTTCACCGCGATCCGTCCGAGCACGCCCCCCTTCGGCTTCCCGCTGGCGCGCGCACCCGCGTCCGTGTCGGCGCCGGTTTCCTGCGCCTCGCCGGCGCGATCCATTTCTTCTTTGTTCATGCGGCCCTCCCGATCAGGGTGGTTGGGGTGTTGACGACCGGGATCTTGCCGTAGCGAAGCGCCACGAGCCGGTCGGCCATGCTGAGAAGATCCGAGCGATGCGAAACGAACATCACCGTGCGCTCTCCGCGCGCGCGTTCGACGAGTGCGCGGATCAGGTCGCCGACGCCCTCGTCGATGACACCGTTGGGGATCTCGTCGACGAGGATCAGGCGGCTGTCGATCATCAGCGCCTGGGCAAAGGCGAAACGGAAGGCGAAGGCGGATGAGCCGAACGGCCGATCGCCTATGACGTGATCGATGCCGCCGCGCAGCGCCCCAATCTCGTCCTCGAGCCCGACCACGCGCAGGATCTTGTTGATCTTGGCGTCATCGGCGAGCGGATCGGCGAACAGAAGGTTCTCGCGCAATGTTCCGGCAAAAAGCTTCGGATATTGCGGGACGTAGCTGATGCGCGCGCGCAGGTCGGCGAAGCGCAGCTGGCGGGTATCGACACCGTCGATCTGGACCGCGCCCAGCGACAGATCGGCCATGCCCATGATCAGCTTGAGCAGTGTCGTCTTGCCGGCACCGTTGGCGCCGGTGATGCCGATGATCTCTCCGGGCACGATCTCCATCTCGAGGCCGACGAAGACCGGACGCGTGTCGGCGCCGCGAAAGCCGGTGTTGAGAAAGCTGACCGCACCCTCGACCCGGCGCAATTCGGTATATTCGCGCTTTTCCTCTTCCTCGGCCGGGATGTCCATCAGCGTGTTGAACTGGCGCACGCTGTTGGTGAGCTGCGTGATGCGCTGCGCCGACAGGCACAGAACGTGATAGGGCGCCAGCGCGCGAAAGCCCAGGATGGTCACCGCCAGCAGCCCGCCCGCGCCCAGGGCACCGCCCCACGAAAGCACCGTGCCGAAGGCGAGGAGCGCCATCGAGGTGGCGGTCATGATGAAGGTCGAACCGGATTCACCCAGCCCGCCGATCATGCGTTGCAGGAATTGCGCGCGCTGTTCGCGCCGCGCACGGCGGATGACGCGGTCGGACCAGCGGTGCTGCAGCCCGGCCTCGCGGATCGCCTGACGCTTCTCGAAGGTCTCGATCGCCAGCCGCTGCATCTCGGTGGTTTCCTCCGCCGCGACGGAACTTGCGATGCGCATCTGTCGCGCCAACAGCACGTAGAAGGCCAGATGCGCGAAGACGCCCGCGATCGGCACCAGCGCCAGCCAGCCGCCGATGATCGCGATCGCCGCGATCGACACGAGGCTGCCTGGCACGTCGAGGATGGCCCCGAACAGCGGCCCCGAAATGAAGCTGCGCACGCTTTCGAAGCTGCGCACCCGCGCGGCCTGGTCGGTCACCGCCGCGCGTTCCGACAGGGCGGGCCGGATCCGCAGGATACGCGCGAAGGAGGCGACGCTTGCCAGATAGTCGAGCCGCGCCGCGATCCACGCAAGGACGCGCACCCGGTAGAGCAGCAGCGCGATCTCCAGCGCGATGACGAGCGCCATCCCCGCGATCAGATCGGGCAGCGGCGCCAATGAGCCGAGGCTGATCACCTGCGCATAGATCTGGATCGTGAACAGCGGCAGCATGACCCCGGCAAGGGCGAGCGCAAGGCTGAGAAGGACAAGTGCGGTGCCGACCTTCGAAAACTTGGTCAGGATGGCGCGAAACCAGCTGTGGCCAGTATGACCGCGCCAGGCCTTCGAAACCGGATGGGTTTCGGTATCGAGCGAGAAGGACCACAGCGACAGCCGATCGGCCGTCGGCGGGTCGTCGCGAAACCGGCGGATGCGGCCGGCGCCATCGATGCTGTAGCGTTCGCCCGCGTGATCGAAGACGACGAAGGCGCTGCCGTCTGCCGCGGTGGCGAGAACGGGAAGACGCTTGGTCGCCAGCGTGTCGACCGGCCCGGCGATGCGGCCGCCGCGAAATCCGAGATTGCCCATGCCCTGGACCACGTCGTCAGCGGACACTGGCGCGGTGCGGTTCTGCAGCGCGGCGATCAGGCGCTTCATCGTGAAGTTGCGCCGGCTCAGGAGGCCGAGCGCACAGAACAGTCGCTCGAAGCGGCTTTCGGTGCAGTCGCGCCAGGCACTGCGGCGCAGCAGGCGATGGAGGCGGTCTATCGCGCTAGAGAGGTGGTCTATATGGCGGCTCGTCTCGGCTGCGGCATCGGCCGCGACAGCGGCGGTGGAAGTCGCCGCGGCGTCCGGCTGCGCATCGGCGGCACCCGCCGCCCGCGGGTCTTTCATGGGCAAGGTAATCCCGGTCATAGCGTCAGGTCCCTGTAGGCCACGCGTGCCGAGCGCACGGCGCCGAGTGCGGGCGCGAGGCGCCCGTTGCGGTCAAGATGGAAATGCCGGCCGGCACGGTCGATCAGGTTCGAATCCTCGGTCACCGCGATGATCGTCGCCTGTCCGCGAAGCTTGCCGATCAGCCGGTGAAAGCCGGCATAGGCGGTCCGGTCCAGGCCCTGGTCGACGCGGTCGAACAGGATCAGCCGTGGCCGCGCGGCAAGCGCGCGCACGATCGAGAGTTGCTGACGAAGCCCCGGCGGGATGGTCTCGCTCGCGCTACCAAGAAGCTCGGTGTCCAGGCCTTGTGGAAGGCGGTTGATAGCCCCCTCGACCCCAAGCATCGTGGCCACGGACATGGCTTCTTCGACTGAAACCTCGCCGAACCGGGTGATGTTGTGGCGGATAGTGCCCCGGAACATGACACCATTGGGCGGCACATAGCCCACGCAACGGTTGAGGAGCGCCTGCGGATAGACCTGCGGGGGTTCGCCGTTGATCTGGAGCTTGCCGGCGGTCGGCGCCCTTATGCCGGCGAGCAAATGCATCAGGGCGGTGTTGAGGGGCTCCGCCGGTCCCGCAATGGTGACGAACTCGCCTGGATGTATCTCCAGGTTGGCCCCCCGGATCCCGGTGGCCTGCGCGCCGGTATCGTCATTCTCGCTGCCCAGGCTGTCGGCTTGTCGCGTCCCGGCCGCCTCGGCCGGGTGGTAATCGAGATTTTGGACCGAAACGCGCCCCTCGTTTGCAACGTTTAGATCGGCGCGCGGACGGGTCGAACAGCGGCGCGTGGTGATATCGTCGATCCGCTCCTGGGCGCTGCTGACGTCGCGCAATTGCACGATGATGAAAATGGCGCGCTGCAACGGCCCCATGACCCGCCCGCCAAGAAGGACCAGCGCCGAAACCGCCCCCAGGGTGGACTGCCCCGAGGTCACTGCGAAGGCGCCCTGTGCGAGCATCGCGGCGACGATCACCTGATTTGCGATCGGGGCGCTGTTGAGCATCTGCCCCACCAGCCGTGCCGCACGGTTGTTGCCGGCGGCGAGACGTGCCTGGAGCTTCTCGTAGCGACGCAGGATATGTTCCTCGATGGCGAGCGTCTTGATCCCGTGCATCGAGCTGAGCATGACGAAGAGGAAGTCATAGCGGTCCTCGCTGCTGCGGCTGTTGGCATTCACCGCTTGGCGAAGGGCGGTCGATCGGCGGTAGAAGATGGCGCTGAAGACCGCCAGGAGCAGTAGCGTAATCATCCCGGCCGTTGGCAAGATGTAGAAGATCAACAACAGGATGACCGGCAGGAACAGCAATTCGACGATACCGACGAGAACCTGCCCGTTGTATTTCTCCTTCGTTTGCTGAACCGCGCCGAGATATTCGAGACTGCCGGCCGAGCGCATGGGCCGCTGATCGATATCGCTGGTCGCGACGCTGGCGAGCACGCGGCAGGTCATCATGGCGCCGTAGCTCGCCCCGGCCTGCGCGATCATGTATGCGCGGGCGAGACGCAATAGCATCTCCAGCAAGGCGGAGCCCAAGACACCGAGGCTGAGCATGGCGAGTGTCGGGCTGCTCGGACTGGCTATGATGCGATCGAAAATCTGGGTTGCCGCGATCGGAATCGACAATCCCAGCACATTGAGTGCCAGTGTCACCACTACGAGGGTGACCACAGGCAGTTTCCAGTGCGATGCGGACCAGACCGTCCGGTTCGCGATTGCGGACATTATGTCTCTCCCGTCGGCCCCGCCTTTCTAAGCGCGGCGATCTGCAGTTGTCGGGCGTGCCCGCCCGGGAATGACGATCCCGGCATTTCGAAGGGTCGTCCGCGTGGGTTGTCTGGGCCGGTCCCAGCTCACAATCGGAAGAGATCCCCTCCGAGGTCGGTGCTGATCGAGCCGGCAACGGCGGCGAGGTCGTCGACGGCGGGATCGACCAGGTCGTAGCTCGCCGTGCTCAACGCCGCGTCGGGGTTCTCGAGAAGCGCCGGGTCGCCTTCCACCATGCCGGGATCCGGTGTGGTCTCGGCATCTGGTAGAAGCAGGTCGTAAAGGTGGGCGTCGCTGCCGGCACTGCCTGCATCAGCGTCGGCCGCGGTCAAGATTGCCGCATCGATGTCCAGCAAGACGATATCCGGTGCGGTGAAGATCTCCGCGTCGATTGCCACCGGGTCATCCATGACGGCGACATTCAAGGACGCATCGACCGGCGTCGTGTCGGCAAGCGGATCGGTGACCGCGTCGGTGACCGCGTCGACGGTGTCCGCGGCGGTATCGGTGGCGGGCTCCGGGGTCGCGTCGGGGGTCAGGATGTCGGCCTCGGCGGTGATGTCGATATCGCCGACCAGGGCCTCGACCGGATCGAGGGTGACCTCGGCGGTGGCGTCGATCCCGGCGAGGCTGGCGTCGAGGACGATGTCACTGTCGGGCGGCGTGTCGGTGCCGTCGCCCGGGGCCGGCGCGCCCGGGGCGAGGGCCTCGGCGAGCGGGGCGGTGCCCGCCGCGACGGTGTCGGCCGTGCTCTCGACGGTGGCCTCGGCGGTGTCCGCGGCGGTGACCGCGTCGACGGTGTCCGCGGCGGTATCGGTGGCGGGCTCCGGGGTCGCGTCGGGGGTCAGGATGTCGGCCTCGGCGGTGATGTCGATATCGCCGACCAGGGCCTCGACCGGATCGAGGGTGACCTCGGCGGTGGCGTCGATCCCGGCGAGGCTGGCGTCGAGGACGATGTCGCTGTCGGGCGGCGTGTCGGTGCCGTCGCCCGGGGCCGGCGCGCCCGGGGCGACGGCCTCGGCGAGCGGGGCGGTGCCCGCCGCGACGGTGTCGGCCGTGCTCTCGACGGTGGCCTCGGCGGTGTCCGCGGCGGTGTCGGCAAGCGGATCGGTGACCGCGTCGGTGACCGCGTCGACGGTGTCCGCGGCGGTGTCCGCGGCGGGCACTTCCTCGGGAACCTGCGGCGGCGCGGTCTCATCCAACGGATCCGGCAGCTGATCTGTGACCGGCGGGGTGTCCGGAACCGGAATTTCGACGGAATCAGTAAAGTCACCGACCGTGGGGATGTCATCGACCGCCGGGGTTTCGGGCAGTGAGGGCTCCTCCGGGTTGATGATAGCAGGCGGTTCGACCGCCTCAGGTGGTGTGAAGGGCTGGACGGTGTCTTCGATCGCCGGAACTTGCGGCAAGATCGGATCCGGAACGCTGGCGACGATATCATCGACAAGTTCGCTCAGCTCGGCGACAGGGGTCGCCGGCTCGATCGTCGGGGATTCTGTTTCGGAGGATAGACCCGGAACGACCCCGTCCTCTGGCAGGGTCGTCTGGCTTTCGTCGACTGCGCCTTCGGCATTCGGATCCTCGACTTCATCCGTCGCGGTACCCTCGGATTCAGCGGAGCTGGCATCCTCGGTAACAGTTTCGCCGCCGTCCGCCGCATCCTCGGAGGCGCTGCCGTCGAGCGGGCCGGGCAGTCCGCCGTCGTCAACGCCGGCATCGGTGCCGTCAACGTCCTGGCTGGGCCTATCGGCGCCCGCGCCGTCATCGACAACCGGCGCCTGTGCTGGGTTGAACGCCCCGGGAGCGGTAGCCGGAGCGGCGCCCGGCGTGGAGTTGGGCGCGGTGCCGGCGGAGCCGGCCGGTCCGGAGACATCGGCGGCGTCCGGGGGGGGGGCGTCAGCGGCATCGCCGAATTGCGGCGCATCCTCGCCGCCCCGGAGCGGCGTTCCCCGAGACAGCTGCGAGGGGTCGGTGCCCGCCTGCGGCGCCGTGGCGTCGAGCGCTTCGGAATTGCGGGTTTCGGTCGAGGAAGCCGTCGTGGCGACCGTATTGGTGAGGCCCTCGTTGCGAACGGAGGCGGGGTCGGAGCCGAGCGTGTCGGATGTGACCGCGCCGTCGACCGCCGCACCTTCGGCAGCATTCATGCCGTTGGCCAGACTCGCTCCGTCGGCGCCATCGAAAGCGTCATAGAGCTTGGATTCCAGAATGCTGTTGGGGTCCACCGGTTTGTCTGCCAAGACGATTCCTCTCGTTTGCGTCGCGGAGCAGACTGCCGGGAAGAGATGTACCAAAGGTAAAGAAGTCCAGCCTCGTTGAACGCCGGAGACAGCGAACCCAGCGTTCTCGTTGGAGGCCTCGACGATACTGGAGGGGACCCCCAGCATCTCCGCCAGGCGGCGTGCCCGGACACTCTTGCCGATGCCGGGCGGGCCATCGAGGATCATCGGCGGGATCTTGAGGATGCCATCGCCCAAGTTCACCGCACGGCGCGTCGCGTGCCTGACGACTTCCGTCGCCGGCGCCAGCCAGCGATCGCGGCTCGCGTTTTCCACTCAGCTGGGGGATCTTCTGTTCTTGACGCACTTTGGGGCCTCCCCTTCAGCATTCTCCGAGGAATGCGAATATTGTGCCCGATCAGATCGGTTGGGCTCTGCTGCACGAATCGGATGACGGGCGAGGCTCCCCTTTTCCCGGACGGATTTATCCCGCGGTCTCGGTGACGGGTCTGCCGAGGGCGGGGGAGCCGTTCAGGATGGCAATGCGGGCCCGGATTTCGGTGACCTGCCGATCGAGGTCCCGGGCCATGAGCCGCTGGCCCAGCAGTTTCACTGCAGTGCATCCAATCGCCGCAAAAACGATCCCCGGGATCGTTTTCTGATCCGGCTCATATCTCGACGCGGCTTCGGCGGTGATCTCTGCTCCATCGTCGCCAGAGTGCCCGGCCAGGGTATCTCGCGGCGCGCAGGGCCTCGTTGCGTGCCCTGGCACCGGCAGTGATCAGCCTCCGGGGCTTGGCGTTCCCGCGGGTCGGAATGACGGCATGAGCGCCGCGGCCGGCGGTGGCGTCATGGCATTTCCGGGTGTCATACGCGCCGTCTGCCGTGACGCTGCCGATCTCCTGAT
>NZ_FNOB01000007.1 GCF_900106675.1 Allgaiera indica
ATATTCCAGATAGCGCAGCCCGCCGTGGAACAGCTTGGTCGATTTCGACGAGGTCGCCTGGGCAAGATCGTCCTGCTCGGCCAGGCACACGCTCAACCCCCGGCCCGACGCATCCCGCGCGATCCCGCAGCCGTTGATCCCGCCGCCGATCACGAAAATGTCGAACACCGTGTTGAATCGAGCGTCCCGCATCGTTCGAACGAGCCTCCCCCGAGCGCATCGGACGACAAAACTGCGCGGTATGTCAAGTTTTGTGTTCGTTTCTGTTCGGTTGTTGGCAAGTCCGCTGAATTTACGGTAAAAATTGATCACGTACGCGATATAAGCGAAACCGCATAACGCACAAAAATGTGCTTATGATTGGTTTGCGTGACGTTTTGGTGGCGTGACGGGGGAGGGAATCGGCGCGCTGCGGTCCGAGTGCGATGGAGGCGGGCGGGTGCCGCGCCGATGTCGCGCCGTCAGGGCGAGGGTCAGGAACCGGTCGGCGGGGATTTCTTGCCGGGGTGGATGTCGCCCATCGTCAGAACGGGCGAGGCGTCGATGGTCTCGGCGTTCAGCATCCCCGCGACGCGCTCCAGCGAAGACACCAGTTGTGCCTGCTCCCAATCCGCCAGGCGGACGAAGGCGCGCACATAGCGTTGCTGCAGCGCGTCGGGGGCCTCGGTCATGGTGCGATGTCCGTCCGGGGTGATCACCACATCCGTCTGGCGCCGGTCGATCTTTGATGGCAGCCGCGTCACCAGCCCGCGCGCCACCAGCTTGTCGACCAGGGAGGTGACGGTCGCCTGGCTTACCCCCATCTCGCGTGCCAGCGTCTTCGGTGTGGCGCTGTCGCGGCCATTGACGATCTGCAGCACGCGCAGCTGCGCCGGCGTCAGCCCCGCCGCCTGGGCCAGGTCGCGGGCATAAAGCTCGGTCGCGCGCAGGATTCTGCGCAACGCGATCAGGCTGTCGTCCAGGCGATTTTCGGTGCTCATCCCGGCAGTATCGCACGAATGGGAAAACCCCTTCAACAGCCGGCATCAGAGTCGCGCAGAAGTTGCGATTCCCTTCTGTCGCGGGATTGAAAGTGGTTAGGCTGTCCAAGTGTTCCGCGGTCAGCCTGCTGGAATGTTTAGAATATCTTAGGGAAAAATTTAGAAAATAGGCTGAAAACAGCCAAAATATGATGCGGGGTTGAAATTTTTGATTCCGTGAAGTACTTAGGTAGCCGAACGAAACGACCTATGAGCGCGAGCATGCCCCAAACCAGCGACACGCCCCGACCTCAGACCCTGCGCCTGCGCAAGCCGCGGCCGACGGATGGATCCGATATCTGGGCGCTGGTGAAGCGCTGCGCGCCGCTTGACGTGAATTCGATGTATTGCAACCTGGTTCAGGCCGAACATTTCCGCGACACCTGCGTGGTGGCGGAACGCGATGGCCGCATCGTGGGCTGGGTGTCGGGGCACATGATCCCGGCCGAGGACGCGCTGTTCGTCTGGCAGGTCGCGGTCTGCCCCAGTGCGCGTGGCCTGGGTCTGGGCAAGAAGATGCTGCTCGAATTGCTAGAGCGCGACGCCTGTGACGGCGCCAGCGCGCTGAAGACCACGATCACTGCGGACAACGCCGCCTCCTGGTCGCTGTTTCGCAGCCTCACCCGCGCGATCGGTGGCGCACTGGACGAGGCGCCGCATTTCGAAAGCGACCGCCATTTCGACGGTCGTCACGACACCGAACACATGGTGACCATCGCGTTGCCAGAGACCGGAGCGGTCGCGCGCGCCGCATGATCGACCGGCCCCCCGCCGCCCCCCCCCCGGAAAGCAGCTTTCCCCTGAAAGGACGTCTCATGCCCAAGGACGTGATTCCCAACGATATTTTCGAGCAGCGCGAAAGCGCTGCGCGGTCATACTGCCGCAGCATGCCCGAGCGTTTCACCCAGGCCCGCGGCTCCGAATTGCAAGGCAGCGACGGACGCAGCTGGATCGATTTCCTGGCCGGATGCTCGTCGCTGAACTACGGCCATAACGATCCCGACATGAAGGCCGCTCTGGTCGAGCATATCGCCGGCGACGGCATCGCCCATGGGCTGGATCTGCACACCGATGTGAAGGCCGACCTGCTGGAGGCGCTCGATCGCCACATCCTGGGGCCGCGCGGCATGGATCACAAGGTGATGTTCACCGGCCCGACCGGCGCCAACGCGGTCGAGGCGGCGATGAAGATCGCCCGCAAGGTCACCGGCCGCACCAACATCATAGCCTTCACCAACGGCTTCCACGGCGTCACGCTGGGTGCGCTGGCGGCCACCGGCAACGGCTATCACCGCGGCGGGGCGGGGACCACGCTGAACGGTGTGACGCGGATGCCCTATGACGGCTTCATGGGGCGCGATTGCGATACCACGCGGTTCCTGGAGGCGATGCTTGCCGATCGCTCCAGCGGCGTCGACGCGCCCGCCGCGATCATCCTCGAGACAGTGCAGGGCGAGGGCGGGCTGAACGCCGCGCGCCCCGAATGGGTGCAACGCGTGGCCGAACTGGCGCACGAACATGGCGCATTGCTGATCGTCGACGACATCCAGGCCGGTTGCGGCCGCACCGGGCGCTTCTTCTCGTTCGAGGAGATGGGCGTGATGCCCGATATCGTGACGATGGCGAAATCCATCTCGGGGTTCGGGCTGCCGATGGCGCTGGTGCTGGTGAAGCCGGAATACGACGTCTTCGGCCCGGCCGAGCATAACGGCACCTTCCGCGGCAATACCCATGCCTTCGTCACCGCCCGCGTCGCGATCGAGAAATTCTGGGCCGACGGCAAGTTTCAGAAAAAGCTGGAAGAGAAGGCCGAGCTGATCGGCGGCGCGCTGTCGAACATCGCGAAGATGGTGCCCGAAGCGAAGCTGAAGGGCCGCGGACTGATGCAGGGGGTCGACGTGGGCGCGGGCGCGCTGGCCGCGGACATCTGCGCGCGCGCCTTCCAGAAGGGCCTTGTGATCGAGACCTCGGGCAGCGAGGATCAGGTCGTCAAGGTCCTTGCGCCGCTGACCACGCCAGAGGCCACCTTCCGCAAGGGTTTTGACATCCTGCGCGATGCCACGCGCGAAGCCCTGGCCAATCAGGCCCAGATTGCTGCGGAGTAAGCCCATGATTGTACGCGATTTCAACAAGATCATCGAGAATGAGCGCGGCCGTGTCGTCAGCGATGCACACTGGAGCTCGGTGCGCATGCTGCTGGCCGAGGACGGGATGGGCTTTTCCTTCCACGTCACCTTCCTCGAGGCCGGATCCGAGCATACCTTCCACTACAAGCACCATTATGAGAGCGTCTACTGCATGCAGGGCAAGGGCTCGATCACCGATCTGGCCACCGGCGAGACGCATGAGATCAAGCCCGGCGTGATGTATGCGCTGGACCAGCATGACCGCCACACCGTGCGCGCCGAGGAAGAACTGGTGATGGCGTGCTGCTTCAACCCGCCGGTCACCGGCACCGAGGTGCACCGCGAAGACGGCTCTTACGCGCCTGCGGTAGAAAACGCCTGAACCATGGCCCATACAGTCGAAAAGATCGGCGGGACCTCGATGTCGCGCATCGACGAATTGCGCGACACGCTGATCCTGGGGGGGCGGACGGGCGCTGACGTCTATGGCCGGATCTTCGTGGTGTCGGCCTTCGGCGGGATCACTAACCTATTGCTGGAGCATAAGAAAACCGGAGAGCCGGGCGTCTTCGCCGCTTTTGCCGGTGCCGGTGCCGGCGGCGATCACCAGTGGCACGACCGGCTGGACCGCGTGGCCGAGGCGATGACCGAGGCGCATCACCGCGCGCTCGACCATGCCGGTGATATCGAACAGGCCGACGCCTTCCTGCGCGACCGCCTGCTGGGTGCGCGCAACTGCCTGATCGACTTGCAAAGACTGTGTTCCTACGGCCATTTCCGCCTGTCGGAACATATGGCCCAGACCCGCGAATTGCTGTCGGGCCTGGGCGAGGCCCATTCGGCCTTTGTCACCACGCTGCTGTTGCAACGCGCCGGGGTGAATGCGCGCTTCGTCGATCTCTCGGGCTGGCAGGATCAGGGCGAGGTCGGCCTCGACGACCGTATCCTTCAGGCGATGGAGGGCATCGACCCGGCGGCCGAGATGCCGATCGTCACCGGCTACGCGCAATGCGCCGAAGGGTTGATGCGCGAATATGATCGGGGCTATTCCGAGGTCACCTTCTCGCGGCTGGCGGCGCTGACCGGCGCGCGCGAGGCGATCATCCACAAGGAATTTCACCTCTCCTCGGCCGATCCGGCGCTGGTGGGTCAGCATGCGGTGCGCAAGCTGGAGCGCACCAATTATGACGTGGCCGACCAGCTGTCGAACCTCGGGATGGAGGCGATCCACCCCAAGGCCGCCAAGACCCTGCGCCAGGCCTGCGTGCCCTTGCGCGTGACCAACGCCTTCGAGCCCGACGACCCGGGCACCTTGATCGACGACAGCCCGCCCGAGGCGCCGGCGGTCGAGATCGTGACCGGGCTGGATCTTTATGCGCTGGAATTGTTCGAACAGGACATGGTGGGGGTGAAGGGCTATGACGCGGCGATCCTCGATGTGCTGACGCGGCACGCGGTGCGGATCGTGTCGAAAGTGTCGAATGCCAACACGATCACCCACTACGTGGACGTCTCGCTGAAGATCCTGCGCCGGGTCGAGAAGGATCTGGAAGCACTTTACCCCTCGGCCCAGATCAGTTCGCGCGCGGTGTCGATGGCTTCCGTCGTAGGGCGCGATCTGTCCGGGCTATCGGCCCTGACGCGCGGGCTGCAGGCGATCGCCGGCGCCGGGGCCGAGGCGATCGGTGCCAGCCAGGGGCCGCGCAACGTGGACGTGCAGTTCATCGTCGACCGCGAGGCCCTGCGCACGGTGATCATCGCGCTGCACCGGGCGCTGGTGGAACAGCCGCGCGTGGCGCTGAAGGCGGCCTGAGCGCCGGGGCTCTTGCCTGCGCCGGTGGCCCTGGGGGGGCGCGCGGGGGGGGCAGCCCTTGGCCTTTTCCCCGCCCGGCCCGAATTCGGCCCGCACCCGCGCGCTGTCGGCGCCCAGGGCGGGCACCGGGCCGAATGTGGGCGTCTCTCCGTCCGCCGCCGCCCCGGGGGCCAGCAGGCGGATCCGCCCGCCGGGCGTGTCGGCCTCTGTCAGGCGCAACTGCGGATGGCGCGCCAGATCGCCGAGCGTGCTGACCCGACCGCAGGCGATGCCGGCGGCGCGCAGCCGTTCCAGAAGTGCCGCGGACAATGGCGTCAAGCGACTTGCAGTGGCGCACGCGGTCGGTGTTGGTGGCGAAGCGCTGCTCTGCCCCCGTGAGAACTGGACCGCCTGAAGCTGGAGTTTTCCGTTACGTTTTCCTGGCTGGGAAAGGAGCGGATTTGCATGAAGGTATCGAAGTTCACGGATGAGCGAGGGACCGTGGCCCCAGTGGGGCCGCGCAAGCCTGAGTGAACAGAAGGCGTTTATCCTGAAGCAGGGCGAGGAAGGCACGCCGGTTGCGGAGATCTGCCGCAGTTGAAGCGTTAAGCGATTGATCCGGTGGATCAATCGTAGCGCACAAAATCGTAGCGCACAACGGGATCAGCCAGTCGACCTATTTCAGCTGGAAGAAGCGGTATGGCGGGTTGCTGCCTGACGAGACGCGGCGATTGAAGGCGCTCGAGGATGAGAATGCGCGGCTGAAGAAGATCGCCCCGGACCTGCCGCTCGACCGGGAGATGTTGCAGGAAGTCATTCGCCGAAAGCTCTGACGCCTCGCCGGATGCGCGAGCTGGTTCGCGGGATGTGCATTGATTGGGGGGTGTCGATCCGCGGGGCTTGTGGGGCCCTGCGGTTCGATACCTCCACGTTCCACTACAAGTTCCGCCGCACCGATCAGGCGGCCGTCGAAAGACGGATCAGAGAGATTTGCGAGACACGCGTGCGGTATGACTACCGGCGCGTCCACATCCTGCTTCGATGGGAAGGATGGACGATCAACATGAAGAAGACCCGCAGGGTTTACAACGAGTTGGGACTACAGCTCAGAAACAAGCATCCGAAGCGCAGGGTGAAAGCGAAGCTGCGGGAAGACCGCCAGGAAGCGGCCGGACCGAATGACGTCCGGGCCATGGATTTCGTCCACGATCAGCTCGCCACGGGCAAGAAGCTGCGCATCCTCACTATCGTCGACACCCATTCGCGGTTCTCCCCGGCGGTCGATCCCCGCTTCACCTACCGCGGCGAGGACGTCGTCCAGACCCTTGAGCGCGTGTGTGCCTGCATCGGCCACCCGAAGATCATCCGGGTCGACAACGTCCTACGTCGGGAAGAATTTGCCGTTTTTGGCCTTGGGTCACGGGGCATCCGATTTGTCGGACACCCTGAAGATGGTTGCCCAGGCGGGCTTCGCCGTCAAGAAGTGGTCTCTCCCATAGCAAACACAGGGTCGGCCTGAGCGCGGCCCTCACCGTCCTCAAGACGAGATCCGAATTCCCAAGCGAAAGGCCCGAACATTATCTACGAGGTCAGCGGACTGCCTCCACGGCACGACAGAGAGGGGTCCTTCCGCCTGGGCTCACCCCTTCGAAGAAGGGGCGATAAGGGGCGCCGGACTTGATCACGGCGTGAATGGTTCGGGCCATCTTGGCTGCGACAGCCGTGTAGGCCTTGCGCCTGAGATGCGGGTTGTGGCGATCCTGTGCGATATAGCGCTCGAACTTGTCTCGGAAGCTGTTGGTGCGCTGGAGCACGGCGGTCTGGCCGGCCGTCCAGAGCGTGCACCGCAGCCGGGCATTGCCATACTTCGAGATCCGGCTCTGGCCGCGGAACATGCCGGACTGGACCGTGGCGAGATCCATGCCGCAGAACTTCAGGAACTGGCGATGGTGGGGAAAGCGGCGCAGATCCCCGGCCTCGGCCAGGATCGTCAGCGCGTTGATCGGCCCGATGCCCGGAACAGAGGTGAGCAGCCGGCAGTCAGGGTGATCGCCGAGCAGCTCGGTGGCACAGTCCTCGATCGCCTTGCGCTGGCGGATCAGGCTGCGCCCTTCGGCGAGCACCATCCGGAACATGCGCAAGGCATCGGAATCTTCCGCGACCGGCAGGCCGACCGAGCCGCGTGCGGTCTCGTAAATGTCCGAGATGAGGGCAGTTTTGGAGACCTTCCGCCCGACCACCTGCCAGGCGGCGGCGATGAAGGCCTCCTTGTCCATCGCGGCGATCAGATGCGGCGACGGGAACATCTCAAGAAAGGCCAGGAACCAGTCGCTGCGCGAGTTGCGGTGGAAACGTGTCGCCTCGGGAAAGTAGAGCGGCAGGGAGTGCCCCTGGATCCGGTGCCACAGTTCCGTCTTGGCACGCGAGACGACCTCATGCGTCTTCGACAATTCCTGAATGTCGTTGGTGCCGGCACGCAGAGGGTCCAGGAATATCTGGGTGGCCCCGATCTGCAGCCTGTGGAGGATGACCTGGGCGTCCTTCGGATCGTTCTTGTCCCAGCTGTTGTGCAGGGCTTCACGGGTCCGCGCCATCGCGATCGAGGAGACGAGCTTGAGATCGAACCCCACGGCGCCGAGCCGATACATCAGCGCCCGATGATAGTTGCCGGTGGCCTCGAAGCCTATCTGCACCGGAGAGTTGTAATCTCCGAGCAAGGCAATCAGACGGTCGATATCGTCCACGGTGTTCGTGATGGTCAATCGCCGCCGGCGCCGCTTGCCGGGGGCGGCAATCAGCACCTCGTGGCGGTGTTTGGAAATGTCGATGCCTACCAGAACACGGGCATCCGCAGTATGCTGAACCTTGGTCATGGCCGGTCTCCTCTGTGGTGTGGTTCCCAAAACCACCATAGAGACCCAAGCCCGGTTATGGCCGCCCGCTGCGCGATGGGAGGGCTCCGCGCGCGGCCACAACCTTCAAAAAACAGCCGGCTTCCTGATGTGCTACGGGACCGAGTTCATCTCCCGGGATCTCGATCTCTGGGCCTATGCCAACGACGTCATTCCGGACTTCTCACGGCCCGGGAAACCGACGGACAACGGGTTCATCGAGGCATTCAACAGCAAGCTTCGGGCGGAATGTCTGAACGCTCACTGGTTCATGAGCCTTGCCGACGCCCGCGAAAAGCTGGAGGATTGGCGCAGATACTACAACGAAGTTCGGCCCCACAGCGCGATCGGTTACAACGTCCCGATCGACAAGCATTATCCCGATGGCGTCACCAGCCCGTCATCGTGATCAGAGCCGGGAAATTCCGGCTTCCGGCGGGCCAACGATGGAGAGCAGCGAAGCGCGCGTCTGCGGCCAGATCGGCGTGATCCTGGATTTCGGCGCAGAACCGGTGCCATTCGCGCTCGTTCTGGATCGACAGCGGGACCGAGGCGCCATCCGCGGACTGAAACACGCCATAAGGCGCGATGGTGGGATGGCTGAGGACGGCAAGGCGCCCGGGTCACGCCGCCATAGACATGCTGCAGATAGGGCACGTTCATCCAGTCGGCCAGCGCATGGAACAGGCTGACCGCGACATGGCGCCCGCGCCCGGTCGCCTGCCGCCCGATCAGCGCCCGCGACACCGCCTGATACACGGTCATGCTACAGGCGATATCGGCGACCGACACGCCCACGCGGGCCGGCCCGGCGGCATTGCCGGTAATCGCCGAAAGCCCCACCTCGGCCTGTACCAACAGGTCATAGGCCTCGAGGTCGCGGTAGGGGCCCTCGTCGCCATAGCCCGAAATCCATGCCGTGATCGGCCGCGGATAGGTGGCCCGAAGCTGCCCCTGCGCGAACCCCAGCCGCTCGATCGGACCGGGCGCGAGGTTCTGGATGAACACGTCGGCACGCGCCAGCATCGCCTCCAGCACGGCCCGGTCCCCGGGCGCGCGCAGATCAAGACAGACGGATTCCTTGCCGCGGTTGAGCCAGACGAAATGGGCGCTCTGGCCCAGTACGGCCTGATCGTAGCGGCGGGCGAAGTCGCCCTCTTCGCGCTCGATCTTGATCACCCGCGCCCCGGCCTCGGCCAGCCGCGCCGGCAGATAGGGCGCCGCCACCGCCTGTTCGATCGAAACGACGAGAACACCTTCCAGATCGCTGGTCATGGCGCCGCCTCTCCGCTTGGCCCCGCGTGTCACCCTGGCACGGTGGGCGGGGCCAGGGAAATAGGCACCCAAAGCCGCGCAGGTGCTACGGCGCCGCCCCCGAGGGGGCACCTCCCGGACCCATGTGGGGTCTTCGGACCCGACACAGGGGGCACATCTGCTTTCATTGTTCCGAAAATACGCCGGGGGTGCAGGGGGCAGCGCCCCCACCGCCGGATCCCGCCTTTCCCTCGCCGCGGCCAGCGGTTAGCCTCGCCCCGCACGCCCCCACCGCACGCCCAAGCCCGGAGCGATCCCCTGATGCCCCTGCCCACCAGCGCCAGCACCGACCACGACGACTTGCGCGCAGCCCTGCGCGCGCTCTGCGCCGGGTTCCCCGACAGCTACCACCGCGACCACGCCGCCGCCGGCACCTACCCCGAGGAATTCATCGCCGCGCTCACCCGCGACGGCTGGCTCGCCGCGATGATCCCCGAGGAATTCGGCGGCTCCGGCCTCGGCCTCACCGAAGCCTCGATCGTGATGGAGGAAATCAATCGCGGCGGCGGCAATGCGGGCCATTGCCACGGCCAGATGTACAACATGGGCACGCTCTTGCGGCACGGCTCGGACGAACAGAAGCGCCGCTACCTGCCGGGCATCGCCGCCGGCGAATTGCGTCTGCAAAGCATGGCGGTGACCGAACCCACCACCGGCACCGACACGACAAAGCTGAAGACCGTGGCCCGGCGCCGGGGCGATCGCTACATCGTCAACGGCCAGAAGGTATGGATCAGCCGCATCGCCCATTCCGACCTGATGATCCTGCTGGCCCGCACCACGCCGATCGAACAGGTCGCGCGCAAGTCCCACGGCATGTCGGTCTTCATCGTCGATCTGCAACACGCCCTCGGGCATGGGATGGAGATCCGCCCGATCCGCAACATGGTGGGCCACGAGACCTTCGAGGTGTTCTTCGAGGATCTGGAAATCCCGGCCGAGAACCTGATCGGGGAAGAGGGGCGCGGCTTTCGCTACATCCTCGACGGGCTGAATGCCGAGCGCACGCTGATCGCGGCCGAATGCATCGGCGACGGCTACTGGTTCATCGAACGCGCCCGCGCCTATGCCGGCGAACGCGTGGTCTTCGACCGCCCCATCGGCCAGAACCAGGGGGTGCAGTTCCCGCTGGCGCGCGCCTATGTCAACGTCGAGGCCGCCAGCCTGATGCGGTTCGAGGCCAGTCGCCGGTTCGACGCGGGCGAAGATTGCGGCGCGCAGGCGAACATGGCGAAACTCTTGGCCGCCGATGCCTCGTGGGAGGCCGCCAATGCCTGCCTGCAGATCCATGGCGGCTTTGGCTTCGCCGAGGAATACGATATCGAGCGCAAGTTCCGCGAGACCCGCCTCTATCAGGTGGCGCCGATCTCGACCAACCTGATCCTGAGCTATCTGGCCGAGCATGTGCTGGGCCTGCCACGCTCTTTCTGAGGCGCCGCGATGGGGGGAGGCATGGACGACCTGAACGATTGGCTCGGCCGCAAGCGTGAGGCGCATGATCTGGTGACCGAGCGGTTGGCGCGCGAATACCGGGTGACGACCGAGGCGATCCGCGGCGGCCACGATCTGATGCCGGGCCTGCACTGGTGCCTGGCGCCCGAAATCTACCCGGCGCGCGATCTGGGCCGTGACGGGCACCCGAAGCTGGGCCTTTTCCTGCCCGCTCCGGGCTTGCCGCGTCGGATGTGGGCGGGCGGGCGCATCGCCTATCACGGCGCGCTTGCGGTGGGCTGCGACGTGACCCGCCGCACCGAGATCACCGATATCAGCTTCAAGCAGGGGCGCAGCGGGCGGCTGGCCTTCGTCGCGCTCACCCACCGCTATGAGGTCGCGGGAAAGACCCGCATCGAGGAACGCCACGATATCGTCTACCGCGGGGACCCGGGCCCCGGCGCCCCGCCGCCGCCCGCGCCACCGAAGGCCGCACCCTGGCCCGGGGCCGAGGCGGTGCAGGTCACCCCCGACGCTACGCTGCTGCTGCGCTATTCGGCGGCCAGCTTCAACGGCCACCGCATCCATTACGACCTGCCCTATGCGACCGGGGTGGAAGGCTATGGCGGGCTGGTCGTGCACGGGCCGCTGCAGGCGACCTGGATGCAGGTGCTGGCGACCCATCTGCTGGGGCGGCTGCCCACCGAATTCACCTATCGCGGGCTGACGCCGCTGATCTGCGACCGTCCGGCGGCGGTCGAGGCGCGCGCGGACGCGGAGGGGCTGGAACTGCGGGTGCGCGATCTGGGGGCCGACGCGGTGACCATGCAGGCCCGCGCGCGCTAGCGGCTCAGCCCTTGGCCGAGATTTCCCTGGCGGTGACCAGCACCACCTTGTCGTCGAGGATCAGCTTGGCGATGCCGAAGAACCGCGCGACCGCGTCGGATCCGTTGTGCAGATCCATCGCCGCGCGATCGGTGAAGCGTTCATAGGTGGTAAATAGGCAGGGATCGTCCACATCCTGCGAAATGTGGAACCCCAGGGTGCCCGGCTCGTGCGCCTGCACATGCGCGGCCACGTCCAGAAGCGCCCGGCGCATCACGTCCTGCGTGCCCTCGCGGGCGCGGATCACGGCGGTAATCGTCAGCATGACGCGCTTCCTTGTCAGGGGGGCGGGGTCAGGGGGCGAGGTCGGGGGGCAGGGGCGGGAACGGCTGCCCGGGCGGGCCGGGCAGCCGGAAGGGATCAGAACTTGGTCCAGTCGCCGAGGGCCTCGAAGGCGGCGGCGGCCTGATAGATCGTGGCCTCGGCATAGTCGCGCCCGACCAGCATCAAGCCCACCGGCAGCCCGTCGGACAGGCCGCAAGGCACCGACATCGCCGGATGGCCGGTCACGTCGAAGGGGCTGGTGGCGTTGGTCATCTCGAAGGCGCGCATGATGATCTCTTCCAGCGGCGCGTCCTTCTCCGGCAGCTTGGTGGCGACGCAGGGCAGGGTGGGCATCAACAGCAGATCATACTGCCCGAACAGCGCATCATAGGCGGCCTTGGCCTGGATCGCCACGTTGCGCGACTTGGCGTAGTAGCGGCCGCGATAGTGCGACAGCCCCCATTGGCCGACCAGCATGCAGATCTTCAGCGTCTGCGACAGATCATCGGCCTTCTCGCGCCAGGTCGCATGGGCATCCAGCAGGCCCACGTCATACTGGCCCTTCCAGTTGAAGCCCATGCCGTTGCCATGCATCATCTGGGCGGTGAAACCTTCCAGCGTGATCGGGTTCCACGCCGCCAGCGCGATCAGATGCTCGGGCAGCGACACCTCAGAGACCGAGGCGCCCTCGTCGGCCAGCATCTGGGCCCCCGCGCGCACCTTGTCGGCCACGCCGGGCTGCATGTTGGGCAGCTCGAACCCTTCCTTCAGCATGCCGATCTTCAGGCCCTTCGCGCCCTTCGACAGCGCCTCGGTATAGGGCGCGGTCTGGGGCGCGTATTGGCGCGGGTCCAGACCGTCGGCGCCGGCGATCACCTCCAACAGCAGGGCGTTGTCGGCCACGGTCGCGGTCATCGGGCCGGTGTGGTCGATGGTGTTCTCGATCGGCATCACGCCGGTGTAGGGCACCAGGCCATGCGTGGGCTTCATGCCGTAGATCCCGCAATAGGACGCGGGAATGCGGATCGAGCCGCCCTGATCGCCGCCGATCGCCATGTCGACCTCACCCGCCGCCACCAGCGCCGCGCTGCCCGAGGACGACCCGCCCGCCGAATAGCCCATCTTGCGCGGGTTGTGCACCGGCGCCGGATCCGAGGTGTGGCTGCCGCCCGACAGGCAGAAATGCTCACACGTCGCCTTGCCCAGGATGGTGGCGCCCGCATCCAGCATGCGTGTCACGATGGTGGCGTCGGCGGAGGGGACGAAGCCTTCCAGCGTGGTCGAGCCGTTCATCATCGGCACGCCCGCCAGCGCCACGTTGTCCTTCAGCACCACGGTCTTTCCGGCAAGCTTGCCCTCGGGCGCGCCCTTGACTTCGCTCTTGCAGGCCCAGGCGTTGTAGGGGTTGTCGGCGGGGGCGGGCTTGGCGCCCGGGGTGCGCGGATAGGTGACCGCCGGCATCGGGTTGGGCAGTTCGTCGATCACGTCGTACATGTCGAACATGCCGCCCATCAGGGCATGATATTCGGCGGCTTCCTCGTGCGACATGTGCAGATGCAGCGACTGTGCCAGGGCAACGACATCGTCAACGGTTGGACGGGTAATGGACATGGGATATCCTTCCTAATGGATCTAGGTTGCTTCAGGTCGAATTTTCGGTCGGGTCAGGCGCCGGGCGCCGCAGGGTCAGATTGCGCCCATGCCGGCCTGCCCCGAGAGAAGTTCCTCGCGTCCGGCCTCGCCGGTGATGCGCCCCTTCTGGATCTTCAGGATCCGGTCGGAGAGCGAGGTGATGAATTCGAGGTTCTGCTCGACCGCCACCAGCGACAGGCTCCAGCGTTTTTTCAGCGCCAGCAGCGTCTCGATCATTTCCTCGATGATCGACGGCTGGATGCCTTCGGTCGGCTCGTCCAGCAGCACCAGCTTCGGCTTGGTGCACAGACACCGCGCCAGCGCCAGAAGCTGCTGCTCGCCGCCCGAAAGCGCGCCGCCGCGGCGATCGAGCAGCGGGGTGAGGCGGGGGAAATCCTCCAGCACAGCCTCGATCACCGAAAGGTCCTCGGACCGCGCGGCGGCCAGACCCATGCGCAGGTTGTCGTGGACCGAGAGGTCGGGGAAGATCTCTCGCCCCTGCGGCACCAGCCCGATGCCCATTCGCGCCCGTTCATGCGCGCGCTTGCGGGTGATGTCGGTGCCCAGAAAGGCGACGCGGCCACCGGTGGCCGGCAACTGCCCCATCAGGCTGCGCAGAAGCGTGGTCTTGCCCATGCCGTTGTGGCCCAGGATGCCAAGATATTCGCCCTCGGCCATGGTCATCGTCACGCCGGCCAGGATCGGGATCCGCCCGTAGCCCGCGCGCAGGTCGCTTACCTCCAGCAGGGTATTCATGCCGCCACCTTCTTGCCCAGATAGATGTCACGCACCCGCGGGTCGGCAAGCACGGCCTCGACGCTGTCTTCCATCAGCACGCGGCCACGATGGAACACGGTGACCGTCTTGGCGATCTGGCGGATGAATTCCATGTCATGTTCCACCACCACGATCGCGCGGGTGCGGTTGATATCGTGGATGATCTGGGCGGTGCGGTAGGTTTCCTCATCCGTCATGCCGGCGGCGGGTTCGTCCAGCAGGATCAGTTCCGGCTTCGCCGCCAGCACGGTGCCGATCTCGACCCATTGGCGCTGGCCGTGCGACAGCGTGCCGACGATGCTTTCGGCCACATCCGTCAGACGGGTGAGTTCGAGGATCTCGTCCACACTGCGCAGCAATTCCTTCGGCATCGACTTGCGCCGCGCCGCCAGCCAGAAATGTTCGCGCACGGAGAGGCCGTTGAAGACATTGGGCACCTGCGTCTTGATGCCGATGCCCATGCGCGCGATCTGATGCGGCAGCTTGCCGGCGATCTCCTGGCCGCGGAACCGGATCGTGCCCGAGGTCGGGATCTGCTGGCCGGTGAGCGATTTGAAGAAGGTGCTCTTGCCGGCGCCGTTGGGGCCGATCAGGCAGCGCAGCTCCATCTCTCGCAGGCGGAAGGTGATGTCGTCATTGGCGACGACGCCGCCGAAGCGCATGGTCAGGTGCTCGGTCTCGATCAGGGGGACGGGATCGGTCATGTCACTTGCTCCCCAGGGGTTGGGCCGGCGGCACGGTCGTATCGGGTTGCGGCGCGGCGGGGCGGCGGGCGCGGTGCAGCGCCTCGCGCGCCAGGTGGCGCAGCGTCGGCACCAGGCCCCTGGGCAGCATCAGCACGAAGATCAGCAGCACCGCGCCCAGCACCAGGTTCGCGTTCACCACCTGCTGGGAACCGATCGAAGAGATGATGTATTCGATCAGCACCGCGCCGATCACCGGCCCCAGCAGCGTGCCGAGGCCGCCCACGGTGACCCAGATGATGATCTGCGCCGACAGCGACAGGCTGAACACGTTGGGGCTGACGAAGGCGCCCCAGTTGACGTAAAGCGCGCCCGCCAGCCCCGCGATCGCGCCGCCGATGGTGAAGGCCAGAAGCTTGATCAGCCGCGGATCGTAGCCCAGCAGCGAGGCGCGGGTTTCGTTCTCTTTCACCGCCACGACGACGCGCCCGAACCCGCCTGCCAGGATCACCCGCAGCAGACAATAGACCGCGACCAGCGCGCCGGCGGTGACATACCAGCCCTGTTCGGGGTAAAGCGGCGCCTGTGGGTTGAAGGGCATGTTGAAGGTCGGCACGGCGGGCATCCCGTTGAAGCCGCCCAGCTGGGCGCTGCCGATATGGTATTCCTGCCCGGAGGTCGAGTTCGCCACGTTGAACAGGATCAGCGTGACGGTCAGGGTGATCACACCGAAATAGACGTCCGAGATCCGGCCATAGAAGGTGAAGTACCCCAGCATCGCGGCAAACAGCGACGGCACCAGCACCGCCATCACGATCGCGGGGGTGGAATCCTGGAAGTTCACCGCCGTCACCGCATAGGCATAGGCGCCCAGGCCGAAAAAGGCGGTCTGGCCGAAGGACAGGATCCCGCCGAAGCCCCAGATGAAGGCCAGCGACAGCGCCAGCACCGCCATCGAGGCAAACAGCGTCAGCTGCATCACGGTGAAGATCTGCACATAGCCCGGCACCAGCGCGATCGCCACGATCACGATCGCCAGCGCGGCCAGTTGCAGCCCAAGGGCGGTCTTCGCGGTCATTACAATTGCCCCTTGAAGAAGCGCCCCGAGATCCCCTGGGGCAGCAGGCGGATCAGCACGATCGCCGTGGTGAAGACGATGACCTGCCCGTAGACCGGCGTTGTCAGATAGGATCCGATCTGGTCGATCGTGCCGAACAGCGACGCGGCCGAGATCGTTCCGCTGATGATCGAGGCGCCACCGCCCACCACGGTGATGAAGGCCTTGGCGACATAGGCCGCGCCCATGCCCGGGGTGATGCCTGCGACCGGCGCGATCAGCCCGCCGGCAAGCCCCGTCAGCGCGGCGCCCGCGGCGAAGGTCAGCATGTAGACACGATCCGGGTTGATCCCCAGCGCCGCCGACATCCCCGGGTTCTGCATCGTGGCCCGCGCGATCAGCCCGAAGCGGGTAAAGCGCATCACCGCAAAGACGATGGCCATCACCACCACCGCCATCGCCGCGATGAACAGGTTATAGTAGCTCGAACTGTATTGCCCGACCGAGAACCCGCCCAGTGGCGTCTGCACGCCCTTGATCGTGTTGCCGAAGATCGTGGTGACGATCCCGGTGATCAACAGGCTCAGCCCCCATGTGGCCAGCATGGAATCGATCAGCCGACCATAGAGATGCCGGATCAGCAGCCGCTCGATCACCAGCCCGGCGACACCGACGAAGACCGGAGAGATCACCAGCATCGAGATCCAGATGTTCACCCCGGCGTTGGTCGAGACCACGGTGGCATAGGCGCCCAGCATGATGAATTCGCCATGCGCAAGATTCACGATCTTCATCATCCCGAAGATGATCGCCAGCCCCACGCAAAGCAGGAAAAGAGAGGCCACGCCATTCAACGCGTTCAGCCCAAGTATCAGGTAGATATCCATCGTCGGTGCCCCTTGCCCGCGCATGTCCCCGCTTCGGTCCGCCCCGGCCGCGGCGGGCTGCTCGGGCGGGATTGGGCGGCCCCGAACCCCGGGGCCGCCGCTTGGCTTGCGCCGTTTACAGCTTGATGACGTATTGCTTGTTGTCGTTGGGGTTCTTGATCAGGTTGCAGACACTTGCGGTGTCCGACGGCGCGACGTTCTTGTAGGTTTCCAGCACATCCCACTTCTTGTCCTCGACCTTGGCGAGATAGGCGTTGCGGGTGGTGTGATGGGTGGCGTGATCCAGGCTGACCTTGCCGCTGGGCCCGTCGAAGGAAATCCCCGATTCCAGTGCCTCGATCACCTTCATGCGGTCGATCGACCCCGCCTTGCGCACGCCCTCGGCCCACAGGTTCACGCCCTCGTAGGTGGCCGAGGCCAGCTCGGATATATAGGGGGTGTCGGGGTGGGCCTTCTTGATGTCGGCCACGAATTTCTTGCTGGCGGGCGTGTCGAGTTCCTGGAAATAGCCATAGGCGCCGACGATGCCGTTACTGACATCGGGGGCCAGGGTCTCGGGCTCGTTCACCAGGCCGAAGGTGGTCGAGGCGATCGGGATCTGGCCCTTCATGCCGGCCGATTGCCACTGCCGGTAAAATGCGGTGTGGTTACCGCCCACCAGCGCCGACAGCAGCAGATCGGGCTTGGCCGCCTGGATCTTCGAGATGGCCGAGCCGAAGTTGGTGACATCGAGCGGGAAGAAGTCGGTTTCCAGCACCTTGCCGCCGTTGTCCTGGACGTATTTGGTCATCCACTTGGCGGTGATCTGGCCGTAGTTGTAATCGGCCGCGATGATGTAGGCGGTCTTGCCCTTGGCGTGATCCATCGCGTAGGGCACCAGCTTTTGCACCGTCTGCGCTGGCGTGGTGCCGGTGCAGAAGGTGTTGCGGTCGCACACGCCGCCCTCGTAGAGCACGTTGTAGAAATAGAGGATGCGGAAGCGGTCGAAGGTGGGGCGGATCGCCTCGCGCGAGGCGGAAGTGATGCCGCCATGAACCACGTCGACGCGGTCCTTCAGCGCCAGCTGCTGGGCGTATTGCGAATAAAGCTGGATGTTCGACTGGGTATCGTAGCCGACGATCTTGACCGGCCGGCCGATCAGGCCGCCGCCGGCGTTGATTTCTTCGACGGCCAGTTCCAGGGCATATTTCATCGGCACGCCCGAGGCCGCCAGGCCCCCCGAAAGATCCAGCAGGCTGCCCAGAAGGATCGGCTTGTCCGAGGCAAAGGCCGATTGCCGGAACACCACCGGCGCGGTCAGCGCGGTGGCCGAAAGGACAGTGGATTGCTTGATGAAATTACGACGCGACAGCTTCATTTCATGGTCTCCTGAGCCAGAATTCCATGATAGTTGATGTTTCAATTATTAAATTGTCAAGTAATATTCATCAAACGGTCATCACCTTGAAATCATAGCCGTCCAGGCGCGCCAGGAAGATCGGCTGGCGCCCACCGACGACGGCTTTTGACTTCAATCCCCGGGCTGTGCGCTGCTGTTCGGTGCGCCCGGCGAGTCGGTGGACCCTGCGGGCGTCGAAGGCTTCGGCCTGCTCGACCAGCGAGGCCAGGCTGTAGATCCCCTCATAGCAGGATTGGCCGAAGGAATTGACCGGCGGCGGCGTCTCGCCGTAAGCGGTGTGGTAGCGTTCCAGGAAGGCGCCGTTGTTGTGCGATCGCACCGAGGCGAAATAGCCGGAACTGACGAACAGGTTCTCGGTCGCCTCGGGCGGCAGGCCGTAGACGATGGTCTCGTCGATGGCCGAGGTGAAGCGCAGCACGCGCGGGCAAAGGCCGGCCTCATGGAAGCTGCGGTTGAAGGAAATCCCGTCGGTGCCCAGGAAATAGGGCAGCACCACATCGGGCCGGGCGCGCTTGATGCGTTCGATCAGCCCGTCGTAGGTATCGGTGCCGACCGGGGTGAATGCCTCGCCCACGACCTTTCCGCCGAAGCGCGGGATCATGGCGCGGGCGATCGACAGGCTGGCGCGGGGCCAGACGTAATCGCTGCCGCACAGGAAATAGCTCTGCGCCTTGCGGTGTTCCGACAGCCAGTGCAGGCCGGGCGCCAGCAATTCGGCCGCGGTTTCGCCGGTGGTGATGGTTTGGGCCTCTGCCGCGGTGCCCTCGTATTGCGGGGTATAGATGAAGGGCACGGCGTTCATCGCGGCATCGGCAACGGCGCGGCGGGCATAGCTGGGCAGCATCCCCACGATGCCGTGGGCGCCATGTCGCAGCGCCCGGCGGGTGGCGGCATGGGCATCGGTGGCGCTGGTGCCGGCATCCTGGACCACCAGTTCGACATGCTGTTTCAGGATCCCGCTGTGGCGGTTGATTTCACTGACCGCCAGGCGCGCGCAGGCTTCGGCAGAGGGCGACCAGATGCCGGCCGGGCCGGTTTGCTGGATCAAAAGGCCGATCTGCACCCTGCGCAAGGAATTCCCCTTCGTCTTTCGGGCTGGCCCCGTAGCGAGTTTCGCGGCAAGATCCATGCAAGGCGTGGAGGGCCGAGAGCCGGAAATCGCAGATGCCGCGAAGGTGACTGTAGGGCAGCCGCGCTGTTGCGCAAAGCGGAACCCGCGCGGGCCGGGTTTGGGGCACAACCCCTGCGAATGCTGCCTAATAATTGGGCAAATACCATTGTTCGGGCAACGGCTGGAAATTCGCTGGCATCAAACTACAACTTTCAACTATTGAATATCTAACGATCGAGGCGGAGGCAGGCATGCGATTTTCGAATCTGGTCCGCGGCGTTCATCGCAACGTCGAGGAGTTCATCGCGCAGCGGATCAAGGCGGTTGGCCTGTCCGTTGAACAATATCGCATTCTCGAGGCGCTGACGCAAACCGATGGCCGCTCGATGGGCAGTCTGGCGGCGGTGGTGTTTGTCGATTCTCCCACCCTCACCAAGATCGTCGACCGGATGGTTTCCTCGGGGCTGGTCTATCGGGCGCCGGATGCGAACGACCGCCGCAAGGTTCTGATCTACCGTGCCCGGCGCGGCGCGCAGATCTTCGAGTCGCTTTCCGGGGTCGAGGCCGAATTGCAGGCCGAGCTGGCGCGAGTCCTTGGTGACGAGGGGTTGGAGCGCTTGACCGCGGGGCTGAAGCGGCTGCTGGACGGGGTCGAGGCGGTCCCGGCCAACCCCGTGTCGCAGGGGACGGCCCAGGGCGCGCGGGCGTTCGACGGCTAAGGGTCCGCCACCGGGGCGCGGCCGCCGCATCCCCGGCGACAGCGTCACCGGAAAGTAAAGTGACAGGCACGCTTCGGTCTTCTCCTTGGCCGAAATATCCCACGCGGAGCGGGGCTGTGATCCCGCCGGCCGCGGCCGGGCAAAGATGATGGGATCCGGCATTCGCCCCGGCTAAAAGCGGTTTCAGGGAATCGTCACAAATCCTTCGCCTGGCACATGTAGGGCGGCGGACGATCAACAAGGAGTTCACGATGCTTTCCGCCTTCACCGCCCCGGGCCGCTTCTGGCGCGGCAATCTGCACACCCATTCGGATCGCTCCGACGGCTGCCTGACGGCCGAGGAGGTCTGCCGCCGCTACCGCGCGGAAGGGTATGATTTCCTGGCGCTGACCGATCATTTCATCGGCATGTACCAATACCCGATCACCGACACCAAGGAATACCGGCGCAACGATTTCACCACCATCCTCGGCGCCGAGCTGCATTCCGGCGCGATGCAAAACGGTGAGCTGTGGCATATCCTGGCCGTCGGCCTGCCCGAGGATTTCACCCCGCCGAACGCGCCCGGTTTCCTTCCGGTCGAGGATCAGGAAAGCGGCGCCCAGATCGCCCGGCGCGCGCGTGACGCGGGGGCCTTCGTCGCCATCGCCCATCCGCAATGGTCGGGCCTGACGCTGGAGGACGCGCGCGGCATCGACGCGGCCCATGCCGTCGAGATCTACAACCACGGCTGCGCCATGGGCTGCGATCGCGCCGACGGCGCCCATACCGCGGACCTGCTGCTAAGCGAAGGCCGCCGGCTGCATCTGATCGCCACCGACGACGCGCATTTCACCGAGCCCGACCATTTCGGCGGCTGGGTCATGGTCAAGGCCGAGGAAAACACCCCCGAGGCCTTGCTGGCGGCGCTGAAGGCGGGCGATTTCTATTCCTCGCAAGGACCCGAGTTGCGCGGGGTCGAACTGGGCAAGGGTGCGATCCGGGTCGACAGTTCCGCAGTAGCCAGCGTCATCGTGCAGGGGCAGGGCTCGGCCGCGACCGCGGTACATGGCCAATCCATGACCTCGACCGAGGTGCCGCTGATGCGTTTCCACTCCAGTCCCTGGATCCGGGTGACGGTGATCGACCGTGCCGGGCGCCGCGCCTGGAGCAACCCGATCTGGATGTGAGCATCCGCCTCCGGGCCCGTACCGCCGCCTATTCGGCGGCGTAGCGCAGGCCCGGGGTGCGCGCCAGCAACCGGGCGCCGGCCTCGCCCGCCAGATAGGCCAGCCGGCCGCCCGCGATCGTGGCCTCGATGCCCCGGGTGCGGGGGTTCATGATCACCAGATCGGCGCGCTGCCCCGGTGCCAGCGTGCCCCGGTCGGCCAACCCCATGATCGCCGCCGGGCGGGTCGAGATCATCTCCCACGCGCGGGCGAAGGGCAGCAGGCCGCAATCGGACAACGCCCAGGCGGCGGCTGGCAGGCAGGGGGTGTGATAATCCGACACCAAAGCGTCGACCAGCCCCTCGACCAGCAGATCGCGCGCCGCGACATGCCCCGCCTGAGAGCCGCCGCGCACCACGTTCGGCGCCCCCATCAGCACCGGGTCGCCCAGCGTGCGCGCGACCGAGGCGGCCCCCCGCGATTGCGGGAATTCCGCGATCCGCGCGCCCAGCGCATGGAAATAGTCGCGTGTCGCGCCGTCGGGGTCGTCATGGCTGCCATAGCGCAGGCCCAGCGCATCGAAGGCCCGCGCCAGCGTCAAGAGCCGCCGCGGAACCGACCGGGCCCGCGCCAGCGCATCGTAAAGCCGCCTGCGGAAGGTTTCCGGCGCGCAGCCGTCGCGCTCGGCCCAGGCGGCGAGGGTCGGGGACCCGGCCTCGGCCAGCAAGATCGCCTCGGGCAGGTGGTTGTTGAAAACCACATAATCCACCCCGAAGCGGCCGATCGCGGCAAGCAGGCGATCGTCCTCGTCGAACAGATGGGTTTCGCAGCGGATCTGCAGGCGCAGATCCAGCATCGCCTCGGCGCGGTGTTCGGCCAGCGCCGCCATCACCCGTTCGGCATGGTCCGGGCCGCGCAGCCCGCCTTCCCAGCTCCAGCTTTGGGCGAACCAGGCGGTGGTCAGGCCATGGGCAGCGGCTTCTCGTTCGGCGGCGCGCAGACCGAAGGCCAGCGGCATCGGCGCCGAGGGGCGCGGCGCGATGTGGCGCTCGAACCCGTCGCCATGCAGATCGACGATCCCGGGCAGCACCAGATAGCCGGTCAGATCGACCTCGGGCAGGGCGGCATCGGTCAGCATGCCATCGGCCAGACCGATCGCCTCGGGCAGAAGCCGCGCATCGCGAAGAACCGTCGCGCCGGTCAGGCGCAGGGGGGGAAGCGTCATCGTCATGTCCTGCCTCGGGCACTGTTTAAGGCCTGCTCTTTGCCCGCACTCTACCCTGGGGATGTATCGTCCGCGTGACGTTTTTCCTTGTTTTTCATTGCGTGGTCAGCATCTTCCCCCGCGTTCCCGTCCTCTGGATCGGACCCCACGGTGATGGCCACGCGATCGCCGGCGAAGCGGGTGGTGCCGAATTCCACCGGCCGGCCCTGCGGGTCGCAGTTCAGGCCTTCGGATTTCAGCACCGGATCGCCTTCGCGCAGTCCCAGATGCAGCGCCAGGGTCGCATCCGCCGGCTCGGCCGACAGCCGGGTCTGGCGGCGGGTGTAATCGGCGACGCCGGCGCGGCGCAGCGCCTCGGTGATCGAGGCGACCTCGGCCAGCGCGGCGCCGATGCCCGGCAGCCGGGTCGCGGGAAAGAGGCTGTGGAAATGCGCGATCGGCACCGCGCCGACCAGCGACAGACCCTCGCAGACCAGCACCGGCTCATCCGGGGGCAGCGCCAGATGCCTGGCTTCCTCGGCGGTGGCGGGGCGGGTCTCGAGCCGCAGGATGCGGCGGCCTGGCAGCCGGCCGCTGGCCTCGACCGCGCGGTGAAAGCGTACCCGGCGGCCCAGCGGATATTCGGTCGGCCTGTGGCGCACGAAAACCCCGGCGCCGCGGCGCGGCAGCACCTGGCCGCGATCGGCCAGATCGGCCAGCGCGCGGCGCACGGTGTGTCGGTTGACGCCGAAGCGGCGCGACAGCTCGGCCTCGGTCGGCAGCTTGTCGCCGGGGCGGTAATGGCCCGCGGCGATCTCGGCCCCGAGCGTGGCGGCGATGGATTGCCACAGCGGCGTGCGCGGGGCGGCGGGCGGTGTCGGGGGGTCGGATGCGGGCATGTTACCTAAATTTCACCAAACGAGGGGTTCCTGCGGCGGCGCGGCGCGGGTATGATTTGTATAGTTGTATATCAATCTAGACAAGTCGGTAAATTGTCCAATGGCGATGGCGGAAGTCGAAATGATTGCGGCGCGGCGATGCTGGATGGGGGTGCTGGCGAAGGCCCGGCCCGAGCGTCTGGCGGAATGTGTGGCGCGGCTGGGTGAGGAGCCGGCAATTCACTGGCTGCGCCCGCCCGAGGTGGGGGCGGTGATGGTGCGCGGCCGGATGGGCGGCACCGGCGCGCCGTTCAACCTGGGTGAGATGACGGTGACGCGCTGCGCGTTGCGGCTGCCGGATGGCACAGTGGGCCACGGCCATGTGCAGGGCCGCGACCGGCGGCACGCGCGTCAGGCGGCGCTGGTCGATGCGCTCATGCAGGGTGCGCGCGCGCCCGAGGTCGAGGCCACGGTGATCGCCCCGCTGGCAGAGGAAGCAGCGGCAGCGCGGCGGCTTCGCGCCGAAAAGGCAGCGGCCACGAAGGTGGAGTTCTTCACCATGGTGCGGGGGGAAGACTGATGGAGACGCAACCTCTTGGCGGCGGTTTTTCAGATCCGCCGATGGATTCGGCCCGCGCCTTTCGCGCCGCGCTGGAAGCGATGGCCCGCCCCGGCACGATCCGGCGGATCGAGGGCGCCCGGGCGCCGGCGCCGCTTTCCTCCGCCGCGGCCACGTTGCTGCTGATGCTGTGCGATGGCGGCACGCCGCTTCATCTTGCGCCCGGCCACGACGGCGCCGATGTCCGCGCCTGGGTGACCTTCCACACGGGCGCGCCGCTGGTCGGGCGCGGGGCGGCGCGCTTCGCCGTGGGGGGCTGGCCGGCGCTGGGGGCGCTGGACGAATATGCCCAGGGCACGGCCGACTACCCGGACCGGTCGGCCACGCTGATCGTCGAATGCGCCGCGTTGCGGCCCGAAGGCGCGCGCCTCACCGGCCCGGGCATCCGCGATGCAACGCATCTGTCCCTGCCCGGGATCGCGGGCTTTCGCAGTAACGCGGCGCGTTTTCCGCTGGGGCTCGATTTCTTCTTCACCGCCGGCGCGCAACTGGCCGCGCTGCCGCGCACGACGCAAGTGGAGGCCGGCTGATGTATGTGGCGGTGAAGGGCGGTGCGCGGGCGATCGAGAACGCCCATGCCTGGCTGGCCGAGGAACGGCGCGGCGACCCGGGGGTGGCCGAGTTGTCGGTGGCGCAGATCCGCGGTCAGTTGACGCTGGCGGTGGACCGGGTGATGGCCGAGGGCTCGCTGTACGATCCCGATCTGGCGGCGCTGGCGATCAAGCAGGCGCGGGGCGATCTGATCGAGGCGATCTTTCTGATCCGCGCCTATCGCACCACGCTGCCGCGCCTGGGCGCCACGCTTCCGGTCGACACCGGCGCCATGGCCTGCGACCGCCGTATCAGCGCCACCTTCAAGGATCTGCCCGGCGGCCAGGTGCTGGGCCCGACCTTCGATTACACGCACCGGCTGCTGGATTTCAAGCTGGCCGCCGAAGCCGCGCAGCCCGAAGCGGAGCGCGCCGCGCCCGACCTTCGCCCGAAGCCAAGGGTGACGGAATTTCTCAATCAAGAAGGTCTGATACAGGATGAAGCTAAGGCAGAGGATGCGCCCCCCGACCTGACGCGCGCGCCGCTGGAATTTCCCGCATGCCGCGCCCTGCGCCAGCAGGCGCTGACGCGCGGGGATGAGGGGTTCGTTCTGGGAATGGCCTATTCGACCCAGCGCGGCTACGGGCGCAATCACGCATTCGTGGGTGAGCTTCGTATCGGAACATGTTCAGTTGAGATGGAAATTCCGGAACTTGGCTTCGCGGTCGAGATCGGTGAGGTCGAAGTGACCGAATGCGAGACGGTAAACCAGTTCGCCGGGTCTAAGACCGAGCCCGCGCAATTCACGCGCGGTTATGGGCTGGTCTTCGGCCATGGTGAGCGCAAGGCGATCTCGATGGCGCTGGTCGACCGCGCCCTGCGCTGGCGCGAACTGGGCGAGGACGACACCGGCGCCCCCGCACAGGACGAGGAATTCGTGCTGCAACACGCCGACAACATCCAGGCGACGGGATTTCTGGAACACATAAAACTGCCGCATTACGTGGACTTCCAGTCCGAAATTGAACTTGTGCGTAAACTTCGTGCTGCGGCCGGGGAGGCCCCGGATGACTGACGGGATGCAAGATTACAACTTCGCCTATCTCGACGAAGAGACCAAGCGGATGATCCGCCGCGCATTGCTGAAGGCGCTGGCGATCCCGGGCTATCAGGTGCCATTTGCCAGCCGCGAGATGCCGATGCCCTATGGCTGGGGCACCGGCGGCGTGCAGGTCACCGCCGCCTGCCTGGTGCCCGAGGATCGGCTGAAGGTGATCGACCAGGGCGCCGACGACACCACGAACGCGGTGTCGATCCGCGGCTTCTTCGCCCGTACCGCCGGCGTCGCCACCACCGAACGCACTGCCGAGGCCACGCTGATCCAGACCCGGCACCGGATCCCCGAAACGCCGCTGCGCGAGGGGCAGATCCTGGTCTATCAGGTGCCGATCCCGGAACCGCTGCGCTTTCTGGAGCCGCGGGAAACCGAAACCCGCCGGATGCACGCGCTGGAGGATTACGGCCTGATGCATGTAAAGCTTTACGAGGATATCGCCCGGCATGGCGCGATCTCGACCTCTTACGCCTATCCGGTGAAGGTGGCGGGGCGCTATGTGATGGATCCCTCGCCGATCCCGAAATTCGACAACCCAAAGCTTGAAAGCCCCGCGATCCAGCTGTTCGGCGCGGGGCGCGAGCAACGCATCTACGCGGTGCCGCCCTATACCCGCGTCGTCAGCCTCGATTTCGAGGACCATCCGTTCGAGGCCTCGAAACCTGATCACCCCTGTGCCCTGTGCGGCGCGACCGACAGCTATCTGGACGAGGTGATCACCGACGACACGGGCGCGCGGATGTTTGTCTGTTCCGACACCGATTACTGCGCCGGGCGCCGGGCGGAGGGCGCGGCATGAGCCCGCTGCTGCAGGTCGAGGGCGTCACCAAGCGCTACGGCGCGCGGATCGGATGCGAAGGCGTGGGGTTTGATCTGTGGCCCGGAGAGGTGATGGGTATCGTCGGCGAAAGCGGCTCTGGCAAGTCCACCTTGCTGGGCTGCCTTGCGGGGCATCTGACGCCGGACACGGGGCGCATCCTTTATGACGCGGGCGCGGGTAGCGGCGCGCAGGACGTGACCGCGATGCCAGAGGCCGCGCGGCGGCGGCTGTTGCGCACCGACTGGGCCTTCGTTCATCAGAACCCGCGCGACGGGCTGCGCATGAACGTCAGCGCCGGCGGCAATGTCGGAGAGCGGCTGATGGCGGTGGGCGCGCGCAACTACGGCGCGATCCGCGCCCGTGCCGGCGACTGGCTGGGCCGGGTCGAGATCGACGGCGCGCGCATGGACGATCGGCCTTCGGCCTTCTCGGGCGGCATGCAGCAGCGGCTGCAGATCGCGCGCAATCTGGTGTCCGGTCCGCGGCTGGTGTTCATGGATGAACCGACCGGGGGCCTCGATGTCAGCGTCCAGGCGCGGCTTTTGGATCTTCTGCGCGGGCTGGTGCGCGACATGGGGCTTAGCGCGGTGATCGTGACCCACGATCTGGCGGTCGTGCGGCTGTTGGCCGACCGGCTGATGGTGATGAAATCGGGCCGCGTGGTCGAGACCGGGCTGACCGATCAGGTGCTTGACGATCCGCAGCACCCCTATAGCCAGCTTCTGGTCTCTTCTGTTTTGCAGGTGTAACGCGATGATCCGGGTGGAAAACGTCTCGAAAAGCTTCACGCTGCACAATCAGGGTGGCGCGGTGATCGAAGTGATGCGGGGCGCCAGCCTATCGGTCGCGCCTGGCGAATGCGTGGCGCTGACGGGGGCCTCTGGTGCCGGTAAATCCACCTTGATCCGCATCCTCTACGGCAATTATCTGGCGGCCTCCGGGCAGGTGTTGGTGGGCGGCGTGGATGTGGCGCGGGCCCCCCCGCGTGAGATCCTGGCGCTGCGGCGCGAGGTGCTGGGCTACGTCAGCCAGTTCCTGCGCGTGGTGCCGCGGGTGCCGACGCTTGATGTGGTGGCGGAACCGGCGCTGGCGGCCGGCGCGGCGCGCGAGGCGGCGCGCGACCGGGCGCGGGCGCTGCTGGCGCGGCTCAATATCCCCGAACGGCTGTGGCCGCTTTCGCCCACCACCTTCTCGGGGGGCGAACAGCAGCGGGTGAACATCGCGCGCGGCTTTGCCCATCCCTATCCGGCGCTGCTGCTCGATGAGCCGACCGCGAGCCTTGATGGCGCCAACCGCGCCGTGGTGCTGGAACTGATCGCCGAGGCCAAGGCGCGCGGCGCGGCGATCGTGGGGATCTTCCACGATCTGGAGGCTCGCGCCGAGGTGGCCGACCGCGAGGTCGATGTCACCGCCTTCGCGACGCGGGGGGCGCGGGCATGAGCGGACGGCTCTTCGCCGTGGTCGGGCCGTCGGGCGCGGGCAAGGACACGCTGATGCAGGCGGTGCGCGCGGCGCGGCCCGGGGTGGTGCTGGCGCGGCGGGTGATCACCCGCCCGACCGAGGCCGGCGGCGAGGATTTCGAGGGCGTGGACGAGGCGGAATTCGCCCGTCGGATGACGGCGGGGGCGTTCGTGCTGCACTGGCGCGCCCATGGGCTGCGTTATGGGGTGCCGGGCGCGGTGCGCGCCGATCTGGCGGCGGGGCGGGACGTGCTGTTCAACGGCTCGCGCGCCGGGTTGGCCGAGGCGGCCGCCGCCTTTCCGGCGCTGCGCGTGCTGCACATCACCGCCCGGCCAGAGGTCCTGGCTGCCCGCCTGGCCGCCCGCGGCCGCGAATGCGCGGATCAGATCGGGGCACGGCTGGCGCGCGCGGATCTGGTGCTGCCGGGGCTGCCTGCGGGCGTGGCGGTGACGGAGATCGACAATTCAGGCCCGCTCGATGGCGCGGTTGCGATGCTTCTGGCCGCGCTTCAGCCCGACAGCGGCACGCGGTGAAGCAGATGGAAACGACCTGCCCCATCCTCGCCACAAAGGCTCAGGGCGTCCAGCACGAAGGGCCGCGGCTGCAGCGGCGCCAGCACGGGGGCAAGCGCCGCGCGCGTGGCCTCGGCCGCCTCGGGCGGCAGCGCGCCGGTCAGTGTCAGGTGAAAGCGGAACTCCTCCATCACATAGGGATAGCCCCAGCGGAGAAGGTTCGCCTCTTGCGCGGGGCTCAGCCCGGCGGCGCGGCGGCGTTGCAGTTCGTCTCGCGTTGGCGGTGCCCGGAAGGCATCGAGGCGCGCGACCACCTCGGCGGCCAGCGCGGCCAGCGCGGCGGCTTCGCCCTCGGGGACCAGTGCCAGGAAACCGCCAAGCCGCGCCAGCCGCAGCCCGGCCAGGGTGACGGGGGCAAGCCTGGCGGCAAGATCCTCCAGCGCGGTGTCCAGCGTCGCGCGGCTTTGACCGGGGGCCAGGCGAAACGGCGGCTTCAGCGTGCCGTGAAAGCCGTATTTGCGCGGTGCGGCGGTCAGGTCCGCCACCGGGCGGGGCAGGGCGGGCAGGTCGAAATGCGCGCGGGCACGCCCCCGGGCGGCATCCCAGCCCAGCCAACGTGCGCCGAAATCGGCCAGCGCACCGGGCGGGGGAGTGTAATAGATCGCGTAACGGGCGTAATCGGTCATGGGCCGGTTTCTGACAGCAACAGAAGACAATTCGGTGACGCTGGCCGCGTCGGGACCGGGGTGCAAGGGAAAAGACGATGACGGATCTGATACTGGGTAATGCGCGGATCGTGACCGAGGCTGGCGTGGTGCGTGGCAGCCTCGCGATCTCTGGGGGCCGCATCTGCGCGATGGACGAGGGCCCGACCCGCGCATCCGGCGCCGTCGACTGCGGCGAGGATCTGCTGATCCCCGGCCTGATCGAGCTGCATACCGACAATCTGGAGCGCCATATCGAGCCGCGCCCAAGGGTGGACTGGCCGCATCCGGCGGCGATCCTGGCGCATGACGCGGAACTGGCGGGCTGCGGCATCACCACGGTGTTCGACGCGATGCGGGTGGGTTCGGTCGTTTCCAACGAACGGCTGGGATACGGCAGCTACGCACGGGCGCTGTCGCGCGAATTGCTGGCGATCCGGGCGCGGGGCCTGCTGAAGATCAGCCATTTCCTGCATCTGCGGGCCGAGATCTGTTCCGAGACGCTGATCGACGAACTGGCCGAGTTCGGCCCCGACGACCGGGTCGGCATCCTGTCGCTGATGGATCACACGCCGGGGCAGCGCCAGTTCCGCGACGTGTCGAAGCTGCGCGATTACGTCATTGGCAAGCACGGCCTCAGCGAGGCCGAATTCGAGGCCCATGTCAGCCAGCAGACCGCCACGCGCGACCGCCTGGGCGCGGCGCATGAGGCCGCGGCGGTGGCGGCAGCGGGGCGGCTGGGCGCCGTGCTGGCCAGTCACGACGACACCACCGCCGATCATGTCGCCGTCAGCGCCGGATACGGCATCCGCCTGGCGGAATTCCCCACCACGCTGGAAGCCGCCCAGGCCTGTCACGACCACAAGATCGCGGTGATGATGGGTGCGCCCAACGTGATCCGGGGTGGGTCGCATTCGGGCAATGTGGCGGCGCGCGAACTGGCCCAGGCTGGGCTTCTGGACATCCTGTCGTCGGATTATGTGCCTTCGGCGCTGCTGTTGGCGGCCTTTGGTCTGGCGCGGTTGTGGGATGATCTGCCCCGCGCCATCGCCACCGTCACCGCCGCCCCGGCCCGCGCAGCGGGGCTGGAGGATCGTGGCCGCATCGCGCCGGGGCTGCATGCCGATCTGGTGCGGGTGGCGCAGGTGGAAGATCAGCCGGTGATCCGCGGCGTCTGGGCCCACGGCCGCCAGGTGGGCTAGCGGCGGGGCCGGGCCGCGGGGCACCGAAGCCCCACGCTGATGCGGCGCCCCGGCGCACCGGGATCGCGCCGGGATCGCGCCGGGGCGTGATCCAGATCAATCACGAAGACCTGCCAGGACGCTATCAAGGAATTGCGGGGGGCGGCACGGTGGTTTCGCCCACCTACCGCGTCCATCCATGTCGCGCGACACGCATCGGCGCGGCGCATTCATGACAGGCAAGGCCCTATGACCAACAAGGCCCCATGACCGAGACACCCCCGCCGATCCTCAGCCGCACGGTGGACCGGATCCGCCCCGGCGACAGCGCCCGGCTTGTCCGCAAGCTGACGCTGCGTGATCTGGAATTGATCGCGGCGCTGGCGGGGGGGCAGGTGGCGGTGGCCACGGACAGCGGGCCAACCGCCTGGGCGGGGCTGATGCTGGGGGCGCTGGTGGGCGGCGAATTGCCGGGCCTGGGCAGCCGGATCGCGCGGGCCGAGCTGCAGTTCCACGCCGCGCCGCAAGTGGATGAGACGCTGGATCTGACTCTGACCGTCGAAACGGTGAGGGCCGCCACCCGTACCGTCGGCCTGCGGTGCCGGGCCACCGGGCCCTTGGATGCGCCGGTGTTCGAGGGGCGGCTGGAGGTGATCGCCCCGGCCGAGGCCATGCAACCCGGTCCCGCCACGCGCCCCGGGCTGATCATCGAGGAGCGCGGCGCCAAGTTCCACCGCCTGATCGCCCAGGCGGCCCGATTGCCGCCATTGCGCATCGCGGTCGTTCATCCGGTCGAACCCAACGCCCTGTCTGGTGCGGTCGCGGCGGCGCGGGCGGGGTTGATATCGCCCGTCTTCGTGGGACCCGAGGCGCGCATCCGCGCCGCGGCGCAGGCCGCCGGTCTGGACCTGTCGCCCTGGCCGCTGCTGGCGACCGAACATTCCGACGCCGCCGCCGAGGAAGGCGCCCGCATGGCGCATGACGGCAAGGTCCACGCGCTGATGAAGGGCAGCCTGCACACGGACGAATTCCTGCGCCCCGTCCTGCGCCCGGAGATGAACCTGCGCACCGGGCGGCGCATCAGCCATGTCTTCTTGATGGATGTGCCCGGCACCGACCGGCCCCTGTTCATCACCGACGGCGCGATCAACATCGCCCCCGACCTGGAGGCCAAGCGCGACATCGTGCAAAACGCGATCGGCATGGCCCATGCGCTGGGCATCGCCGCGCCCCGCGTCGCGATCCTGTCTGCCGTCGAGACGGTCAATCCGCGCATCCCCTCGACGCTGGACGCCGCCGCGCTGTGCAAGATGGCCGAACGCGGCCAGATCACCGGTGGCGTGCTGGATGGGCCCCTTGCCTTCGACAACGCGGTCTCGACGCTGGCCGCCGAGATCAAGCATATCCGGTCAGAGGTGGCGGGCCGCGCCGATATCCTGCTGGCGCCCGATCTGGACGCCGGCAACATGATGGCCAAACAACTGAAATATCTGGCCAACAGCGAGGCCGCGGGCGTGGTGCTGGGCGCGCGGGTCCCGATCGTTCTGACCAGCCGCGCGGACAGCGCCCAAAGCCGGCTGGCCTCTTGCGCGGTGGCGGCGCTGATCCATGCGCATGTCACCACGGGCGGGGTAGCCACCGCAAAGGAAAACCCGGCATGACCGACGCGCTTCTGATCCTGAACGCGGGCTCGACCAGCCTGAAGTTCACGCTCTACGCGGTGCCGGACGGCGGTGGCGATCCCCGGCCGCTGGCCCGGGGCCGGGCCGAGGGGCTGGACGGGCGTCCACATCTGCGTATCCGGGCCGAGGCGCGGGGCGCGGGCGAGGCGATCGAGGAGGATCTTGATCCTGACGGGGGCTACGAGTCCGTGCTGGCACGCGTTCTGACCTGGACCGAGGCCCACGGCGCCGGGTTGCGGCTGATCGGGGCGGGCCACAGGATCGTGCATGGCGGGCCGGATTTCGCCGCGCCGGTCCGGCTGACGCCGGCGATCGTGCGGCGGCTGGCGGCGCTGAACCCGCTGGCGCCGCTGCATCAGCCGCACAATCTGGCCCCGGTGCGGGCGCTGGCGCATAGCCATCCGGGCCTGCCGCAGGTCGGTTGTTTCGATACCGGCTTTCACGCCACCAATGCCCCCCTGACCAGCCGCTACGCGATCCCGCGCGCGCTGCACGACCTGGGCATCCGGCGCTACGGCTTCCACGGCCTGTCCTATGAATACATCGTCTCGACCCTGCACGCGCATCTGGGGCCGGCGGCCGGTGGCCGGGTGGTCATCGCCCATCTCGGCGGCGGCGCCAGCATGTGCGCGGTGCATCAGGGCCGCTCGGTTGCCTCGACCATGGGGTTCTCGGCGCTCGACGGGCTGCCGATGGCCACGCGTTCGGGCGCGATCGACCCCGGGGTGCTGCTTTATCTGATGGCCGAGAAGGACATGCGCGCGGCCGAGCTTGGTGATCTGCTCTATCGCCGCTCGGGGCTGCTGGGGGTGTCGGGGATCTCGGGCGACATGCGCCGGCTTTTGGCCAGCGATGCGGCGCAGGCGCGCGAGGCGGTGGATCTGTTCACCTACCGCATCGGGCGCGAGCTGGGATCGCTGGCGGCCGCGCTGGGCGGGCTTGACGCGCTGATCTTCACCGGCGGCATCGGAGAGCACGCGGCCCAGGTGCGCGCCCGGGTGATCGAGGCGGCTGCCTGGCTGGGCCTGCGGCTGGACCCGGCGGCCAATGAAGCGGACGGGCCGCGCATCAGCCCCGAGGGCGCCGCGGTTCCGGCCTTCGTGATCCCCACGGACGAAGACCTGATCATCGCCCGTCACACGCTTGGCGTACTTCGAACCTGGCCGCCCCGACATCGCGGTGGCCCGGATCGGGCCGGGGCCTGATCCGGGGGGGGGCGGAGCAGGGTGGGGCCAGATCGCGGAGGGGGAGGCGCCGGGCCGAAGCACGAGAGCGAGGCCGCCCGCAAGATCAAGCCCCGAAATTCGGGCAAGGCCTGCCCTGGTTCCGGCCCATGGTCGCCGCGATGGGATGGAGGCCGCGGGCCTCGGCATGATCCATGACAGCCTGAAGGCCACCCCCGAGGCGCTGGCGGCCGAGTCCCCGCCGCCGCCGGGATAGGCCACGAGGAACCCGGTGCTGCGCGATTTCGACGCCACGCTGTTGCGGGATCTCTCCAAGGGCAGCGCCCCCGCCGCTTCCTTTGGCCGCGCGGCTCCTGTACGAAGATGGCGAGGGGAAGGAAGGGAGGATTTGCGATGGTGGATAGGCCTGAAGAGACGCCGCGTCCCGACTATGGCGCGGCCTGGTCCGGGTTCGATCTGGAGGCCGAGAAAAGCGGCTTCGCGGGCGATCTCGACGCCGCGGTCAACGCCTGCGTCGAATGCTGCGACCGCCATTGCGGCGCCGGCCGGATCGCGCTGCGCTGCCTGTCGGCGGATGCGGTGCTGAGCGAATACAGTTTCGAGGATCTGCGCGATCTGTCGGCCCGCGCCGCCAATCTGTTCCGCGCCCAGGGCGTGGGGCCGGGTGACGTGGTCTCGGGCCTCTTGCCGCGCCGCGTCGAGCTGATCGCGGTGATCCTGGGCGCCTGGCGCCTGGGCGCGGTCTATCAGCCGCTGTTCACCGCCTTCGGCCCCCGCGCGATCGAGCAGCGGCTGCAAACCAGTCGGGCGAAGGTGATCGTGACCGACAGCGCCAACCGCGCCAAGCTGGACGAGGTGCCGAACCGCCCCCGCGTGGTGCTGGTGCGCGCCGAGGGCGCGGCGCTGCCCGAGGGAGATCTGGATTATCGCGCCGCGATGGCGGCGGCCCCGGCCGAGTTCGCCCCGGTGATGCGGCGCGGCACGGATCTGTTCATGCTGATGTCGACCTCGGGCACGACGGGCGCGCCGAAGGGGGTGCCGGTGCCGCTGTTCGCGATGCTGTCCTTCGGGCTTTACATGCGCCAGGCCATCGACCTGCGCCGCGACGACGTGTTTTGGAACATTGCCGATCCCGGCTGGGCCTATGGCCTTTACTATGCCGTCTGCGGCCCGCTGCTGCTGGGCTGCGCGACCACGCTTTGCGAGGCCGGCTTCACCGCCGAGAGCTGCTATCGCGTCATCGACGGGCTGGGCGTGACAAGCCTTGCGGGCTCTCCCACCGCGTTTCGGCTGCTCTTGGCTGCGGGGCCCGCGGCGGCGGCGGCGCTGAAGGGGCGACTGCGGGTGGTCAGTTCCGCCGGAGAGCCGCTGAACCCCGAGGTGATCCGCTGGTTCGCCCAGCATCTGGGCGTGCCGATCCACGACCATTACGGCCAGACCGAGCTGGGCATGTGCGTCAACAACCATCACGGGCTGGACCATCCGGTGCGCGCGGGGTCCGCCGGGCTGGCGATGCCGGGCTACCGCATGGCGGTGCTGGACGAGGCCGGGCGCGAACTGGGGCCGAACCAGCCGGGCACGCTGGCGGTGGATATCGCGCGCTCGCCCGCGCTGTGGTTCACCGGCTATCTGAACAACGACACCCCGGCGATCGCGGGCGGCTATTACCGCACCGGCGACTCGGTCGAGCTGGAACCCGACGGATCGGTCAGCTTCATCGGCCGCGCGGATGACGTGATCACCTCCTCGGGCTACCGGATCGGGCCGTTCGACGTGGAAAGCGTGCTGCTGGAACATCCCGATGTCGTCGAGACCGCGGTGATCGGCGTGCCCGACCCCCAGCGCACCGAGATCGTCAAGGCCTTCGTCATCCTGCGCGACGGCGCCACCAGGGACGATGCGCTGCGCGAGACGTTGCAGCAGCTGGTGCGGCGGCGGCTGTCGGCCCATGCCTATCCGCGCCAGATCGACTTCGTGACCGAACTGCCCAAGACCCCGAGCGGCAAGATCCAGCGCTTTCTTCTGCGCAACGCCGAGATCGCGCGCCAGAAACAGGCCGCGGCGCCGACGGCGTAGGGGCGGCTCGCGGCCGCGCCCGGGCCGGGGTAGGGCAAAGAAAAACGGCGGGGCGTACCGGGCGCCCCGCCGTTTCGATCTTTCGCGCGGCGATCAGTTCGCGGCGGGTTTGCCATCACCGATGGCGGCCAGCAGCTTGGCGGTGTCGGGGTCGTAGCCGCCGATCGCATGGGCCTTGCCCTGGGCGTCGCGGAACAGAAGGTATGGCGTGCCGCCGATGCCCTGCGCCTGCATCCAGGCGTTGTTGGCCTTCACCTGCGCGACCGCGTCCGAGTTGCTCAGATCGGGCTTGATGCCGCCTTCCTCGGCGGCGACGTCAAAGCCTTCCTCGTCGGTCGCCAGCGCCTTTGCCGGATCCTTGGCCCCCAGGATGGCCGCGGCCTTGCCCAGAGAACTGGGCTTGAGAAAGCCGACCTGGATGATGTGGACCTTCACCTCGCCCTTGGCGACGTCGGATTTCAGATCCTCATAGGTCTTGTGGCAGTAGATGCAGTTCGGGTCGAAGACGATCCACAGCTCTTTCTTGGCGCTGGCCTTGCCCCAGACGAAGGAATGGGTCTGGTCCAGCGCGGCGAAGTTCTGCGCCGCGGTCGGGGGCTTGGGCAGGTATTGGTCGGCCTCGTCCTGGGTGACGTTGGTGCCGTCGGATTTCAGGATCTCGCCGCGCAGGATGTAGCTGCCGTCGGCGGTCATGTAGACGATGCCGTTGCGGCCGGGGCCCTCGGTGATCGCCACGCCGACCAGGCCGGCGGGCGCGGGAAAGACCCGCAGCACCTTCACCCGGCCGCCCGACAGCTTGTCCAGCGTCGCGGCGATGGCCGCCGATGCGGTGCCGTCGGCGGTGGCTGCGGGGGCGGCGGGCGCGGCTGCGGCGGCGGGCGCCTTGGGGGTCGCGGGCGCCGTGGCGGTGGCGGCTGCCTTGGGGGCCGCGGGCGCCGCGGTCGTGCCGCTGTCGGCCCAGGCCGCCGGGCCGAAGGCCCCCGCGACCGCCAGGGCGGCGGTCAGGGCGGCGGCCAGTGCGGGGCGGCGGGTCTTGGGGGTTGCGTTCGGGCGCATGGGGTCATCCTGTCTGTTTCGCTGTCTCATGTCCTAACGCATCACACGCGGATTGCACCCCTTCTCACGATCTCGTGCCCGGGGTCGGTCACTTGCCGCTCATGATCATGCGAAAGCGCACCTGATCGAGGATCACGGCCAGGATCAGCAACAGCCCAAGCAGCACCATCTGCATGTAGGAAGAGATCTGCGCCAGGTTCATGCCGTTCTGCACCAGCACGATGAAGAAGGCGCCCAGCACCACGTTCTCGACCCGGCCGATGCCGCCGCGCAGCGACACCCCGGCGATGACGCAGGCGGCGATGGATTCAAGCGCCGTGTTGCCGCCCAGCGTGGCGTCGCCGCTTTCCACCCGGGCGGTCAGTAACAACCCGGTCAGCGCCGCGATCAGGGCGCACAGGACATAGGCCATCAACAGCACCCGGCGGGTGTTGATCGCCGACAGATGCGCGGCCTTGATATTGCCGCCGACCGCGTAGATGCGGATGCCGAACCCCATCCGCGCCATCACCACCCACATTACCGCGATGCAGACCAGCGCGACGAGCACCGGCACCGGCACGCCCCAGAGCCGCCCGAAGCCGAAGGCGTCTCCGAATTCCGGCGGCAGGTCCGACACCGGCACGCCGCCGGTCAGGAACAGCGCCAATCCCGCCCCGACCGACGAGACACCCAGCGTCATGATGAAGGGCGAGACGTCGAAATAGGCGATGCCCACCCCGTTCACCAGGCCGATCAGCAGTGCCGCCGCCAACCCCACCAGACAGCCCAGCAAGATCGCGGCCCAGACCGGCATCGCGCCCACGAAGGTGGTCATCGCCAGGGCCGAGACCACCGAGGTCACCGCGATGGCGGTGCCCACCGACAGATCGAACCCGCCCGAGATCAGCGCCAGCATCTGGCCCAGCGACACCAGCACCAGATAGACGGACTGCCGTGCCACGTTCATCAGGTTCTCGGCGCTCAGGAAGCGCGGCGACAGCGCGGTGAACAGCACCAGCGCCACGGCCAGAAAGAAGGGCAGCACCCCCACCTTTATGAACAGCCGCCGGATCGGGTTGTCCCGGGTCGGGGTTGCTTGTCGATCAGCCTGCATGCTCGGACTCCGCTTCGTCGAAGAAATGTTTCAGCACCTGGTCCTCGGCGATCGCCGGCCCTTCCAGATCCGCCCGCAGGCGGCCATGGGCCATCACCAGCAGCCGATGCGACAGGTTCATCACCTCCGGCAGGTCCGAGGACACGACAAGCACCGCATTGCCCGCCTCCGCCAGTTGCCGGATCAATTGGTAGAGCGCAGCGCGCGTGCCCATGTCGACGCCGACGGTGGGTTCATCCAGCAGATAGACCTGCGCGGGGCGGGCGAAGCATTTGGCGAACAGCACCTTCTGCTGGTTGCCGCCCGACAGCTGCGACACCGGGCGCGGCAGGTAGTCGGGGCTTAGCTCGACGCGCCCGGCGGTCTGCGACACCTGGCGGCGCACGGCGCCCGCGTCGATCCAGCCGGCGCGGCGAAAGGCCGGGCTCATCGCCAGGTCGATGCCGATGTTGTCGCGCGCGCTGCGCGTCAGGATCAGCCCCTCGGCCTTGCGGTCGGGCGACAGGTAATGCAGCCCGCGCGCCATCACCGCCGCCGTGGACAGGCCGGTGATCTCGGCCCCGTTCAGCGTGACGCGGCCGGCCGAGGGCGGCTGCAACCCCATGATCGTGCGCACCAGCCGCGACTTTCCGGAACCGACAAGGCCCGCAAGCCCCACCACCTCTCCCGCGCGCAAGGTCAGATCGACGCCCGCGACGCCCGCGGCGCGCAGGTCCTCGACGCGCAACAGCTCCTTGCCCGGGCGGCGGGCGATCTTGGGGTAGATTTCGGCGATGGCGCGGCCGGCCATCATCTCGACCAGACGGGCCTCGGAGGTGCCGGCCACCGGGACGGTGTCGATCCTGGCGCCGTCGCGCAGCACCGTCACCCGATCGCCGATGCGGGCAAATTCCTGGATCCGGTGCGAAATGTAGATGATTCCCACGCCGCGCGCCCGGGCCCGCAGGATGAACTTGAACAGGTGGTCGACCTCGTGATCCGAGAGCGAGGCGGTGGGCTCGTCGAGGATCAGCACCCGGGGCGCGCCGACGAAGGCCTTGGCGATCTCGACCATCTGCTGCGCGGCGCGGCTGAGACGCGAGACAGGCTGATCGACCGGCAGGTCGAACTCCAGCCCCGCCAGCACCTCGCGCGCGCGGGCCTTCAGCGCGCGGGTGTCGATGAAGGGACCGCGGCGGGGTTCGCGGCCCAGCAGGATGTTCTGCGCCACGCTCATCGTCGGGATCAGCGAGAATTCCTGAAACACGGTGAAGATGCCGTGCGCCTGCGCCTCGGCCACGCTTTCGAACGCGACCGGGGCGCCGTCGATCTCGATCGTGCCCGAGGTTGGCGTGCCGGCACCCGACAGCAGCGCGATCAGGGTGGATTTGCCGGCGCCGTTCTCACCGAACAGGACATGGACCTCGCCCGCCGCCAGGTCGAAATCGACCTGGTCCAGGGCGGTGACGCCCGGATAGCGCTTGGTCAGCCGGCGGGTCTGGATCAGCATCGGGGGCTCCGCATCGAAAAAAGCCCGGGCCGGCAGCAGGGCCGGCCCGGAGTCGGGGAGATTTCAATCGACGTTGAAGACCGGCCGGAACCCCTTGGGCGGCAGGATCGCGTCACGCGGGGTCTTGTCGACATTGTCGTGATCGACGACGAAGATCTTCGGACCCACATGCTTGATGTAGTCCTTCTTTTCCAGGATCCGCACCGCCTGGTCGATGGCGATCCGGCCCTGGATGACCATCGAATCCGCCGGCGCCGCCAGGATCGTGCCGCGCTTGATGCCGGTGTAGACATCGGGCGTCATGTAGAAGGCCAGAACCTTGATCTTCTTCGACAATCCGCGCTGGCGCAGCAGGTTCTGCGCGACATCCGCGGTCACCGCGGTGCCGACGATATAGCTGACGTCGGGGTTCGATTGCAGCGTGTCCTCGACCAGCTTCAGCTGCGCCTCCTTGCCGGTGTCACCGTATTTCGGCTCCAGTACCTTGATGGCGGACCCCTTCACGGCCGCCAGGAAGCCCTTGTTCGCGGCCTCGACCCAGCCCGCGCCCGCGGGTCCCGGGAACCAGCCGACGGTGATTTCCTTCGATCCGGCGGGATGCTTGGCGGCCAGGTATTTGCCGGTCTCGGCGCCCATCGTATAGAACGACACCAACGATTTCGCCGCGATATCCTGGGACGAGACGCCGTTGATCACGTCGATCCACGGAATGCCCTTGCCCTTCATCTGCTCTATCAGCCCGTTCAGCCCGGTGTAGGAGATCGCCCCCACCACCACCGCCTGCGCGCCCGCCGCGACGCAGTCCTGGATCTGCGAGATCTGCTGGTTGAGGTGGGTATAGCCGTCGGCCGCCACCACATGCAGCTTGACGCCCTCGGCCTTGGCCTGTTCGACCACGCCGTAATCGACGCCCAGCCAATAGGGATCCTTCATATGCGGGAAGGACACGCAGATGTCCCACTTCTTTTCGGCCTTCTTCAGCGGCGTGTAGGTGACCGGCTCGGATTTGCCGTCGGTGCTGAAGGGCGGCACGACCTTCTCGGCCGGGTAGGGCGCCCAATCGGCCATCGCCGCCGCCGGCAGCACCATCGCGCCCGCCAAGAGCGCCGTCATCAGGGTATGTTTCATCGTTCTGACCTCCTTGTCAGTTCTTCCGTTCGGGACGGTTGTCCGCCATCGGTGAGGTATCCGCGCGCTTCTAGCCGAGCGCTTCGCGAATTCGGTTCAGCGCCGCGCGGCGCTCGGCCCGGGCGGCAAGCGCGGTCTCCATGGAGACCGGTATGAAATGGACGGGCGTGTGCGGCTGCAATTGTCCGATCTGGTCCATGTCGGCCGAGATCACCGCACCGATGGTGAAATAGCCCCCGCCCGACACCGCGTCGCGGTGCAGCACGATCGGCTCCGTGCCCGAGGGCACCTGGATCGAGCCGTAGGAATAGCAGCCGTCGACGATGTTCGACGGGTCCGATCCCGCCCCGAAGGGCGGTGTGCGGGGCACGAAATCCAGGGGGCTGCCGCCGCGAAAGCGCACGCCCATGCGGTCGGCCTCGGGGGCGACCTGCCATTCCTCTCCGAAGAAGCGCGCCCGCGCCTCGTCGGTGATGCGGTGGATGTAAAGGCCCGGCAGCACCCGCAGTTCGGCCGGCCGGGACACGGCGCGGCGCAGCTCGGGGGGGACGCTGCGGCCCTCGGGCGCGCCGGCGGACCGGCCCACCGGCAATTCGTCGCCGGCCTGCACGGCGCGGCCGTCGACGCCGCCCAGCGCGCCGATCGGATAGGTCGAGCGGCTGCCCAGCGCCGGCGGCGTGGCGATGCCGCCCGACACCGCGATATAGATCCGCGCGCCGGCCTTGAGGTAGCCAAAGCTCAGCACCTGGCCCGCTTTCACCGCGATCGCGGTCCAGCCGGGATGTTCCGCGCCGTCCACCTTCACCGGCATGGTGGCGCCGGTGACGGCGATGGTGGCGGGGGCGGTGAATTCGATTTCCGGCCCCAGGAAGGCCGCTTCCAGACAGGCCGCGCCCTCGTCATTGCCGACCAGCAGGTTGGCCGCGCGCAGCGCCAGCCGGTCCATCGCGCCGCCCATGGGGATGCCGAGGTGGAAATAGCCGGGCCGGCCGAGATCCTGGATCGAGGTCGCCAGGCCGGGTTTCACGATCTTAAGCGTCATCGAGGGCCTCCATCAGCTTCGCGTTGGTGCCGGCGATGTCGGCGTTCCAGGCGTCGAGATCGAATTCCACCTCGGCGATGCGCGGGAAATAGGTGCCGGCGGCGACCTCGGCTTCGATCCGGTCGTGTTCCTCGCGGCTGATCGGCTTCCATTTGACGATGTCGCCCGGCTTGAAGAAGACCATGAAATCCTTGAGGTAGCCGACCTTCTGTTCGGGGTCGTAGATCGGCATCGGGGTGATGCCGAACATCTGGTAGCCGCCCGCGCCGCGCACCGAATAGATGCAGGCGAAACAGCCGCCGTGCCCCACCGTCAGCTTCGGCGTGTCGGTGCGGGGGCGCAGGTATTTCGGCACTTCCAACTGCTTTTCCCGCTCGACCAGCTGGTAAAGGAACGGCAGCCCTGACACGAAGCCCACCATCGACACGAACCACGGCGCCGCGTGATGCGCCGCGATGAAGCCCGCGGCATCGTCGTAGCCGTTGATCCGCGCCGCATAATCCAGATCGCTGCCCGAGGGGTCCTGGTGGCGCTCGCGAAACCGCATCAGCGTCTCATGCGTCCAGGGATCCTGGTAATAGACCGGGATCTCGATGATCCGCGTGGTCAGGCGCTTCTCGGCCTGTTCGGCCTCGGCCTCGAGCGCCTTGATGCGGCTCAGCATTTCGTCGGGTGCGATCACGTCGGGGTCGAACCGCACCTGAAAAGAGGCATTGGCGGGGCAGATCTCGGTCACGCCGTCGATCTTCGCCGCGCGCACCGCGTTCGACATCGAGAGGCTGACGAAGAAGGCGTCAAGCGACATCTCCTCGTCGATCTCGACATAGACCTGCTCGTCGCCGCCGAAGGTATACCGGGTCTTCATCACACCGCCTCCTTCTCTTGGTGTCGGGTCAGCCCGCCACCGGCGAGCCAGGGTTCGAGCCATTGGGTATGGAACCGCCCGGCCTGCACCTGCGGGTCGGCGGCCAGCGCCAGATGCAGGGGGATGGTGGTCTTCACCCCGTCGATCTTCAAACACTTCAGCGCCCCGGCCATCTTGGCGATCGCCTCGGCACGGGTCGGCGCATGGACGATCAACTTGCCCAGCAGGCTGTCGTAGAAGGGCGGGATCTGGTAGCCCTCATACAGCATGTGGTCGAAACGCAGGCCGTCGCCCTCGGGGATCTGCAGGGCGCCGACGCGGCCGGGGAAGGGCAGGAACTGGCGCGCAGGGTCCTCGGCGTTGATGCGCACCTCGATGGCGTGGCCGGTCGCGGCGATGTCTTGCTGGCGCAGCCGCAGGGGCTCTCCGCCGGCGATGCGCAGCATCTCCTCTATCAGGTCGATGCCGGTGGTCATCTCGGTCACCGGATGTTCCACCTGGATGCGGGTGTTCATCTCGATGAAGAAGAAACTGTCGGTGGCTTCCTCGTAAAGGTATTCGAGCGTCCCGGCGCCCGCGTAGCCCACCGATTTCGCCAGCGCCACCGCCGAGGCGCAAAGTGCCGCGCGCGTCTCGGGCGACAGGCAGGTGGCGCCGGCCTCTTCCCAGACCTTCTGGCGCCGGCGTTGCAGCGAACATTCGCGTTCATGGCAGTGCACCGCATCGGTGCCGTCGCCGAGGATCTGCACCTCGATATGGCGGGGCGAGCGGACCGCGCGTTCCAGATAGATGCCGCCGTCGCCAAAGGCTGCCTCGGCCTCGGCCCGCGCCTGGGGGGCGAGGCGGCGCAAGTCGGCCTCGGTCTCGGCCACGCGGATGCCGCGCCCGCCGCCGCCGGCGGCCGCCTTGATCATCACCGGGTAACCCACCTGGGCCGCCACTTCGACGGCGCGCTCGATATCGTCGAGCCGCCCGTCCGAGCCCGGCACCACCGGCACCCCGGCCAGGATCGCGGCCGAGCGCGCGGCCACCTTGTCGCCCATCGCGTCGATGATCTCGGCCGCCGGGCCGACGAAGGCCATGCCGGCGGCACGCACCGCGCGGGCGAAGTCGGCGCTTTCGGCCAGGAAACCATAGCCAGGATGCACCGCGTCGGCGCCGGCCTTTCGGGCGGCGGCAACCACGGCGGGGATGTTCAGATAGCTGTCGGCCGCCTTGGCCGGCCCGATGCAGACCGCGCGGTCGGCCAGCCGCACCGCCAGCATGTCGGCGTCGGCCTCGGAATGGGCCTGGATCGTCTCGATCCCCAGCGCGCGGGCGGCCCGGATGATCCGCACCGCGATTTCGCCGCGATTGGCGATGAAAAGGCTGCGGATCGGCATCCTATTCCACCTTCGCCAGCGTGTCGCCCGCCTGCACGGGGGAGGAGTCTTGCGCGACATAGCCCGCAAAGCTGCCCGCGACCTCGGCCTTGACCTCGATGAAGGTCTTCATCACCTCGACCAGGCCGATGGTGTCATCCGGCGCCACCGCGTCGCCATTTGCCTTGAAAGGCGGCTGGTCGGGGGCGGGCTTGTGATAGAAGGTGCCGGGCAGGGGCGACGGGATCTCTTTCATGGTGGCCTCCTTGTTGGAATTTGTCATTGTACCACGTTCGCCGCCGGGGCGATGGTAATGCCGTTCTCTGTCAGGGTGGCGCGGATCGCGGTGCCTATCTCCAGCGCGCCGGGCGTGTCGGAATGGAAGCAGATCGATTCAAACGGGATCTCGATCGCGTTGCCGGAGACCGTCTCGACCGTGCCCTCGCGGCATGCGCGCAGGCATTTGTCCGCGACGGCCTGCGGATCCGGGCGTGATACCTTGCGCGCGAAAACGATCGAGCCGCTGTCGTCATAGTCGCGGTCGGCGTAGAATTCGCGCACAATGCCATGGCCCGCCGCGCGCGCGGCCCGTTCGGTCTGCGACCCCGCCATGCAGAAGATCAGCGCATCGGGGCAGGTGCGGGCCAGCGCATCGACCAGCGCCTCGGACAGTGCCGCGTTGGCGGCGGCCTCCATGTAAAGCGCGCCGTGCAGCTTGACATGCTGCAGCCCCAGCCCGTAGCGGCGGCCGAATTCACGCAGCGCGCCAACCTGATAGAGGACGTCGTTGATCAATTCGTCGGGCCGCGCGGCGATGGTGCGGCGGCCGAAGCCCTGCAGATCGCGATAGCCCGGATGGGCGCCGATGCCGACGCCGAATTCCTTCGCCAACCGCGCCACCCGGTCCATCGAATTCGGATCGCCCGCATGAAATCCGGTGGCGATGTTGGCCGAGGAAATCAGCGCCATCAGCGCCTCGTCCGGGGCCTCGGACAACACCCATTGACCGAAGCCCTCGCCCATGTCGCAATTCAGGTCGACCATCGTGATCATGCGTCTAATGCCTTGCCATCCCTCTGTCCCCATCAGGTTTCGCGAGGGCGAAGCGTTTGTAAATTAGCATTTTTGAAACTAACATTATCGGATATTCCGATAACCAAGGCAGATCGGTTGAAACTTGAAGTGTCTATAATTCAACAGGTTGGCCGGCAGTGCCCGGTATCGTCGCAGCGCCGGCCTGCCTGTTTTCCGCGCGGATTTCGAGGAAACCGATGAACATTCGCCAGATTCGCTATTACGTCGCCACCGCCGAAACCGGGCAGGTCAGCCGGGCCGCGCTGGCTATGAACATCTCGCAAAGCTCTATCACCGCGGCGATCAAGGAACTGGAGGCCGAGTTCAACACCGCGCTGTTCGATCGCACCGGACACGGGATGGAGCTGACCGCCGAAGGGCGTGAATTGCTGGGCTCGTGCTACGAGGTGCTGCAAAAGCTCGAAGAAGCCCAGCAACTGACGCGGCGCACCCGCACCAGGGGCGGCAAGATCAGCATCGCCGCGACCTATACGGTGATCGGGTATTTCCTGCCCTACCACCTGGATCGGCTGCGGCGCTTTTACCCGGCGCTGGATGTTCATGTGCACGAATTGACCCGAGAGGCGATCGAGGAGGGGCTGGCCACCGATCGCTACGATCTGGCGATCATGCTGACCTCGAACACCGCCAACCCGGCGCTGCATGTCGAGACGTTGCTGCGCTCGGCCCGGCGTCTGTGGCTGCCCAACGGCCATCCGCTGAGCCAGCGCGACGATATCGATTTCGGCGATATCGCGCGCGAACCCTATATCATGCTGACCATCGACGAGGCGGCGCATACCTCGATGCGGTATTGGAGCACGACCCGGCACCGGCCCAGGGTGCATCTGCGCACCTCCTCGGTCGAGGCGGTGCGTTCGATGGTGGCGAACGGCTCGGGGGTGACGATCCTGTCCGACATGGTCTATCGCCCCTGGTCGCTGGAGGGGCGGCGGATCCTGACCATGGTGCCGAAGAACCCGATCCCGACGATGGACGTGGGCCTGGCCTGGGGCCGCCACCGAGCGCCAAGCCCGGCGGCGGAAAGCCTGATCGGCTATTTCCGGCAGCTGTTCCTGACACCGCAGAACCAGGTGATGGGCCATCCCAGCCGCTAGCGGCCGGGGTGGCGCCGGGGCCGGGCCGCCCGCACCGGACAGTCCCGCGCCAGACCGTCCGCACCGGACAGTCCGCACCGGACAGTCCGCGCCAGACCGCGCGGGTCGGGGGTATCAGCCTTCGCGCGCGGCCGGCAGCACCTGGGCGCGGTCGGCGTTCCAGTCGACGGCGATCTCGGTGCCGGCGGGGAAATCGCCGGCCTCGGGCGTGGCCAGGTCGGCGAAGATATCCGCGCCGTTGGCAAGCCGTACCGTGACCCGCGTCATCGCGCCCATGAAGGTATGGGTCCGCACCGTGCCACGCCGGGCCATGGTCTGCTGCGCCGTCTGCGCGGCGGGAAGCAGGCGCACGTCCTCTGGGCGCAGGTAGATCGACACCGCGGTGCCTGCGGCCAGCCCCCGCGCGGCCGGGGCGGCGAAGGTTTCGGCCTCGACCCGCACCATGCCGGCGTCGACCACCGTGGCGCTGAGGCAGCTGGAAACCCCGATGAAACCCGCCACGAAGGGCGTCGCCGGGCGCTGATAGATCGCATGGGGGCTGTCGAACTGGTCGATCTGTCCCCGGTTCATCACCGCGACCCGGTCCGAGATCGACAGCGCCTCTTCCTGGTCGTGGGTGACGAAGATCGTGGTCACGCCGGTTTCCTCGTGGATGCGGCGGATCTCGTCGCGCAGCTGCACCCGCACGCGGGCGTCGAGCGCCGAGAGCGGCTCGTCCAGCAGCAGCAGGTCGGGGCGGATCGCCAGCGCCCGTGCCAGCGCGACGCGCTGCTGCTGGCCGCCCGACAGCTGGTGGGGGTACTTGTGGGCAAAGGCCGAAAGCCCCACCATTTCAAGCAGTTCCCCGACCCGGCTTTGGCGGCCGCTCTTTTCCGTGTGACGCACCTGCAGGCCGAAGGCCACGTTGTCGGCCGCGTTCATGTTGGGAAACAGCGAATAGGCCTGGAACACCATGCCCATGTTGCGCTTGTTGGGCGGCATCGGCGAGATGTCCTTGCCGTCCAGCAGCACGGCGCCGGAATCGGCGGTCTCCAGCCCCGCGATGATGCGCAGAAGCGTGGTCTTGCCGCAGCCCGAGGGGCCCAGCAGGGTGACCAATTCCCCCTCGTCGAAGTCCAGCCCGGCGTCGCGCAGCACATGCTGGGCGCCGTAGGATTTGTTGACGTCACGAATTTCCAAGCGGGCCATCAGCCGACGCCTCCCGTACGAACTTGTCCCCGGCCGCCCCCTGCGAGGATGCCGAGCATGCCGAGCCAGGTCACGAAGAACGAGAACAGCGACAGCGCCGCCGCCTCGGTGCCGTTCACCTGGCCGATATAGTTGATGTAGACCGCGAAGGTGTTGAACAGCAGGATGTTGGCGAAGACGAATTCGCCCAGCACGATCGCGAAGGTCAGAAGTGTCGCACCAAGGATCGCGGTGCGCAGGTTGGGGATGATCACGCGGGTGAAGATCTGCGACCAGCTGGCGCCCAGGCTTAGCGCGGCCTGGGTCAGCGTCGAGACATCCAGAGCGCTGATGCCCACGTCAAGTGCCCGGTAGCTGTAGGGCAGCGACAGGATCACATAGCCGATCACCATGAATTCGGGCCGCGACACGAACCAGATCGGCATCGCCAGCGGTGCGCCGGGCACCGAATAAAGGCCGGTCAGGCCCTGGATCAGCGCGATCGGCGGGATCACGAAGGGCATGACCGAGATGACTTCCAGCACCGGGCGCAGCCAGGGCGCGCGCAGCCGCACGAACAGCACCGTCGGGATCAGCAGCGCCAGCGAGATCACCACCGTGTAGATCGCCAGCTTCACCGACAGGCCCAGCGAGGCCCAGACCTCGGGGGTCTTCACCAGCGCGACATAGTTCGTCAGGTTGTAGCGGTCGCCGCCGGCCCAGAGGCTGAAGATCGCCGTGCCCAGCAGCGGCAGCAGGAAGAAGGCGGCGACGATCGCGATCCAGATCACCGACAACAGTTTCGGCCGGCGCCGCGCGCGCCCCGGGGGCGGCGGCGGGGCTGGGGTGGCGGTCTCGGCGCCGGGGGGGAATGCTATCGCTTCTGCCATCGGCCCGTCCAACGTTGCAAGAGAGTGTAAAGCGTCATCGCCGCGCCCATGACCACGATCATGCCCAGCGACAGGGCGTTGCCCAGCTGCGGATCGGCGATCACGTTGCCCGACATCAGGTTGCCGATCTCGATCGGCACCAGCGGCACCAGCCCCGAAGTCAGCGCGTAAGGCGTGGCATAGGAGGCAAAGGCATTGCCGAACAGCAGGATGAACGAGGCAAGCACCGAGGGCGTCAGGATCGGGATGCCGACATGGCGCCAGTAGTGCCAGCCATTGCCGCCCAGCCCCATCGCGGCCTCGCGCCATTCGCGGCGCATGCCCTGCAGGGCGGGGGTGATGATGATCACCATCAACGGGATCTGGAAATAGAGGTAGGTCAGCACCAGCCCCCAGAACGAGAACAGCGAAAAGCCCGCGCCATAGATGTCGATCCCCAGCGCCTTGAGCCAAAGCGTCAGCATGCCCTGCGTGCCCAGCGTCGAGATGAAGGCGAAAGCCAGCGGGATGCCGGCGAAGTTGGCCGCCACCCCCGAGAATGAGTTGACCGCATTGCGCAGCCATCCGGGCGTGCTTTGGCGTTGGATCTGATAGGCGGTCAGCAGCCCCGCGACTACCCCGATCAGCGCCGTCACCGCCGACAGCGCGGCGGTTGTGACATAGGCCTTGGCGTAGAAGCGGCCAAACAGCTGATCGACGTATTGGGTGGTGAAATCGCCCGACGAGGAGCGGAAGGCCTGGAACAGGATCGACAGCGCCGGCCCGGCCAGGAAGGCCAGGACGTAGATGAAGAACAACCCGATGAAGAAAACGGGCAGCGCGCCGGCAAGGCCGGCGCGCTGCTTCGGTCGGCGGCGCAGGGCGCCGCCGGCTGTGGCAAGATCCGTCACGTTACTGGCCGACCATCGACTGCCAGTTTTCCTGCAGCACCTTCTGCGCCGCTTTCTGCTGCGCCTGGGTCGGGAACTTCACATCGGTGTAGAACTTCGACGGCGGCATCTTGGCTTCCAGATCGGCCGGGATCTTGCCGCGCTTGGCCAGATCGTTGAACCGCGCCGGGTGCGCATAGCCTTCCAGATAGATCAGCTGGCCTTCGTCGGAATAGACGAATTCCTCCCACAGCTTGGCGGCTTCGGGGTTGGCCGCGAAGGCGCTGATTGCCTGGGCGTAGAAGTTGCCGAACACGCCGTCGGCGGGCACGACCACCTCGATCGGGGCCTTGCCGGCGAACTTGTCGCGGTAGCCCAGGTTCAGGTAGTCCCAGTTGATCGCGATCGGGGTCTGGCCCGATTCCAGCGTCGCCGGGGTCACGCCGACCGGGATGAAGTTGCCCGACTTGGCGAGCTTGGCGAAGAACTCGACGCCCGGCTTGATGTTGTCAAGCGAACCGCCGTTGCCCAGCGCCGCCGCGAAGACGCCGCCGAAGGCCGCGCCGGCGCTCAGCGGGTTGCCGTTCAGCGCGATCATGTTCTTGTATTCGGGCTTCAGCAGGTCGGCCCAGGTCTGCGGGACGTTCTTCACCACCTTGGTGTTCACGCCGAAGGACACGACGCCGAAGTAGTCGCCGTACCAGTAGCCGTCCTTGTCCTTCATCGAATCGGGGATCGTGTCCCAGGTCGAGACCTTGTAGGGCTTGAACAGCTTCTGCGACTGGCCGATCAGCGCGAAGGACGGGCCGACGTCGACCACGTCCACGGCGCGGTCCTGGCCGCGGGTCGACTTGACCGCCTGCAGTTCCTGCGCCGACGAGGCGTTGGGCGAGGCGTTGTTGATGGTGATGCCGTATTTCTCGGTGAAGGCCTTCATCATCTTGCCGTAGTTGGCCCAATCGGGCGGCAGGGCGATGGTGTTCAGCTTGCCTTCCTTCTTCGCGGCGGCGATCAGGTCATCCATGCCCTCCGCCAGCGCGATACCGGGCAGAGCGGACATGACGCCAAGCGCGGCGCTGCCCTTGAGGATGGAACGACGGGTGATTTGCGATGCCATGGATTACTCCCTTTTCGGCGTGATCGCGCCTCCTTGGCACGGGTTGTTAACAGTGAAATGACAGCAGGCACCAATTACCGGATCAGAGCACATTTTCACCCGGAGGGTGAGCGCCGCTCTGACCGACGCTCCGGTACCTGGCCGCGGGGCGCCTGGATCGGCGGCGCGACGCAGGGTCGCGGGGCGGCGCGCAGCCGATCGCAGGCAGCTTCCCCCGGTGGTTCCGCTCTGGCAAGAGAAATATTGGATATGCCGATCCGCCGCCCGGACGGGCGGGGGCGGGGCAGGTTTGGCAAGGGGGCTCGCGGGGCGGGCGCGGCGGCGGTCGGATCCGGGCCGGGCCCGGGGCAAGCCCGGGGTCGGCGCCCCGGCCGGCGGGCGATCGCCGCCGGGGCCATGCGGGGCCTGCCGGTCGGAAATTTCGACTTTTATTGACGCAATTTGGGTGTTGGGTATTGTGACGCGGCCAACCTACCCCTGTGCATGCGCGATCGGACAGTGATGACCCAACAGCTTGAATCCTCCTTCGAACGCATGCTTGCAGCGGACAGCAAGCTGCGGATCTTCAATGACATGGTGCCGGCCGGCATCCTGGTGATCCGGCTTCACGACGGCCGGGTGGTGTTCTCCAACCGCTATTTCAACGAGGCTTTCGGTGTGGATGGCCCGACCTTGCTGGGCGAGCACTGGGAGGACTTCTTCGTCGACCGCGAAGAGCGCCAGCAGATGATGGTGGAATTGTCGGTGCAAGACGAGGTGCGCGATTTCAGCCTGCGCCTGCGCGGCAAGGACGACAGGGTCCTGTGTGGTCTTGCCTCGCTGGCACCGATTCCGGTGGATGACGACGATCTGCTGCTATTCGCCTTCAAAGACGTCACCAAGCTCAAGCGTGTCGAGGCAGAGCTGCGCGAGCTGAACGAGATCAAGAACCGCTTTCTTGGCATGGCGGCGCATGATCTTCGCAACCCGATCGGCGCGATCCACGCGCTGGCCAACATGATCCTCACGCTTGACCTGGAGGACGGCAAGAAGGCGCGGTTTCTGCAGATGATCTCGCGCACCAGCGATCAGATGCTGGCGTTGCTCAACGATCTGCTGGACGTCTCGGCGATCGAGAGCAGCGAATTCAGCCTGAAGAGGCGCACCGCCAGCCTGGGCACGCTTCTGGAAGAGCGCGTCAGCCTGGTGTCGATCAATGCCGAGCAAAAGGCGATCCGGCTGTCATGCGAGGTCGACGACGAGACCGATATCGAGCTTGATCCCGACCGTCTGTCGCAAGCGATCGACAATCTGCTGACCAATGCGGTGAAATATTCCGAACGGGGCAGCAAGGTCGAAGCGTCGGTGCGGCGCATGGGGGCCTCGCTTGATCTTACGGTGCGCGATTTCGGCCAGGGTATCGCGGCGGGCGAGATCGACCGGATCTTCATGCCCTTCGAAAAGCTCAGCTCGACCCCCACCGCGGGCGAAAAGAGCACGGGCCTGGGGCTTGCGATCACCAAGAAGATCATCGAGGCCCATGGCGGGACGGTTCGCGTCGAAAGTGAGTTGGGCGAAGGTTCGACCTTTACCCTGTCGTTTCCGTTGCCGATGACCGAGCCGCCCGTTTCCGTCTAGGTCACGCGGCCGTCTCTGACCGGCGCCGCCCCGAACGGGACATGGCGCCCCTTACATGGAGCCCCGGGCTTTTGACGCCCGCCAGGACGCCCCGGGCGCGGCGGCGTGACGGCGCGGGTTTCATGATTTCTCCTGCGGCAAGTTCATGATCCGCCGCGCCCCGCTGCCCGCGGACGTCGGCGCGGGATGGGTGGGATGCCCTCCAATTCACAGCGCCCGGCCGCCGTTTGTGGGAAATCTGGGTAGGCTGCGTCCGGGCCGGGGCAAAATACAATATTCGGTACGGTCTCAGACAGCGTGGCCGCCCGGCATGCTCCTTACCTTCCGTCTGGCCCATCCAATATCGAGAGCAGGCTCTCGATACCCGTCTGGGCACGCTGAACCTGCGGGCGCCGAAGCTCCGGCAGGGCAGCTATTTCCTGGGCTTCCTCGAGGCCCGCAAGACCTCGGAACAGGCACTCGTGGCACTCGCCATTGTAACGCGGACCAATGGCGTGACATGGCTCGTTCCAGGAGGCCTGGATCGGCGGCGTCTCCACCTGGCGGGGCGACGGCCTGGTGCAGGCCGTGGGGTTGAGCGGCATCTCTAAGAGCACGGTGTCCAAGCTGCGCAAGGACACAGATGTCCGCGACATCGCAGCCGGATGCAGGTGGTGAGGAGGGCGATCTTGTCCCCCTCGCTGACCTCGGTTGTGGTGCCTGCGTAGGCAGTTGCTCTGCGTGTTGCACGCCGTGTGCCTGCAAGAGGCGACCGTGGGCTTCCTCCTCGATCCCCTCGAGGGCAGCAACTTCCGTGTTGGGGTTCCTGTGGGCGTCTCGCAGGTACAGCCGGGTGTGCGCCAGGTAGTCTTCGAGGTGTTGCGTGGGGTTTCCTCGCGCCTCCTCTATGGCGTCCTTGAACTTGGCCACCAACGGGCCGGAACGTGCGATGGGAGCCGCCTTGTCAGAGGTTTTGAGGGCCTGTTTGAGCGCATGTTTGCCGAAGATGTGCTGAACATCCGCCGGGTTCGAGACCTTCACGGACCACTTCTGACCTTGCTTGATGAGGTAGTCGCCCACGCCCTTGCCGCTTCCGTTGTACCTAAGTTTGTACCTGGAACTGGACGGATAAACCCAACAAATCGGTGAAAAAGACATGCGGGGGAGCGTGGCAGCCCGTAGGGGAGTCGAACCCCTCTTTCCAGGTTGAAAACCTGGCGTCCTAACCGATAGACGAACGGGCCGCGTTTGGCGTGGGGCGGTGTTTAGGCGGTTGGAACGTGACTCGCAAGAGGGAAATTGCCCCACCTTCGCGGAATTTCGAACTCAGGCCCGCGCTGCGTCTTCCAGCCGCAACTGCACCTTGCGGCGGCCGCCCCAGCTGTTGATTTCCAGCCGTCCCGCCAGGTGAAGCCGCGCCCCGCCATGGCCCTCGATCAATGGCCCGAGGGGCCCGTCGAAGGCGCCGAAGGCGATCGCGTCAAGCTTGGGGCCAGTGCCGTCAGAGAACGAAAACCGCAGATGGGTCTCGCCCACGCGCTTGGCGAAATGCACCGCCTGCGCCGCGAAGGCGAAGCGCGGGGCGGGCGCGCCGGCACCGAAGGGGCCGGCGGCCTCGATCTCGTCGATCAGTTCGGGCGTGGCGGCGCCCGGCATCAGCAAGGCGTCAAGCCGCAGATCCGCGGCACCGGCCCGGTCGGCGCCCTGCTTCGCCAGAAGTTCCGCCAGCCGTTCCATCGCGGGCTCCAGCCGGTCACGCGCCACCGTCAGACCCGCCGCCATCTTATGGCCGCCGCCCTTCAGCAACAGCCCCTCGGCCGCCACCCGCTGAATCGCCGCGCCCAGGTCGACCCCGGCGATCGAGCGGCCCGAACCCTTGCCCTCTGCGCCGTCCAACCCGATGACCACGGCGGGGCGGTTGGTGGCCTCCTTCAGCCGCGCCGCGACGATGCCGACGACGCCGGGGTGCCAGCCCTCGCCCGCCGCCCAGACCAACGGCCCATCCAGCCCGCGCGCCTCGGCCTGGGCCAGCGCCGCGGCGCGCACCGCGGCCTCGATATCGCGGCGCTCGCCGTTCAACTCGTCCAGGCGCTCGGCCAGGGCGCGGGCCTCGGCAGGGTCCGTGCAGGCCAGCAGACGCGCACCCAGATCGGCGCGGCCGACGCGGCCACCGGCATTCACCCGCGGCCCCAGCACGAACCCCAGGTGATAGGGGGCGGGGGGCTCGGTCAGGCGGGCGACATCGGCCAGCGCCACCAGCCCGGGCCTGCCGCGCCCCGCCATGATCTTCAGCCCCTGGCGCACCAGCGCCCGGTTGACCCCCGTCAGCGGCGCCACGTCCGCCACCGTGGCCAGCGCCACCAGATCGAGCTGCGCCATCAAATCAGGCCCCTGGCGGCCCTCGGCGCGCATCTGACGGTTGGCCTCGACCAGCATCAAGAAGACCACGCCCGCAGCGCAAAGATGCCCCAGATCGCCGCTTTCGTCCTGGCGGTTGGGGTTCACCACCGCCAGCGCCGGGGGCAGGGTCTCGGCGCCCAGATGGTGGTCGAGCACGATCACATCCGCCCCCCGGGCAGCGGCGATCGGTTCGTGCGAAAGCGTGCCGCAATCGACGCAGACGATCAGGTCGTGATCGTGCGCCAGGGCCTGCATCGCGGGAACATTGGGGCCATAGCCCTCGTCGATCCGATCCGGAATGTATAGCGTGGCATCGCGTCCGACCTCGCGCAGCCAGGCCAGCAGCAGCGCGGCCGAGGCGCCGCCGTCGACGTCGTAATCGGCGAAGATCGCGATGCGTTCGCCCGCCCGCACCGCCTTCAGGACGCGCGCGGCCGCCGTGCCCATGTCGCGCAGTCGCAGCGGATCGGGCAGCAATTCGCGCAGCGTCGGGGCCAAAAAACCCGCGGCCTCTTCCGGCGCCACCCCGCGCCGCGCCAGCGTCGCGCAAACCGGCAGCGGCAGCCGCGTCCTCTGGGCGATCGCTTCGGCCAGGCGCTCCTCCTCGACGGAAGGGCCGATCCAGCGGCGCCCGGTGGCCGAGCAATCGATTCCAAGAAAAGCAGTCATGCCGCCTTCCTAGCCGAGGCACCGCGCCATGTCCGCCCCCAATTCGCGACGCCAGGGCCGCGGGCGCCAAAGCCCCGGACCCGCGCTCGCCCCTCTCGGCTGCGCCGCGCATGTCCCTCGGCCAGTCCGGCAAGGGCGACAGCTGGCTTTCATTGTTCCCAAAATACGCCGGGGGTGCAGGGGGCAGCGCCCCCGCCACCGCATCCGCCGCCCGCGCGATCCCCGTGCCTGCGCGCGCCACGGCATCACCACGCCGCGCTGCGGCAAGCGGTTGTCGCCTCACTCAAATATCGCGATTGCGTGAGTCTTCGTGAGGCAATTCGCTGCATCGCCGCGCAAACTTCTTGACGAAGTTGACAGAATTATTGTCTAGAAAATGACAAAAAAATACTTCTGTTTTAGGTAGTTGTTGAAAAATTTTCCATCCGGCGGCATGATGTTTGCGACCTTGCGACCAAGCAGGGCCCGGACCCCGCGCAGAGGAGGCGCGGATTTCGACGCCATCTAACGGGAGGAAATTTGATGTCCAGATTCGACCTGACACGCCGAGGCCTGCTGCGCACCGGCATGATCGCCGGCGCGGGGCTTGCCATGCCGACCGTCTTCACCTCGTCAGCCTACGGCTACACCAACGAGCCCAAGGGCAAGGCCGTCACCTTCGGCTTCAACGTGCCCCAGACCGGCCCCTATGCCGACGAGGGCGCGGATGAGCTGAAGGCCTTCAAGCTGGCCGTGAAGCACCTCAACGGCGAGGGCGATGGCGGCATGATGGGCACGTTCTCGTCCAAGGCGCTGAAGGGCAACGGCGTGCTGGGCAAGAAGGTGGAATTCGTCACCGGCGACACCCAGACCAAATCCGATGCGGCCCGCGCCTCGGCCAAGTCGATGATCGAGAAGGACGGCGTGGTGATGATCTCGGGCGGCTCGTCCTCGGGCGTGGCCGTCGCCGTGCAGTCGCTGTGCCAGGAGGCCGGGATCATCTTCATGGCCGGTCTGACGCATTCGAACGACACCACCGGAAAGGACAAGAAGGCCAACGGCTTTAGGCATTTCTTCGACGCCTACATGTCGGCCGCCGCGCTGGCGCCGGTGCTGGCCAAGCAATACGGCAAGGACCGCAAGTTCTACATGCTGACCGCCGATTACACCTGGGGCTGGACCCAGGCGGCCTCGATGAAGGAATTCATGGAGGGCGAGGGCTGGCAGATGGTGAAGGACGTCAAGACGCCGCTCGCCTCGACCGATTTCTCGTCCTACCTGGCGCCGGTGCTGTCTTCGGGCGCCGATGTGCTGATCCTGAACCATTACGGCGGCAACATGGTCAACTCGCTGACCCAGGCGGTGCAGTTCGGCATGCGCGACAAGCAGGTCAACGGCAAGCAGTTCGAGATCGTCGTGCCGCTGATTTCCGAGTTGATGGCCAAGGGCGCGGGCAAGAACATCGCCGGCATCCTGGGCTCGTCGAACTGGAACTGGAAGCTTGGCGACGAGGGCACCAAGGCTTTCGTGAAAAGCTACGGCACCGAATATGGCGTGCCGCCCAGCCAGGCCGCGCAGACCTGCTATGTGCAAACGCTGCTTTACGCCGATGCGGCCGAACGCGCGGGGTCATTCGATCCTTGTGCGGTGGGGGCGAAGCTGGAAGGCTTCAAGTTCGAAGGCCTCGGCAACGGCCCGACGCTGTACCGCGCCGCCGATCACCAGTGCTTCAAGGACGTGCTGGTGGTGCAGGGCAACGACAAGCCGCAGAACGAATATGACCTGTTGAACGTGGCCGAGATCACCCCGGTCGACAAGGTCATGTACGAGCCCGACAACAAGTTCTTCGCCGGCGGCGAGCTGGGCAAGTGCAACAACGGCGCCTGAGCCGCAGACCGAACCGGATCGGCCGCGCGTGATCCCACGCGCGGCCGCTTCCGCCCTATTCCGACATATTGGCCGGCATTCCGGGACCACCTGACCACCGACCTCTGGGGGAGCGATGGACGCGATCATCCTGCAAACGCTGAACGGGCTGGACAAGGGCAGCGCCTATGCCCTGATCGCCCTTGGGCTGACATTGATCTTCGGCACGCTTGGCGTGGTGAATTTCGCCCATGGCGCGTTGTTCATGATCGGCGCCTTCTGCGCCGTCACCATGCAGCGCATCCTGAACCTGTCCTACACGGTGCTGGACCCGACGAAGAAGGATTTCCTGGGCAATCCGCTGAAGGTGCAGACCCCCTATGTGGAACATTGGTTCGGCCATGATATGGGCGCGGCGATCATCAACTGGTCGGTGCCGCTGTCGATCCTGCTGGCGATCCCGGTGATGCTGATCCTGGGCTTCGTGATGGAGCGCGGGCTGATCAAGCATTTCTACAAGCGCCCACATGCCGACCAGATCCTGGTGACCTTCGGCCTGGCGATCGTGCTGCAGGAGATCGTCAAGCAGGTCTTCGGTGCCAACCCGATCCCGACGCCCGCGCCGGTGCAGTTCGCGGGCTCGATAGATTTCGGCGCGCTGATCGGCTTTGCCGCCAACACCATCGTCTACCCGTATTGGCGGCTGATCTACTTCCTGTTCTCGCTGGTGGTGATCGGCGCGGTGTTCAGCTTCCTGCGCTTCACCACCTTCGGCATGGTGGTGCGTGCCGGCATGGCCGACCGCGAGACCGTGGGCCTGCTGGGCATCAACATCGACCGCCGCTTCACCCTGATGTTCGGCATCGCCGCCGCCGTGGCGGGCATGGCGGGGGCGATGTATGTGCCGATCAACAGCCCCAACTACCACATGGGGATGGATTTCCTGGTGATCAGCTTCGTCGTGGTGGTCGTGGGCGGCATGGGCAGCCTTCCGGGCGCCGTGGCCGCCGGGTTCCTTCTGGGGATACTCGAGGCCTATGCCTCGCTCAACGAAGTCAAGGCGCTGCTGCCGGGCATCGACCAGATCATCATCTACCTGATCGCCATCATCGTGCTGCTGACCAGGCCGCGCGGCCTGATGGGGCGCCGCGGCGTGATGGAGGACTAGGCCATGCTGGGACTGGAAAAGAAGGACCTGATGTTCCTGCTGATCGTGCTGGCCCTGACGCTGGCCGCGCCGATCCTGCTGAACCCCTTCGCCGAGGCCTCGCCGCTGGCGCAGTTCAACGCGGGCTATCCCGACCTGATGCAGCGCATCGCGATCTTCGCGATCTTCGCGGTGGGGTTCAACATCCTGTTCGGGCTGACCGGCTATCTGTCGTTCGGCCACGCGGCCTTTCTGGGCGTGGGCTCTTATGCCGCGATGTGGATGTTCAAGCTGCTGAGCATGAACATCCTGCCCGCGATCGCGCTTTCGGTGGTGATCGCGGGGGCCTTCGCGCTGGTGATCGGCTATATCAGCCTGCGCCGCTCGGGCATCTATTTCTCGATCCTGACGCTGGCCTTCGCGCAGATGTCGTTCAACATGGCCTATTCGGTGCTGACGCCGCTGACCAATGGCGAGACCGGGCTGCAGCTGGCGCTGGACGACCCGCGGGTGCTGGACGCGGCGAACACCTCCGGCTCGTTGCCCGACACCAGCCTTTTCGGCCTGGCGATGAATTCCACCGCCAAGGTCGATTTCCTGGGCCGGGTGTTCCAGTTCAACGTGGGCTATTACGTCTGCGGGCTGATTTCCGTGCTGATGTTCTACATCGCGCTGCGCATCTTCCGCTCGCCCTTCGGGATGATGCTGCGGGCGGTGAAGTCGAACCAGAACAGGATGAGCTATACCGGCCTGAATGCCCGGCCCTATACGCTGGCGGCCTTCGTGATCTCGGGGATGTACGCGGGCCTGGCCGGCGGGCTGATGGCGGCGATGGATCCGCTGGCGGGGGCCGAACGCATGCAGTGGACGGCATCGGGGGAGGTCGTGCTGATGACCATCCTTGGCGGCGCGGGCACCCTGCTGGGGCCGGTGCTGGGCGCGGCATTCATCAAGTATTTCGAGAACATCTTCTCGAAGATCAACGACAACGTGCTGCATGGCTGGTTCTCGTTCCTGCCGCACTGGATCCAGGATCCTCTGGTCTGGCTCGCCGCGCGCTTCACCGGCGAGGGCTGGCACCTGACGCTGGGCGTGCTGTTCATGCTGGTGGTGATCTTCCTGCCGGGAGGTCTGGTCGAGGGCGGCCAGCGCATCGGGCGGCTGTTTCGCCGCGGGCGCGACGCGGGCGGCGACGGTCCCGCGCATCGCCCGAAACCCGCGCCCCATGTGGCCGAATAGGAAGGAACAGGCGGATGGGCATTCTGGAAGTCAAGGGCGTGGGCAAGCGGTTCGGGGGCCTTCAGGCGCTGGGCGACGTGAACCTTTCGGTGGCCGAGAACACCGTGCACGCGATCATCGGGCCGAACGGGGCGGGGAAATCCACGCTGCTGAACGTGCTGGTCGGCAAGCTGATCCCCGACACCGGGTCAGTACTGTTCGACGGCAAGTCGGTGCTGGGGAGAAAACCGCATGAGATCAACCAGATGGGGATTTCCCGCGTGTTCCAGACGCCCGAGATCTTCGGCGACCTGACGGTGATCGAGAACGTGATGATCCCCTGTTTCGCTAAGCGCGATGGCAGCTTCCGGCTGCATGCCTTCGAGCGCGTCGAGGCCGAGGAGGAGATCGTCTATCAGGCCGAGAAGATGCTGGCCGACCTGCGCATGCTGGACAAGCGCGACCTGCACGCGGGCACGCTGTCGCGCGGCGACAAGCGGCGGCTGGAGATGGCGATGTGTCTGGTGCAGGAGCCCAAGCTTTTGCTGCTGGACGAGCCCACCGCGGGCATGGCGCGGGCCGACACCAACAACACCATCGACCTGCTGCGCGAGATCAAGGCGAGCCGGCCGATCACCATGGCGATCATCGAACATGACATGCACGTCGTGTTTTCGCTGGCCGAGCGCATCACCGTTCTGGCCCAGGGCACGCCGCTGGTCGAGGACACGCCAGAAAACATCAAGGGCAACCCGAAGGTCCGCGAGGCCTATCTCGGCGAAGCCGCGCAATAGGGAGGCCAGGATGCCGAACAAGCTTATTTCCGACAGCGCCACCCTGCAGCCCGAGCGGCGCGATTTCTCGGCCCATGCCAACCGCGCCGAGACCGCGCCGGCGTTTCTGTCGGTCTGGGACCTGCACGCCTATTACGGCGAAAGCTACATCGTGCAGGGCGTCGGCTTCAACGTCCACGAGGGCGAGATCCTGGCGCTGCTGGGCCGCAACGGGGCGGGCAAGACCTCGACCCTGCGCGCCATCGCGCGGCTCGACAACCCGCGCCTGACCCATGGCGAGGTCTGGCTGGATCATCAGCCGCTGCATCAGATGACCTCCTACCAGGCTTCGGGTGCGGGCATGGGGCTGGTGCCCGAAGACCGGCGCATCATCCCCGGCCTCACAGTCGAGGAGAACCTGCAACTGGCCCAGATTGCGCCGCCCGTGGGCTGGTCGCTGGAGCGGCTCTATTCGCTGTTTCCGCGCCTGGGCGAGCGTCGGCGGCAAGAGGGGGTGACACTGTCGGGCGGCGAGCAGCAGATGCTGGCGATCGCCCGGGCTTTGGCGCGCGACATCAAGGTGCTGCTTCTGGACGAACCCTACGAGGGCCTTGCCCCGGTGATCGTGGACGAGATCGAGAAGACCCTGAATATCATCAAGGAACAGGGGATCACGACGGTGATCGTGGAACAGAACGCGGTGCGGGCGCTGAAGCTGGCCGATCGCGCGGTGATCCTGGATACCGGGGCCGTGGTCTTCGACGGCACCGCTAAGGAGGTGCTGGAAAACGCCGAATTGCGGGCCGAATACCTGGCGATCTAGCGCGGCGCGGTCTTGTCGCCCCGGGTCGGCGGCGGGGGCGCTGCCCCCGCACCCCCGGCGTATTTCGGGAACAATGAAAGGCAATGGCGTTTCGGCTTTCCTTCGGGGGGAATTTCCCCTTGGGTCGCCACCGAGCGCCGTCGGTACGGGCGGCGATGGCCACGGGGTTTGAAAGCCGGTGCCCAAATTCTGGGCGGATGCGCAAGGTTCGATCCGGGTTCGCGGGTTCAACTTTCGCGACCCCTTTCAATAGCGGCGGTGGGTTGTCTAAGGTATGGAAACGGGGATTGGCAGAAAGCGAACGATAACAAGCATGCCGCCAAGCTGTTTCAACGAGATGTACGAAGACGGGCAGGTGCGCCCGCCCTACGCGCGGCTCGAACACTGGACCCGCGCGATGCCCGCCGAACTGCGGCATCTGAAACAGGCCGAGGCCGAGGCGCTGTTTCGCCGCATCGGCATAACCTTCGCGGTCTACGGCGAGGGCGGAGATCCCGATCGGCTGATCCCGTTCGACATGTTCCCGCGCGTCTTCACCCAGGCCGAATGGTTGCGGCTGGAACGCGGCATCAAGCAGCGGGCGCGGGCGCTGAATGCCTTTCTCGTCGATGTCTACGGCCGCGGAGAGATCGTGCGCGCGGGCCGCATTCCCGCACATCTGGTCTACCGGAACGCGGCCTACGAGAAGGCCGTGGTCGGCTTTGTTCCGCCGCGCGGGGTCTATTCGCATATCGTGGGCGTCGATCTGGTGCGGACCGGCCCCGATCAGTTCTATGTGCTCGAAGACAATTGCCGCACCCCGTCTGGCGTCAGCTACATGCTGGAAAACCGCGAGATCATGATGCGGATGTTCCCGGCGCTTTTTCGCGAGAATCCGATCCTGCCCGTCGACCGCTACCCCGAGCTTCTGCGCCGCACCCTGGCCTCGGTCGCGCCGGCGAAATGCGACCGTGATCCGACCGTCGCGATCCTGACGCCGGGCCATTACAACAGCGCCTATTACGAACATTCGTTCCTGGCCGATATGATGGGGGTGGAACTGGTCGAGGGCCAGGACCTTTTCGTCGAGGGCGAATTCGTCTGGATGCGCACCACCGAAGGGCCCCGGAAGGTGGATGTGATCTACCGCCGGATCGACGATGCCTTTCTCGATCCGCTGTGCTTTCGGCCCGACAGCGCGCTGGGGGTGCCGGGGCTGATGGATGTCTATCGCTCGGGCGGGGTGACGATCGCGTCGGCGCCCGGCGCCGGGGTCGCGGACGACAAGGCGATCTACACCTATGTCCCCGAAATGGTGCGCTTCTATCTGGGCGAGGCGCCGATCCTGGAAAACGTGCCCACCTGGCAATGCGCGCGCGCGGACGAGTTGAAACATGTGCTGGAGAACCTGCACGAACTGGTGGTGAAGGAGGTGCACGGGTCGGGCGGCTACGGCATGTTGGTGGGGCCGTGCAGCACCAAGGCGCAGATCGCCGCCTTCCGTGCCAAGATCGAGGCGAACCCCGGCAATTACATCGCCCAGCCGACGCTGGCGCTGTCGACCTGTCCGACCTTCGTCGAAGAGGGCATCGCGCCCCGCCATGTCGATCTACGGCCCTATTGCCTGATGGGCGAGCGGGTGGAGCTGGTCCCCGGCGGTCTGACCCGGGTGGCGCTGACGGAAGGCAGCCTGGTGGTGAATTCCTCGCAAGGGGGTGGCGTCAAGGACACCTGGGTGCTGGCGGAGTGACGCGATGCTAAGCCGGACCGCCGACAACCTGTACTGGATCGCCCGCTACATCGAGCGGGCCGAGACCATGGCGCGCCTTCTTCAGGTCGGAGAGCGGATATCATTGGTTCCCCATGTGGGCGGTGGCGGCTTTCGCAACGAATGGGACAGCCTCTTGCAGGCCTCGGGCACCGCCGACGGGTTCGCGCGCAAATACGGCGAGGCCGTGCAGCGCAACATCGAAAGCTATGTCTTCTTCGATCACGACAATCCTTCGTCCATTGCCTCCTGCGTGGCCCAGGCCCGCGAGAACGCGCGCATCGTGCGCACCGCGCTGACCGCCCAGGTCTGGGACGCGCTGAACACCGCCTTTCAGGAATTGCGGCAACTGGAGCGCACGGAAAGGTCGGAACTGGACATCCTGGCGCTTGCGGAATGGACGACCAACAAGACGGCGATGATCAAGGGCGCGATCGACACCACGCTGCTGCGCAACGACGGATGGGATTTCCTGCATCTGGGCTACAATCTGGAACGCGCCGACAATACCGCCCGGCTGATGGATGTGAAATATTATGTGCTGCTGCCGCAGCTTGACCTGGTCGGAACCGGCTATGACAACTACCAGTGGATCACCCTGCTGCGCGCGCTGTCGGTGCTGCGCGCGTTCCGCTGGGCCTATGGCGGCGAGGTCACGGCGCGCAAGATCGCCGATTTCCTGATCCTGAACGGGCAATGTCCGCGGTCGCTGATCACCTGCGCGTGCAGCATGGTCACCCATCTCGACCGCCTGGCCGAGGGCTACGCCCGCCCGACCGGGGCGCAGGCCCTGGCCCGGCGAATACATGCGGATCTGGCGGGCATGACGCCGGACACGATCTTCGACGAGGGGCTGCATGAATTCCTGGGCCGCTTCGTGCGCGACGTGGCCGCGCTGGCCCGGCTGGTGCATGAGGATTACCTCAGCGGGGATGTGCGATGATCCTGACCGTCACCCACCGCACGCTGTACCGCTATGATGCGCCGGTGCGCGGCGTGGTGCAAAGCCATCGCCTGACCCCGGCCGCCTTCGAGGGCCAGCGACCGCGCGACTGGCGGGTCACCGTCACGGGCGGGGTGACCGGCGGCGGGTTTCGCGACGGCGCCGGGGATTGGGTGCAAGGTTACACGGTGCAGGGCCCGGTGTCCGAGATCGAGGTGCTGGTCGAGGGCGTGATCGAGACCGCCGACACCGCCGGCGTGCTGCGCGGCCACCGCGAGGCCGTGGCGCCCCCGGTCTATCTGCGAAAGACCGCGGCTACCCGCGCCGACAATGCCCTGCGCGCGCTTGCGGAGAAGGCGCAGACGGGCACGCAGGATCCGCTCGATCAGGCGCATCGGCTGATGGCCGCGGTGGCCGATGCGATCGACTATCGCCCCGGACAGACCGATGCCGGCACCTCGGCCGCCGAGGCGCTGGCGCGTGGCGCCGGGGTCTGTCAGGACCATGCCCATGCGATGATCGCCTGCGCCCGCAGCCTGGGCCTGCCGGCGCGCTATGTGTCGGGCTATCTGATGGCCGGAGAGGACGAGGGGCCGCACGAGGCCGCCCATGCCTGGGCCGAGATCTGGATCGAGGGGCTTTCCGCCTGGGTCGGCTTCGACGCCGCCAACCGCTGCTGCCCGAACGCGCAATATATCCGCCTTGGGTCCGGCTTCGACGCCCGCGACGCCGCGCCGATCCGCGGCACCGCGCGCGGCACGGGCGAGGAGCGCCTCGATGTCACGGTTGCGATCGCGGCGGTGCAGCAATAGGGTCGTTCGACTCGGCCCCGCCGGTCGCCCGTTTCAACCCCCTGCGCCCCCTTTGGCGCCTATGCGTGAAAACCCATGACCTATTGCGTCGGCCTGCTTCTGAACGAGGGCATCGTCCTGCTCTCTGACACCCGCACCAATGCGGGGCTCGACAACATCTCGGTCTATCGCAAGACCTTTGTCTTCGAGGACCCGGGCGAGCGGGTGATCGCCATCCTGACCGCGGGCAGCCTGTCCGTCACCCAGACGGCGATCGCGCTGTTGCAAGACGCCATCGAGGATCCCGACGCCGAGCCGCAACATTCGATCCTGGCGGCGCCGTCGATGCTGAAGGTGGCCGAGATCGTCGGCAATACCCTGGCCTCGGTGCGTCAGGACATCGAGGCCAAGATGAGTGCCGAGAAGGTCTCGACCCAGGCGTCGATGATCCTGGCGGGCCAGCGCCGGGGCGGCCCGATGCGGATGTTCCTGATCTATCCCGAGGGCAATTTCATCGAGGCGACGGCGGATACGCCCTATCTGCAAATCGGCGAGCACAAATACGGAAAGCCGATCCTCGACCGGGTGGTGACGACGCAGACATCGCTGCTGGACGCGCAGAAGGCGGTGCTTTTGTCGATGGATTCGACCCTGCGTTCGAACCTTTCGGTGGGGATGCCGCTGGATCTGACGGTGATCGCCAAGGACGACTGCCGGGTAACCGCGCAGCGCAGGTTCGAGCCGGGGGACGAGAGTTTCCGCGCCATGAGCGAGGCCTGGAGCCAGGCCTTGCGCGATGGCTTCGCGCGGATCGAGATCTGATGACGGCGCGGCGCGGGGTCGAGGCATGGGCGCCGGGGGGCACATGCGCCCGGGTTCGTGCGGTGCGTGTCGGCCAAGATGAAGCGGCGGCCGGGGCCCTGATCGGGGCCCTGATTGGCGCGCGGGAACGGGGGCCCGCATGACGCGCGTGCTGTTGACGGAGCCGATCCATCCCGATGCCGAGGCGCTGCTGCGCGACGCGGGCTGCGAGATCCTGCGCGAAGGGCCGCCGGGCGAGGCCGACGCGCTGATCGCGCGGATCAAGCGGTTGCCGGCGGAACAGATGTGCGCGGGGCGGCTGCGGCATGTGGCCAAGCATGGCGTGGGGGTGGATAACATCGACCTGGCGGCCGCGCGCGCCGCCGGCATCCTGGTGACCAACACGCCGGGCGCCAATGCGGCCTCGGTGGCCGAACATGCGCTGGCGCTGATCTTCGCGCTGGCCAAGGCCCTGCCGGCGATGGAGCGCGCGGCGCGGGCCGGTCAGACCGGTCTTGGCCGGGCGCGGGTCGTCGATCTGGCGGGGCGGCGGCTGCTGGTGGTGGGGTTCGGCGCCTCGGGGCGGCGGCTGGCGGCGCTGGCGGCGGCGGTGGGGATGCGGGTGACGGTGCTTTCGCGGTCACTGAGCGGCGCGGTGTCGCCCGAGGGCTACGCCGTGGCACGCGATCTGCGCGCGGCCTTGGCCGCGGCGGATGTTCTAAGCCTGCATTGCCCGCTGACCGAGGCCACGCGCGGGATGATCGGGGCAAGGGAACTGGCGGCGCTGCCGCCGGGCGCCTTCGTGATCAATACCGCGCGGGGTGGATTGATCGACGAGGACGCGCTGGCGCGGGCGGGGCATCTGGGCGGCGTCGCGCTGGACGTGACCGAGACCGAGCCGCTGCCGCGCGACAGCCCGCTGCTGGACCTGCCCAATTGCATCCTGACGCCGCATTCGGCGGCGCTGAGCGATGGTGCGTTCCGGCAGATGGGGCTGATGGCGGCGCAGAACGTCCTGGATGCGCTGGCCGGACGGGTCGATCCGGCGCATGTGGTGGTGCGGGGCGGCTAGGGCCGCGGATGGGCCACGGGAGGGGGGCTTTCCGCCCTCTATGGGGCTGCGGCCTATTCCCCCCCCGAGGATACTCGCGCCGCAAAGAAAGATCAGGTGTCCAGGATCGCGGGAAGGTTCAGCCCGTGTTCGCGGGCGCAGTCGCGGGCGATTTCGTACCCCGCGTCGGCGTGGCGCATGACGCCGGTGGCCGGGTCGTTCCAAAGCACGCGTTCAAGCCGGCGGTCGGCATCCTCGGTGCCGTCGCAGACCACGACCATGCCGGAATGCTGCGAGAAACCCATGCCGACGCCGCCGCCGTGGTGCAAGCTGACCCAGGTGGCACCGGAGGCGGTGTTGAGAAGCGCGTTCAGAAGCGGCCAATCAGAGACCGCGTCGGAGCCGTCGCGCATCGCCTCGGTCTCGCGGTTGGGCGAGGCGACGGAGCCGCTGTCGAGGTGGTCGCGGCCGATCACCACGGGGGCCTTCAATTCGCCCGAGCGCACCATTTCGTTGAACATCAGCCCGGCGCGGTGGCGCTCTCCCAGGCCGATCCAGCAGATCCGCGCGGGCAGGCCCTGGAACGCGATGCGTTCGCGCGCCATGTCGAGCCAGCGGTGAAGATGGGCGTTTTCGGGAAACAGGCGCTTCATCGCCGCGTCGGTGGCGTAGATGTCTTCCGGGTCCCCGGACAGCGCGACCCAGCGGAACGGGCCGACGCCGCGGCAGAACAGCGGGCGGATATAGGCGGGCACGAAGCCGGGAAAGGCGAAGGCGTTCTCCAGGCCTTCCTCCTTGGCCATCTGGCGGATGTTGTTGCCGTAATCGAGCGTGGGGACACCGGCGTTCCAGAAATCGACCATTGCGGCGACATGGTCGCGCATCGCGGCGCGGGCGGCCGTTTCGACCTGCTTGGGGGCGGTTTCCTGCTTGGCGCGCCATTCGGCGACGGTCCAGCCCCTGGGCAGATAGCCGTGCAGCGGATCGTGGGCCGAGGTCTGATCGGTTACGATATCGGGGCGCCCGTTGGGCAGCGGGGCGCCGGCCTTCATGCGCGCGGCGAGTTCGGGGAAGATGTCCGCCGCATTGCCGATCAGCGCGACGGATTTGGCCGCCCCAGCCTTGGTCCAGCGTTCGATCAGGGCGAGGGCCTCGTCAAGATCGTGGGTCTTGACGTCGCAATAGCGGGTGCGGATGCGGAAATCGGCGCGCGCCTCGTCGCATTCGACCGCAAGGCAGCAGGCGCCCGCCATCACCGCCGCCAGCGGCTGCGCGCCGCCCATGCCGCCAAGGCCGGCGGTCAGGATCCAACGCCCGGTCAGGTCGCCGCCGTAGTGCTGGCGCCCGGCCTCGGCGAAGGTCTCAAACGTGCCCTGCACGATGCCTTGCGTGCCGATGTAGATCCAGGACCCGGCGGTCATCTGGCCGTACATGGCCAGGCCCTTGCGGTCGAGTTCATTGAAATGATCCCACGTGGCCCAGTGCGGCACCAGGTTGGAATTGGCGATCAGCACGCGTGGCGCATCCGCATGGGTGCGGAAGATGCCTACCGGCTTGCCGGACTGGACAAGGAGGGTTTCGTCCGCTTCAAGCGATTTGAGCGCGGCCACGATGCGGTCGAAATCCTCCCAGGTGCGGGCGGCGCGGCCGATGCCGCCATAGACCACCAACTCGTGCGGGTTCTCGGCCACGTCAGGGTGGAGGTTGTTCATCAGCATCCGCATTGGCGCCTCGGTCAGCCAGCTTTTCGCGGTGATCTCGGGGCCGGTCGGGGGGAAGACGTCGCGCAGGTTGTGGCGGGGATTGGTCATCGGCGTGCCTTTCTGAAGCGGCGGGGGCGGAACCGGGGTTTCACACCCCGTGGCCATTGTCTCTCGGGCCAATGGCACGACAATGGCGAACCCCGTGGAGTATTTCAGCCAAGATGAAGGGAAGGTGGATTGGCGGCCTCGGCCAGGGCGCCTGTCGCGATGAGGCTGGCGGCGGCGGCAAGGTCGGGGGCGAGGTAGCGGTCCTCCTGCAGGGGCGGGATGTCTTTGCGCAGGCGCGTGAGGGCGGCCTGCAGTGGGGGCGAGGTGGTGAGGGGCGCGCGGAATTCCAGCCCCTGGGCGGCGCAGAACGCCTCGACCCCGAGGATGGTTTCGAGATTGGTGACCATGCGGGCGAGGCGCCGGGCGCCATGGGCGGCCATCGAGACGTGATCCTCCTGATTGGCCGAGGTCGGGGTGCTGTCGGTGACCGTGGGGGTGGCGAGGTGCTTGTTCTCGCTCATCAGCGCCGCCGTCGTGACTTCGGCGATCATCAGGCCGGAATTGAGGCCGGGATCGGGGGTCAGGAAGGGCGGCAGGTCGTGGCTGAGGGTCGGATCGACCATCAGCGCCACGCGGCGCTGGGCGATGGCGCCGATCTCGGCCACGGCAAGCGCGATCATGTCGGCGGCGAAGCCCACGGGTTCGGCATGGAAATTGCCGCCCGAGACGATCAGCCCGGCCTCGGTCAGCACCAGCGGGTTGTCGGTGGCGGCGTTGGCCTCGATTTCCAGCGTGCGCGCGGCCTGGCGCAGCACGTCGATCGCGGCACCCAGAACCTGGGGCTGGCAGCGGATGCAATAGGGATCCTGCACGCGGCTGTCGCCGACCCGGTGGCTTTCGCGGATCGTCGAGCCTTCGAGCAGCGCGCGCATCGCCGCGGCCGCCTCGATCTGCCCGGCATGGCCGCGCAAGGTGTGGATTTCGGGTTGCAGCGGCGCGGTGGAGCCCATGATCGCATCGGTCGACATCGCCGAGGTGACCAGCGCGCCCTGTGCCGCGCGCCAGGCACTGAAGAGGCCATGCAGCGCCCAGGCGGTCGAGAATTGCGTGCCGTTGATCAGCGCGAGGCCCTCTTTCGGGCCGAGCGTGATCGGAGAAAGCCCTGCTTTGGCAAGAGCTTCCGTGCCGCTCATGATGTGGCCGTCCAGGGTGGCCTCGCCCGAGCCGATCATCACCGCCGCCATATGGGCAAGCGGCGCCAGATCGCCCGAGGCGCCAACCGATCCCTGCGCCGGGATCACCGGGGTGACGCCGGCGGCAAGCATCCCTTCGATCAGCGCGATCACCTGCCACCGCACGCCCGAGGCGCCGCGGCCGAGGGACAGGAGCTTTAGCACCATCATCAGCCGGGTAATTGCCTCCGGGCAGGTTTCACCGACCCCGCAGCAATGCGAAATGATCAGGTTTTTCTGCAATGTTTCCGTGTCTTGTGACGCGATCTTCAGGTTCGCAAGCTTGCCGAATCCGGTGTTAACCCCATAGACCGGTGCGGATCCGGCGGCGGCGCGGGCGATCGCGGCCTGGGCGGTCTCGACGGCGGGGCGGCAGGCGCGGTCAAGCCGGGCGGGCAGGCCCAGGTTCCAGATCCGTTCGATCTGCGCCAGCGGCGTGGCGCCGGGGGTCAGGGTTTCAGGCGTCAAATTCGCCTCCGATGATGCGGGCGTGAAGCGGCGTGGGGCCGCAGCGATAGGCAAGCTCGGCCGGATCCTCGGCCTCCCAGATCGCCAGATCGGCGCGCAGGCCCGGGGCGATCCGGCCACGATCGGTCAGGCCCAGGGCCTGGGCGGCCACGCGCGTGGTGCCGGAAAGGGCTTCTTCCGGCGTCATGCGAAAAAGGGTGCAGGCCATGTTCATCGCCAGGCACAGCGACGTCATCGGCGCGGTGCCGGGGTTGGCGTCGGTCGCCACCGCCATCGCGACGCCCGCATCGCGCAGCGCCTGGATCGGCGGCACCTGGGTTTCGCGCAGGGTGTAGAAGGCGCCGGGCAGGATCACCGCGACGGTGCCGGCGGCGGCCATCGCGCGTGCCCCGTCCGCGTCGAGATGTTCCAGATGGTCGGCCGAAAGCGCCCCGTGCCGCGCCGCCATCGCCGCGCCGCCAAGGTTGGAAAGCTGCTCGGCATGAAGCTTCACCGGAAGGCCAAGCGCGCCCGCCTCGGCAAAGACCACCTCCATCTGCGCGGGCGAAAAGGCGATGCCCTCGCAAAAGCCGTCGACCGCATCGACCAGCCCTTCGGCATGGGCGGCGTGCAGCGCGGGGATCACCTGTTCAGCTAGATAGGCATCGTCTCGGCCCCGGTATTCGGGCGGTACGGCATGGGCGCCGAGGAAGCTGGTCACGACGCCCACGCGGCGCGCGCGACCGATCCGGCGGGCGGCGCGCAGCATGCGAAGTTCGGTTTCGATATCAAGGCCATAGCCGGATTTCACCTCGATCGTGCCAACGCCTTCGGCCAGCATCTGATCGACCCGGCGCAGGGCAGAGGCGACAAGATCGTCCTCGCTGGCGGCCCGGGTCGCGGCGACGGTCGAGACGATACCGCCGCCGGCGCGCGCGACCTCTTCATAGCTCGCGCCGTTCAGCCGCATCTCGAATTCCCGCGCCCGCTGACCGCCATGGACCACATGGGTGTGGCAATCGATCAACGCGGGCGTCATCAGCCGCCCGCCCATGTCGCGGACCGGGCCGGGGGGGGCCTCGGCCAGCGGCCCGGCCCAGGCGATGCGGCCGCCCTCGATCGCCACCGCGCCAGTTTCGATCAGCCCATAGGGCGCGCCGCCCGGCTGCATCGTCGCAAGCCGCAGGTTGCCAAGAATCATCGCCATTTCGCTTGCCTTATGTGCGCAATTTTGAAAAATATGTCTGCACATATTAACCCGAGTCAAGGACAACAAATGGGCACTGGCGTAATCTGGGCCGAGCGGGCGCTGCTGCCGGGCGGCTGGGCCGAGAAAGTGCGGCTGGAGCTGCGCGGCGGACGCATCTTTCGCATCAGCCCGGGCGTTGCGCCCGAGGGGGTGCGGCGCGATCTGCTGCTGCCGGCGCCGGTGAACCTGCACAGCCACGCCTTTCAGCGCGCCATGGCCGGGATGACGGAAGCCCGCGGCCCCGATCCGCGCGATACCTTCTGGACCTGGCGCCAGCTGATGTTCCGCTTTCTGGATCAGTTGACGCCCGAGGATGTCGAGGCGATCGCCGCCTTCGTGCAGATGGAGATGCTTGAGGCCGGCTTTGCCGCGGTGGCGGAATTCCACTATCTGCACCACCGCCCCGGCGGCGCGCCCTATGCCGATCCGGCCGAGATGTCGGGCCGGATCGCGGCGGCGGCCGAGGCCACGGGGATCGGGCTGACGCTGCTGCCGGTGCTTTATTCGCAGGGCGGGTGCGACGGGCGTGCGCTGGGGCCCGGGCAGGTGCGGTTCGGCAATGACCCCGAGCGTTTCGCGCGGCTGTGGCAGGCTGCCAAGGCGGCGTTGGGGGGGCTTGCGGATGCGCGGATCGGGGTGGCGCCGCATTCGCTGCGCGCGGTCAGCCGCGACGGTCTTGCCGAGGTCGTGGCGGCGGCGGGCGGGCACCCGATCCACATGCACCTGGCCGAGCAAGTCGCGGAAGTCGAAGAGGTTTTGGCCGCCTACGGGGCGCGGCCCGTGGAATGGCTGCTGGCGCAGCACGAGGTCGGCCCGCGCTGGTGCCTGATCCACTGCACGCAGATGCGGCCGGCCGAGACCCGGGCGCTGGCGGCGACCGGCGCGGTCGCAGGGCTTTGCCCGATCACCGAGGCGAACCTGGGCGACGGCATCTTCGATGGGGTGCGCTATCTGGGCGCGGGCGGGCGGTTCGGCGTGGGTTCGGACAGCAACATCCGCATTTCCCTGGCCGAGGAATTGCGGCAGCTGGAATATTCCCAGCGGCTGCGCGACCGGGGCCGGGCGGTCCTGGCACGTCCCGACCGGTCGACCGGCCGCGTGCTGTTTCAGGGTGCGGTGCAAGGCGGGGCGCAGGCCGCCGGACGCGAAAGCGGGGCGATCGCAGAAGGGCTTTGGGCGGATCTGGTGGCGCTGGACGCGGGTCATGCCGATCTGGCGATGCGCCGGGGTGACGGATTGCTCGATGCCTGGATCTTCGCGGGTGACGATCGGATGGTCACCGATACCTGGGCGGCGGGGCGGCATATGGTGACCGGCGGGCGCCATCGCGACCGCGCCGCGATCACCGCGCGCTACCGCGCCGCCACCGCCCGGCTGGGGGATCTGCTGTGAGCGCGCCGAAGGGGTGGGAGGCGATCCGCGCCGAGGTTCTGGCCCGCATCGACCGGCGCGACTGGGCCCCCGGCGCGGTGATCCCGTCCGAGGCCGACCTGGCCGAGGAATTCGGTGTTGCGCGGGCCACGGTGAACCGCGCGCTGCGCGAACTGGCGCGGCAGGGCGTGGTGGAACGCCGCCGCCGCGCGGGCACCCGCGTCGCCACTCATCCGGTGCGCAAGGCCACGCTCGACATCCCCGTGACCCGGCTGGAGGTCGAGGGCCGCGGCCAGCGCTACGAATTTCGCCTGCTCGAGCGCGTGTTCGCCGCGCCGCCGCCGGTGGTGGCCGGTCGGCTGGGCCTGGCGCCCGGGGCGCGGCTGTGGCATCTGCGCACGCTGCATTTCGCCGATGGCAGGCCCTATCTGTACGAGGACCGCTGGCTGAACCCGGCGCCGCTGCCGGGGCGCGCGCCGCCCGCCGAGGCGGCGCAGATCAGCATCAACGAATGGCTGGTGCGCAACGTGGCCTATACCTTCGGCGACATCTCGTTTTCCGCCGAGGCGGCGGGCGAGGCCGAGGCCGCGCATCTGGGCATCGCCCCGGGCGCCGCGCTGTTCGTGATCGAGCGCACCACCTGGGCGGGCGAGGTGCCGATCACCCTGGTGCGGCTGGCCTATGCGCCGGGCTATCGGCTGCACACCTTGCTTTAGCTGTCATGAAACTGACATGTGATCCTGTCAGGAGACCGGAGTAATCCGGCGCGGGGTGCCGGATCGTGTTCGCGGCGGAGGATTGTGGTGAAAGGGGCGGCCTATGCGGCGGTGACGGCGGCCTATTGGGCCTTCATGCTGACCGACGGCGCGATGCGCATGTTGGTGCTGCTGCATTTCAACAATCTGGGCTTTTCACCGATCACCCTGGCCTGGCTGTTCCTGCTGTACGAGATCGCGGGCGTCGCCACGACGCTGTCGGCGGGCTGGCTGGCGGCGCGCTTCGGGCTGGCGCCGACGCTTTACGGCGGGCTGGCGTTGCAGGTGGCGTCGCTGGCGGCGCTGACGCAGCTGGATCCGGGTTGGACGCTGGCGGTCTCGGTCGCCTTCGTGATGGTGGTGCAGGGGCTTTCGGGTGTCGCCAAGGATCTGGCCAAGATGTCGGCCAAGAGCGCGGTGAAGCTTTTGGCGCCCGAAGCCGAGGGTGCGCTGTTTCGCTGGGTCGCGGCGCTGACCGGATCGAAGAACGCGGTCAAGGGGCTGGGTTTCGGCCTTGGTGCGATGCTGTTGGCGCTGGTCGGGTTCCGCCCGGCGCTTTGGGCGATGGCGATCGGGCTGGGGTTGATCCTGGTGGCGGTGGTGGCGTTCATGCCGCGCGGTCTGCCCGCGGGGCGCCGCGATGCCAAGTTCGCCGAGGTGTTTTCGAAAAACCGCGCGATCAACCGGCTGGCGGCGGCGCGGCTGTTTCTGTTCGGCGCGCGCGACGTCTGGTTCGTCGTCGGCATCCCGATCTATTTCGAAGGGGTGCTGTCCGACGGCACCCCGGCGGGGATGCGCGCGGCCTTCTTCGCGGTGGGCGGGTTCATGGCGCTGTGGGTGGTGCTGTACGGCGGCGTGCAGGCGGCCGCGCCGCGGCTGCTGCGCGCCAGCCACCGCCCCCGCGACGAATTGGTCGCCATGGCCCGGCGCTGGGCCGGAGGGCTGGCGCTGATCCCCGCGGCGCTGGCGGCAGTGGCGCTGCTGGCGGGCGCGCCGGCGCTTTGGCTGACATTGGTGCTGGTCTTGGGTCTTCTGGCCTTCGGCTTTGTCTTTGCGGTGAATTCGTCGCTGCATTCCTACCTGATCCTGGCGCTCAGCCGCGGCGATCGGGTGACGATGGATGTGGGCTTCTATTACATGGCCAATGCCGCCGGGCGGCTGGTGGGTACGCTGCTGTCGGGCCTGACCTATGAACTGGGCGGCCTGCCGCTGTGCCTGGCCACGGCCGCGGCGATGGCGGCGGCCAGCTGGCGTCTGGCCAGGGACATTCAGCCCGCCGGCCCCCCGGCGGCCAGCGGCTCCCTGTCGCGGTAGAACCAGTTCGAGCCGCAGATCGCGGCGCCGAATTCCTGTTCCAGAAGCTCGGCGTCCTCTTCGCGCACCAGTTCGACATGGGTGATCAGCCCGGGCGATTTCATCGCCGGGTTGTCGTGGATCTCCCACGCGCCTTGTGCCGCTTCGCGCAGCCGGGCGGCGAGGGCGTCGATATCGGCCTCGGTCAGCACCGCGCGCAGGCGGATCGGGCTGGGGGCGGGGCGGCCATGCAGCAGCCCCGAGCGCGGCATCAGCCCCTGGCGCACCATGTCGGCCGCCCAAAGGTGGAAATCCCCCGCTGCACCATCCAGGCGGCGGTGACGCACGTCGGTCTCATACCCCGCGACCATCAGCCGCCAGGCCTCTCCCAGAACCCCCGAGATCGCCGCATATTGGCCATCGAGCATCATGTGCGAGCAAAAGAAGGTCACGCCGCCGAATGCCGCCGTGGTCATGGCCCCCAAGGGGTTCAGCGGGCTGTCGTCCTGTCCCGGCGCGCGCTGCACGAACTTGCCGGTATAGCCCAGTTCGCCATGGATGCCGGTGATGCACCAGGTCAGTTCATAATCCGGCTTCAGGCCCTTGCGAAAGAAGTCGCGGGCATCGCCGGTGATATCGGGAAGGTCGGGGCCTGTCATGACACCAGTGAAGCGCAGAGCCATGCCGATGTCGAGCGCCCTTGGCGCCGCCATACAAGCCCTGCGCCCTTGGCGCCGCGATGCAAGCGCCGTACCCTTGGCGCCGCGTCGGCTGTTAGCGGATCACGATTTCGTCGGCCCGCATATAGCCCAGCACCTTGCGTACCTGTTGATCCAGCAGATCGAGATCAAGGTAATTGTCGGTCAGCCGATGGGTCTTGTTCTTCAGCACCGCCAATTCTTCGCGCAACTGGTCGCGCTCGGCGGTCAACTGTTGGATATCGGCTTCGATCCGGACCCGGCGGAAGACGCCGTAATCGCCCTGCACGGCGGCAAAGGTGAAGTAGCTCGCCAGCACGAAGGCCAGCGAGTAGAAGATCACCGGGCCCAGGGCGGGCCGTCTTTGGCTATGGGCCATGCTGCGCCTCGATTTGCCTCTTCCCGCCCTCTGCTGGGGCGGTGACGCAACGATAGTTGCACATGCGGGTTGCTTTGTGAATCCCGCGGACGCATGTTTTTCGCGTGACGCGGCGGAGCCTTGCGCATTGGCCCGGGCCCGAAGCGCAGATGACGAGGGAGGCGCCCATGCTGCCCGGCCGCTCCGATCTTTCCGACCATGAGGTCACCAACCAGCCTCCGCTGCGCGGTGATGCCGATCTTTGGGCCGGCGACCCCGCGCTGGCCTGCGCCGCCGCGGCTGCCGGCGCGGATACCGCCCATCTGGCCGAGCGCGGTCGCGCCCTCGGCACCGCCGAGATGCGCGCCGCGGGGCGCGAGGCGATGCGCGTGCTGCCCGATCTGCGGCTGTTCGATGCCGGCGGCCGCCGGCTGGACGAGGTGGTCTTTCACCCGGCCTATCACCGGATGATGGCCGCGGGGATCGGTGCGGGCTATGCCGCGCTGCCCTGGGAGGGCGCGCCCGAAGATCGCAAGCCGGGCGGCCACGCGACCCATGCGGCGCTGCTTTACATGCACAGCCAGGTCGAGCCCGGCTCCTGCTGTCCGATGACCATGACCTATGCCGCGGTACCGGCGCTGCGGGCCAGCCCGGATCTGGCGGCTCAGTGGGTGCCCAAGCTGACATCGCGCAGCTACGACCCTTCGGTCGCGCCGTTGAACCAGAAGGCGGGCGCCACGCTGGGCATGGCGATGACGGAAAAGCAGGGCGGGTCGGATCTGCGTTCGAACAGTACCCGGGCGGTGCCCGACGGCGCGGCCTATCGGCTGACCGGGCACAAATGGTTCTGCTCGGCGCCGATGTCGGACGGTTTCCTGACGCTGGCCCAGGCCGAGGGGGGGCTGACTTGCTTTCTGGTGCCGCGCTGGCTGGAGGGAGAGCGTAACGCGATCCGGCTGATGCGGCTGAAGGACAAGCTGGGCAACCGTGCCAATGCGTCGTCAGAGATCGAATACGCGGGCGCGCTGGCCTACCGGCTGGGTGACGAGGGCGCAGGCGTGCGCACGATCATCGAGATGGTGCATCACACAAGGCTCGACACGGCGGTGGCGCCGGCGGGGATCATGCGCGCCGCGCTGGCCGAGGCGCATCATTGGGTGGCGCGGCGCGTGGCCTTCCAGCGCAAGCTGGTCGATCAGCCGCTGATGCGATCGGTTCTGGCCGATCTGGTGCTGGATTGGGAAGGCGTGACAGCCCTGGGGATGCGCGTCGCGGCGGCCTTCGACAGCACTGCGCCGCAGGACCGCGCCTTCGCCCGCCTTGCCGTGGCGGTGGCCAAGTTCCTGTCGAACAAGCTGTGCCCGCAGGTCACGGTCGAGGCGATGGAGGTGATGGGCGGCATGGGCTATGTCGAGGACAGCGCCATGCCCTGGCTTTACCGCGAGGCGCCGCTGAATGGTATCTGGGAAGGCTCGGGCAACGTGATCTGCCTCGACATCCTGCGCACCCTGGCGCGCGAACCCGCGGCGGCAGAGGCAATGCGCGCGGAACTGAACGCCGCCACCGGCTCCGACCGCCGCTATGACGCGGCGCTCAAGGCCCATCTGGATCGTTGGCCCGGCCTGCCCGAAGAGGCCGAGGCCCGCTGGTTCGCCGAAAGCCTGGCCACTCTGCTCACCGCCGCCACGCTGATCCGCCGCGCCCCGCCCGCGGTGGCCGACGGCTACGCAGCGGCCCGGCTCGACCGCCAGGGCGGCCGCGTCCCCGGCGCAGTGCGGGGCCTGGATGCCGGGGCGCTTCTCGCGCGGCTGGGCCCCGTGTGAGGGTGGGGTCTGCGTGAGTGGTTTCCGGCCTCGGCGCCGGGGGTTTCACACCCCCGGACCCCCGTGGAGTATTTCCACCAAGATGAAGGGAGAAGCCCCTGTTTTCACGTTGGCGCAAATACTCTCGGGGGTGAGCCCGAATGGCGAGGGGGCAGACAGCCCCCTTCCTGGCCTTTCAATCAGGCCTTGCCCTTGTAGATATCGACCAGCTTGCCCAGCATGTCGAGCGCGTCCTCGCGCGAGCGCTGGAAGGAGTTGCGCCCGATGATCGAGCCGTTGCCGCCGCCGTCGCGGATCGCGCGGGCGTCGTCATAGACCGAATCCGCGCCCTTCTTGGCACCGCCCGAGAACACCACGATCCGGCGCCCGCCGAAGGCCGCATCCATGCAGTGCCGCACTCGCGCCGCCTGGGTCGCGATGTCGATCTCTTGCGCCTCATAGACCTTCTTGGCCTCGCCTAGCATCAGATGATCGGTCGACAGCTTGATCTTGATGATATGCGCCCCCAGCAGCGCCGCGATCTGCGCCGCATAGGCCGCGATGTCGATCGCCGTCTCGCCGTCCTTGGTGATCGCCTCGCCGCGCGGGTAGGACCAGATCACCGTGGCCACGCCCTTGGCCGCGGCCTCCTCGCGCATCGCGCTGATCTCCTCGAACATGTCAAGTGCCATGTCCGAGCCGGGATAGATGGTGAAGCCGATGGCGGCGCAGCCCAGCCGCAGCGCGTCATCGACGCTCGCGGTGATCGCCTGGTTCTTGCCCGCGGTCTCCGACATCAGCGAATTGGCCGAGTTCACCTTCAGGATCGTCGGGATCTGACCCGCGAAAGTGTCGGCACCGGCCTCGATCATGCCCAGCGGCGCCGCATAGGCGTTCAACCCCGCATCGATCGCCAGCTGGTAGTGGTAATGCGGATCATAACCCGCCGGATTGGGCGCGAAGCTGCGCGCGGGGCCGTGCTCGAATCCCTGGTCGACCGGCAGGATGATCATCTTGCCGGTGCCGCCGAGCTTGCCGTTCATCAGGATCCGGCAAAGGTTGGCCTTCACGCCGGGCGTATCGCTTTCGTAATTCGCCAGGATCTTCTGAACCGTTCTCGTCGCCTTCATCGCAAAGGTCCTTTCGCTGAAAATGGGCCTGAAAAGCGGTCTAGAAGCCCCGGTGAAAACACGCAACGCCGGTTGCGCTAACGGTGCGCAATTCTCGCGCCTCAGTGCGGCTCCGGCTCGGTCACTTCCTGGCCCGCGCGGCGCCAGTCGCCAAAACCGCCGGTCAGGCTGGCCACGCGCAACCCCATGCGCTGCGCCACCTGCGCCGCCAGCAGCGACCGCCACCCCGAGGCGCAATAGAACACGAACAGCTTGTCCTCGGCGAAATAGGGCTTGTGATAGGGGCTTTCCGGATCGATCCAGAATTCCAGCATCCCGCGTGGCGCCAGATGCGCCCCCGGGATCATCCCCTCGCGCGCCAGCTCGCGCGGGTCGCGGATGTCGACGAAAACCACATCCTCCCGCGCCCGCAGCGCCACGCCCTCTTCGGTCGAGACCGAACGCACCTCGGCCTCGGCCTCGTCCAGCATCTGCCTGTAGCCGATCGCCATGGCGCCCCTGCCTTTCATTGTTCCCCAAATACGCCAGCGGCCGTGCCGCCTGCGCCCCGCCTCAGGCCCCCAGCGCGGCCACGCCCGGCAGTACCTTGCCTTCCATCCATTCCAGGAAGGCCCCGCCGGCGGTCGAGATATAGGTGAAATCCGCCGCCACCCCGGCCCGGTTCAGCGCCGCGACCGTGTCGCCACCGCCCGCGACCGATACCAGCGCGCCGTCGCGCGTCAGCTCTGCCGCCTGTGCCGCCGCGGCATTGGTCGCCGCGTCGAAGGGTTCCAACTCGAAGGCGCCCAGCGGGCCGTTCCAGATCAGCGTGCGGCATTCGGCGAAGACATCGCCCAGGGCGGCCACCGTCTTGGGCCCCGCGTCCAGGATCATCGCGTCGGCCGGGCAGGCGTCGGCCGCGACCGTCTCATGCGCGGCATGGGCCTTGAATTCGCGCGCCACCACCACGTCGACGGGCAGGTGGATCGCGCAGCCCTCCTTTGCGGCCTTGTCGAGGATCTCGCGCGCGGTGCCGGCCATGTCGCGCTCGGCCAGGGACTTGCCCACCTCGATCCCCTTGGCCACCAGAAAGGTGTTGGCCATGCCGCCGCCGATCACCAGATGATCGACCTTGGTGACCAGATTGCCCAGCAGGTCCAGCTTGGTCGACACCTTGGCGCCGCCGACGATGGCCACGACCGGCCGTTCAGGCGCCCCCAGCGCGGCGTTGAGCGCCTTCAACTCGGCCTCCATCAGCCGGCCGGCGCAGGCGGGCAGAAGCTGCGCGATGCCCTCGGTCGAGGCATGCGCCCGATGCGCGGCCGAGAAGGCGTCGTTCACATAGACGTCGCCCAAGGCGGCCAGCGAGGCGGCCATCATCTTGTCGTTCTGCTCTTCGCCGGCGTGGAAACGGGTGTTTTCCAGCAGCAGGACCTCACCGGGCTGCAGCGCGGCGACGGCGGTCTTGGCGGGGCCGCCGATGCTGTCCTCGGCGAAGATCACCTTGTGGCCGGGCAGGGCGGCCTGCAGCGCCGGCAGGGTGATGCGCAGGCTGAGATCGGCGACCACCGCACCCTTGGGGCGGCCGAAATGGGCCATCAGCACCGGCTTGCCGCCCTTGGCCAGAATATCGGTGATCGTGGGCACGATCTTGTCGATGCGGGTGGTGTCGGTGACCTGGCCGCCTTCGACGGGGACGTTCAGATCCACCCGGACCAGCGCCACCTTCCCGTCGAGGTCCATGTCGTCGAGCGTTTTCCAGGCCATCGTTTCCTCCCGATCAGGTTGCGCGCCCATTCACACCGAACCCGGTGCCAAGGTCAACGGGTCGTGGCGGGACGAGGCGGCGGATCAGGGGATTTCCCGCCTTCGGCACCGGATCCTGGCCGGGCGCAAGCAGCCTGCGGACCTTGGGTATTTCAGGGGCACAACAGACGGCCAGAGGGCCCGGCACCATCGCGGGGCTGGCCACCAAAGAAAACGGCGGGGCATATCCGCGCCCCGCCGCATTCCGTGACCGTCCGATATGGGGCGTAGCCCCTAGCGTTTCGCGATATCGACGTAATCGCGCGCGGCCTCGCCGACGTACAGCTGGCGCGGGCGGCCGATCTTCTGGTTCTTGTCGCCGATCATCTCTTTCCACTGCGCGATCCAGCCCACGGTGCGCGACAGCGCGAAGATCGGGGTGAACATCGCGGTCGGGAAACCCATCGCCTCGAGGATGATGCCCGAATAGAAATCGACGTTGGGATACAGCTTCTTCTCGATGAAGTACTCGTCCTCCAGCGCGATCCGCTCCAGCTCTTTGGCGACCTTCAGCGTCTCGTTGTTGTGGATGCCCAGCAGATCCAGCACCTCGTCGGCGCTTTCCTTCATCACCTTGGCGCGCGGGTCGAAGTTCTTGTAGACCCGGTGGCCAAAGCCCATCAGGCGGAAGGGATCGTTCTTGTCCTTCGCGCGGGCAACATATTCCGGGATCTTGTCGACCGTGCCGATGGTGCGCAGCATCTCCAGCGCCGCCTGGTTGGCGCCGCCATGGGCCGGGCCCCAGAGGCAGGCGATGCCGGCCGCGATGCAGGCAAAGGGGTTGGCCCCCGACGACCCCGCCAGACGCACCGTCGAGGTCGAGGCGTTCTGTTCGTGATCGGCGTGCAGGGTGAAGATCCGGTCCATCGCGCGGGCCAGGGCCGGTTCGATCTTGTAGGGCTCGGCCGGGACCGAGAAGCACATGTTGAGGAAGTTCGACGCGTAGTCGAGGTCATTGCGCGGATAGACGAAGGGCTGGCCGATCGAGTACTTGTAGGCCATCGCCGCGATCGTCGGCATCTTGGCGATCATGCGGATCGCCGCGACCTCGCGCTGCCATTCGTCGGTGACGTCGGTCGAATCGTGGTAGAAGGCCGACATCGCGCCGACCACGCCGACCATGGTCGCCATCGGATGCGCATCGCGGCGGAAGCCGCGGAAGAAATTGTGCATTTGCTCGTGCACCATGGTGTGGCGCGTGATGCGGTAGCTGAATTCGTCGTACTGCGCCTTGTCGGGCAGTTCGCCGTAAAGCAGCAGATAGCAGACCTCGATATAGTTCGACTGGCTCGCCAGCTGGTCGATCGGATAGCCGCGATACAGCAGTTCACCCTTGTCGCCGTCGATGAAGGTGATGGTCGATTCGCACGACGCGGTCGAGGTGAAGCCCGGATCGAAGGTGAACACATCGCCCTGCGCATAGAGCTTGCGGATGTCGATCACGTCCGGCCCCGCGCTGGGGCTCATGATCGGCAGCTCGATCGTCTTGCCGTCGAACTGCAAGGTCGCTTTCTTGTCGGTCTCCGCCATCCTCATCCCTTTCCTGAAAGCCGGACGGGAAGGACCCCGCGCGGCATGTGAATGTCCGGCATGGGCCAGCGGGAAACGCCGCCTCAGCCCGCCGCGTCACCCAGACGCGCGACGGTTTCGTCGCGCCCGATGACGAGCATCATGTCGAAAACGCTGGGGGTCACCGTGCGCCCGGCGAGCGCGGCCCGAAGCGGCCCCGCAAGCTTGCCCAGGCCCAGGCCATGCGCCTCGGCCACCTTGGCGACGGCGGCCTCCAGACCGTCCCGCGACCACGTAGCACTTTGCACCTGCGGCGTCAATTCGCCCAGTATACTACGGGATACCGCATCCAGGGCCTTGGCCGATTTCTCATCCGGCCGGACTGGGCGGTCCGTCAGGACAAAGTGCGCTTTTTCAATGAGTTCCTCGAAGGTCTTCGCGCGCTCCTTGAGGCTGTACATGGCGCGCTCCAGCCCCTTCATCTGACGCGGAGTCAGGGCCGGACGGCCGGCGGCCTGCAGATAGGCGACCAGTTCTTGCAGCAGCGCGGCATCGTCCGCGGCGGCAATGTGCTGACCGCAGAGGTTTTCCAGTTTCTTGAAATCGAGCCGCGCCGGCGCGCGCCCGATTCCCGACAGATCGAACCACTCCCTTGCCTGCGCGTCGGTGAAGAATTCGTCGTCGCCATGGCTCCAGCCCAGGCGCGCCAGATAGTTGCGCATCCCCGCCGCCGGATAGCCCATGGCCTGGTATTCCTCGACCCCCAGCGCGCCGTGACGCTTCGACAGCTTCTTGCCGTCGGGGCCGTGGATCAGCGGGATATGCGCCCAGACCGGCACCGGCCAGCCCATCGCGCGATAGACCTGGGTCTGGCGCGCGGCATTGGTGAGGTGATCGTCGCCCCGCACCACATGGGTCACGCCCATGTCATGATCGTCCACCACCACGGCCAGCATGTAGGTGGGTGTACCATCGGAACGTAAACAGACCATGTCATCAAGCTGATCGTTGCGGATCGTCACACGGCCCTGCACCTGGTCGTCGATTACCGTCTCGCCGTCGCGCGGCGCCTTCAGGCGGATCACGAAGGGCGCATCGGGATGAGTCGCGGGATCGGCGTCGCGCCAAGGGCTCTGGAACAGGGTCGAGCGGCCCTCGGCCTTCGCCGCCGCGCGGAAGGCCTCGATTTCTTCTTGGGACGAGAAGCACTTGTATGCCGCGCCGCGCGCCAGCATCTCGCGCGCGACCTCGGCATGACGGTCGGCGCGGGTAAACTGGCTGATCGGCTCGCCGTCCCAGTCGAGGCCCAGCCAGGTCAGCCCCTTGAGGATCGCCGCCGTCGCCTCGGGGGTCGAACGGGCACGGTCGGTATCCTCGATGCGCAACAGGAACCTGCCGCCCCGGCCACGCGCGTAAAGCCAGTTGAACAGCGCCGTGCGCGCCCCGCCGATATGCAGATAGCCGGTCGGCGAAGGGGCAAAACGGGTGACGACAGGCGCGTCTGACATGGGAGCGTTAACCTTTCGGAAACCATGAGGAAGGTAGGCTTGGCGCTTGTCTAGGCAAGAGAGGGGGGAAGGACAAGGGTGCGGAACGGGGGCCTTCTGGGCCGTCCTGCCCTGGGCCATCCGCTTGACGCGCTGGTGGCGGCGCGCGGCACGCTGTTCGTCTGGGCGCCGGTCTGCATGGCCGGTGGAATCGGCGGCTATTTCTCGCTTTCGCGTGAACCGGGGGCGGGGCTGTGGATGCTGTGCGGGCTGGGGCTGGCACTGGTGCTGGTCTGGGCCTGGTACGCGGGGCCGCGTTGGCGGCCGCTGGCGCTGGCGCTGGCGCTGGTGCTGGGGGGCGGGCTGGTGGCGGCGGCGCGCAGCCACTGGGTGGCGGCGCCGGTGCTGGGACATCGCTACTACGGGCCGGTGACCGGACGCGTCGTGGTGCTGGATCGGTCGCTTTCGGACTTCCCGCGCGTGACGCTTGATCGGGTGATGCTGTCGCGGGTCGCATCCGAGGCGACGCCGGCGCGCGTTCGCGTCACCCTTCGCGGGCGGCTGCCGGGGATCACGCCGGAGCCGGGGCAGGTGGTGATGATCACCGCGCATCTGTCGCCACCGCCCGGACCGGCCGAGCCCGGTGGTTTCGATTTTCGTCGCATGGCCTGGTTCGACCGGCTGGGCGCCACTGGCTACGCGACCAGCCCGCTGATGCTGTGGCAGCCGGCGCGCGGCGCCTGGCTGGGCCGGCTGCGGATGGATCTGGCACGCGCGATCCGGGCACGCATTCCCGGCCAGCCGGGTGCCTTCGCCGCGGCCGTGGCCACCGGCGAGCGCGGCGGGATCGCGCGTGCCACGGCCGATGATTTGCGGGCCTCGAACCTGGCGCATCTGCTGGCGATCTCGGGGCTGCACATGGGGCTGTTGACCGGTTTCGTCTTCGCGGCGCTGCGTCTGGCGCTGGCCCTGATCCCGCCGCTGGCGCTGCGGCTGCCGGCGAAGAAGATCGCCGCGGTCGGGGCGCTGGCCGCCGCGATGGCCTATCTGGCGCTGTCGGGGGGCAGTATCGCCACTCAGCGCGCCTTCGTGATGGCGGCGGTGATGCTTGGCGCGGTGCTGGCCGACCGGCGCGCCTTGACGCTGCGGTCCGTGGCCCTGGCGGCGCTGATCATCCTGTTGCTGCAACCCGAAAGCCTGACCGAGCCGGGGTTTCAGATGTCCTTTGCCGCCACCACCGCGCTGGTCGCGGCCTTCGGGGCGCTACGCGGCCGCGCCTGGCGCCCGGGGGCGGCGCCGTTGCGGGCCGCATTGGCGCTGGTGTTTTCCTCCTTCGTCGCCGGGCTCGCCACCGCGCCGATCGCCGCCGCCAGCTTCAACCGGCTGGCCGAATACGGGCTATTGGCCAATGTGTTGTCGGTGCCGGTCATGGGCCTGGTGGTCATGCCGGCGGCGGTGATCGCGGCGCTCATGGCGCCGGTCGGCCTGGCCGGGCCGGCGCTTTGGGCCATGGGGCTGGGGGCGCAGTGGATCCTGGCGGTGGCGCATTGGGTGGCGGGGCTTTCGGGCGCGGTCGTCCCGGTGGTGACGCCGCCCGGATGGGTGCTGCCCGTGCTGGCGCTAGGCGCCTTGCTGTTGATGCTCTGGCGCGGCCGCCTGCGCTGGGGCGGGGCGCTGGTGATGGCGGCTGCGCTGGCCGGCTGGACCATGGCAGAGCGCCCTGCCTTGCTGATCTCTGCCGATGGCCGCCTCGCGGGGCTGATGACGCCCTCCGGTCGCGCGCTTTCTTCGGCGACCGCGGCGGGCTTTGCCGCCCGCAGTTGGCTGGAAAACGACGGCGACGCAGCCGCCCGGGACGCCGCCGCCGCGCGGCCGGGATTCGCCGGGTCGAAGACCGCCCGGACCTTTGACCTCGGCCGCTGGTCGGGCGTCGTTCTTGGTCGCCGTGCCGCGCCAGACATGCTGCAGGCCGCCTGCCGCAAGGACGCGATCGTCATCACCGCCGCCGCCGCGCCCGGCTTTCGCGGCCCATGTCGGATCTTCGATGCCGGATCGCTTGCCCGGCAGGGCGCCGTGGCGATCAACCCCGAAGGCGACAGGCTTATCGTCCGGCGTGCCGATCAGGTCGCCGGCGACCGGCCCTGGGTGCGCATGCCGCGCCCCTATTCCCAGCGTCGCCGGGATGGCGGGCCGCCAATGTCTCGCGGCGGGGCGGCGCGTTAATAGCTGCGGATCAGGCCGACGAGGCGGCCCTGCACCTTGACACGGTCGCCCGGCAGCATCCGGGTTTCGTAATCCGGGTTCGCTGCCTCCAGCGCGATCATCCCGCCGCGGCGGCGAAACCGTTTCAGCGTGGCCTCGTGATCGTCGACCAGGGCCACGACGATATCGCCGTTCTCGGCATCTTCCTGGGCGCGGATCACCACCACGTCACCGTCATTGATTCCCGCCTCGATCATCGAATCGCCCTTCACCTCCAGCGCGAAATGCCGGGCCGCGCTGGACAGCATAGAGCCCGGCACCGTGACATGATGTGAGACATGGGCGATTGCTTCGATGGGAGTGCCCGCCGCGATACGGCCCATCATAGGCAATTCCTGGGCCTGGGCCTGGATCTGCTCGGGAAGCGGGAAATCCGTCGTCGCCGTCGCCCGGTCTCCCACGATCACACGGGGGGCGAAGGGCCGAGCAGCCGGGTGCGCACTCTCTCCGCCCGCAAGCGCTTCGGGCAGCTTGACGATTTCGATCGCCCGGGCGCGATGTGCCAGGCGGCGGATGAAACCCCGTTCCTCCAGCGCCGTGATCAGCCGGTGAATGCCCGATTTCGAGCGCAGATCCAGCGCTTCCTTCATCTCGTCGAAAGAGGGGGGAACGCCATCGGCGCTGAGCCGCTTATTGATGAAATCCAGCAATTCCAGTTGCTTGCGGGTCAACATTCGGCGGGCTCCCAATCATTTTCGTAGGGCGGTTCGATGAATGTTCTACCCGTGTTCCGGTTTTGTGTCAACCTGCCGCGGGTTGCAGAGGTAGGTACTCGACCACCTCGCCGGCCTTGCGCGGCCCGTCACCCACCGGGCGCAGCAACAGTGCATCGGCCTCTGTCAGAATGGTCAGAAGCGCGCTGTCCTGGCGCTCGAACGGGGTGATGCGGGGCAGCCCCGTGCCCGGCGACAGACGCGACCGCATGTAATGCGCGCGCGCCCCGTTGGGGCCCAGATCGCATGTCAGTTCCGCCCGCGCGTGTGCCGGGGGTTGAGCCGGAAGGCCCTGCATCGCCCGCAACATCGGAAGCATGAAGATATGACCGCAAACGATTGACGAAACAGGATTTCCTGGAAGGCCAAGCATGGCTGAACCACCAAGGCGCCCGGCCATCAGCGGCTTGCCGGGCCGCATCGCGACCTTGTAGAAGGCGCGATCGAGCCCCATGTTTTCCGCGACCTTGCCGACAAGGTCGTGATCCCCGACCGAGGCGCCGCCGACGGTCACGATCAGATCGGCGTCCTGGGCCAGATGCAGAACCTCTTGCAGCGCCGCTTCCTGGTCGGCCGCGATCGGCAGCATCCGCCCCTCGGCCCCCACGGATTCGGCCATCGCCTTGAGCGCAAAGGTATTCGAGGCGATGATCTGGTCCGGGCCGGGCGTTTCGCCCGGCATCACCAATTCGTCCCCAGTGGCGATCAGTGCCACCCGGGGCCGGCGGTGAACGGTAACCGTGGCGCTGTTCATCGCGGCGATCAGCGCCAGATCGGTGGGACGCAGGCAGCGTGGCGCGGAAAGCTGGTCGCCCACGGTGAAATCTGCCCCTGCCGGGCGGATATGAAGGCCGGTATCGAGGCGCACATCCAGACGGATCTCATCCGAAGTTCTCGTTACATCCTCTTGTATAATAACACGTTTGCCACCAGACGGAACCGGCGCTCCGGTAAAGATGCGCACCGCTTGCCCCGGATTCAGCGTTCCCGAAAAGCCATGGCCCGCACCGGATTCTCCGATCACCCGATAGCGGGCGCCGGGCTGCGGGTCGGCGTCGGCGATCGCGTAGCCATCCATGGCCGAGGCGGCAAAGGGCGGCTGGTCGCGACCCGCGACCACCGGGGCGGCCAAGACCCGGCCGGCGGCCTGGGCCAGCGGGATCTCTTCCGTGGGCAACGGCTTGGCAAGGGCCAGGACATGGGCCAGCGCCTCTTCGACTGAAATCATGGCTTTGCCTCGTAGCGTCCTGATTTTCCGCCATCTTTCAGATCCAGACGGATATCGGTCAGGACCATGGACTTGTCTGCCGCCTTGACCATGTCATAGACGGTCAGCGCCGCGGTCGAGACGGCGGTAAGGGCCTCCATCTCCACCCCGGTCTGGCCGCCAGTCTTCACCGTGGCGGTGATGCGGATGCCCGGCAAATCAGGGTCGGCGGTCAGGTCCAGCGCCACCTTGGTGATCGGCAGCGGATGACATAGCGGGATCAGCTCTGACGTCTTCTTCGCCCCCATGATCCCGGCCAGCCGCGCGACGCCCAGGACATCCCCTTTCTTCGCGCGACCTTCTATAATGAGTTCAAGGGTTTCCGGCGCCATCTTTACAGCGCCAGAGGCCACTGCGATACGCGCGGTCACCGGTTTTTCGGAGACGTCGACCATATGGGCATGGCCCTTGTCGTCGAAATGCGTCAGCGCCATCAGGAAGCCTCCGCCGGATGGCGCTCGACCGGATCGGTCAGCAACGCGCGGGTGGCCGCCGCGACATCGCGCTGGCGCATCAGGCTTTCGCCGATCAGGAAGCAGCGGGCGCCGTAGCCGGCCATGTCGGCCAGGTCCGCCGGCGTGAACAGCCCGCTTTCGCACACCAGGGTCCGGTCCTTGGGTGCGCCGCGTGACAATTCGCGCGTTACATCAAGAGATACTTCGAACGTGTTGAGATTGCGGTTATTTATGCCAAGTAGAGAAGAAGTCAATCGCATCGCGCGGGCCAGTTCGGGCGCATCGTGGACCTCGACCAGCACATCCATGCCCCAATCAGTCGCGGCGGCCTCCAACTCGGCCGCCTGGCCGTCCGAGACGCTGGCCATGATGATCAGGATGCAATCGGCGCCAAGCGCCCTGGCCTCGGCCACCTGATAGGGATCGTACAGGAAATCCTTGCGCAAGGCCGGCAGGGCACAGGCGGCGCGCGCCTGGGTCAGATAGGCGTCGGCGCCCTGGAAACTGGGGGTGTCGGTCAGCACCGACAGGCAGGTGGCGCCGCCCTCGGCATAGGCGCGGGCCAGCGCCGGCGGGTCGAAATCGGGGCGGATCAACCCCTTGGATGGGCTGGCCTTCTTGATCTCGGCGATCAGGCCATAGCCGTGGGCGGCGGCCCGCGTCAGCGCCTGTGCGAAGCCGCGCGGCGGATCGGCGTCGCGCGCCGCGGCCTCGACCTGCGACAGCGGCCGCCGGGCCTTGCGGGTGGCGACCTCTTCCAGTTTGTAGGCCTTGATCTTGTCGAGGATGGTGGACATGGGGTTCCTTCAGGGGGTGAGCGTGGCGGTGACCGGCGCCAGGGCTAGGGTGCGGGCGCGGCTGTCGCCGGCCCATTCCTTCAGGCCCTCGATCGTATCGGGTCGGGTGTGTCCAAGGACGGTGACCCGGCCCTCTTGCGCGGCCTTGAAGGCGGCGCGGTCAAGGTAGCGGGTGATCGTGAACGGGTTTTCGTCCGCGGCGTCGAGGCGGCGGTATATCCGCGCGGCGGGCAGATCGCTGACTTGCGCGATCTGATGCGCGGCATCCAGGCCGTGTGCATAGGTCAGCAGCGCCAGGCCGCGTTCGGCCAGCAGTGACACGATCTTTTGCGACAGGCCGCGGTCGGCTTCGAACCCACCCTCGGCGGAGTCGAGAACGCCGATGGCCTGCGGAACCACCTGTTGATAGCGCGCGAAGATCTTGCGCAGGTCGGCGTCGCTGGCGCTGGCGGGAATTCCGCGGGCAAGGATCACGACCTCGTGCCCCGCGGCCCGGTAAAGGCGCGCGGCGGCGGCGGCATCCGGCGCGGCGGGGTCGATCGCGAAGGTGATGTTCATCGGCAGCGCGGCCAGCTTGGCGCGGTCCAGCGTGCCGCCCGTGTCTATCAGGATGATCGAGAGCAGGGGCTTTTGCTGCGGGTTCTCGAAGCCGACGGCATAGCGCCGGTAGGCGGGCAGCGCGGCATCGTCCTGGGCTGGCGGCGTGGTGGCGTCGGGCGTCGTTTCGGACGGCGTGGTGCCTTGCGCCGCGGCGACGGTGGGCAGCCGGTCGGTGACCACGCCCTGAGTGTTCCGCCCAAAGCCCGGCTGCGGCGCCCCGGCAATGCGCGGCATCCCTTCAGCGACCTTCGGAAGCAGCGCGGACGGGCGCGGCGCCTGGTTCCGGGCGAGCGCCTCCTGGTTCTGGGGTTGGGGCCGGGGGCCAAGCCCGGTGCCGGGGCTGCCGGGCCGCAATACCAGGGGCGCTGGCTGCGCCTCGGCGGTGGGCGCGGCTTCGGGGGTTGCGGGGCCCGCGGTCGCGCGCGGTGTCTGTTTGGGCACCACAGGGGCTGGGCCGCCGCCGACCGGGGCGTTGGGCGCGCGGTCTTCGCGCAGCAGGGCGGTGGCGGCGGGCGCGGCGGTGTCAAGGCGCAGCTTGGGCGGCGCCTGAACCGGGCCGGGCGCCGACCCGGCGGGGCTTGGCGCCTGGGGCGCCCGCGTCGCGGCGGATTCGGTCACCGGCGTCTCGCCGCTCGGCGCGGCCATCGCGGCGGGCTCGGTCCCCGGCGCCGCGCCAAGCGAGGCTTCGGGGGCGGGTTCGGGCGCGGTTGCGGAGGTCATGGACGCCGCGGGCGCCCGATCCGCGCCCGTCGGGCCGGGAAGGGGCGCGGCCGCGGCAGGCGCGGCCTTGCTTGCGGCTTCGCGCGGCGCCGCGGGGGCGGTTTCCGAGACGCCCGGCATGGCGGGTGCGTTCGGCGCGGCCACCAGGGCAGGGGGCGCGACCGGGGGGGCTGCGTGCGACGCGCCCGTTTCGGGGGCGGTTCGCGGGGCAGATGCGGTCTTGGCGCCGGCGGGCGACTCGGGCACGGCGCGCATCTGCGGCGCGGGCGGCGGCGCCAGTTCCGACACCACGCTCAGCCCAAGCCCCGAGACGACCACGCCCGCAAGCGCCCCTTTTACAAAGCCACTGGCCATCCTGCCTCCACGAGCCTCTGCCGTTGTTCCCGCCCGGGCCGACGCCGGGTCTGGTGCCGCGCGTTTGCCCCGGAACGGGCCCTTCGGTCCCCGACCACCCTTGACCCCGGCGCGCGGCTCTGACCATGTATAGCGCGACACGGAACCGGGTTCACCCCCTATCGACATGGACGCGGGGCGCGTCGCGGCGACACCAGCGCCGGGCGCCGCCGCGGAAAGGGCCGCCATGCTGCTGCTGATCGACAATTACGACAGTTTCACCTACAACCTCGTGCATTTCCTGGGCGAATTGGGTACCGAGGTAAAGGTGGTGCGCAACGACAAGATCGAGGTGCAGGAGGCCATCGCGCTGCGCCCCGAAGGCATCGTGCTGTCGCCCGGCCCCTGCGATCCGGACCAAGCCGGGATCTGCCTGCCGCTGACCGCCGCCGCCGCCGAACAGGGGGTGCCGCTGCTGGGCGTCTGCCTGGGCCATCAGGCCATCGGCCAGGCCTTCGGCGGCCGTATCGTACGCCATTCCGAGATCGTCCACGGCAAGCTGGGTGAGGTGCAGCACGAAGGTGCGGGCGTCTTTGCCGGGCTGCCAAGCCCCTTCGCCGCGACCCGCTACCATTCGCTGGTGGTCGACCGCGACAGCCTGCCGCCGGAGCTGGAGGTGACAGGCTGGCTGGAGGACGGCACGATCATGGGGTTGCGCCACCGCGAAAAGCCGATCCAGGGGGTGCAGTTCCACCCCGAAAGCATCGCCTCGGAACATGGCCACGCGCTGCTGCGCAACTTCCTTGACAGCCTCAAGGTATCGGCATGAGCGACATGAAGACCTACCTGGGCATCGCCCCCGAGCGCCCCCTGACCCGCGAAGAGGCCGAGGGCGCCTTTCAGATCCTGTTCGACGGAGAGGCGACACCGGCGCAGATGGGTGGCCTGTTGATGGCGCTGCGCACGCGGGGCGAGACAGTGGGCGAATATGCCGCCGCGGCGGCGGTGATGCGGGCCAAATGCCTCAAGGTCGCGGCGCCGGCGGGGGCAATGGATATCGTCGGCACCGGCGGCGACGGCAAGGGGACGCTGAACATCTCGACCGCGGCGGCCTTCGTGGTGGCCGGCGCGGGCGTGCCGGTGGCCAAGCACGGCAACCGCAACCTCAGCTCCAGATCCGGGGCGGCGGATGCGCTGACCGAGTTGGGGATCAACGTGATGATCGGCCCGCAGGTGGTGGAAAAGGCGCTGAAGGAGGTGGGGATCGCCTTCATGATGGCGCCGATGCATCATCCGGCGATGCGCCATGTCGGCCCGGTGCGGATCGAGCTGGGCACGCGGACTCTGTTCAACATCTTGGGGCCGTTGACCAACCCGGCCGGCGTGAGGCGCCAGCTCACCGGCGCCTTCAGCGCCGATCTGATCCGCCCGATGGCCGAAGTTCTGCAGGCGCTGGGATCCGAAAAGGCCTGGCTTGTGCATGGCGGCGACGGCACCGATGAACTGTCGATCGCGGCGCCCTCGATGGTGGCGGCGTTGGAGGATGGGAAGGTGCACGAATTCACGGTCGCGCCCGAGGATGCGGGCCTGCCCACCCACCCGTTCGAGGCGATCCTGGGCGGCACCCCGGCCGACAACGCCGCTGCGCTGCGCGCGCTGCTGGGCGGCGAAAAGGGCGCCTACCGCGATGCGGTGCTGTTGAATGCCGCCGCCGCGCTGGTGGTGGCGGACCGGGCCGCCGATCTGAAGGCGGGGGTGGAGATCGCCGCCGAAAGCATCGACTCCGGCGCCGCCAAGGCCAAGGTCGAGGCGTTGGCGCTGGTCACACAGGCCGGCTGATCCGGCTGCGCCGGAGCCTCCGGCGGGAGTACTTGGGCCAAGATGAAGAACGCGCCCTAAGCTTCTTCATCTTGGAGAAAATACTCCACGGGGTCGCCATTTGGCGCGCCGTCGCCATTCGGGCTCGGACCAATGGCGCCCCAATGGCAACTTCGAGCGACAATGGCGACGGGGTGTGACCCGCCTCAGGCGTTGCCGTGGCCCGCGAAGAGGCCGGCGTCCTCGGCCGCGCGGCGGATCGCCTTGGCCTTGTTCACCGATTCCTGCCATTCGGCCTCGGGGTCGCTGTCATAGACGACACCGCCGCCCGCCTGGATGTAGAGGGTTTCGTCCTTCACCACCGCCGTGCGCAGGGCGATGCACATGTCCATCTCGCCATTGGCGGCGAAATAGCCCACCGCACCGCCATAGACGCCGCGCTTCTCGGGTTCCAGCTCGTCGATGATCTGCATGGCGCGGACCTTGGGCGCGCCCGAGACCGTGCCCGCCGGCAGCCCCGCCAGAAGCGCCGAGAGCGCATCCTCGCCCTCGTTCAACTCTCCCACCACGTTCGACACGATGTGCATGACGTGGGAGTAGCGTTCGACGATGAATTTCTCGGTCGGGTGGACGCTGCCGATCCTGGCCACGCGGCCGACGTCGTTGCGGCCGAGGTCCAAGAGCATCAGATGCTCGGCCAGCTCCTTCTTGTCGGCCAGAAGGTCGGCCTCCAGCGCCGCGTCCTCGGTCGGTGTCGCGCCACGGGGGCGGGTGCCGGCGATCGGGCGGATCGTGACCTCGCCGTCGCGCAGGCGCACCAGGATTTCGGGGCTGGCACCGATCACCTGAAAGGCCCCGAAATTGAAGAAGAACATGAAGGGCGAGGGGTTGGTGCGCCGCAAGCTGCGGTAAAGCGCGAAGGGTGGCAGCGGGAAGGGTTGCGACCAGCGTTGCGAGGGTACGACCTGGAAGATGTCGCCGGCGCGGATGTATTCCTTGGCGCGCTCGACCGCGGCCATGTATTCGGCCTTGGTGAAGTTCGAGACCGCCTCGGTGCCGGCGCTGGCGGCGCCGAGGTCGCGGCTTTCGCCCACCGCCGCGCGTTCAAGATCGCGCACCGCGTCCATCACCCGTTCCGCCGCCTGGGCATAGGCCGCCCGCGCCGAAAGCCCCGAGGAAACCCAGGCTGGCGCCACCACGGTGACCTCGCCCTTCGCGCCGTCGAGCACCGCGACGACCGACGGCCGCAGCAGCCGCGCATCGGGCAGGCCCACGGGATCGGGGTTCACGTTCGGCAGATCCTCGACCAGGCGGATCATGTCGTAGCCCAGGAAACCGAACAGCCCCGCGGCGATCGCGGGCAGCGCCTCGGGCATGTCGATCCGGCTTTCCGCGATCAGCGCGCGCAGGGTGTCGAGCGGCGGGGCGTCGAGCGGCTCGAACGCGGTCTCGTCGAACCGGGCCTGGCGGTTGATGCGGCTTTCGCGGCCGGCGCATTCCCAGATCAGATCGGGTTTCAGCCCGACCACGGAATAGCGCCCGCGGACTTCTCCGCCGGTGACCGATTCCAGCATGAAGCTGTCCTTGCGGGCACCGGCAAGCTTCAGCATCAGGCTGACCGGGGTGTCCAGATCGGCGGCCAGGCGGGCATAGACCACCTGGTTGCGTCCCGCGTTCCAGCCGGCCTCGAAGGCCTCGAAAGTGGGGATCAGTTCCAAGGCACCCCCCTACTGGAGCTGGGCGTTGACCGCGTTGATCGCGGATTGGTTGATGTTGATCCCCTGATGCGCCTGGATCGCCTGGGCGAAGTAGAGGAAGGCGTCGTTTTGCATCCCCTGTGCGCCCTGTCCGGCGATCTGGTCGCGCATCTTCTTGATGTCGGGGTCGTTCTGGGCTGGCGGCAGCACCTGGGTCAGCTTCACGATCCAGACCGATTCATCGCCCTGAAAGGCCTTTGTCTCGCCCTTCTTCATCATGAAGACGTCCTCCAGCAGACCCGGAGGGGCGTTGTCGATATAGCCCGAGCGCGTGATCGGTTCCTGCACGTCGACGGTGCCGGCCTTCGACAGATCGCCGCCCGCGGCCTGGGCCGTCTTGATGTCGGTCTGGGCCAGCGCCATCAGCGCCTTGTCGGTCTGGTCGCGGGTCCAATCCTCGGCCACCTTGTCCTTGACCTTGGCGAAGGGCTGCACCTCGGCCGGGATCGGCTTGTCCAGGCGCAACGCCACGATGCCGCCGTCGTCAAGCTGGATGATCGAGGGATAGTCGCTTTTGGTGACCTTGCGGGCGGCGTCGCGGAAGGCCTCGTAGCCGGCGATGCCGGTCGCGGACTTGGCGGTGAAGTCGATCGTGCCCAGGGTCATGTCGGTCTCCTTGGCCAGCTGTTCCAGCGTGGCGCCGCCGGCGAGAAGATCGTTCAGGTGCTCTTCCTGCGACTGGATCTTCTGCTTCGCCTCCTGATGGCCAAGCTCGTTTCGGATGTCGGTCTTGGCTGCGTCGAAGGAGGTGGTCTGGGCGGCGATGATGTTGTTCACGCGAAACAGCGCCGGGCCGACGCTGCTTTCGACCGGGCCGACGATGGCGCCCTGCTTGGCCGCGAAGACCTGCTTGGCGGCGGCCGAGGACAGCTCATCCGCGGTGACGTCGCCCAGGTCGATGTCGCTTAGCGTCAGGCCGCGTTCCTTGACCAGTTGGTCAAAGGTCGCCTGACCCGCGTCCAGCTTGGCGCGGGCGGCCTTGGCGGCGGCCTCGGCCGGATAGACCAGGCGCTCGACCAGGCGGCGCTCGGGCTTCACGTAATCGGATTTGTGTTGGTCATAATAGGCCTTCAGCTTGGCCTCGGGGATCTTCATCGTCTTGGCCACCTGATCGGGCAGAAGCTCGGCATAGGTGATGCGCTTCGCCGGCAGGCTGGTGTAGGTCTTGGGATGGGCCTTGTAATAGGCCTGAAGCTGGGCCTCGGTGGGCGCGGGGACCGGCTGGGCCAGGTCGTCGGCGCCCAGCTTGAGGATCTCGAAGCCGCGGCGCGCGCCGACATAGTGCATGATCGTGTCGATAAAGGTCGTCGGCGTGCCGAAGCCCTGGGTCACGGCATCTTGCAGGATGGTGCGGGCCATCTGCTTGCGGGTCTCGGCCTCGAATTCGCCTTCCTTCAAGCCGTTCTGCTGCAGTACGAACTTGTAGGTCTGGGCGCTGAACTTGCCATCGGCGCCCTGGAAGGCGGAGATGGCGGTGATGTCCTGGCGCAGCCGGCCGTCGCCCACCGAGATGCCGACGCGGCTGTCTTCGTCGTCAAGCGCCGCCTGCAGCACAAGCTGCTGCAACACCTGCTGGTCGAGGCCCTGCTTTTGTGCCTCTTGGAAGGTGATGTTCTTGCCCGATTGCGCCGACATCGCGCGCAGCGCGTTGCGCACCGCGCGGCCGTAGTCGTCCACGCTGATCTTGGTGCCGCCGACGCTGGCGACGGTGGTGGCGCTGCCGCCGAAATTGGTGATGCCGTAGCCGCCAAGCCCAAGCACGACCATCCCCAGCAAGATCCAGGAAATCACCGAGGCGCCTTTTCTGGGGCGCCGTTCCTCGTCGCCCCGAGGCGCCTTTTCGGTCTTGTCCCGCGTCTTTCGGCTCGCCATGCGCTGGCCTCCCAATCCGGTGCGTCGGTTGGTTCTGTAAAGGGCCAGGGGCAGGGGGGCAAGCGGTCAGGCTGGGCGCGGGCCGAAAATGCGGATTGTTGATCGCCGCGGCGCCGCGGCCTGGCCTGCCCACCCCACCCGTGCCGGGCGGGCCGCGCCTAGGGGGCGAAGGCCGCGAGGCGGGCGAACAGCTCGGCGATCCCGGCGCGGTCGATATTGGCGAAGGCGATGCGCATCTGGCGCGCGCCCTCCGCGGCGCCCTGGGGCTGGAACATGGTGCCGGGCAGCATCAGGATGCCGGCCTCGCCCACCAGCCGTTGCGCCAGCGCGTCCGAGGCGATGGGATGGGGATGTTCGGCATAGGCGAAATAGGCGCCGCAGCCCAGCAGGCGCCAGCCTTCGAGGCCGCCGAACCCGTCGCGCACGGCGGCGCGGCGGCGCAGGATCTCGGCCCGTTCGCCGGCCAGCCAATCGCCGAGATTGCGCATCCCCCAAAGCGCCGCCCGCTGGCCCAGCCCGTTGGGGCAGATCGCGACGGTATCGAGGAATTTCTCGACCTCGGCCAGGCGCGCCTTCGATGCCACGATCGCGCCGACGCGGTGCCCGGTCAGGCGATAGGCCTTGGAGAAGGAATAGAGATGGATGAAGCTGCGCCCCCAGTCGGGATCGGCGAACAGATCGTGCGGCGGGGGGCCGCCGGCCTGGGTGCGGCTGTCGAAATCGCGGTAGGTTTCATCCAGGACCAGCGCAAGGCCGCGGTCGCGGGCCAGGTCGTGAAAGGCGCGGATCACCTGCGGCGGGTATTCGGCGCCGCCGGGGTTGTTGGGGCTGACCAGCACGATCGCCCGCGTGCGCGTGCCGATCAGCGCCGCCGCCTGGTCGGGATCGGGGATCAGGCTGTCGTCCAGCATCAGCGGCACCGTGCGCACGCCCGCCATGTCGAGCCACATCTTGTGATTGAAGTACCACGGCGTCGGCACGATCACCTCGTCGCCTTCGCCCGCCAGCGTCGCCATCACCGCGCAGAACGCCTGGTTGCAGCCCGAGGTGATCGCCACCTGGTCCATCGCGATCTGGCCGCCATAGGCGCCCGACCAGTGCCGCGCCAGTTCGGCGCGCAATTCCCCAAGCCCAAGGACCGGGCCGTAGAGGTGGGCCCCGTCGTCCGACAGCGCCGCCTCGGCGATCGCCTGGCGCAGCGGTTCGGGCGGCGGCGCCACGGGGGCCGCCTGGCTGACGTTGATCAGCGGCCGGTCCCGGGCGAAGTCCACCCCCTCAAGCCAGCGCCGGGCCTCCATCACCGGGGGCGGGAAGGTCGCGGCCATGCGGGGGTTGAGCGGATGGGTCATCTGTCGGGCTCCGTCTGTTCGCGGCGACGGTAGCAGCACGCCTTCGGGTGGAAAAGGGGCGACGCAAGGGGCAGGGCGCCGGCCGCCGCCGGCGCCTTTTTGCGATCCGGGCCCGGCTTGCGGCTGGTTCCGCGTCCCCGGTGTACTGGCTGTGATGAGAACGCGGCGAAACGGGCCCGGGCGGGCGGATGGCGGGCGGATCGGACATGCGCCCCCGCGCCGATGCGCCCCCCCCGCCGATGCGCCCCGTGCCGCGCAGCCGATGGCAAGACAGGATCGTGGCATGATCACCGAGACCTTTACCCGCGTTTTTGTCGATCCCGGCGCGCTTGATCGGACGATCGCCTTCTATACCGCGCTGCTGACCGGACGGGTCACGATGCGCTTTGCCTATCCCGACGCCGGGCTTGAACTGGCGGCGGTCTCGTCCGACAGGCTCTCGGTGCTGATCATCGCCGGCACGCCGGAACGCCGCCGCCCGTTCGAGGCAACACGGTTGACGATCAAGGTTGCGCGCCTCGAACCCGTCGTCGCGGTTCTTGCCGACGCGGGATGCACGCAATTGGCGCCGGTCCGGAAAACCCCGGTCGGCCGCAAGACCCGGTTCCGGCATCCCGATGGCATGGTGGTCGAATATGTCGATCACGAACCAGCCGTGGCGGCTGGACGGGCTTGATCGACGCGGCCGGCGCGGGAAGCGGAGCCCCGCGGTGCTGGCGAGGGCGGCGCCTGGCGGGGGGGTGGAAAAGTGCCGCGGTTCTTCATATAGTCGCGCCCGGGCCGGCCAGGGGCGCCGGCAGGCGTGGGACAGAACCGGGGGATCAGATGACACGGGGCACGATCGCGGCGCTGGCCGCGGCCGGACTGGGGTTCATGGCCTGTGCCGGCAGCGCATTTCCGGCCCGTGCCGGAGGGTTCGACGATGGCTTGGTGATCTCGGGCAACGCCAGCCGCAGCAAGATCTTCCGCTCGCAGGTGCGCTTTCTCGACACCCAGCTTGCCAGCCAGTATTCGCGGTCCGGTAGCCTGAACGGCGATGCGGGGCTGGAGCCCGGGGCGCTGCAACGCTATGCGGGCCGCTACCGGGGCCGCTATATGAAGCTGGCCCGAGAGGCGGCGCGGCGCTATGGCATTCCCGAAGGGCTGTTCTTGCGCCTGGTGCAGCGCGAAAGCGGCTGGAACCACGGCGCGGTGTCCTCGAAGGGCGCGCGTGGGCTGGCGCAGCTGATGCCGGCGACGGCGCGCAGGCTGGGGGTCGACGCCCAGGATGCCCAGGAAAACCTGCGCGGCGGCGCGCGGTATCTGAAAATGATGTACGAACGCTTCGGCAGCTGGCGGCTGGCGCTGGCGGCCTATAACGCGGGCCCCGACGCGGTTGAAAAATACGGCGGCATCCCGCCCTATCAAGAAACCCGCAACTATGTGCGCGCCATTCTGGGCGGCTAGGCGGCGCGGGCCAACTGTTTCCATCTGCGCAACATCATGCGTCGATTGTTTTCCGGGCCGGAATTGACGGCCCGAAAACCGCCCCAATCCCCTGCCACTTTCATCCTGGGGAAGATTGCGAAGGGATGCGACATGCTTGATGCGACGCGCGAACCGCCGCGCTGTACCGTCACCGAGGCCGATCGGCTGGCTGATCCCACCGCGCCTTGGGCGATGATGATCCGCTGGCTCGAAACCCAGCGTCAGGATGTCTGGGGGCGGATGATCCTGGGCGCCGACACCGACCTTGCGGGCGCCGAAGGGCTTTGCCTGCTGTGGATGATCCGCTGCAAGATGGACCGCGCCAATGCGATCCGGCTGTTCTGGCGCCTGTTCCGCCCCGAACTGTATCTGCGCCCCGCCGATGCGGGCCCGCTGCCCGAGGCCGATGCCGCGACGCTGGCGGCGCTGCGCGCGATCGTCTCGCGCTTCGGGGTCAGCGCCTATCCGACCGGGCAGTTGGGCCTTGGCCGCGCCGAGGCGCGCTATTACCGGCTGCGCTTTCGCGCGGGGCTGGCGGCCCTGGGCGGACGCCGGGCGCGGCGCAACCGCCAGGCGGCCTTCGAGATCCCGCCCGCCTTCTTCCAGCCGCTGCCCGGGCGGGCGCTGGAAGCGGCGCCGACGATGCGCCCCGTGGGCCCCATGCCCGCCTGGATGGGAACCGAGTCCGAGGCCGCCTTTCACGCCTGCGGCGTGCGCCTGCGTCAGATGGTGTCGGGCGAGGCCGGACACCGCTTCGGCGCCGAGATGCGTGCCGGGCTGCGCGCCGCGCGCCGCGCGGCGATGATCCGCGTCACGGCGGGCGGCGTCACCGCCGTGGCCGCGATGGTGCAGGTCAGCGGCGGCGACATGGGCCGGCTCTTGCATCTGATCCATCTGCCGATCGGCTAGGCGCGGCTATTCGGCCGCGATCTCGATCACCGGTTCCATCGTGGCAAAGTCGTCTTCCGTCAGGTGGCACTTGATCTGATGGCCGCTGGGCAGTTTCTTGATCGGCGGCACCTCGGTTTCGCAGATCCCGCCGGGCACCTGCGATTTCCAGCGGCAGCGGGTCTGGAACGGGCAGCCCGGCGGCGGATTCACCGCCGAGGGGATATCGCCGTCCAGCACGATGCGCTTCTTCTTCACCCGCGTGTCGGCGATCGGCACCGCCGACAGCAGCGCCTCGGTATAGGGATGATAGGGGGGCGCGAAGACCTCGTCGGTGGTGCCCATCTCGACCACATGGCCAAGATACATCACCATCACCCGGTCGGCGAGGTAGCGCACGATCGACAGATCGTGGCTGATGAACAAAAGCGTGGTCTTCTCGCGGCGCTGGATCTCCATCAGCAGATCGGTCACCGCCGCCTGCACCGACACGTCAAGCGCCGAGACCGGTTCATCCGCGACCACGATCTTGGCGCCGCCGGCGAAGGCCCGGGCGATGCCGACGCGCTGCTTCTGGCCGCCCGACAGCTGGCGCGGCATCCGGTCGGCGAATTCGCGTGGCAGCTTCACCAGATCCATCAGGTCGAGCATCTTCTCGCGCCGTTCGCGGTCTGATTTGCCCTCGCCGAAAACTTCCAGCGCGCGGATGATCTGGCGACCCACGGTCATCGACGGGTTGAGCGTGTCGAAGGGGTTCTGGAATACCATCTGCACCGAGGACACGGTGTTGGTATTGCGCTTCTCGATCGGGGTGTCCTGGATTTCCTCGCCGTACAGGCGCACCCGCCCCGCGGTCGCGGTTTCCAGCCCCATCAGCACCTTGGCGAAGGTGGATTTTCCGCACCCCGATTCGCCCACGATCGCCAGGGTCTCGCTTTCGCGGGCCTCGAAGGTCAGGGTCTCGTTGGCCTTGACCACCTTGGTCTCGCCCGATCGGCCGAAAAGCGCGTTGGCCGAGACCTCGTAGTACTTGCGCAGATCGTCCATGCGCAGCACCACTTCGCCCGGCTCGGCCTTCTGATAGGTCTTGCCGGCCGCGGGCGGCGCGGCCCAATCGATTTCGGCAAAGCGCAGGCAGCGGCTTTCGTGCCGGTCGCCATGGGGGACCTCTTCCATCGGGATCGCGCCGCGGTCGCAGCGGCCTGCCTGGAAATAATCGCAGCGCGGGCCGAAATTGCAGCCCTCGGGGCGTTCATGCGGCAGTGGGAAATTGCCCGGAATGGCGATCAGCGGGCGCGCGTTCTTGTCGGCGCCGGGCAGCGGGATCGAGCGAAACAGCGCCTGGGTATAGGGATGGCGCATCTTGTCGAAGACTTCCCGCACGCTGCCGGTTTCCACCGCCTCGCCCGAATACATCACGCACAGCCGGTCGCAGGTATCTAGGATCAGCCCGAGGTTGTGGCTGATGAACAGCATCGAGGTGCCGTATTTGCGCCCCAGCTCCTTGACCAGATCGACGATGCCGGCCTCGACCGTGACGTCGAGCGCGGTGGTCGGTTCATCGAGGATCAGAAGTGCGGGCTTCGACATCAGCGCCATGGCGATGACGATGCGCTGCTGCTGCCCGCCCGAAAGCTGATGCGGATAGGATTTCAGGATGCGGTCCGGATCGGGCAGGCGCACGTCCTCGACGATCTGGCGGGCCAACGCCCAGGCTGCCTTCTTGGCCATGCCCTGGTGGATCATCGGCACCTCGGCCAGCTGCGCGCCAATCTTCATTGCCGGGTTCAGGCTGGCCATCGGTTCCTGATAGATCATCGCGATCTCGGAGCCGCGGATCTGGCGCAGTTCGGCATCCGACATCAGGTTCAGGTCGCGGCCCTTGAACTTGATGCGGCCGCCGACGATGCGGCCGTTGCGGCCCAGATCCTGCATCACGCCAAGCGCCACGGTGGACTTGCCGCAGCCGCTTTCGCCGACCAGACCCATCGCTTCGCCCGGCATCACGGTGCAGGAGAAATCCATCACCGCCGGGATCTCGCGCAGGCGGGTGAAGAAGGAAATCGAGAGGTTCTCGATTTCCAGGATCGGCTGGGAGGGGTCCCAATCAGACATCGTCACCTCCGGTGAGGGGTGTTGGGGCGGGGCCGGGGGTTTCACACCCCCAGACCCCCGTGGAGTATTTTCGCCAAGATGAAGAGCCGGTGGGGAACATCTTCAGTCCTTCAGGCTTTCTTCGCGCAATCCGTCGGCGAGGAGGTTGAGACCCAGAACCAGGCTCATCAGGGCCAGTGCGGGGGCCAGCGCCGGGATCGGATAGATCGCCAGAAGGCGGCTGCCGGCGTTGATGGTGGAGCCCCAGTCGGGGCTTTCGGGGGAAAGGCCGAGGCCGAAGAAGCCCAGCACGCCCAGGAGGATCGTGGTGTAGCCGATGCGCAGGCAGAAATCGACGATCAGGGGGCCGCGGGCGTTGGGCAGGATTTCCCACAGCATGATGTACCATGGCCCCTCGCCGCGGGTCTGGGCGGCGGCGACGTAATCGCGCGACTTGATGTCGAAGGTCAGGCCGCGCACGATCCGGAACACGGTGGGCGAGTTGACGAACACCACCGAGACGAAGACGATCATCGTGTTGCCGGGGATGTTGAAGAGATCGAGCGCGCGCGGCAGCAGGTGGAACGGCGTGCCGGGCTGGCTGAGCGTCGAGAGGTAGAGCCAGCCGCCGATTGCCAGGATCAGCGCGATCGCGGCGTTGCGAAACGCGGGCTTCACATGGAAGCGCGAATTGATCAGCACGGCCAGGAACAGGATCGGGAACAGGAACAGCACCGCCGCCATGTATTGCGGCACCCCCGATTGCACGATCTGCGGCGTCACCAGCAGGTAGAACAGCAAGATCACCGGGAAGGCCAGGATCAGGTTCGCCACGAAGCTGAGCGCGGTGTCGAACCGCCCGCCGTAGTAGCCCGCCGGCAGGCCCAGGGTGATGCCCACCATATAGGCGAAGATCGTCGCCAGCGGCGCGATGCGGATCACCACGACCGATCCCGCCACCATGCGCGAGAACACGTCGCGTGCCAGCGTATCGCCGCCCAACAGGTAATAGGGATAGCCACCATGCGCGTCGCGCAGCGCCTTTCCCGGCGTGGCGTTGCGCATCCCGGGCAGCTGCTCTAGCGGCCCATGGGTGATGATGATCGGGGCGAACAGCGCCGCGAAGACCCAAAACATCACCAGGCCGAAGCCGATCATCGCGATCGGGCTGTCGAACAGCTTGCCGTAAAGGCCGAGCCGGCGCTTGAAGAGGATCGACACCGCGAAGGTCAGGGCCAGCGCGATCCACACGGGCCAGAAACGTTCGCCCATCGCCAGGAGGATCTGCGGCCAGGTCAGTTTTTCCATGGTCAGATCCTCACGAGATGCGGATGCGCGGGTTGAGGTAGACGTAGCCGATATCCGAGATCAGCTGCGTCAGCAGCACCACGATCACCGCCACCACCGAGCAGCCCATCAGCAACTCGATATCGTTGTTCGAGGCCGCCTGGACCAGCGTCCAGCCGAAGCCCTTGTAGCTGAACAGCGTCTCGGTCACGACGACGCCGTTCAGAAGCCAGGGGATCTGCAGCATGATCACCGTGAAGGGCGCGATCAGCGCGTTGCGCAGCGCGTGGCGCAGCACCACGTTGCGAAAGCTTACCCCCTTCAGGCGCGCGGTGCGGATATATTGCGCGGTCATCACCTCGGTCATCGAGGCCCGGGTCATGCGCGCGATATAACCCACCCCGTAGATTGAGATCGTCAGGACCGGCAGGGCGAAGTTGTCGAAGGTGATATGCGACATCGCCGAGGTGGCGTTGCCCTTCAAGATCACCCCGCCCGAGATCAGCCCCCATTGCTTGAACAAGAGCGACAGGCCGGTGAAGGACGAGCCGAACAGCACGATCAGCACCACGCCCGAAACATATTCCGGCGTCGAGGTGGAGGCGATCGAGGCGACGGAAAGCGACCGGTCCAGGCGCGAGCCTTCTCGCATCCCCGCCAGCACGCCCATGATCAGCGAGGTGGGGATCATCACGATCAGCACCCACAGCATCAGCCAGCCGGTTGCGGTCAGGCGGGTGGCCAGGATCCCGCCCACGCCTTCGCGGAAAACGGTGGAATAGCCCCAATCGCCCTGCAGGATGCCGCAGTAGGTGGGGATCTTGGCGCCCTTGACGCCTTCGTAATGGCTTAGGCAGCGGCCGGTGGGCTTGCCGTCGGCATTCTTGCCGGTCCAGCCGGGCAGGACGCCCAGCCATTCGCCGTAGCGCTGCAGCAGCGGCCGGGCATAGCCGTGGCGGGCCAGCCAACTGGTGACCTGGGCGTCGCTCATGCGGACCGACGCCTGCTGCTTGGCCAGCTTTTCCAGATTGGGCTGCAGGTTGGTCAGCGCAAAGACGATGAAGGTCAGGCACAGCGCCGTCAGCAACATCGTCACCAGACGCCTGGCAAGGAACTTGAGCATGGATCGTCCACTCCCGGTCCGGGTCTTGCGGCGCGGTTCGCGCCGGGAAGGAAGGGCGGGGCCGGCGCGGCGGCCCCGCTGTCAGGCCCGGTCAGGCCTTGGACTTCCACCATTTGTAGGAATGCATCTCGAAGGTGGGATGCATCTCGGCGCCGTGGACCGTCTTCTTGTAGTGCCGGAACAGCTTGCGCCAGTAGGGCTGGATGATCACGCCCTTGTCTTGCATGATATGTTCCAGCTTGGCCATCACCGGGCGGCGCTTGTCGGCATTGTCGATCGACATCGCCTCGGCCAGAAGCTTGTCGAACTCGGGATCCGAGAAATGGGTCTCGTTCCACGGCACACCGGTCTTGTAGGCCAGCGCCAGCACCTGCACGCCGAGGGGACGCATGTTCCACTCGGTCGACGACCACGGGTATTTCAGCCAGTCGTTCCAGAAGGTCGAGCCGGGCAGGATGGTGCGCTTGACCTTGATGCCGGCGTCGCGGCACTGGGCGGCGACGGCGTCGCAGGTGGCCGATTGCCAATCGTCGTCCAGCGAGATCAGCTCGAACTCGTGATCGCCCATCTTGGCGTCGTCGAGCATCTTCTTGGCGCCCTTGGGATCGACCGGGATCGGCGGGATCTTGGCATAGGCCGGGTGGATCGGGCAGACATGGTGATCTTCCGCGACGGTGCCGGCGTTGTTGTTGCCCAGCTCCAGCAGCACCTTGTTGTCGACCGCGGTTTGCAGCGCCTTGCGCACCTTCAGATCGTCATAGGGCTTCACCGACTGGTTGAAACGCACGCACAGCGTGTTGGCGGTGGTGACCTCGGACTTGTCCCAGCCCAGCTGATCGAACAGCTTCACGAAATCGCCGGTGGTCTGGTAGGTCATGTCGATCTCGTCCGACGAGGCGGCGGCGACATAGGCCGAAGGATCGGTGCCCAGATCGATGAACTCGATCTTGTCCAGATAGGGCCCGCCGTAGACATCGGTGCCCCACCAGGGATGCGCCTTGTTCTGCTCCAGCACCTGTTTCACGCCGACCTGGTTCTCGGTCGGCTTGAACGGGCCGGTGCCGACCGGGTTCTTCGACGGATCGCCGCCACCGTAGCCCTTGTGCACGATCGCGGCCGGATAGTCGGCCATGCCCGGCACGATGGTGATGTCGGGGGCGTTGAGATGCACCTTGACGGTGTGATCATCGACCTTCTCGACCGCGCCGTCCTTCAGCTTCTTGGTCTTGGCGTCCTGGATCGAGGCCATCCGGGTGGCCATCGAATTGCCGTCGACGGTGCCGTCGGCCCAGCGGGTCAGGTTGAAGATCACGTCATCGGCGGTGAAGGGGTCGCCGTTAGACCAGGTCACGCCCTTGCGCAGGTAAAGCGTGTACTGGGTGGCGTCGGCGTTGGCTTCCCATTTTTCCAGCAACATGCCGCGGAAGCTGCCGTCGCGTTCGTATTCGATCAGGTATTCCAGCCAGCCGCGGCTGAAATTGGCCATCTGCGACCAGTCGTAGGTGCGCGGATCCTTCAGCGCCTTGGTCTGCATCTGAACCCGCAGCGTGCCGCCGTGTACGGGCTTTTCGCCCGCGGCATAGGCCGGTGCGTTCAGGCCCAGAAGGCCATAGGCCGCGGCGGCCGAAACCCCCAGCGCCGAGGTCCGCGTGAGGAATTCGCGGCGACTGATCTCTCCGTCGCGGCATTCTTTCGCGTACATTTCCGCAGCGGGATGGACCCGCGGATGAGACATGTCCGTCATCTGGTGTTAGCTCCCTGTATGGATTTCTGTTGTCCGCTCTGACGCATCGCGCGCCGATGTCCACCGCCGGTTCCGCCCGGCGTGCGTTTGCAGAGGGAATTTTCCACCACGCCATTGCGCCTCAGAAAACGCCCGCCGTCAACGCTGGACTTTGGCATATGATGTGTCGAATGCGACATCCGACCATAACAGAAACGACACCGGCGGGGAGGTCAACCCCGAGAAGTCGATGCATCTCCCGGCCGCTCCGGTGGCGGGATGGGACAGGGTGATGTGACGATCGCGGTGGGCACCGATCGCCGGAGCGGAGTCACGCGCCCCGGCGGAAGGCCGAGGGCGTCTTGCCGACGGCGTTCTGGAAGGCGCGGGTGAAATAGGCCGCCGTGGTGAAGCCCAGTGCGCGCGAGACCTCGCCCACCGGCAGGTCTGTTTCCTTCAGCAGCTTTCGGGCCTCGAACAGCACCCGGTCCTGGACGATCTCATGCGCCGAGCGGCCGCAGCACTGGCGGCAGACGCGGGTCAGATGCGTGGGCGTGACCCCCAGTGCCGCCGCGTAATCGGCCACCCCCAGCCCCGAGCGGAAATCGCGTTCCACCAGCGCGGTGAAGCGCGCCACCAGCCGCGCCGCGGCATCGGGGGCGGGCGCGCCGTCCTGGGCGGCGACCTGGCGTTCGATCCAGACGCCCAGCAGGCCCAGATGGTGGCCGGCGGCGCGGTCATATCCGGGGCGACCGCCTTCCAGCTCGCGGTGGATGTTGTCGAGGATGCCGGTCAGTTCGGCCTGGGGCTGCTGGTCGCGGATGCGCAGATGCAGCGGCGTTTCCGGCAGCGGCAGGCCGCGCGCGGCACCGAAGAAGACCGCGGTGCCGAAGACATGGGACGAGACGTCGAAGCCATGCATCACCCCGGCGGGCAGGAAGATCGCGTTGTGGGGCCCGTAGCCGCGGGTGACGCCCGAAACGGTGATCCGCCCCTGGCCGCGGGTGAACCACAACAACATCGGCTCGTTCAGCGAGCGCATCGCCTCGACCCGCCAGCGCCCATGCGCGGCCAGCCGCGGGATCGGGATCATGCGCAGTTGCGCGGGGGCGGGGTCGGCCGGGGCGCCGTCGGCGGACGGGGTGGCGGCGGTGGGCGGGTTGTTGGCGCGATCGTGCATGGGGGCCTGCTTCCGATGCGGCGCCAGATCCGGCGGTGCGGCGCGTTCAGGCGCAGGCGCGGAAGGGCGCTGGGACAGGCTTGCGGCGGATTGATATTGGGTCATTGCAGCGAATCTAGGCGCCATGGCTTCGAAGCGAAACCCGATTCTTTCGCCCGGATGGAGCATCGGCAGTCTGTTGCCACCGGGCGCGGCGGCGGCTAGGGCAGGGGCACCGCCTGCCAGTCGGACATGCGGCTGCGAAACCAGCTGCGCTGGCGTTTGGCATATTGGCGGGTGGCCAGTTTGGCGGCCTCCACGGCGTGGGGTAGCGACATCTCGCCTCGCAGATGGGCGATCAGTTCCGGCGCGCCGATCGCGCGACTGGCGGGGCGGGAGGGATCCCAGCCGTCAAGCGCGGCGCGGGCCTCGTCCAGCGCGCCCGTCGCCATCATCTGATCGAAGCGCCGGGCGATGCGTTCGGCCAGCCAGTCGCGGCCCGGGCGCAGCGCCAGGCGCGCGGCGCGCCCGGGCGGCAGCAGCGGCGGGCCGGTCTCGGCCTGCCAGACGGCCAGCCCCCGACCGGTGGCACGAAGCACCTCCCAGGCGCGCTGCACCCGCGCGCGGTTGCGGGTGTCGATCCGCGCCCGGGTTTCGGGGTCGAGCGCCTCCAGCAGTTGACCCAGAGACAGGGAATCGCCTTCGGCCCGGATCTCGGGCGGGGTGGCGGGGATCTCGGCCAGGCCCTCGGTCAGGGCCGAGAAGTAAAGCCCCGTGCCGCCCACGATGATCGGCCGCTGGGGGCCTTGCAGCAGCGGCGCGACGGCGCGCAGCCAATGGCCGACGGACCAGTCCTGATCCGCCGCCACCATGCCATACAGGCGATGCGGCGCGCGCGCCTCTTCTTGCGGGCTGGGGCGGGCGGTCAGCACCCGCCAGCAGTCGTAGACCTGCAGCGCGTCGGCATTGACGATCACCCCGCCCTGGCGCTCGGCCAGCGCAAGCGCCAGGCCGGATTTCCCCGACGCCGTCGGCCCGGCGATCAGCACAGGTTGATCGGGCGATATATTGTCGATCAATTCCAGCATGTTACAGGCCCTGTGTGATATCGCGCGGCGCGCGCTTCCGCGATGCGGTTGTTTCGTCGTTGAACCCGGCCGCGTTTTCCGACATTTTGCCGCCAAGTCAAGAAACCCACAGCCGGAGAGTTCCCACGATGCCCGACACCGCCGCGCAACCGAAGCCGAACGCCGCCAGAACGCCGGCCGGCAAGCACGGCGAGGTTGCCTACAAGCGGGTGCTCCTCAAGATCTCGGGCGAGGCCCTGATGGGCGATCAGGGCTTTGGCCTGCATCCGCCCACCGTCCAGCGCATCGCCCGCGAGGTCAAGGCGGTGCACGATCTGGGGGTCGAGATCTGCATGGTCATCGGCGGCGGCAACATCTTCCGCGGGTTGCAGGGATCCGCCCAGGGGATGGAACGCACGACCGCCGATTACATGGGCATGCTGGCCACGGTGATGAACGCGCTGGGGATGCAGGCCGCGCTGGAGGCCGAGGGCATCTTCACCCGCGTGGTCAGCGCGATTCCGATGGATCAGGTGTGCGAGCCCTACATTCGCCGCCGCGCGGTGCGGCATCTGGAAAAGAAGCGCGTGGTGATCTTCGCCGCCGGCACCGGCAACCCCTATTTCACCACCGACACCGCCGCGACCCTGCGCGCCAACGAGATGAGCTGTCAGGCGATCTTCAAGGGCACCAAGGTGGATGGGGTCTATGACAAGGACCCCAAGAAATTCCCCGACGCCAAGCGCTACGACAAGGTCACCTATGACGAGGTGCTGCAAAAGCACCTGGGGGTGATGGATGCGTCGGCGATCGCGCTGGCGCGCGACAACAAGCTGCCGATCATCGTGTTCTCGCTTGACGAACCGGGCGGGTTTTGCGGCATTCTGCGGGGCGAGGGCACCTATACAGAGGTGCATGCCTGAACCTATCCAAGGCCCGAACATGCTGCTATATGGGCGCCGGAAGACCCCGGGGGCGGCCGGGCCCCGCAAAAGCATGGGCCGGTTCGGGCGGGGACCGGTTCGGAAAATGCCCAAAGAGGCGATAAGAATAGGGATGAGCCATGTCGGATGATGCGACGGAGATTGACCTTGACGATCTAGAGCGCCGGATGGACGGCGCGCTGACGTCCTTGCGCCACGAATTCGCCAGCCTGCGGACCGGGCGGGCCTCGGCCTCGATGCTGGAGCCGGTGCATGTCGATGCCTATGGCCAGCAGACCCCGATCAACCAGCTGGGCACGGTGAACGTGCCCGAGCCGCGCATGGTGACGCTGAACGTCTGGGACAAGGCCATGGTCGGCAAGGTCGAGAAGGCGATCCGCGAAAGCGGCCTTGGCATCAATCCGGTGGTCGACGGCACCATCATTCGCCTGCCGATCCCCGAATTGAACGAGGAGCGCCGGCGCGAGCTGTCGAAGGTCGCCGCGCAATATGCGGAAAGTGCGCGCGTGGCGATCCGCAACGTGCGCCGCGACGGGATGGATCAGCTCAAGAAGGCCAAGGCCGCCGGCATGAGCGAGGACGACAACAAGATGTGGGCTGACGAGGTTCAGGCGCTGACCGACAAGCATATCGGCCTGATCGACAAGGCGCTGGAAACGAAGCAGCAGGAAATCATGCAGGTCTAGGCGACCGCAACGGGCGCGGGCGAGGCAATGACCGAGGAAGGACCACAGGTGGCCGCCAAGGATGAGACGGCAGGGACGCCGGCGGCCAGCAAATGCGCCGAGCATGTCGCCATCATCATGGACGGCAACGGGCGCTGGGCCAGCCAGCGCGGCTGGCCGCGGCTGGTCGGTCATCGCCGCGGCGCCGAACGGGTGCGCCAGATCGTCCGCGCCTGCCCCGATCTGGGCGTGCGCTGGCTGACGGTCTATGCCTTTTCCACCGAGAACTGGAAACGCTCGACCGAAGAGGTCCTGGGCCTGATGAGCATCTTCTCGCGCTATATCCAGCGCGAGGCGGGGCGATTGTCGGAAGAGGGCGTGCGCGTGCGGTTCATCGGCGAGCGCAGTCGCCTGGACCAGAAGCTGCAGCGCCTGATGGCCGGGATCGAGGCCAGCACCGCCGGCAACGACCGGCTCAATCTGACGGTGGCGATCAATTACGGCGGCCGCGACGAGATCCTGCGCGCGGTGCGTGCGCTGGCCGCGCAGGGCGGCGATCTTGCGGCGCTGTCCGACGGGGAAATGGCCGCCGCGCTGGACACCCATGCGCTACCCGATCCGGATCTGGTGATCCGCACCAGCGGCGAGACCCGGGTGTCGAATTTCCTGCTCTGGCAGGCGGCCTATGCAGAATACGAGTTCACGCCGACGCTTTGGCCCGATTTCACGCCCGAGGAGCTGGCGCGAATCCTTGACCGTTTCGCGGGGCGCGAGCGGCGGTTTGGCGCGGTGATCTAGGCAGGTTGGGGGAAGCGGGCATGAGCGCGGCGCGCTGGGACGATCTGAAGATCCGGATGATCTCGGGTGCGCTGATGGCGCTGGCGGGGATGGTCGCGGTATTTCTGGGCGGCTGGTACTTTGGCGCGCTGGCGGTGCTGGCCGCCGGGCTGATGGTGTGGGAACTGGCGGGGATGATGGGCGCCGGTCAGGCCGCGGTGCCGCTGGGGACGCTGGCGGCGGTGTCGCTGTTCTCGGCCAGCATGATCCCGCCGGGGGCGGCGCAGTTGCTGCTGCTGGCGGCGCCGCTGGCCGGGGCCTGCGCGATCCGCTGCGACCGGCTCATCTTTGCCGCCTATGCGCTGGCGATCCTGATCGCGGCGCATGGGCTTTACTGGTTCCGGCTGGAGAATGGCGGCGTCTGGTTGTTCTGGTTGATCCTGGTGGTCATCGCCTCGGACGTGGGCGGCTATTTCGCCGGCCGCCTGATCGGGGGGCCCAAATTCTGGCCCAGGGTCAGCCCGAAGAAGACATGGTCGGGCACCATCGCCGGCTGGATCGGCGCGGCGATCGTGGGCGCGGTGTTCATCAGCTTCACCACCGCCGGCATCGATCTGATCTGGATCTCGGCCCTGGTCGCGCTGGCGTCGCAACTGGGCGATATCACCGAAAGCGCGATCAAGCGCCGCAAGGGGGTCAAGGACAGCTCTCGGCTGATCCCGGGCCACGGCGGGCTGCTCGACCGTTTCGACGGGCTGCTCGGCGCGGCGCTGATGATGCTTCTGGTCGCGCTTTTCGTGACCGTTCCCAGTGTGAGGATCTAGGCCATGCGCAGGGTCACCGTCTTCGGCTCTACCGGCTCGATCGGCGAGAGCACCGTCGATCTGATCGCGCGCGCCGACGACTGCCAGGTCGTGGCGCTGACCGGGGGGCGCAACGTGGAGCGTCTGGCGCGCCAGGCGCGGGCGCTGAACGCCGAACTGGCGGTCACCGCGCATGATGATTGCTATGATGCGTTGAAGGCGGCGCTGGCGGGGTCGGGCATCGGGGTCGCGGCGGGGCCGCACGCGTTGACCGAGGCGGCGGCGCGACCGGCGGATTGGGTGATGTCGGCGATCGTCGGCGCGGCGGGGCTTGCGCCGGGGTTCAAGGCGCTTGAACAGGGCGCGACCCTGGCGCTGGCCAACAAGGAAAGCCTGGTCACCGCGGGGCCCCTGCTGCTGGCCGAGGCCGGCCGCCACGGCGCCACGATCCTGCCCGTGGACAGCGAACATTCGGCGGTGTTCCAGGCCCTGGCGGGCGAAAACATCGACACCGTCGAGCGGGTCATCATCACCGCCTCGGGCGGGCCCTTCCGGGGCTGGAGCTCTGAGCGCATGGCTAGTGCCACGCCCGCGCAGGCCGTGGTGCATCCCAATTGGGACATGGGGCAGCGGATCTCTATCGACTCGGCGAGCCTGTTCAACAAGGCGTTGGAAGTCATCGAGACACGGGAATTCTTCGGGATCGACCCCGATCGGATCGAAGTTATCGTGCACCCGCAATCCATCGTCCATGCGCTGGTGGGTTTCATCGACGGCGGGTTGATGGCGCATATCGGGCCGGCGGACATGCGCCACGCGATCGGCTATGCGCTGAACTGGCCCGAGCGCCGCGCGCTGCCGGTCGAGCGGCTGGATCTGGCGCGCATCGCGACGCTGCAATTCGAGGCCCCCGACGAGACCCGCTTTCCCGCGCTGCGCCTGGCCCGAGAGGTGATGACGATCGGTGGCCTGGCGGGGGCGGCCTTCAACGCGGCGAAGGAGGTGGCGCTTGATGCCTTCATCGCGCGGCGGCTGCCGTTTTCGCAGATGGCGGTGGTCGTGGAAGAGGCGCTTGCCCGGCTTTCGCGCGATCCAGGTCTTACTTCCGCCCCGGAAAGCCTTGTAGACGTGATCGAGATGGACCATCTGGCTCGGGTACGGGCCGCCGAGGTGATCCGCGACAGGACGTGAGTTGAGAGAGGACCGTTGGTTTGGACATTCTGGGGCTGTTGCCGTCGTCGGGCGGGGTTCTTTATCAGGCGGTTGCCTTCATCATTGCGTTGTCGATCATCGTCACGGTGCATGAATATGGCCATTACATCGTCGGCCGGATTTCCGGCATCAAGGCCGAGGTCTTCTCGTTGGGATTCGGCCCGACGCTGATTTCGGCGCATGACCGGCACGGCACGCTTTGGCGCATCGCGCTGCTGCCGCTGGGCGGCTATGTGCGCTTTGCCGGCGATTCCGACGCGGCCTCGGGGCGCGACGACGGATCCATGGACCAGATGACGCCGGAAGAACGCCGCCACACCATGCATGGCGCACCGCTTTGGGCGCGGGCGGCGACGGTGCTGGCCGGGCCGATGTTCAATTTCATGCTCTCGGCGCTGATCTTCGCGGGCTTCTTCCTGTATCAGGGGGTGCCCACGGGCAATGCGGTGATCGGGTCTCTGCATCCGATGCCGGTCAGCGAGCAGGGCTTTCAGCCCGGCGACAGGATCGTCGCGGTGAACGGCACGCCCACCTCCACCGGCGCGGCCTTCGCCGCTGTGATCGAGACGCTCAAGCCCAGCCCCCAGGTGACCTACGAGGTCACCCGCGACGGCAAGAGCCGTCAGGTCACCGGGCCCTTCCCGCTGCCGCCCTATGTCGCCGCGGTGTCGCCGCTTTCGGCCGCGTCCGAGGCCGGGCTGGACCATGGCGACGTGATCACCGCGGTCGACGGCAAGCCGATCTACGCCTTCTCGCAGTTGCAGGATCTGGTGTCGAATTCGGACGGCAAGCCGCTGACGCTGGACGTGTGGAAGGACGGCAAGACCCGCGCGGTCACGCTGACGCCGCGACGCACCGATCTGCCGAAGCCCGGCGGCGGGTTCGAGACCCGCTGGCTGATGGGCATCTCGGGGGGGTATTTCTTCGATCTTCAGTCCCGCACGCCGGGGGTGATCGAGGCGCTCGGCCTTGGGACCGAGCAGATCTGGTACACCGCCAAGACCAGCCTGTCCGCGCTGTGGCATGTGGCGACCGGCTCGATCAGTTCGTGCAACCTGCGCGGCCCGATCGGCATCGCCGAGACTTCGGGCGCGGCGGCGGCGCAGGGCTTGTCCAGCTTCATCTGGTTCATCGCGCTGCTTTCCGCGGCGGTGGGGATTCTGAACCTGTTTCCGGTGCCGGTGCTCGATGGCGGACATCTGGTCTTCCATTTGTGGGAGGCGATCACCGGCCATCCGCCCAGCGAAAAGGCGTTGCGGCTGCTGATGGGGGGCGGGCTGGTGATCATCCTGGCGCTGATGGCGTTCGCGCTGACCAATGACGTGACCTGCCCCTGAGGCTGCCTCGGTCGGCCCGCGAACCCGGACCACGGCACCCGGCCTGCCGGCCTTTGCGGCGGCGCAGGTTTCGCGAATGCGCTATTGGGTTCAAAGCGTTGCCGGCATTTCGCCGCAATCGCGCCATATTCACCCCCTAGAAATGCAGGCGGGTGAATATGCGGGGCGCGATTGCGGGCAAGGTTGCCCGCCGGGCGACCCGCGGCGAGGTGAGGCGATGCAGACGATCCAGAGCGGTTACCGGGGCCTTTCGCTGCTGCTGAAGATCAATTTCGACCGTCTGTTCGTGGTCGGCACGATCATTGTCGGGCTTCTGGCCGGGGCCTTCCTGGGCACGGCGATCGCGGGCCTGTGATTCTCTGACATTCGCGCGAACCTGCGGGCCGCCGCGGCGGCGTTGCTGCGCGCTTGCGCGGGGTTTGCCGCGGGGTTTGCGGGGCGCCGCGAAGGCCCGGCCCGAAGGCGCCGATTGGCGGCCCGAAGATGCGCGTGCCATTTTGACATCCCCCCCCAATGCCGTTACTCAGAACGAAGCGATCAAAGCAAGAGGCGGGGACAGAAAATGCACGACACATCCGGTTGCCGGGCGGCTGGCGCGGAACGGCGCGGGGCGCGGCGGCGCTTGTCTTCGCTGGGTGTCCTCCTGCTGTCGAGTCCATTGATCCTTGGCACCGGCGCGGCGCTGGTGGCAAGCGCGCCGGCGGCCCAGGCGCAAAGCTACCGCTTCACCTCGATCAAGGTCGAAGGCAACCAGCATATCGAAAGCGGCACCATCGTTTCGATCCTGCATCTTCAGCGTGGCAAGGCCCTGAGCGCGGCCGACCTGAACGACGCCTATCAGCGCCTTGCCCAGAAGCACCTGTTCGAGTCCATCGTTCTGACCCCGCGCGGCAATACGCTGGTGGTGAAGGTCACCGAATATCCGACGATCGACAAGATCGCCTTCGAGGGTAACGAGCGCTACAAGGACAAGGAACTGTCGAAGCTGATCAAATCAACCGCGCATCGGGTCTATTCCCCGGCCCAGGCCGAGGCCGACGCGGCGACGATCGCCAAGTTCTACTACGCCCGCGGCCGCTACGCGGCGATCGTGACGCCGAAGATCATCAAACGGCCCGACAACGCCGTCGATCTGGTGTTCGAGATCCGCGAGGGCAAGACCACCGAGGTGCAGCGCATCTCGATCATCGGCAATCAGCATTTCACCAACCGCCGCCTGCGGCAGGTGCTGGCGACCAAGCAGGCTGGGCTGCTGCATCAGTTCATCCAATCCGACACCTACCTGCACGAGCGCATCGCGGAAGATCGCCAGAAGCTGACCGAATTCTATCAGCGCCGCGGCTTCATCGACTTCGAGATCCTCGATGTCGCCTCGGAATTCGAGCGCAACCGCTCGGGCTTTTTCCTGACCTTCACGGTGCATGAGGGGCTGCCCTATACCTTCGGCAAGATCACCATGGCCAGCGATGTCCCCGGGCTGAGCGCGAAGCCCTATGAGAAGGCGCTGCGCATCCGTGCCGGCAGCACCTATTCGCCGCTGGTGATGAAGGACAACATCCGCCGGATCGAGAACATCCTGGCCGAGCAGGGGGTGACCTTCGTCACCGTCGATCCGGTGATCACCCGCGACCGTGCCAACCAGAAGCTCAACATCGTCTTCACCCTGAAGAAATCTCCGCGCGTCTTCGTCCAGCGGATCGACATCCAGGGCAACACCACCACGCTGGACCGCGTGATCCGGCGCCAGTTCCACACCGCCGAAGGCGACCCCTTCAACCCGCGCAAGATCCAGGCCGCGGCAGACCGGCTGCGCAAGCTGGGCTATTTCTCCGACGTCGAGGTCAGCACCAAGCCGGGGTCTGGCCCCGACGAGGTGATCGTCGATGTCAACGTGAAGGAAAAGCCTACCGGATCACTGACCTTCGGGCTCAGCTACGGTGTGTCGTCGGGCGTCGGCGCGGTGGTCAACTTCGCGGAATCGAACTTTCTGGGTCGCGGCCAGGCGGTGAACTTCCAGATCAATACCGGCGTCAACAATGCCAGTTCCGTGGTCTCCTTCGTCGAACCCTACCTGCTGGGCCGTGACGTGCAGTTCGGCTTCAACGCCTTCTATTCGCGGCAGAATTACTACAACACCTATTTCGACAGCAGCTCTTACGGTGTGCAGCCCAGCCTGACCTTCCCGGTTTCGAACAACGGCAAGCTGACGCTGAACTACCGGTTTGCCTCGGACAGCATGTCGAATGTCGATTCGGGCGCGGCGGTTCCGTCGGCGGTGCTGCAAAGCGAGGTCGGAAGCCGGACCACGTCGAGCCTGGGCTACGAATACAGTTTCGACAGCCGCCGCACCGGGTTGGACCCCAATGACGGTATCATGATGAGCTTTGGCCAGGATTTTGCCGGGGCCGGTGGCGCCAACCGCTATATCAAGACCTCGGCCAAGCTGGCGGGCCAGACCCGGATCTTCGATGACGAGGTGACGCTGCGCGCGACGCTGAAGGGCGGGTTGCTGAGCATGCTCAGCGGCCAGTCCTCGCGCGCGGTGGACCGCTACAACAACAACGGCGAGATCCGCGGCTTCCGGCCCTGGGGCATCGGCCCGCGCGACCTGAACGCGACCAACCAGGACGCGCTTGGCGGCAACAAGTTCGCCGTGCTGCGGCTAGAGGCCGATTTCCCGCTGGGCCTGCCGGCGGAATACGGCATCTCGGGCGGGGTGTTTTGGGACATGGGGTCGGTCTGGGGGCTGAATTCCTCGGAACTGGCGCTGATGACCGCATCGTCGCAGGATACGGCGAAATTCCATCTGCGCTCTGCCATTGGGCTTTCGATCTTCTGGAAAACCCCGATCGGGCCGCTGCGGTTCAACTTCTCGCACGCGATCAAGAAGGAATCCTACGACCGGGTGCAGAATTTCGACCTGACCATCTCTAGCCAGTTCTAGGGGCGGCCATGGGCCTTTTGCGCAAGATGTTCGGGGGGGTGCTGGCGGCCCCCCTGGCCGTCGGGATCGCGGGGGTGCCCTTGCCCGGGGGCGCGCAGGTGGCGAACTATCCGCTGGGTCAGTCGGTGAATGCCGGTCGCGGCGCGGTGCAAAGCCCGGTGCTGACGCTCGACCGCGACCGCATGTTTGCGGATTCGGATTTCGGCAAGCGGGTGGCGGCCGAGGTCGCGGCGGCGCAGGCGCGGCTGCTGGCGGAAAACCACAAGAAGGAAACCGCCCTGGCGGACGAGGAAAAGAAGCTGACAGACGAGCGCAAGACCGTGTCGCCCGAAGCGTTCGAGAAGCTTGCCAATGCCTTCGACGCCAAGGTGCAGAAGATTCGCCGCGATCAGGACGCGAAGAACCGCATCATCCAGGCCTGGCGCCAGAAGGAACGCCAGCGCTTCTATGAGGCCGCGCTGCCGATCCTTGGGCAGTTGGTGCGCGATTCCGGCGCGGTCGCGATCCTGAATTCGCAGGCGGTGTTCCTGTCGTTCAAGTCGATCGACGTGACCGACAGGGCGATCGCGCGGCTCGACGCCACGCTAGGCGACGGCGCAAAAGGCGCGGGCAAGATCGATCTTTCGGCCAGCCCGCCGCCGGCACCTTCGGTCAGCGATGGCGATGCCGGATCGGCCCCGCGCGAGGTTGCCGTGCCGGGCGTGGGTGAGGCCGTCGCCCCGAACGGCGTGGCCCCGCCCGGCGGCGGGGCGGCGGCTTCGGGGAACTGAGGGCGCCCGCTGCTTTGCCTGTGCCGTGACGCGATCCGCGCGCCCAGGCTGCGGCAAAGTGGGCGATGTGCGAAGCATTCCAGTGGCTTGCCCTTGGCTCGCCGTGTTGTTATCGAAACGCGACATCGCCCCGGCGCGGGTGATTGCCCCGGAAGAGAGGAGACCGAGATGACCGACGCCCCGATCACCGAGGCTGACCTGTCGCTGATCCAGCGTGTGATTCCGCACCGTTACCCGTTCCTGCTGGTCGACAAGCTGCGCGACATCGTGCCCGGGAAATCGGCGGTGGGGATCAAGAACGTCACCTTCAACGAGCCACATTTCCAGGGTCATTTCCCGGGCCAGCCGATCATGCCCGGTGTCACCATCGTCGAGGCGATGGCGCAGACGGCCGGCGTTCTGGTGGGGATCACGCTGGATCTGGTAGACAAGGAATTGCTGGTCTATTTCATGAACATCGACAATTGCAAGTTCCGCCGCAAGGTGGTGCCCGGCGATGTGCTGGAAATGCATGTGACGGTCAAGCGCGGCGGTGGCAAGATCTGGAAATTCCTGGGCGAGGCCAAAGTCGACGGCGAATTGGCGACCCAGGCGGAATTCACCGCGATGATCGACCTCAGGGGCAATTGATGTCTGTCGATCCCTCGGCCAGGATCCATCCCAGCGCGGTGATCGAGGCGGGCGCGGTGATTGGTCCGGGCTGCCGGATCGGGCCGTTCTGCAGCGTCGGGCCCGAGGTGCGGCTGGGCGCGGGCGTCGAACTGAAAAGCCACGCCGTGGTGACCGGCTGGACCGAGATCGGCGACGAGAGCGTGATCTTTCCCTTCGCGGTGGTCGGAGAGATCCCGCAGGACCTGAAATATCACGGCGAACATACCCGCCTGGTCGTCGGCAAGCGCAACCGCATCCGCGAGGGCGCGACGCTGAACACCGGCACCGAGGGCGGCGGCGGCGTGACCCGGCTAGGTGACGACAACCTGATCATGACCGGCGCCCATGTCGGCCATGACGCCCAGCTGGGCAGCCGCATTGTGCTGGCCAACCAGGTGGCGATCGCCGGCCATTGCGTGATCGGCGACGACGTGATCGTCGGGGGGCTGTCGGGGATCCATCAATTCGTGCGCATCGGGCGCGGCGCGATCATCGGCGCGGTCACCATGGTCGCGAACGACGTCATTCCCCACGGTCTGGTGCAGGCGCCGCGCGGCGAACTCGACGGGCTTAACCTGGTGGGGCTGAAACGCAAGGGCGTGGCGCGCGCCGACATCACCGCGCTGCGCGCCGCCTATCAGATGCTGGCCCAGGGCGAGGGGCCGTTCCTGGACCGCGCCCGCCGCCTGGCCGAAGAGACCGACAGCGAATATGTCCGCGAGGTCACCGATTTCATCCTGTCCGCCACCGATCGTTCCTTCCTGACACCGCGATGACCGACAATTCCCAATCCGGCCGCCTGGCCCTGATCTGCGGTGCCGGGGCGCTGCCCGCGCTGCTGGCCCGGGCCGCGGGCGCGCCGCTGATCTGCGCCGTCGACGGCTACGAGGTCGAGGGGCTGACCCCCGACATCCAGTTCCGGCTGGAGCGGTTGGTGCCGTTCCTCGACCGTCTGCACGACGAGGGGGTAACGCGGGTGGCCTTCGCCGGAGGCATCCGGCGGCCCCGGCTTGATCCGGCGCTCTTTGATCCGGCCACCGCGCAACTGGTGCCGAAGATCCTGCCCGCGATCCAGCAGGGCGACGACGCGCTGTTGCGCGCGATCCTCGCGCTGTACGAGGACGCGGGCTTCACCGTCCTGGGGGCGCATGACATCGCCCCCGATCTGGTGCCCGACGCGGGCGTGCTGGGCCGCAGCGCCCCCACCGCCGCCGACGAACGTGACGCCGCGCGCGCCGCCGAGATCGTCGCGGCGCTGGGGGCGGTGGATGTGGGGCAGGGCGCGGTGGTGGCGCAGGGGTTGTGCCTTGCGGTTGAATCCCTGCCGGGCACCGATGCGATGCTTGATTTCGTGGCCGCCACCGGGGTGGCGCTGCGCCCTGATCCGAAGGGCGCCCGGGGCGTGCTCTACAAGGCGCCGAAGCCCGGGCAGGAACGCCGCATGGATCTGCCCGCGCTCGGCCCCGAGACGGTGCGCCGGGCCGCGGCGGCGGGCCTGGCCGGCATCGCCTGGGAGGCGGGCGGCGTCCTGCTGCTGGGCCGCGAGGCGGTCGAGGCCGAGGCCGAGGCTGCGGGGCTATTTCTGTGGGCGCGAGAGCCATGAAGCTGTTTCTGGTCGCCGGAGAGGCCTCGGGCGACCGGCTGGGCGCGGCGCTGATGGAAGGGCTGAAGACGCTGGCGCCGGGGGTTGCCTTCGCGGGGGTCGGCGGGCCGCTGATGCAGGCACAAGGTCTGCAAAGCCTGTTTCCCATGGACGAACTCTCGGTCATGGGAATCGCTGAAATTCTACCGAAATACAGAAAGTTGCGGCGCAGGCTTCATCAAACGGCCGAGGCCGTCCTGGCCGATCCGCCCGACGCGCTGATCACCATTGACAGCCCCGATTTCTGCCTGCGCGTGGCGCGTCTGGTGCGCGCCAGGCGGCCTGAACAGCGCACGATCCACTACGTCGCGCCCTCGGTCTGGGCGTGGCGTCCGGGGCGGGCGGCGAAGATGGCCGAGGTGATCGACCATGTGTTGGCGCTGTTGCCCTTCGAGCCGCCGCTGATGCAGGCGGTGGGAATGAGCTGCGATTTCGTCGGCCATCCGGTGGTGGCCGAGCCGCGCGCCACCGCCGCCGAGGCGCAGGCCTTCCGCGAAACCCATGGCATCGGGAAAGCGCCGCTGATCCTGGTGCTGCCCGGCTCTCGGCGCGGAGAGGTCGGGCGGCTGGGCCCGGTCTTCGGCGCGGCGCTGGGGCTTGTGGTGGCCGCGCGCCCCGAGGCTCGGGTGGTGTTGCCGACGGTGGCGCATGTGGCGGGGGCGGTGCGCGCGATGGCCGCTGCCTGGCCCGGCGCGCCGGTGGTGGTGGAGACGGCGGACGACAAGCGCGCGGCCTTTGCGGCGGCGGATGTGGCGCTGGCGGCGTCGGGGACCGTGTCGCTGGAACTGGCGGCGAACGCGGTGCCGATGGTGATCGGCTACAATTTCAACCGCCTGACGTGGGAAATCATCAAGCGCCGCGCGCTGATCGACACGGTGACGCTGGTCAATCTGGTCTCTGACACAAGGGTGGTGCCGGAATTCCTGGGCCCCGCCTGCCGGGCCGAGGCGATCGCGCCGGCGCTGTTGCGGATGATGGCGGCGGGGCCCGAACGGGCGGCAGAACTGGATGCCATGGCGGTGACGATGCAACGCCTGGGCGCGGGCGGCGAGGCGCCGGGCCTGCGCGCCGCGCGCTCGGTTCTGGGGGCGCTGGGGCACCGTGCCTGAAGCGCAGCCGTTGCTTTTGATATTGCAAGCAAAAATAATGTCTTGCCGCGCTGTCTTGAAGTGATGCGTGAAGGTTGCGCGGGCTTCATTCGTCCTGAGGCAAGAGGCCCAGGCCGCGCAGATAGATACCGACGCCGGTTTCAAGCAATTGCTCGGGCGGGAACGGGGCCGTGGCGCCGGGGGAGCCGCGCGCGAAAAGCTCTACCACGCCGTGGCTGAGCGCCCAGATATGGGCCGAGAACATCGCCGCGGGGGGGCGTTTTTCCGGCGGGATGCGTTGGGCCAACGCCGCGGCGGCCTGTTCCAGCACCGCGCGGGCGCGATTGGCGACGTGGTTCAGTTCGGGGTTGGCGGTCAGCGAGATGCCACTTTCGAACATCGCCATGTAATGGCCGGGGAACTTGCGTGCGAAGGCCAGATAGGCGCGGCCGGTGGCCTCGAATGCGGCCAGCGCGGTGGGCTGGCCATGGTCGTAGGCATGCTCCATCAGATCGGCGAAGATCACATAGCCCTGGCGCGCGGCCTCGGCGATCAGGTCGTCGCGCCCGGCGAAATGGCGATAGACGGCGGCCGGGGTCACGCCCGCGGCCTTGGCGGCCTCAGACAGGGTGAAGCCCTGCGGCCCCTTGTCCTTGATCAGCGCAAGCGCCGCATCGACCAGAGCCTGACGCAGATTGCCGTGGTGATAGCCTTGCTTAGCCATGCCAGAGGTCCGGCCCGCCGCAGATTTTCGGGTCGATCGCGCCGATCGCCACCGGGTCCTTGCCGGCGTAATCCATGCCGTCCAGCACCGTCTGGATCGCCGCCAGCCGCAGGCGATATTTGTCGTCGGCGCGGATCACCGTCCAGGGTGTCTGGGGGGAATGGGTGCGCTGCAGCGTCTCGCGGATCGCGGCGGTGTACAGATCCCAGCGCTTCAGCCCCTCGACGTCGATCCAGCTAAGCTTCCACTGCTTCAGCGGGTCGCGTTCGCGCTGAAGAAAGCGGCGCAGCTGTTCGGCGCGGCTGATGTTGAGCCAGAACTTCACCAGGTGGATGCCCGCGTCGATCAGCATCTTCTCGACCCCCGGCACCTGGTCGAAGAACAGCGCGCGTTGCTCCGGGGTGCAGAAATCGAAGACCTTTTCCACCACGCCGCGATTGTACCAGCTTCGGTCGAAAATGGCGATCTCGCCCGCGGCGGGCAGGCGTTTGATATAGCGCTGGAAATACCATTCGCCCGCCTCTCGGTCAGTGGGTTTCGGCAGCGCCACGACATTCGCGACCCGCGGGTTGAGGTTCTCGCGCAATCGCTTGATCGTGCCGCCCTTGCCGGCGGCGTCGCGGCCCTCGAAGATCAACAGCACGCGCTTGCCGCTTGCCTTCACGTCGGCCTGAAGCTTGACCAGCTCGATCTGCAGGGCGTCCAGGTGGTCCTGGTAGTCCTTCTTCTTCAGCCACTGCTCATACGGGTAGGAGGGATCGAGAATCTCGCGCTTGTCGGCCGAGGCGATGGCGTCACGCACGGCCTGGGGCGCCTCGTCGCGAAAGAAGGCGCTGATCGCGCCGTCGAAGGGAAGTTTCATGCGCAAACCTCTGCGTTTTGGCCAGTATGGCGATTGCGGCAGGCGGGGCAAGCGTGGCCGGCGCGACCTAGCGTCCGCGGGCGCGGGCAAAGGCGCGGTGGATTGCGGCGATCACGATGTCGGGGTGGGTGTGATGCGGCATGTGGCCCGCGCCCTCTATCCGGGTGAGGTTGGCGCCCTGGACCTGGCGGACCAGATGCTCGGCATGGACGCCGATCGGCACGATCGCATCCGCGGTTCCATGCACGATCTCCAGCGGCATCGGCAGCCGGGGATATCGCGGTGCCATGTCGCGCAGATTGGAACGCAGTGCGTTGACCTGGCCCGCATTGGCCGCAAGCGTCGCGCGGCGCAACGACAGGCTGGCGGCGATATGCTCGGCATAGCCTTCGGGCATCTCGTCGGGGGCGAAGATCGCGCTGAGCGCGCGCTGCGTCAGATCTTCGGTCGCCCAGGCCGACACCAGCGCGGGCAGAAGCGGGCGCAGGGGCAGAGCCTTCATCAGCCGGTACCAGCCGCCCAGGCCCCCGGACCAGGGATGGGTGGCCCCCGAGACGATGACCAGCGCCGCGACCTCGTCGGGGGCCGCCAAGGCCCAGGCCATGGCCACCGCGCCGCCGTAGCTTTGGCCCAGGATCACCGGGCGATGTACGCGCAGCCGCGCGGCGGCGGCCTGCAGAACCTTCACCTGGCCCAGCGGAGACCGGGTGGTCTTGCCCATGTCGTCGGACCAGCCCAGGCCTGGCCGGTCGAAGGCGATCACCCGGTAGCGCCCTTTGAGACGGTCCATCAGCCCAAAGGTGAATTCCCGCGCGCTGCCCGAGGCGCCGTGGATCAGGATCAGGTCGGGCCCGTCGCCGCGGATCTCGGCATGGACGGTGGTCTTGCCGAAGTCCCCCTTTACCCGCATCAGCATGCCGCGCGGGGGAAAGGCCTCTTCCGCCACGCTTTCGCGCGCCCGGGCGCGGCGCATGGTCAGCCCCGCGAGGCCCCCAAGCGCGGCGGGGCCGAGGGCGAGCAGAAGGCTAGAGACCAATGGCATTCATGTTGAAGGGTGTGGATTGGTAGATCTCGTTGATCCAGTTACCGTAAAGCAAATGCGCATGGCTGCGCCAGCGGTTCGGCGGCAGCCGCGAGGGATCGTTATCGGGGTAATAGTTCACCGGCACGGTGACCGGCCCGCCCGAGGCTACATCGCGGTCGTATTCCTCTTTCAGCGTGGTGCTGTCGTATTCCAGATGATTGAAGATATACAGCGCCCGCGCGCCCGCGTCGCGCACCAGGCAAGGCCCGACCTCGTCTGATCCCAGCAATGTCTCCAGCCCCGGTGCGGCGTCGATATCGGACTGGCGGATTTCGGTCCAGCGGCTTACGGGGATCACGAATTCGTCCGAGAAGCCGCGCAGGTAGGGCGAGGTCGGCGCCAGGTTGCGGTGGCGAAACAGGCCGAAGGCCTTGGCGTCCAGCATGTGCTTGGGCACCCCGTGCAGGTGATAGATCATCGCCATGCCGCCCCAGCAGACACCGAAGGTGGAATGGACATGGGTCCGGGTCCAGTCGAAGACCCGCAGCAGCTCGTCCCAGTAGGTGACTTCCTCGAAGGGCAGGTGCTCGACCGGGGCGCCGGTGATGATCAGGCCGTCGAATTTCTCGCCCGTCGCCGCCACCTCGGCGAAGGGGCGGTAGAATTCGTCCATATGTTCGGCGGCTGTGTTCTTGGACTGATGTTCGGTCATGCGGATCAGGTTCAGCTCGATCTGCAGCGGCGTCGCGCCGATCAGGCGGGCGAACTGGGTCTCGGTCTGGATCTTCTTGGGCATCAGATTCAGCAGGCCGATGCGCAGCGGGCGGATGTCCTGCCGGGCGGCGCGCACGTCGGACATCACCATCACGCCCTCGCGGCTGAGGGTGTCGAAGGCGGGCAGGTTCTCGGGCAGGGTGATGGGCATGGGTCAGGCTTCTTCTCGGCGGTCGAGGGTGCGGGCGATCAGGTCGTCGAAATCGGCCTGCGTGCGGACGGCGCCGACCTCTTCTGCGGTGACGCTGACGCCCCAGTTGCGCGCCATCGCGGCGTAGCGCGGGCGGCGATGCGCCAGGGCGCGGGCATAGGTCCAGCGCACGAAAGCGTCGGGGTCGACCTGGGCCTCGGTCACGCCGTGCAGGTCCAGATATTCGGCCCAGGCGGCTTCCAGGAATTCGGGCTGGTAATACATCGGCTTGGGCGCGCGGTCGAAGCGGCGCGCCAGTTCTGCGGCATGGGCGTCCGAGCCTTCGATCCAGACCAGCAGCAGATTTTCCGACAGCGCGGTCAGGACGGGGTCGTTTTCGTTCTCGGGGTCGACGACTTCGCAGATCGAGCCGCCGGAATCGCAGATGAAATTATCATAGCCGTAGATGTCATGCGCGCGCTGGATGAAATGCGGCGTATCCAGCAGCGCCGATATTTCGGCCGCGCGGTGCTGATCCTGGCGCAAACGGTATTCCGCGAAGGGCAGGCCGCCCTTGGCGGGGTCGCCGGGCTTGCCCAGATAGGTCGACAGCGGCGCGAGATTGGTGAAGGTGATGTTGGAACTGATATAGACGCTGTCGGTCAGCAGAAGCTCGCGCAAGAGCGGCACCTTCATCGCCTCGCGCTTGAAATTGTCGGCGATCAGTTCCCCCATGTAGCGGGTGCCGATGCGGTAATCGATCGAATAGTGGAACCATCCCCCGGCATCGCGCAACAGGCCTGAAAGGTGGGTCTTGCCCAGGCCCGACATGCCGAACATCAGGACGCGCTTGGCCTTGGCCGCGCGCCAGTCCCTCGCATTGGAATAGATCATCGTCCTACCCGTGCCCTGGGGTGCGTGCCGCACCGTCAGGCGGTGTTTTTCACGATTTTTGCGCCGGGGGAAGGGGGCGGCGGCCGATTCGGCGCAGGGCGCGCCCGTCAAGCACCACCATGCCGGCCGCAAGCAGCGCGAAACCGGCCAGCGCATGCGGCGGCAGCGTCTCGCCCAGCACCGCCCAGCCCAGCACGATCGCGACGGGCGAGACCAGCAGCGTCACCAGGCTAAGGTTCCCCGCCCCGGCCATCGCCAGCACCCGGTAGTAAAGCAGATAGGCCCAGGCCGAGGCCGCCACCGCCAGATAGGCCAGCGCTGCCCAGGTCGCGGCGTCGTAGCGCAAGGTGGGCGCGCCCTCGGTGGCCAGGGCGGCGGGCACCAGGATCAGCGCGGCGCCGGTCAGCATGCCCGCCGCCGTGACCTGCGGCGACAGGCCCGGCGCCAGGCGTCGCAGCACCCCGCGCGCGAAGGCCGCGGCGCAGCCATAGCTGAACGCCGCCGCCAGCACCGCCAGCTGCGCGGTCGAGGTCAGATCGAAATCGCGCAGCGTGTTCAGCCCGACGGCGGTCGCGACCCCGGCAAAGCCCAGCATCACCCCCGCCGCGCGGCGCGGGCCCAGCCGTTCGTCGCTGAACACCAGCGCCGCGATCAGCACCCCGAAGATCGCCGTCGCCCCGTTCAGGATCGCAGCAAGGCCCGAGGGGATGTGCATCTCGCCCCAGGTGATCAGCGTGAAGGGCAGGGCGTTGTTGAGGATCCCCATGCCCAGGAAGCCCGCCCACAGCCGCGGGTCGCGCGGCACCGGCAGGCGCCGCCACGCGACATAGGCCCAAAGCACCACTGCCGCGCCCGCGACCCGAAAGGCGACCGAAGTCAGCACTCCGACCTGATCGAGCGTCACCCGGATGGACAGGAACGACCCGCCCCATATCGCGGCAAGCAGCAGCAACTCGGCCCAGGCGCGGGCGGAAATAGTGGTCTGGGGCGGACGGGCCATGATCTGTCTCCTTCGGCCCACCGATGCCACGCCCGCGCGCGGACCGCGACCCGGAAATTGCGGTTTGGGGGTGATCGTTCTGCGGCAGGGACTATGGGCTGCGGCAGGGGGGTAGCGCATGCCTGCCTATCTCGTCATGCCGAGGGCGCGTTGACACATGGTTGCGTGCCTGGCTGCTTGGCAGGTTGGTGGGTGATGCGTCCGATCACGTTTGTATCCGGGTAGTCTCTTGCATCAATTTGTTGCGACGCTCCCGGCCGGCAGACGCCACCCCGCGCGCAGGAATGTGCCCCGTGCTGTTTGCGCGGGCTGGAAACGACGAATGCCCCCCTTTGCAGGGAGGCATCCGGTTCAGGGCGTCAGAGGGAGGCGAGGCCCTTCTGCCCGGAAAGGTGCGGCAGGTTGCGGCGTCAGGAACTGCTGTCCTCTTGGTTCTTTTGCGCACCATTGCCATTGCCATTATTGTTGTTCGACAGGAAGTCGACATTCGGCGACATCCGCGGCCGCACGACGACCATGTTGTGGAAGTTCTTCGCACCCAGCCCGATGTTGAAAGCCGGCGTGAAGGTTTCCCAGCTTTCCACCAGGATTTCGGTGTCACCCAGCGCCATCTTCGGCAGGCGATCGGCGTAATTGCCGATTTCGACGCTCGACAGCGCGGCGTGGCCGCGCGTCGCATCCGACCAGTTCACCAGAAAGATCTGCTTCTTGACGTCGAAGGAAACGTCCGTCACCCGGATATGGGTGGTGGCACCGCGCCGGGTTGCGCTGGTGATGAAATCGAAGACCTTGTTCATCCCCTCGATATCGGCCGAGGTCAGCGTGTCGGTCTGGCGAGAGATAAGATCGGCGATCGTGTAGGTCGCGCGCATCGCCGTGTTCTTGGTCGAGAAGGCGTCGAAATAGACGTAGCTGCCAAGATAGGCCCAGAACAGCACCGGCAGGACGATCACGGTTTCGGCCAGGATGGCGCCGCGCTCTTCTCGCAGGAACCGGCGGAAGGGGCGCAGCAGCGGCAGGATCTTGAAGGGTGCGATCATGGCTCAGCTCGGTTCATTGACGAAGGCAGAAGAAGCGACAAGGTGATATGTACCGCCCACGTCCTTGGCCAGTTGCAGCCCCAGACCGACGGTGGGATAGATCGGGTCGAACACGGCGCAGGCGCGGATCAGCATGAGCTGGTCGCCCACGCCGGGGTTGAAGTTCGGCGGCTCTTGCGGGGCGATCGGCTCGTCGCGGTTGATGCAGGTCGAAGTGTCGCCCATCCCGCCCCAGGTGCTGGTGTCGACGGGGCGAAGCTCGACCAGAAGCGAGTTCACGCAATCGGGGATCACCATCGCCAGGCGGCAGATCTCGTTGCGAAGCTTGTCCTGTGTCGGCTGATGGATCTGGCCCAGGCGCAGTTCGCGCACGGTCATGTCGACACCGCGTTCCAGCATCACATAGCGCAGCTGCATGAAGCCGGCCTCGACCGAGGACATGAACAGGATCAGCAAGATCGGCACCACGACCACGAATTCGACCGTCGCGGTGCCGTCCTCGCGTCGTGCCCAGCGCGTCATGCGGCGCCACAGGCCCGCGCGGGTCTTGGCGGGGGGAAATGCGGGGGTCATTGCGTCAGCCTCAGCTTGTTGATCGAATTCGCAATCGACGCGAAGGCGCTCGCAATATCGAGGTTCTGCACGTCGAAGAAGTAGCTGGGCTTGGTGGCGCAGGTCTTCAGCACCGCCTTGCCGTGGTTGGATGTCATGAAGCCGATCGAGTAGATCGTGATGTTCTGACGCTTGGCCTCGTTGCAGATGTGGTTGAGGTTGCTGTCCTGGATGCCCGAGTTCCGGCCGTTATTGTAGCCGGGGATGCCATCCTGCCAGTCGACGATGTCCTTGTACCAGGTCGAGGCAGCATGGCTGCCATAGGCAGGATAGATCATCTGTTCGGTGAAGTAGCGCACCGAGACTTCGTTCCACAACTCCGGCCAGGTGACTGGAACCGCCTTTCCCTTCGGCTGCATCGTGGCATAGGAACGGCATTCGCCCCAGCGACTGTAGGAGGTGCAGCCCCTATAGCTGTCGCCGCCCTGTTCGAAGGGCATGGTGTGCCACTTGCCGTCGGCGCTCCAATAGTATTTCTTGCTTGCGGCGTCGTAGATCGAGAAGGCATTCCTGTCGGCGCTGTTGAACAGCACGTTCGACGTGCCGGACGCATAGGCCGGATTGATTTCCGCGCGCGAGGTGTTTTCGCCGTCGGTCATCAGCACGATCACCTTCATCGCTTCCTTGTCGTCGAATGCATAGGGGCGACCGGCGAGATCGGCGTTGCGTTCACCCTTGTTGATCATCGCCGACATGATCGGCTGGGTGCTGGGGTCAAGCAGCCCCGCGCCCCATTTCATGCCCACGTCGATCGAGGTGTTTCCGCCGGCCTGTAGCCCCGCGATCACGCTCTTGATCGTGCTTTCGTCGGCCGAGAACGGCAGCACGTCGCGGTTCGATTCCAGCGGGCAGACCCGCATCGCCGGAGAGATGTTTGTGGTCTGATCCCAGTACCAAGGGTCGAAGTTCGCGGCCTGCTGATAGGTATGGTCCAGCGGCATTGCGGTGGTCTTGAAATCGGCCTGCGCGAAATCGAAGCAATAGGAATAGGTCTGGTCGCGGGTCGACGAGAAATAGTTGAACAATTCGGGCGAGATCGCCACCTGCGCCGCGTAGGGCACGACCGAGATCGACAGCTTCCCCGGCTCGGTCGAGTTGAACATTTTGGTGACGAATTCCGTCGCCGCGTTCCGCAGCTCGCCGATCTTGTTGTATTGGTTCATCGACCCCGACACATCAAGGACCAGCGAAATCTCGACGCTGCCGATCGCCTCGGAGGCGGTGCTGGCGGTCGTCGGGGTGAGGTTGTCGATACCGGCCAGGCGCAGAAAGACGGTGGGCACGTCGGCCGCGGCCTGGGCCGAAACGGTGCGATTGTTCATTCCGCCGGTGACGGTGACGTTGGTCAGGTAATCCCCGAGGCCGGCCTTCGTCATGTAGTCCTGCACCACCGAGGTCGGGTTCAGCGACTGGTCGAGATTGGCCGCGGCCAGGGTCGCGCTGTCGAGCGTGTTCTGCAACCGGGTGCGCATCGATTCGTAGCGCACCAGATCGACTGACATCCCCGAGATCACCAGGATCCCGACCAGCATCATCAGCCCGAACAGCAGCATGGCGCCGGATTCGTCGTCACGGAACCGGGTCAGGCGATGCCAGCGCGGCATTCGGGATGCGTCGCCGGCGCCGCGGGAACGGCTTCCACAGGCGGTATCCGCTAGGAAGTGGCTGAGCGCACGCATCATTGTCCCTCTGCCGGGCAATCCCGGTTCTCAACATCATGGACCGGGGATGTCCGAGAGATCGCAACGGTCCTTTCCGCCCCTATAAGCGGGAACGGGTTTGGCGAAAATGAGGCGTGAAACGGGTCCAAACCGGAAAAATGGAACATTTCCGCAGGTGAACAGCCGTTTTCGCGGGTATCGCTTTCAGAATCGCGGCGTGAAGCTCGCGCCGCGAATCGCCCTTGACGGTGTGGCGGGGCGGCGGCGCCAGCCAAAACGGGGGTGGCACCTGAAAATGATTGGCGTATACCGCGAGGCGCGTCGCATCCGACCGGGTCAACCCCGGCACGCGCCATCAGGAGGATAAAATGGCCGCCATGAGCGAACCGAGCTTTCGTGAATCCGTCGACATGATGTTCAACCGCGCCGTCGCGGCGATGGATCTGTCACCGGGGCTCGAGCAGAAGATCCGGGTTTGCAATTCCACCTATACCGTGCGCTTCGGTGTCCGCCTGCGCGGCAAGATCGAAACCTTCGTCGGCTACCGCTCGGTCCATTCCGAGCACATGGAACCCGTCAAGGGCGGCATCCGCTACGCGATGAGCGTGAACCAGGACGAGGTCGAGGCGCTGGCCGCGCTGATGACCTACAAATGCGCGCTGGTCGAAACCCCGTTCGGCGGCTCGAAGGGGGGGCTGTGCATCGACCCGACCCAGTACGAGGAACATGAGCTGGAGCAGATCACCCGCCGCTTCGCCTATGAGCTGATCAAGCGCGACCTGATCAACCCGTCGCAGAACGTGCCCGCCCCCGACATGGGCACCGGCGAGCGCGAGATGGCCTGGATCGTCGACCAGTACCGGCGCATGAACACCACCGACATCAACGCCACCGCCTGCGTCACCGGCAAGCCCTTGAACGGCGACGGCATTCAGGGCCGGATCGAGGCCACCGGTCGCGGCGTGCAATATGCGCTGCGCGAGTTTTTCCGCCACCCCGAGGACAAGGCCAAGGCCGGGCTTTCCGGCACGCTCGACGGCAAGCGGGTGATCGTGCAGGGCCTGGGCAACGTGGGCTATCACGCGGGGCTGTTCCTGCAGACCGAGGACGGCTGCAAGATCACCGCGATCATCGAACGCGACGGCGGGCTCTACAATCCCAACGGGCTTGATGTGGCGAAGGTGCGCGACTGGCTGGTGGGGCATGGCGGGGTCAAGGGCTATCCCGACGCCACCTATGTCGAGAACGGCGCGACGCTGCTGGAAGAGGATTGCGACATCCTGATCCCGGCCGCGATGGAGGGTGTGATCAACCTGTCGAACGCGCATCGCATCCAGGCGTCGCTGATCGCCGAGGCCGCCAACGGCCCGATCACCTTCGGCGCCGACGAGATCCTGCGCTCGAAGGGCAAGGTGATCATCCCCGATCTCTATGCCAACGCGGGCGGGGTGACGGTCAGCTATTTCGAATGGGTGAAGAACCTCACCCATATCCGTTTCGGCCGGATCGAGCGCCGCCGCGAGGAGGCCCGCCACCAGATGCTGGTCGACGAGCTGGAGCGCCTGTCCTCGGACCGTCAGCTGGGCTGGTCGCTGTCGCCGGGCTTCAAGGAGCAGTACCTGCGCGGCGCCGACGAGCTGGAGCTGGTGCGCTCGGGGCTCGACGACACGATGCGCGCGGCCTATGGCGAGATGCGCGCGCTCTGGCATGGCCGTGAAGGCATCGAAGACCTGCGCGTCGCCGCCTTCATCGTGGCGATCGACCGGGTCGCGAAAGCCTACCGCTCGAAGGGGCTGTAGGCGCCGCGGGCGGGGGCGCTGCCCCCTGCGCCCCTCGGTGCGTATTCGGACCAGAAAGAAGGACAAGGGCGCTCTTTGTCTTCATCTTGGGAAAAATACTCCGGGGGTCCGGGGGCCGCGCCCCCGGCGCCGTCATCCGAACCTTTCGAATGATCCGCCCATTCGCGACACGATCCGTCGCGGACGTACAAGGCTTGGCGCAATCGGTCATTGAAGACTCGGTGCGTTGGGGGTTCACTCTGGCGGTGGGCAAGGATCGGGGACCGTCATGGGGTTCAAGCATTGGAATGCGGGGGGCTATTCGGGGCTTCGGGTGCTGGCCGAGGGCCTGTTGGGCAACAAGGGCTGGACGCCCGCCTGGCGCGATCCCGCGCCCAAGGACAGCTATGACGCGGTGATCATCGGCGGCGGCGGCCATGGCCTTTCGACCGCCTATTACCTGGCGAAAAACCACGGGCTGACCAATATCGCCGTGCTCGAAAAGGGCTATCTTGGCGGCGGCAACGTGGGGCGCAACACCACGATCGTGCGGGCGAACTACTTCCTGCCGGGCAATTCCGAGTTCTATTCCCATTCGCTCAAGCTCTGGGAAGGGCTGGAGCAGGAACTGAATTACAACGTGATGCATTCGCAGCGCGGTCTGATCAACCTGTTCCATTCCGACGGCCAGCGTGACGCCTTCGCGCGGCGCGGCAACGCGATGGTGAACCAGGGCGACGACGCGGTGCTGCTGGATCGGGCGGGGGTGCGCCGGATGCTGCCCTATCTGGATTTCGACAATGCGCGCTTTCCGATCTACGGCGGCCTGTACCATGCCCGCGGCGGCACCGCGCGCCATGACGCGGTGGCCTGGGGCTATGCGCGCGGCGCCGACCGGTTGGGCGTGGACCTGATCCAGAATTGCGAAGTCACGGGGATCGACGTCGAAGGTGGGCGCGTCTTGGGCGTGCAGACCACGCGCGGCGCGATCAAGGCGCGCAAGGTGGCGATGATCGTCGCCGGGCGTTCGGGCCAGGTGGCGGCGATGGCGGGGATGCGGCTGCCGGTGGAAAGCCACATCCTGCAGGCCTTCGTGACCGAGGGGCTGAAGCCCTGCATCGACCATGTCATCAGCTTCGGCATGGGGCATTTCTACATCTCGCAATCGGACAAGGGCGGCCTCGTCTTCGGCGGCGATCTGGATTTCTACGCCTCCTACGCGCAGCGCGGCAACCTGCCGATGGTCGAACATGTGATGGAGGCCGGCATGGCGCTGATGCCGATGATCGGGCGGCCGAAGGTGCTGCGCTCTTGGGGCGGCATCATGGACATGACCCCCGACGGCAGCCCGATCATCGACAAGACCCATATCGACGGCCTGTTCATCGATTGCGGCTGGAACTACGGCGGCTTCAAGGCGGTGCCGGCCTCGGGCTGGTGCATGGCCCATCTGATGGCCACCGGCGAAAGCCATGAGGTCGCCCGCGGCTTCCGCCTGAACCGCTTCGAGACCGGCCATCTGCTGGACGAGGAAGGCACCGGCAGTCAGCACAATTTGCACTAGGGGACGGGTGATGAGCAAGTTGGGCGTAATCGTCGAATATGCTGCTGTCGATTGGGCGGAGGATACGCGCGCGCAATACACAGTTTTCGATGAAGCCCAGTATGGCAATGATCCCTACTGGGGGCCAATCATCGAACGGCTGAAAGCGTCGAATGGTCTGTATGTCTTCTATGACAGTCTGGCTCGTCCCTTATATGTAGGCATCGCGCCAACACAGCCGATTTGGGATCGAGCAAACCAGTCATACAATAAATACCGTGACCGCCAATTGAAGATACCCGGGGTGGTCCACCCCGTGGGTAGAGGCCGATACGACGCGACCAAGACGCGCAAAATTAGTCGTAGTGGCTTCTCTCTTGCAGATGTCGCCTATTACTTCTCTGCTTATGAGGTTTCCAAGGATCTAATCGGCGGCTTGGAGGCCTTCGCGATCCGAGCATTCGGAGGTGTCCTCTTGAACACGAAGTTCGAAGGGAATGGAAAACTTAGTATCAACATGCGGGATAAATAGCCGTGAGAATCACCTGTCCCCATTGCGGCGCGCGCGACCGGCGCGAATTCTATTACCTGGGCGCCGAGGATTACCTGCACCGCCCCGCCGAGGATGCCGCCCCCGCGGCCTGGGACGCCTATCTTCACCTGCGCGACAACCCCGCCGGGGCGACGCGCGATCTGTGGTATCACGAGCAGGGCTGCGGCGCCTGGCTGCTGGTGACGCGCAACACCGTGACGCATGAGATCCTCGGCGTCCGGGCCGTCGACGGGGAGGCCACGGAATGAGACTTTCTGGCGGCCTTCTCGACCGGTCCAGCCGGGTCGATTTCACCTTCGACGGGCATGCCTATCAGGGCTTCGGCGGCGATACGCTGGCCTCGGCATTGATGGCGGGCGGCGTGCGGCTGATGGGCCGCAGCTTCAAGTATCACCGCCCGCGCGGGGTGATGACGGCGGGCTCGGAAGAGCCCAACGCGCTGGTGCAGATCGACCGGGGCAGCGGGCGCGCGGCCCAGACCACGCCGAACGTTCGCGCCACCATGCAAGAGATCTACCCCGGGCTTTCGGCGCGCAGTCAGAATCGCTTTCCGTCGCTCGCCTATGACTTCGCGGGCATCAATGATCTGCTCTCGCCGTTCCTGAGCGCGGGGTTCTACTACAAGACGTTCATGTGGCCGCGCGGCCTTTGGGAAAAGCTGTACGAGCCGCTGATCCGTCGCGCGGCGGGGCTGGGGGCGCTGTCGGGCCGCACCGACGAGGACCCGTATGAGAAGGCCTGGGCGTTTTGCGACGTCCTGGTGATCGGCGCGGGGCCCGCGGGCCTGGCGGCGGCGCTGGCGGCGGGCCGCGCGGGGGCCGATGTGATCCTGGCCGACGAGGACACCCGCCCCGGCGGGCGCCTGTTGTCGGAACGGCTGGAGGTCGGCGGTCGGTCCGGCGCCGACTGGGCCGCCAGCACGGTGGCCGAACTGGACGCGCTGCCCAACGTCCGCATCATGACCCGCACCACGGTGACCGGCGCCTATGACGGCGGCACCTATGGCGCACTGGAACGGGTAGCGCTGCATCTGGCCGATCCGAGGGGGCGGCCGCGCGAATGTTTCTGGCGCATCGTGGCGAAGCGCGCGGTGCTGGCCGCCGGCGCGCTGGAACGTCCCATCGCCTTTGCCGACAACGACCGTCCCGGCGTGATGCTGGCCGGCGCGCTGCGCAGCTACCTCAACCGCTATGCCGCCAGCCCCGGCGCCCGGGCGGTGATCTTCGCCAACAACGACGGCGCGCGCCAGACCGCCGCGGATCTGCGTGCCGCCGGGCTGGAGGTGACCGCGCTGCTCGATGTCCGCCCCGATGCGGCGGACGACCCCGGCGCGCCGACCTTTGCCGGCGCCCAGGTCACCGGGACCGAGGGGCGCCACGGGCTGACCAAGGTGCGTTTCCGCCATCAAGGCCGCCTGCACGAGGTCGTGGCCGACGTTCTGGCGGTGTCGGGCGGCTGGAACCCTTCGGTGCATCTGACCTGCCACATGGGCGGACGCCCGGTCTGGGATCCGGCGCTTGCGGCCTTCCTGCCGGCGCCCGGCGCCGTGCCGGGGCTAAGCGTCTGCGGCGCGGCGGCGGGGCGGTTTTCCACCGCCGCCTGCCTGACTGATGGCGCCGAGAAGGGCGCCGAGGCGGCGCAGGCGCTGGGCTTCAGGCCGAAGGCCGCCGAGATCCCGCAGGCCGAGGACGGCGCCTATGCGATCCGCCCGTTCTGGCTGGTCGAGGGCAAGCGCCGCGCCTGGCTCGACTTCGCCAATGACGTGACCGCGAAGGACGTGAAGCTGGCCGCGCAGGAGAACTTCGCCTCGGTCGAACACATGAAGCGCTACACCACCCAGGGCATGGCGCCGGACCAGGGCAAGAATTCGAACGTCACCGCGCTGGCGGTGCTGGCCGATGCCACCGGGCGCGGGATCGACGCCACCGGCACCACCACCTTCCGCCCGCCCTATACCCCGGTCTCGATCGCCGCGCTGGGGGCCGGCGCGCGCGCCAAGGGTTTCGCGCCAGAACGTTTCACCACCTCGCACGCGGCCGCCGCCGAACGCGGCGCGCCGATGATCGAGGCCGGGCTGTGGTACCGCCCAAGCTATTTCCCACGCCCCGGTGAAGCCACCTGGCGCGCCGCCTGCGACCGCGAGGTGGGCTATGTGCGCGCCGCCGTGGGGATCTGCGATGTCTCGACCCTGGGCAAGATCGACATTCAGGGGCCGGATGCGGGGGCGTTCCTAGATTTCGTCTATGCCAACACGTTCTCGACGCTGAAGCCGGGGCGCGTGCGCTATGGCCTGATGCTGCGCGAAGACGGCCATGTGATGGACGACGGCACCACCGCCTGCCTGGCCGAGGGCCATTACCTGATGACCACCACCACCGCCGCCGCCGGCGCGGTGATGCGGCATCTGGAATTCGTGCGCCAGGCGCTGCGGCCCGAATTGGACGTGCAGTTCATCTCGGTCACCGAGCAATGGGCGCAATTTGCCGTTGCCGGGCCGAAATCGCGCGATCTGCTGAACACGCTGCTGGACGCGCCGGTTGACGGCACGGCCTTTGCCTTCATGGCTTGTGGTGAAATCTCGGTGCAGGGGGTTGCGGGGCGGCTGTTCCGGATCTCGTTCTCGGGCGAACATGCCTATGAGATCGCGGTGCCGGCACGTTACGGCAACGCGCTCTACCGCGATCTTGTGGCGCGGGCCGAGGCGATGGGCGGCGGCGCCTACGGGATGGAGGCGCTGAACGTCCTGCGCATCGAGAAGGGGCTGATCACGCATGCCGAGATCCACGGACGGGTGACGGCGGGCGATATCGGCATGGGGCGGATGATCAGCGCCAAGAAGGATTGCATCGGCAAGGCGGCGGCGCAGCGCCCCGGCCTGACCGGGGAGCGCGAGCAATTGGTCGGGCTGAAGCCGGTGCAGCCGAAGCATGAGCTGGGCGCGGGGGCGCATCTTTTCGCGCCGGGCACCAAGGCCGATCGGGTGAATGCGCAGGGCTATGTCACCTCGGTCTGCTGGTCGCCGACGCTACACACGAACCTTGGGCTTGGGTTCTTGCTGGACGGCCGCGCCCGGATCGGCAAGCGCGTGCGGCTGGTCGACCACCTGCGCGGCCTCGATGTGCTGTGCGAGGTGACCGATCCTGTGTTCTTCGACAAGGAAGGGGGGCGCGCCCGTGCCTAGCCTGATCACCACCTCGGCCCTTCAGGGCCTCGTTCCGGTCCGCCATGGTGCGCTGGCGCTGACGGACGCGACGCCCGCGCGCATCACCTCGGTCGCGCCGTTCAAGGGCCGGGAGGCCGATGTCGCGCAGGCGCTGAAACCGCTGGGCCTGCGCTTTGCCGCGCCGAACCAGGTGGTCGAGGCCGCCGCGGGCCGCTGCGTCTGGACCGGCCCGGGCCAGGCCTTCCTGATCGACGCCGATCCAGCGCCGCTGACCGGCCTTGCCGCGCTGACCGACCAAAGCGACGGCTGGGTCGGGCTGCGGCTTTCCGGTCCGGGCGCCGAGGATGCGCTGGCGCGGCTGATCCCGATTGACCTGCGCCCCCAGGTCTTCGGGGCAGGAAGCGCGGCGCGTGCTCCGGTGGGTCACATGCTCTCGGTCGTGATGCGCGCCCCCGAGGGGATCGAGATGCTGTTGTTTCGCTCGATGGCGCGCGCCGCCGTGCACGAGATCGGGGTGGCGATGGCCGCCCTTGCCGCGCGGCAGCAGGCCTGAGGGCAGGGGCACCGCCCCGCCCGGCGGCCCGAGGAGCGCGGCGCAATGGAAGTTGGGAAACTTCCCCCTTCATCTTGGTCCAAATACTCTACGGGCGTCGTAATCGTCGCGCCATCGCGCCCAGCGACGATGGCGACGCGGTGTGAAACCCCCGGCGCCGGCGCCCGCCGCGATCACAACGGCCGGATCTTCAGCCGCGTGATGCGGTTTTCCTTGCGCGTCACCACCTCGAAGCGGAACCCGTGGAATGAGAACACCTGGCCTTCGGCCGGGATCATCTGCGCCTCATGAATCACCAGCCCCGCCACGGTGTTGGCCTCGTCGTCGGGCAGCGCCCAGTCGGTGGCGCGGTTCAGGTCGCGGATCGTCATCGCGCCGTCGACCAGGTAATCGCCGCTCTCGGCGCGTTTCAGCGGCACGGCCTCGCCGATGTCGAATTCATCGGTGATCTCGCCCACGATCTCTTCGAGGATGTCTTCCAGCGTGATCAGCCCCTGCAGGGCGCCGTATTCATCGACCACCAGCGCGAAATGGGTGTGGCGGCGCAGGAACTGGCGCATCTGATCGTCGAGCGAGGTGGTCTCGGGCACGAAATAGGGCTTCATCGCGACTTTCATCACGTCGAGCTCGCCGATGTTGGCGACCGTGCTTTCGCCGCCGCGCACTAGGCGGTCGACCTCGCGCAGCAGGTCCTTGGCATGCATCACGCCGATGATGTTCTCGCGTTCGCCGCGGAACACCGGCAGACGGGTGTAGGCCGAGGTCAGCGCCTGGGTCACGATCTGATCGGGCGCGGCGTCGGCATCGACCATCTCGATCTCTGACCGGTGGCGCATGATTTCCTCGACCGTGCGGTCCGACAGGTCGAGCGCGCCAAGCAGGCGGTCGCGGTCCTCCTTCAGCACCGCACCCTCGCTGTGGCCAAGCGCGATGGCGCCGGCGATCTCGTCGCGCACCGCCAGGATATGGCTGTCGGGATCGGTCTTGACGCCGACGAGGGCGAGGATCAGCCGCACGAGCCAGCGGATCGCCGCGACCACCGGCGAGAACAGGATGATCACGATCCGGATCGCCGGGGCGATGCGGGCGGCGGCGGCCTCGGCATTGGTGATCGCGTAGGTCTTGGGCAGGACCTCGGCGAAGATCAGCACCAGGAAGGTCATCACCAGCGTCGCCAGTGCCACACCCGAGGTGCCGAACATCCGCGTCAACAGCGAGGTCGCCAGCGACGCCGAGAGGATGTTGGTGAGGTTGTTGCCCAGCAGCACCGCGCCGATCAGCCGTTCGCTGTCCTCGGTCACGCCAAGGGCCGCCCGGGCGCCGGAGGAGCCCTTGTCGGCCTGCGCGCGCAGCTTGCCGCGCGAGGCCGCGGTCAGCGCGGTTTCCGAGCCCGAGAAAAAGGCCGAGAGCAGCAAAAGCAGCACGATCGCCCCGGCGGTGATCCAGAAGGTGGCATCGAGATCGGCAAGCATGGGCGGTCCTGGGTTAAAATGGTGCGGCTTTCCTTATGAAAGGCGCGGGGGGGCGGATGCAAGGGCGCAGCGGTCCTGCGCGCCCCATGCAGGCAGCGCACCTGTCCGCGGGGGCTGGTTCGGGCCAGGCGCGGCTGCCCTTATTGGGGCAGCATCCCGCATGGCTTGTGCGGTGAGCGAAAGCCACTTGGCGCCGGCCCGGTCGTGCCGGGGCGGCATCTTGCTTCTCTGGTGTGCCCGGCACGGGCGGTGCGTGCTGGGGGCGGGCCTGCCGGGCCAGCGCGCGTGCCGGCGCGCGGCGGGGCGGGCCTGCTGGGCCAGCGCGCGTGCCGGCGCGCGACGAGGTCAGCCCGCGTGCCGGCGCGCGACAAGGGCCTGCGCGTGCGTCGGGCTGCGACCGGCGCTTGCGAAAGGGTGGCTGTGGCCTGGTTATTCCTCTCGGGCCAGAGGGTGGTGTTCCAGCACCAGGGTCTTGAGGCGTTCTTCCAGCACATGGGTGTAGATCTCGGTCGTGCCGATATCGGCGTGGCCCAGGAGCGTCTGGATCGCGCGCAGATCCGCGCCATGGGCCAGCAGATGAGTCGCGAAGGCATGGCGCAGCACATGCGGGGTGACGCGGGCCGGGTCCAGCCCGGTCCCGCGCGCGAGCCGCTTGATCAGCTGGAAGAAGCTTTGCCGCGTCAGATGCCCCGCTTTGCCGCGCGCCGGGAACAGATGGTGGTTCGGGGCCGCGCCGCCCGCGCGCGCGGTCTCTTCCTCGGCATCGCGGCGTTGCAGCCAGGCCGCCAACGCCGCCCGCGCGGGGCCCGAGAGCGGCACCATCCGTTCCTTGCCGCCCTTGCCCCGTACCAGAAGCATCCGCGGATCGCCGCGCGCCGCCGTGGCCGGCAGCGAGACCAGTTCGCTTACCCGCATTCCCGTGGCATAGAGCAGTTCCATCAGGCAGGTGTTGCGCAGCCGATCGCCTTCGCGGCCGGTGTTGCGGGCGGCCTCCAGCAGCGCCTCGACCTCGGCTTCGGACAGGGTCTTGGGCAGGCGCTTGTCGCGGCCGGGGCCGGTGATGCGCAGGGCGGGATTGTCGGCGCGCCAGCCTTCCTCATAGGCAAAGCGGAAAAGCTGGCGGATCGACGACAGCCGCCGCGCGCGGGTGGCGCGGCTCAGGCCCTCGGCGTCGCAGGCGATCAGGTAGGCCTCGATCGTGGCGCGGTCGACGGTGTCGAGATCGGCGCCGCGACGCGCCAGCCAGGCGGTGAAATCCTGCAGGTCGCGGCCATAGCCCAGCAGCGTGTTGCGGGCCGATCCGCGCTCGGCCGCCTGGGCCTCGAGGAAGGTCGAGATCCAGCGCGTCATCCCGCCGGCTGCCGGGCTGCCCGCCATGCCCTATCCCCGCCGATCCAGCAGCATCAGCTGCAGCGCGCTGCGCCGGGCCACATCGACCAGGCCCACCTTCAGCAGCAAGGCCAGCCCCGCGGTGACGCCGCCGACATCGCCCTTGGCGCCGTCGGTGATGCGGCTCATCGCCTCCAGTATGGCGGCACCCAGCTGCTGGTTGTCGGCCAGATCGGCCAGGCTTTGCGGCACCGGCGCCGGGCTGGCGAAGGCCGCGGCGATGGCGCTGCCCATGCTGTTCGGCGCCAGCGCCGCGTCGGGCTGGCCGCGGGCGATCGAGGCCAGGAAGGCCTCGCGCCGGGTCGAGATGGGCAGCTTCTTCGACAATGCCTCGTAGTCGCGCGACAGCATCGCCACGTCGAAGGCGACCTGGCCCGCGCGCCCGCCCAGCCGCAGCTTGGCCAGCTTCTCGGCATAGATCTGCGCGAAGGGCACCTCTAGTTCTGCCTCGCGGAAGGATTTCCAGGCTTCGGGCAAGGCCATCTCGACCGCGCCCAGGTTGCCGCGCCGCAGCGCGTCGTCCAGCACATGCACCCGCGCCACCCGGTCCCAGACCCCACCCGAGGCCGCCGGCTGGTGCTGCCGGTAAAGCAGCCAAAGCCGGCTGGCCGGGATCGCCCCGGTGCGCGCCAGCCGCTCGGCCGCGTCAAGCTGGCTTTTCCAGCCGATGTTCTCGCGCAGGTCGGCCTGGGCGAAGGCCACCGGCAGGGTATTGGTGGACATCGGCTCGCCGATCGCCTCCATCATCCTGAACACCAGCGGGGAAGGGCGCTGCGGCGGCGGCAGGGGGTCGGCGTCTTCCTCGGCGGCGGGGTCCAGAAAGCGCTGCAGCAGTTCGGCCATCTCGCCCTTGACGAAGCCCAGGGCCTTGGCAGTCTGCAAGGTCAGCGCCGCGGCGTTCCAGTCGCCGTTGCGCGCCAGGCAGAAGATCCGCGCCGGGAAGGTGGGGGCGACGTCGGGCTGGGCCTTCATCTCGGTGCAGGCGCGGGTCTCGTCGCCCAGAAGCAGCGCCACGTCGAACCAGCGCCGGAAGATGTCGGGCCGGTCGGTGCCGGCCTGGCTCAACAGTGCCTGCGCCTGATCCAGCGCGCCCAGATCCAGCAGCCGGTCGACCCGCGCCAAGAGCAGCTTGCCCGACCCTGAGCTGTCGTCGGGGGCGTCGACCTCGGCCAGCATCATCTCGGTGAACAGCTTTTGCAGGGCGGGCAGTGTGTTGAGGTCTTCGCCCCGGATCAGCCGCACCAGCGTGTCGGTGGGCGTCTTGCCCCACAGATCGCGCGGAAAGCCCGTGGTCTTGACCGGCAACAGCCCGACCGCATCCAGCGCCGGCCCCTTGCGCAGCACCGAGGTCGAGACCGGGGCGGGCAGGGCGCTGCCGGGCGGAACTGGCTGCACCGGCTTGGGCGCCACCGGTCGGGTCACCGAATTGGAAAGCCACTGGATCGCCGACAGCGGCTTGCCCGGGGCGGTTTCGGCACGCAGGCCGGCCGTCGGGGCCAGGGCGGTGGTCAGGCACAGCGCGCCGACAAGCGCGGCCCTGGCGCCCACGCGCGCGGCCGCCGCCGCAATCGCCCCGATCGCGCGGCCCTCGGGCCGTCTAGTTCGCATCCAGCTTCACCGGTTGTTCCACTTTCGTCACATGCGGCTTCAGCGTACCGGGCCAGTACGCATAGCCCACGAAGGCCACCGCCCCCAGAACGATCAATACCGCAATTGCCTTGGCCAGACGTCCCATCAATTCCTGCCTTCTGGTTTTCGTTGTATTTTTCAATCGTTAGCGGCCGACCGGCACGGAACGGCACGATTATATATGGCATTTCCCGAGAGTTCACGCCATTGAAGGCGGAAAGTTTTCGATCACAAACCAGTCGGCGGAGGCCTGCCAGGTGGCGTGGCGCCTGAACAAGACAATCGTCATGGTCGGCATGATGGGGGCGGGCAAGACAGCCGTCGGCACCCAGCTTGCGCGCGATCTGGGGGTGGGATTCCTCGATTCGGACGAAGAGATCGTGCGCGCCGCCAACCTGTCGGTGGCCGAGATTTTCGAGCGCTACGGAGAGCCGTTCTTCCGCGAAAAGGAGGCCCGGGTTCTGGCACGTCTGCTGGATGGGCCTGCGGGGGTGCTTTCGACCGGGGGCGGGGCATTCTTGCATGCGGGCAACCGCGCGCTGATCCACGAACGCGGGGTGTCGGTCTGGCTGAAGGCCGATCTGCCGCTGCTTTGGGCGCGGGTGCGTCACAAGACCACCCGGCCGCTGCTGCGCACCCCCGATCCCAAGGCCACGCTTTCGTCGATGTACGAGGCCCGGGTCCCGGTCTATGCGCTGGCCGATCTGGCGGTCGAAGCCCAGCCGGACTATTCGATCGACGAGATGGCGGGAAGGGTGGCCGAGGCGCTGGTCGCCCACCGCCCCGACGTGCTGGAAAGGATCTGAGATGGTCGAGGAAGTCGGCGTGGCCCTGGGTGCGCGCAGCTATGGGGTGCGGATCGGGCCGGGCCTGATCGCCCGCGCGGGCGCCGAGATCGCGCCGCTGCTGGCGCGCAGGCGTGTGGCCGTGATCACCGACGAGACGGTGGCGGGCCTGCATCTGGAGGCGTTGCGCGACGGGCTGGCCACGGAAGGCATCGCGATGTCCGCGCTGGCCCTGCCGCCGGGCGAGGGCACCAAGTGCTGGGCCGGGCTGGAACGCGCGGTCGAATGGCTGCTGGCCGAGAAGGTCGAGCGGCGCGACGTGGTCGTGGCCTTCGGCGGCGGCGTGATCGGCGATCTGGGTGGTTTCGCGGCGGCGGTCCTGCGGCGCGGCGTGCGGTTCGTGCAGATCCCCACGACGCTTCTGGCGCAGGTCGACAGTTCGGTCGGCGGCAAGACCGGGATCAATTCGCCCGCCGGCAAGAACCTGATCGGCGCCTTTCACCAGCCGTCGCTGGTGCTGGCCGATATCGACGTGCTGGAAACGCTGGCGCCGCGCGATTTCTTGGCCGGCTATGGCGAGGTGGTGAAATACGGGCTGCTGGGCGATGCCGGCTTCTTCGACTGGCTGGAAGCCAACGGCCCGGTGCTGGCGGTGGACCCCGAAAAGCGCCAGCGCGCGGTGCGCCGCTCGGTCGAGATGAAGGCCGGCATCGTGGCGCGCGACGAGACCGAGCAGGGCGAACGCGCGCTTTTGAACCTGGGCCATACCTTCTGCCATGCGCTGGAGGCCGCGACCGGCTATGGCGACCGGCTGCTACATGGTGAAGGCGTGGCGATCGGCTGCGCGCTGGCGTTTGAGCTGAGCCAGCGCCTGGGCCTGTGTTCGCAAGAGGCGCCAAGCCGGGTGCGGGCGCATCTGCGGGCGATGGGGATGAAGGTGGATCTGGCCGACATCCCCGGCGATCTGCCGGGGGCCGAGGGGTTGCTGGCGCTGATGGCGCAGGACAAGAAAGTGGTCGACGGGCGCCTGCGCTTCATCCTGGCGCGTGGGATCGGCGAGGCTTTCGTCGCCGAGGACGTCGACCCCGGCGTGGTGAAAGCGGTACTGGAAGAGGCGCTGCGCGGGCGGTGAGACTGACCCTGGGATCTCTTCCCGCTGCCGCTAAGCTCTCTTTCCGCCCGGTACGCGCCGCAGGCGCAGGGCGAGCGCCTGCCCGTTCCCGCGGGCTGGCGCTTTGCAGTTCTCGATCACGCGGCGGCCAAGGCAGGACCTTGCAGCCATAAATGGCGACGCTCGCAGGTCAGGAGGCGCCACCCCACGGGCAGGCGCTCGCCCTTCTTGCACTGGGAAGGCGTCAACACAAGTCAGGCCCCCTTGGGCCGCCACCTTCCCCGCTTCCGCCCCGCGGCGTGGCGTCCCCCATTGACCCGACTCGCCGCCTTGGCTAAAGAAATGAACAAGCGTTCAATAAACTCGGAGGAGGCCTCATGTTCACGGCGTCGATGCGTTTCGATCTGGGCGAGGATATCGACGCCCTGCGCGATATGGTCCACCGCTGGGCGCAGGAGCGGCTGAAGCCGATGGCGGCGCAGATCGACCGCGACAACGCCTTTCCGAACGAGTTGTGGCAGGAGATGGGCGAACTGGGCCTTCTGGGCATCACCGTGCCCGAGAAATACGGCGGGGCGGGGATGGGCTATCTTGCCCATTGCGTCGCGGTAGAGGAGATCGCCCGCGCCTCGGCCAGCGTGTCGCTGTCCTATGGCGCGCATTCGAACCTTTGCGTGAACCAGATCAAGCTGAACGGCACCGAGGCGCAGAAGCGCAAATATCTGCCCGGTTTGATTTCCGGCGAACATGTCGGCGCGCTGGCGATGTCCGAGGCGGGGGCCGGGTCGGACGTGGTGGGGATGAAGCTGCGGGCCGAGAAGAAGAATGATCGCTACGTGCTGAACGGCACCAAGTACTGGATCACCAACGGGCCAGACGCCGACACCCTTGTCGTCTATGCCAAGACCGACCCCGAGGCCGGATCGAAGGGCATCACCGCCTTCCTGATCGAAAAGCAGATGAAGGGCTTTTCGACCAGCCCGCATTTCGACAAGCTGGGAATGCGCGGCTCGAACACGGCCGAGCTGATCTTCGAGAATGTCGAGGTGCCGTTCGAGAACGTGCTGGGCGAGGAAGGCCGCGGCGTGCGGGTGCTGATGTCGGGCCTGGATTACGAACGCGTGGTGCTTTCGGGCATCGGCACCGGCATCATGGCGGCCTGCCTGGACGAGGTCATGCCCTATATGGCCGAGCGCCGGCAGTTCGGCCAGCCGATCGGGAATTTCCAGCTGATGCAGGGCAAGATCGCCGACATGTATGTCGCGATGAACACCGCGCGGGCCTATCTGTATGAGGTCGCGCGTGCCTGCGACCGGGGCGAGGTGACGCGTCAGGACGCGGCGGGCTGCGTGCTTTACTGTTCCGAACAGGCGATGGTGCAGGCGCATCAGGCGGTGCAGGCGCTGGGCGGCGCGGGTTTTTTGAACGACAGCGTCGTCAGCCGGCTGATGCGCGACGCCAAGCTGATGGAGATCGGCGCGGGCACTTCGGAGATCCGCCGCATGCTGATCGGGCGCGAGTTGATGGGTGCGATGGGATGAAGTTCGGCGTCGGATGCCGGCGGCGGATCCGCATGTGTCAGCGCCGAATAGCGGGAGAGACTCGATGAAACTTCAATCCCAGGCATTGCCGTCCTCGGACGCTTTCCGCGCCAATGTCGCCGCGCATGAGGCGCTGCTGGCCGAGGTCGCCGAGACCGCGGCCACTGCCGCCGCCGGCGGCGGCGAGGCGGCGCTTGCCCGCCACGTCGCGCGCGGCAAGCTGCCGCCGCGCGAACGGGTGGCCGACCTGCTCGACCCGGGCTCCCCCTTTCTGGAGATCGGCGCGACCGCCGCGCATGGCATGTATGACGGCGCCGCCCCGGCCGCCGGGCTGATCGCCGGGGTGGGGCGCATCCATGGCCAGGAGGTCATGGTGGTGTGCAACGATGCCACCGTGAAGGGCGGCACCTATTACCCGATGAGCGTGAAGAAGCACCTGCGCGCCCAGGAAATAGCCGAGGAATGCGCGCTGCCCTGCGTCTATCTGGTCGATTCCGGCGGCGCCAACCTGCCCAACCAGGACGAGGTCTTTCCCGACCGCGACCATTTCGGCCGCATCTTCTACAATCAGGCGCGGATGTCGGCCAAGGGCATCCCCCAGATCGCCGTGGTGATGGGTTCCTGCACCGCGGGCGGGGCCTATGTGCCGGCGATGTCGGACGTGACCATCATCGTCAAGGAACAGGGCACGATCTTCCTCGCAGGTCCCCCCCTGGTGAAGGCCGCGACGGGCGAGGTGGTCTCGGCCGAGGATCTCGGCGGCGGCGACGTGCATACGCGCCTTTCGGGCGTGGCCGACTATCTGGCCGAGGATGACGCCCATGCGCTTGCCCTTGCGCGCCGGGCGGTGGCCGGGCTGAACCGCCGCAAGCCCGACACCGTGGTCTGGCAAAGCCCCGAAGACCCCGCCTATGATCCGGCCGAGATCCTGGGCGTGGTGCCGGCGAACCTTTCCACCCCCTATGACATCCGCGAGGTCATCGCCCGCGTGGTCGATGGCTCGCGCTTCGACGAGTTCAAGCCGCGCTTCGGCGAGACGCTGGTCACGGGCTTTGCCCATGTCATGGGCTGCCCGGTGGGGATCGTGGCGAACAACGGGGTGCTGTTTTCCGAGGCCGCGGTGAAGGGCGCGCATTTCGTCGAATTGTGCTCTCAGCGGAATATCCCGCTGGTGTTCTTGCAAAACATCACCGGCTTCATGGTTGGCCGCAAATATGAAAACGAAGGCATCGCCCGCCACGGCGCCAAGATGGTCACGGCGGTGGCCACGACCAACGTGCCGAAGATCACGATGCTGGTCGGCGGCTCTTTCGGGGCCGGCAACTATGGCATGGCGGGCCGCGCCTATTCGCCGCGCTTTCTGTGGACCTGGCCGAATTCGCGCATCTCGGTGATGGGCGGCGAACAGGCCGCGGGGGTTCTGGCCACAGTCAAGCGCGACGGGATCGAGCGCAAGGGCGGCACATGGTCGGCGGAGGAAGAGGCCGAGTTCAAGCGCCCCACGATCGAGATGTTCGCCCGCCAGAGCCATCCGCTCTATGCCTCGGCGCGACTTTGGGACGACGGCATCGTCGACCCGCGCCGCACCCGCGAGGTGCTGGCACTGTCGCTGTCGGCCAGTTTGAACGCCCCGATCGCGCCCACCAGGTTCGGCGTGTTCAGAATGTAGGGACGCCTCCGGCGGGAGTATTTGGACCAAGATGAAGGCCCATTCATCTTGGCAAAAATACTCCGGGGGAGCGTCGACAGACGCGGGGGCGGAGCCCCCCTTTGGAAACGGGAGGAACGCATGTTCCACAAGATCCTGATCGCCAACCGCGGCGAGATCGCCTGCCGGGTGATCGAGACCGCCCGCCGTCTGGGTGTGGCCACGGTCGCCGTCTATTCCGACGCGGACGCGGGCGCCCGCCATGTGGCGATGGCCGACGAGGCGGTGCATATCGGCGGCCCGGCGCCAGCCGACAGCTACCTGCGCGGCGCGGCGATCATCGCGGCGGCGCGGGCCACCGGCGCGCAGGCGATCCATCCGGGCTATGGCTTCCTGTCCGAGAACCCCGATTTCGTCGCCGAGGTCGAGGCCGCGGGCCTGGTGTTCATCGGCCCTTCGGCGCGCGCGATCCGGGCGATGGGGTTGAAGGACGCGGCCAAGGCGCTGATGGAAAAGGCGGGCGTTCCCGTGGTGCCCGGCTATCACGGTGCCGATCAGGACCCCGCCCATCTCGCGGCCGAGGCGGCGAAGGTCGGCTATCCGGTGCTGATCAAGGCGGTCGCCGGCGGCGGCGGCAAGGGAATGCGCAAGGTCTTCGCCCCAAAGGACTTTGCCGCCGCGCTGGAAAGCGCGCGGGGCGAGGCCAGTACGGCCTTCGGCAACGAGGCCGTGCTGATCGAGAAATTCGTCGAGAAGCCGCGCCATATCGAGGTGCAGGTCTTTGGCGACGGCACCCGCGCCGTGCATCTGTTCGAGCGCGATTGTTCGCTGCAGCGCCGCCATCAGAAGGTGATCGAGGAAGCCCCCGCGCCCGGCATGACCGAAGCGATGCGCGCCGCCATGGGCGCCGCCGCCGTGCGCGCGGCCGAGGCGATCGGATACAGCGGCGCCGGCACGATCGAATTCATCGTCGACGCGTCCGAGGGGCTGCGCCCCGATCGCTTCTGGTTCATGGAGATGAACACCCGCCTGCAGGTGGAACATCCCGTGACCGAGGCGATCACCGGCGTCGATCTGGTGGAATGGCAACTGCGCGTGGCCTCGGGCGAGGCGCTGCCCGCGCGGCAGGAGGATCTGTCGATCACCGGCCATGCCTTCGAGGCCCGGCTTTACGCCGAGGACGTGCCCGCGGGCTTTTTGCCGGCCACCGGGACGCTGCACCATCTGGCTTTCGCGCCGGGCTGCCGGGCCGATACCGGCGTGCGCGCCGGCGACACGATCAGCCCCTGGTACGATCCGATGATCGCCAAGATCGTCACCCATGGTCCGAACCGCGGCGCGGCGCTGCAGCAGATGACGCGCGCGCTGGAACAGACGCAGGTGGCCGGGTCGGTGACGAACCTAGGCTTTCTCGGCGCGCTGACCCGGCATGCGGGCTTTGCCGCGGGCGATGTCGACACCGGCCTGATCGAACGTGATCTGGAGGCGCTGATTGCCGCGCCCGAACCTGGCCCCCGGATTGCCGCAGCCGCGGTGCTGGCCGAGGCGGGGCTGTGGGAACGGGCCGAGCCGCTTGCCGGCTTCGCCCTGTGGGCGCCGCTTGAGCGCAAGATCGGGCTGCGGCGCGACGCCGAGGAGGTCTCGGCGCTGATCGCCGTGACCGGGCCGGACGCGGCGCGCATCACGCTGCGCAGGAACGATGCGGTCGCCGAGGTGCGGGCCGAGCGGCGCCAGGACGGCTGGTGGCTCGACGCGGCGAAGGCGCCGGCGCTGGTGATGGCGAACGGCGCGATCCATGTCTTCGATGCGGGCGTCACCGCCAGTTTCGCGCCGGTCGATCCCCTGGCGCGCGGCACCGAGGCGGGCGGGGGGGGCGATGTGACGCTGTCGCCGATGCCGGGGCTGGTGAAGGCGGTGTTTGTCTCGGCCGGGCAGGCGGTGGCGCAGGGCGACCGGCTGGCGGTGCTTGAGGCTATGAAGATGGAACATACCCTGACCGCCGGCCGCGACGGCGTGGTCGCCGAGGTGCTGGCCCAGGCCGGCGCCCAGGTCGAGGCCGGCGCCGCGCTGGTGCGGCTCGAGGCCGAGGTGGCGGAATGATCCGGCTGCACCATGTGCCGCAGGCGCGCTCCTTTCGCGTGTTGTGGCTGCTCGAGGAGTTGGGCGAGCGTTTCGATGTCGTCCCCCACAGCTTCTTCGACAAGTCGCTGCGCAGCCCGGAATATCTGAAGCTTTCGCCTGCCGGCCGCGTGCCGGCGCTGGAAATCGACGGCCGGGTGTTGTTCGAGAGTGGCGCGATCGTCGAATACCTGTGCGAGACGCGCGGCCGCCTGGCCCCGCCGCCGGGCGCCGAGGAGCGGCCCGAGTGGCTGGAATGGCTGCATTATTCGGAAACGCTGGGCCAGCATCTGGCGGCGCTGACCCAGCAGCATATCGTGCTGCGCGAGGATTGGATGCGCAGCCCCACGGTGATGCGGCTGGAGGCGAAGCGTCTGCAAAACGCCCTGGGCGCGGCCGAGGCGGCGCTGGCGGGGCGCGACTATCTGCTGGCCTCGGGCTTCTCGGCGGTGGATGCGACAATGGGCTATGGTGCGGGGCTGGCGCGGCGCTTCGTGCGGCTTGACGCGCTACCGCGGGTGGCGGGCTGGCTGGGCCGGCTGCAGGCGCGGCCGGCCTATCTGCGGGCGCAGGCGCGTGACGGCGCGCCCGAGATCTATGTCCAGCCCTTCTATGAGGTGCCCGATGCCTGACACGGTCGAGATCTTCGAGGTTGGCCCCCGCGACGGGCTGCAGAACGAGAAGCGCCAGATCCCCACGGCGGAAAAGATCGCGCTGGTCGATCTGCTGTCCACCGCCGGGTTCCGGCGCATCGAGATCGCCAGCTTCGTCAGCCCCAGATGGGTGCCGCAGATGGCCGACAGCGCCGAGGTGCTTGCCGGCATCACCCGGATGCCGGGGGTCCGCTATGCCGCGCTGACGCCCAACATGCGCGGCTACGAGGGCGCGCGGGCGGCGCGCGCCGACGAGGTGGCGATCTTCGGTTCGGCCTCGGAAGGGTTTTCCAGGGCCAATGTGAATTGCTCGATCGAGGAAAGCCTGGAACGGTTCGCCCCGGTCTGCGCGGCGGCGCGGGCGGACGGGATTCCGGTGCGGGGCTATATTTCCTGCGTCATCGATTGCCCCTACGACGGGCCGACCGATCCGGCGGCGGTGGCGCGGGTGGCGGCGCGGCTGCGCGATCTGGGCTGCTACGAGATCAGCCTGGGCGACACCATCGGCCAGGGCCGGCCCGAGACGGTGGCGGCGATGCTGCGCGCGGTGTTGCAGGAGGTGCCGGCGGCGCGCCTGGCGGGGCATTTCCACGACACGGCGGGCAGGGCGCTGGCCAATATCGAGGCCTCGCTGGAGCTGGGGCTGCGGGTCTTCGACGCCGCGGTGGGGGGGCTGGGCGGCTGCCCCTATGCGCCGGGCGCGGCGGGCAACGTGGCGACCGAGGCGGTGGCCGCGCGGCTGGCGGATCTGGGCTATGCGACCGGGCTTGACCGCGAGGTGATCGCGCGCGGGGCCGAGATGGCGCGCGCCATGCGGGCGGCATAGGCCGGGAGGGGGCGCTGCCCCCGCGTCTTCCGACGCTCCCCCGGAGTATTTGCGCCAAGATGAAGGGGAAGGGCGTTCCTTGGTCTTCATCTTGGCACAAATACTCGGGCCGGGCGGCGGCAACAGGATCAGGAGGCTGGAATGTTCGAGACCATCACCATCGAGACCGATGCGCGCGGCGTCGCGACGCTGACGCTGGACCGGGCGGAGAAGCACAATTCGCTGTCGGCGCGGATGATCGCCGAACTGACCGAGGCGGCGGCGCGGTTGGGGGCGGACGGGGCGGTGCGCGCCGTGGTGCTGACCGGGGCGGGGGAAAGCTTCTGCGCAGGCGGCGATCTGGGATGGATGAAGGAGCAGATGGCAGCTGATCCCGATACGCGGGGCCGCGAGGCGGGCAAGCTGGCCTGGATGCTCAAGGCGCTGAACGAGATGCCCAAGCCGCTGATCGGGCGGGTGCAGGGCCAGGCCTTCGGCGGCGGCATCGGCATGATGGCGGTCTGCGATGTCGCGATCGGGGCGTTGGGCGCGAAGTTCGGGCTGACCGAGACGCGGCTGGGCCTGATCCCGGCGACCATCGGCCCCTATGTCGCCGCGCGGATGGGCGAGGCGCGGGCGCGGCGGGTATTCATGTCCGGCCGCCGTTTCGGCGCGGATGAGGCTGTCTCGCTGGGTCTTCTGGCGCGCAGCGTGGCGCCCGAGGCGCTCGATGCCGCGGTCGAGGCCGAGGTGGCGCCCTACCTGTCCTGTGCGCCCGGGGCCGTCGCCGAAGCGAAGGGGCTGCTGCGCCGTCTGGGGCCGCCGATCACCGACGCGGTGATCGATGAGACGATTCGCGCACTTGTCGCGCGCTGGGAAAGTGACGAGGCTCGCGACGGCATCGGTGCCTTCTTTGCGCGCCAGACGCCGCCCTGGGCCGGCTGAGCCCCGGCCGGACCCACCAACCCCGCGCGGGCTGAGTCGCGCCAGCCGCCGCCACCGCACTGGATTTAGCTGCGGCGCAGCATAGATTGTTAAATTAATGAAAGTGAATGTGTTTACGCCCTGAAAACCCTTGTAGAAAGCCCATTGCGGACGGTCACCGTTGGTTGACCCTGCCGGGGCGGGGGAGTAAATGGGGCGCAGCCGGAACAAGTGGCGGAACTCCGCCGGCGGAGCCGCCAGAACAAGAGCGAGGCGCCCGTGGAGCATTTGCTGCGAGAGTATCTTCCGATCTTGATCTTCCTCGCCATGGCTATCGCGCTGGGGCTGATCCTGGTGCTGGCCGCGGTGGTGTTGGCGGTGCGCAACCCCGACCCCGAGAAGGTCTCGGCCTACGAATGCGGCTTCAACGCCTTCGACGACGCGCGGATGAAGTTCGACGTACGCTTCTACCTGGTCTCGATCCTGTTCATCATCTTCGACCTCGAGGTTGCCTTCCTGTTCCCCTGGGCCGTGGCCTTCGGACAGATCAGCATGGTCGGCTTCTGGTCGATGATGATTTTCCTCGGCGTGCTGACCATCGGCTTCGCCTATGAATGGAAGAAGGGGGCACTGGAATGGGAATGATGACCGGAGCCAACACCGCCGGTGGCGATCCCGAGGTCGCCACACAGGCCCTGAACCGCGAATTGCAGGACAAGGGCTTTCTGCTGACCTCGACCGAGGATGTGATCAACTGGGCCCGCACCGGCAGCCTGCACTGGATGACCTTCGGCCTGGCCTGCTGCGCCGTCGAGATGATCCAGGCGTCGATGCCGCGCTATGATGTCGAGCGTTTCGGCATGGCGCCGCGCGCGTCGCCGCGGCAATCCGATCTGATGATCGTGGCGGGGACGCTGACCAACAAGATGGCCCCGGCGCTGCGCAAGGTCTACGACCAGATGCCCGAGCCGCGCTATGTGATCTCGATGGGATCGTGCGCCAATGGCGGCGGCTACTACCATTACAGCTATTCGGTGGTGCGCGGCTGCGACCGGGTGGTGCCGGTCGATGTCTATGTGCCCGGCTGCCCGCCCACGGCCGAGGCGCTGCTTTACGGAATGCTGCAATTGCAACGCAAGATCCGCCGCACCGGCACGATCACTCGCTGAGGAGGCCCCCATGTCCGACGTGGCGCTGAGCGAACTGGCCGAACACATCCGCCACAAGCGGCCCGAAGCGGTGCTGGAGGCGATCATCGCCTTCAACGAACTGACGATCGAGGTGACGCTGGCGGCGATCCCCGCCTTCATCGAGTTCCTGCGCGGCGATCCCAATTGCCGCTTCACCTCGCTGATCGATATCACCGCGGTCGACCACCCCGAACGCCCGGCGCGTTTCGACGTGGTCTATCACCTGCTGTCGATGCATCAAAACCACCGCATCCGGGTGAAGGTGGCGGTGCGCGAGGACGAGATGGTGCCCTCGGTCTGTACCGTGCATCCCTCGGCCGGCTGGTACGAGCGCGAGGTGTTCGACATGTTCGGCATCCTGTTCTCGGGGCACCCGGACCTGCGCCGCCTCCTTACCGATTACGGCTTTCGCGGGCATCCGCTGCGCAAGGATTTCCCCACCACCGGCTATGTCGAGGTGCGCTATGACGAGGCCGAGAAGCGGGTGGTCTACGAGCCCGTCAGCCTGGTGCAGGAATACCGCCAGTTCGACTTCATGAGTCCCTGGGAGGGCGCGCAATATATCCTTCCCGGAGACGAGAAGGAGGCGGCGAAATGATGTGGTCCTATTCCTACGGCTATCACGGCCTGGGGGCCTTCGGCCTGCTGTGGCTGGTGATCTACGCGGCTTTGGTGATCGTGCCGTTCTGGCGGCTGTTGCCGCGCTTCGGCATGCCGAACTGGGTGTCGCTGGTTTCGGTGATCCCGCTGGGCGCGCTGATCCTGCTGTGGATCATGGCCTTCAAGGACAAGGGTGATGGAGGGCGCGGGTGATGGACGGCAAGTTTGACGATGCCTTGACCGGCGAACAGCAGATCCGCAACTTCAACATCAACTTCGGCCCGCAACACCCTGCCGCGCACGGCGTTCTGCGCCTGGTGCTGGAACTGGACGGCGAGATCGTGGAACGCGCCGACCCGCATATCGGGCTGCTGCATCGCGGCACCGAGAAGCTGATGGAAAGCCGCACCTATCTGCAGAACCTGCCCTATTTCGACCGCCTCGACTATGTGGCGCCGATGAACCAGGAACATGCCTGGTGCCTGGCGATCGAGCGTCTGACGCAGATCGAGGTGCCGCGTCGGGCGCAATTGATCCGGGTGCTGTATTCGGAGATCGGGCGGATCCTCAGCCATCTGCTGAACGTCACCACACAGGCGCTGGACATCGGCGCGCTCACCCCGCCGCTGTGGGGGTTCGAGGAGCGCGAGAAGCTGATGATCTTCTATGAGCGCGCCTGCGGGGCGCGGCTGCATTCGGCCTATTTCCGGCCCGGCGGCGTGCACCAGGACCTGCCGCCCGCGCTGCTCGACGATATCGAGGCCTGGGCGCAGAAATTCCCCGATTACCTCGACGATCTCGAGACGCTGCTGACCGAGAACCGGATCTTCAAGCAGCGCATGGTCGATATCGGCGTGGTCACCCCCGACGAGGTGCAGCAATGGGGATTTACCGGTGTCATGGCGCGCTGCGCGGGCATGGCCTGGGATCTGCGCCGCGCGCAGCCCTATGAATGCTATGACGAATTCGAATTCCAGGTGCCGGTCGGCAAGAACGGCGACTGCTACGACCGCTATCTCGTGCGGGTCGAGGAAATGCGCCAGGCGACCAATATCATCCATCAGGCGATCGCCAAGCTGCGCGCGCCCGAAGGGCAGGGCGACGTGCTGGCGCGGGGCAAGATCACCCCGCCCAAGCGCGCCGACATGAAGCGCTCGATGGAAAGCCTGATCCACCACTTCAAGCTGTACACCGAGGGCTTCCACGTCCCCGCGGGCGAGGTCTACGCCGCGGTCGAGGCGCCGAAGGGCGAATTCGGCGTCTATCTGGTCTCGGACGGGACCAACAGGCCCTACCGCGCCAAGATCCGCGCCCCGGGATATCCGCATCTTCAGGCCTGCGATCACATCTGCAAGGGGCATCTTCTGGCCGACGTCTCGGCGATCATCGGTTCTCTCGACGTGGTGTTCGGGGAGATTGACCGGTGAAACCCGGCGCCGCCCTTCTGCTGCTCGCGCTCGGGGCCGGTCCGGCCCTGGCCGAAGGGGGGCCCAGCCCCGCGCAGATGCGGGCGCTGGCGGCGGCGATGACGCAGGCGGGTTGCGTGCTGGACGCGGCCAACCAGGACGCAGTGCTTAAATCCGCGGGCCTTACGGCCGCCGAGGCCGGGATGACGCTGGACGCCCTGGTGCGCGCGCACCGCGTGGCGCAGGTGGCTGGACCCGCCTATCGGTTGGAGGACTGCCGATGACCTTCCTCGGCCTTCTGTCCCTGGGGCTCGCGGCGCTGGCGACGGCGCTGACCGCGCGGCTGGCCTATATCTTCCTGCGCAATCCCGCGCGCGGCCTGGCGCTGACCGGGCACCACGTAGAGTCACTGCCCCAGGTGATGGGGGAACGCTACGTCGCCTTGTCGGCGCTGGGGCTCTTCTCGCTGCTCTACGGAGATTTCGTGGTCATCGCCGCGACATTTTCCGCCTTTTCCTATATGGCCTTCCACGATGCACTGATCTACGCGCAGGCGGGCCATCCCACTTCGAAACATTGGATCGCGGGGTTCGGTGCGGCGCTGGTCGCCGTGCTGGCCCTTGCCACCATCGTTCAGACCGGAGCCGCCTTCTGATGCTACGCCGCCTGCATCCGCAACAGCCCGAGAACTTCGCCTTCACCGCCGCCAATCAGGCCTGGGCCGAGGCGCAGATCTCGAAATATCCCGAAGGGCGGCAGGCCAGCGCCGTGATCCCGCTGCTGTGGCGCGCGCAGGAACAGGAAGGCTGGCTGTCGCGCGCGGCGATCGAACATGTCGCGGATCTGCTGGGCATGGCCTATATCCGCGCCCTGGAGGTCGCTACCTTCTACTTTATGTTCCAACTGCAACCTGTTGGATCGGTGGCGCATTTTCAGATATGCGGCACCACGACCTGCATGATCTGCGGCGCCGAGGACCTGCTGCGCATCTGCCGCGAGAAGATCGCCCCCAACCCGCATGAGCTGTCCGCCGACGGCAAGTTCAGCTGGGAAGAGGTCGAATGCCTGGGCGCCTGCAGCAACGCGCCCATGGCCCAGATCGGCAAGGATTACTATGAGGATCTGAAGCCCGAGGGTTTCGCGGCGCTGATCGACGAGATGGCCGCCGGCAAGGTGCCGCAGCCCGGCCCCCAGAACGGCCGCTACGCCGCCGAGGCCAAGGGCGGGCCGACCTGCCTGACCGAAGGCAACGAGGGCCGCGCGCCGCACAATGCCTCGGTCGCGCGGGCCCTGGCGCTTGGGGACACGCTCAAGCGCATCGACGGCACCGAGGTGCCGCTGCGCGCGCCCTGGCGCGACGGCCCCGCCGCCCGACAGCCCGCGCCCCGGACCGGGGCCGACACCGGGGCCGAAGCTGGGGCCGCGGCGGCGGATCCGGCCGGAAGCGTTGCGTCGCATGAGACGGCGCGGGGCTCGGCCAAGGCCGGGGCGCCGGCCGACACGCCCACCGAGGCGCCGACGGCGGATGTTGCCGCCGGGGGCACGAAACCGGCCGGCCTGAGCGCGCCGCGCGACGGCAAGGCGGATGATCTGAAGAAGATCAAGGGGGTCGGGCCGAGGCTGGAATTGCTGTTGAATTCCATGGGGATCTATCATTTCGACCAGGTCGCGGGCTGGACTGCCGCCGAAGCCGCCTGGGTCGACGAGAACCTCGAAGGCTTCAAGGGCCGGGTGACGCGCGACGACTGGGTGGCGCAGGCGCGGCTGCTGGGCTCGGGCGGCGAGACCGAATTCTCGAAACGTGTCGACAAGGGTGATGTCTACGACTGACGGCGATTGGGCGAGGATGGATGAGATGGACAGGAAACCGCAGATTGTGACGGGCGAGGCGCTCTCGCTGGGGATCGGCGCCATTGCCGGTTTGCTCATGCTCGGTCTTCTGCGCCATGATTTCGGCTGGGGTTGGATCTGGGCGCTGCTGGGCGGCCTGATCGTCGGCGGGGCCGTGGCGCTGGCGCTTCGCTGGGCGCTGTGCCGGGGCGGCAGCCTGCTGGATGGCCACGAAGCGGTGCCCGCGCCGAAGCCGGCCCCCAAGGCCACGCCCCCCAAGATCTCGCCCTCAACCGCCGCCGAAACCGCCGCCGAAACCGCTGCGGTGGCGCCCACCAAGGCAGCCCTGGCGGCGGATGTCGGGGCCCCCGCCCCTGCCAAGGCGCCTTCGGGGGCGCCCGCGCCGACGCCGGCGACTTCTTCGGTTGCGGATGACGGCCCCGCCGGTCTGGCCGCGGCGCGCGGTGGGCAAGCGGACGATCTGACGAAGATCAAGGGCGTGGGGCCGAAGCTAGAGCAGGCGCTGCACGGGATGGGGATCTACCATTTCGACCAGATCGCCGCCTGGACGGCGCCCGAAATCGCCTGGGTCGACGAGAACCTGCAAGGGTTCCGCGGCCGGGCGACGCGCGACGACTGGGTGGCGCAGGCGAAGCTTCTGGCCGCAGGGGGCGAGACCGAGTTCTCGGCCCGCGCGGACACGGGCAAGGTGACTTGAGGCTAGGTGTATTGAGGCAAGGTGTGTTGAGGTGCCGGGTGAATGAACAGACCGGACGATACGGAGGAACGGGCCCAGGCCGCGCAGATGCGGCTGGCGGCGCTGGTGATCGCGATCGCCATGGTCGTCTGGCTGGGCGGGCAATGGCTGGGGGGCTGGCTGGGGCTGGATCCGCGCCTTGCCTTCCTGATGGATTTCGCGGCGCTGGCGGCCTTCGTCTTCGCCTTCGTGGTGGTCTGGCGCGTCTGGCGCAGGCGGCAGGACAACAAGGAATGATGAGATGCTGAGCGATCAGGACCGGATCTTCACCAATCTCTACGGCATGCACGACCGTTCGCTTGCCGGGGCGCGCAAGCGCGGCCATTGGGACGGCACCAAGGAGATCCTGGCGCGCGGCCGCGACAAGATCGTCGAGGAGGTCAAGGCCTCGGGGCTGCGCGGGCGCGGCGGCGCGGGCTTTCCCACCGGCCTGAAATGGTCGTTCATGCCGAAGGAAAGCGACGGGCGGCCCTGCTATCTGGTGATCAACGCCGACGAATCCGAGCCCGGCACCTGCAAGGACCGCGAGATCATGCGCCATGATCCGCACACGCTGATCGAGGGGGCGCTGATCGCCTCTTTCGCGATGGGGGCGCATGCGGCCTATATCTACATCCGCGGCGAATACATCCGCGAGCGCGAGGCGCTGCAGGCGGCGATCGACGAATGCTATGACGCGGGGCTGATCGGCAGGAACGCCTGCGGATCGGGCTATGATTTCGATCTGTACCTGCACCACGGCGCGGGCGCCTATATCTGCGGCGAGGAAACCGCGCTTCTGGAAAGCCTGGAAGGCAAGAAGGGCATGCCCCGGATGAAGCCGCCGTTCCCGGCCGGCGCGGGGCTTTACGGCTGCCCGACCACGGTGAACAACGTGGAATCGATCGCCGTGACGCCGACGATCCTGCGCCGCGGGCCGGATTGGTTTGCCTCCTTCGGGCGGCCCAACAACGCCGGCACCAAGCTGTTCGCGCTGACCGGCCATGTGAACACCCCCTGCGTCTTCGAGGATCAGATGAGCCTGCCGGTGCGCGAGCTGATCGAAAAGCACGGCGGCGGCATTCGCGGCGGCTGGGACAATCTGAAGGCGATCATTCCCGGCGGCGCCTCCTGTCCGGTGCTGCGCCGCGACCAGATCGAGGACGGGATCATGGATTTCGACTGGATGCGCGAGAACCAGTCCTCGTTCGGCACCGGCTGCATGATCATCATGGACCAGTCGGTCGACGTGGTGAAGGCGATCTGGCGGCTGTCGAAATTCTTCAAGCACGAAAGCTGCGGCCAGTGCACGCCCTGCCGCGAGGGCACCGGCTGGATGATGCGGGTGATGGACCGTCTGGTGCGCGGCGAGGCCGAGATCGAGGAGATCGACATGCTGTTCGACGTCTCGAAACAGGTCGAGGGCCACACGATCTGCGCCCTGGGCGACGCGGCGGCCTGGCCGATCCAGGGCCTGATCCGCAACTTCCGCGAAGAGATCGAGGACCGGATCAAGGCGCGCAAGACGGGCCGCATGGGCGCGATGGCGGCGGAGTAGGGATGCAACCGACGGGTCATCATATCGCCGAATTGAACTTCGGGGTTCTGCGTCACGACTGGGACGATCCCCGGGTAAAGGATTTCGTTGACGGGCTCGACCTCGTCAACGGGGTGGCGGCGCGCAGCCCGGGCTTTGTCTGGCGGCTGGGCGATGACGCGATGGAGGCGGAGCAGAATGATCCCGAGGGCGCACTTGGGGGCAATCCCCGGACCGCCTCGACCCTGTCGGTCTGGGAAGATGTGGCCTCGCTTGAGGCTTTCGTCTGGAACACCGTGCACCGGCGGTTCTATGAACGGCGCGCCGAGTGGTATGACGCGGTGAAGAGTTTGAGATTTGTGATGTGGTGGGTGCCCGAGGGGCATCGCCCCGGCATTGCCGAAGGCATGGCGCGGTTCCGGCATTTCGAGGCGCATGGCGATAGCGACCATGCCTTTGGCTGGGCACATCTGAAGGACGCGCAGCTGTGGAAAACACGGGGCTGCAGCCCGATGGCGGCGGAGTAGGAAAGAATGGCTGATCTGAAAACCATCATCATCGACGGCAAGGAAATCGAGGTCGATCCCGCGCTTACGCTGATCCAGGCCTGCGAGCAGGCGGGGGTGGAAATCCCGCGCTTCTGCTATCACGAACGCCTGTCGATCGCCGGAAATTGCCGCATGTGCCTGGTCGAGGTCGTCGGCGGCCCGCCCAAGCCCGCCGCATCCTGCGCCATGCAGGTGCGCGACATGCGCCCCGGCCGCAACGGCGAGCCGCCCGAGATCAAGACCAACTCCCCCATGGTCAAGAAGGCGCGCGAGGGGGTTATGGAGTTCCTGCTGATCAACCATCCCCTCGACTGCCCGATCTGCGACCAGGGCGGCGAATGCGATCTGCAAGATCAGGCAATGGCTTACGGGGTGGACTTCAGCCGTTATCGCGAACCCAAGCGCGCGACGGAGGAGTTGAACCTCGGCCCGCTGGTCGAAACCCACATGACGCGCTGCATCTCCTGCACCCGCTGCGTGCGCTTCACCACCGAAGTGGCCGGCATCGCCCAGATGGGCCAGACCGGGCGCGGCGAGGATGCCGAGATCACCAGCTACCTGAACCAGACGCTGGCCTCGAACCTGCAGGGCAACATCATCGACCTGTGCCCGGTGGGCGCGCTGGTGTCGAAGCCCTACGCCTTCACCGCCCGGCCGTGGGAGCTGACCAAGACCGAGACAATCGACGTGATGGATGCACTGGGGTCGAACATCCGCGTCGACACCAAGGGGCGCGAAGTGATGCGCATCCTGCCGCGCAACCATGACGGGGTGAACGAGGAATGGATCTCGGACAAGACCCGCTTCATCTGGGACGGTCTGCGGCGCCAGCGCCTGGACACCCCCTATATCCGCGAGAACGGCAAGCTGCGCCCCGCCACCTGGCCCGAGGCGCTGTCGGCCGCGGCGGCGGCGATGAAGGGCCGCAAGGTGATGGGCCTGGTCGGTGATCTGGCCCCGGTCGAGGCGGTGTTCGCGCTGAAACAGCTGATCGAGGGGCAGGGCGGCCAGGTCGAATGCCGCACCGATGGCGCGCGGCTGCCGGCGGGCAACCGGTCGGCCTATGTCGGCACGGCGCGGATCGAGGATATCGACGAAGCCGAGATGATCCAGCTGATCGGCACCAACCCGCGCGAAGAGGCGCCGGTGCTGAATGCGCGGATCCGCAAGGCATGGTTGCGCGGAGCGCAGATCGGGGTTGTCGGAGAAGCGGTTGACCTGACCTACGAATACGCCCATGTCGGCACCGATCGGGCAGCGCTGGTGGCGTTGTCGTCGAAGGAAATCAGCGAGAAGACCAAGGCCAGGCGCAGCCTCGTGATCGTGGGGCAGGGCGCGCTGACCGAGGCCGACGGCGCCGCGGTACTGGGCCATGCGATGAAGCTTGCCGAGAACAGCAATTCGAAATTCCTGGTGCTGCACACGGCCGCCAGCCGGGTCGGCGCGATGGATGTGGGCGCGGTGGCCGAGGGCGGCATGGCCGCGCTGGAGGACGCCGAGGTGGTCTATAACCTTGGTGCCGACGAGATCGACATCGCGCGCGACGCGGATGGCGGGCCGTTCGTGATCTACCAGGGCAGCCATGGCGACCGCGGCGCGCACCGGGCCGACCTGATCCTGCCGGGCGCGGCCTACACCGAAGAGAACGGCCTTTTCGTCAACACCGAGGGCCGGCCGCAGCTCGCGCTGCGCGCGGGCTTCGCGCCGGGCCAGGCGAAGGAGAACTGGGCAATCGTGCGGGCGCTGTCGACGGAACTGGACGCGACCCAGCCCTGGGACAGCCTGGCCGATCTGCGGCGCGCGCTGATCGCGGCACATCCGCATCTGGCGCGGATCGACGAGGTGGCCGAAAACCGCTGGCAGCCGGTCGAGGCGATGGAACCGGCGACCGCGACCTTCCGTTTCACGGTAGGCGAGTTCTATCTGACCAACCCGATCGCGCGGGCTTCGCAGCTGATGGGGGAACTGGCCCGGATGGCGGCGGCAAGGCGCGACGCGCCCCTGGCGGCGGAGTAGGGCCGATGATCCGCAGACCCCAGACCCAGGCCCCGGCCGCTGCCATCGCCGCGCTGGCGATGCTGGGCGGCTGCGCGCCTGCGCAAGGGGTGGGGGCGCCGGCAGAGGCCCGCGGTGCGGGCGCGCCGCCGGTGGTTTACCGGGGCATCGACACGGTCCTGATCGACAAGGATCTGGTCGATTTCCGGGTTTCGATGACCGGCGCGCTGGGGCCGGACGACGTGCTGGCCTATGCGCGTTGCGCGGCGGCCCAATACGCGCTGATCCGGGGCTTCGGCTTTGCCCGGCAGGTGCGGACGACGGTGAACGTGGATGGCGGGGTCTGGCGCGCGGATGCGGTCTATACGATCTCGGCGGCGCTGCCGCCCGGACCCAAGACCATCGACGCGGAAGTAACGGTGCGCGATTGCGGGGCACAGGGGATACCGACGGTCTGAGGACCTGAAGGACAGGTGAGAGCATATGGCTGAATTTCTGCAAACCGGGCTGGGAACGGCACTACTGATCATCCTGCAGGGGATCCTGGTGATCGCCTTCGTGATGATTTCGCTGCTGTTCCTCGTCTATGGCGACCGCAAGATCTGGGCCGCGGTGCAGATGCGTCGCGGGCCGAACGTGGTGGGGCCCTGGGGCCTGTTGCAGACGGTGGCCGACGCGCTGAAATACGTCGTCAAGGAAATCGTCATCCCGGCGGGGGCGGACAAGTTCGTCTTCATGCTGGCGCCGATGCTCAGCTTCGTGCTGGCGCTTCTGGCCTGGGCGGTGATTCCGATCGCCCAGGGCTGGGTGCTGTCCGACATCAACGTGGCCATCCTGTTCGTCTTCGCGGTCTCGTCGCTGGAAGTCTACGGCGTGATCATGGGCGGCTGGGCCTCGAACTCGAAATATCCCTTCCTCGGCTCGCTGCGCTCGGCCGCGCAGATGATCTCTTACGAGGTCAGCCTGGGCCTGATCATCATCGGCATCATCATCTCGACCGGCAGCATGAACTTCTCGGCCATCGTCGCCGCGCAGAAGGGCAATCTTGGCCTTCTGGACTGGTACTGGCTGCCGCATCTGCCGATGGTGGTGTTGTTCTTCATTTCGGCTCTGGCCGAGACCAACCGCCCGCCCTTCGACCTTCCCGAGGCCGAAAGCGAATTGGTGGCGGGCTATCAGGTCGAGTATTCCTCGACCCCGTTCCTTCTGTTCATGGCCGGCGAATACATCGCCATATGGCTCATGAGCGCTCTGCTCAGCCTGCTGTTCTTCGGCGGCTGGCTCAGCCCCATCCCCGGGCTGCCTGACGGCGCCTTCTGGATGGTGGCCAAGATGGCGGTCTTCTTCTTCCTGTTCTCGATGGTGAAGGCGATCGTACCGCGCTACCGCTACGACCAGTTGATGCGGATCGGCTGGAAGGTGTTCCTGCCGCTCAGCCTGGGCTGGGTCGTGATCGTGGCGTTCCTCGCAAAATATGAAATCTTCGGGCATTTCTGGGCCCGTTGGACGATAGGTATATAACTCATGAAACGTATGACCTCCTACCTCCTCACAGCCCTGGTGGGCTTATCGCCGCTGGTGCTCGCCCAGGGCGCTCAGGCTGCCATGCCTGGCGCGACCTGGGATTCCGCCAAGTCCTGCTACAACCAAGGCGATTTCTCATGCGCCTATGAATCGGCGCTGACGCTGTACCTCGAAGGCAAGATCAAGCCCGCGACCGGCGAAAAGACCTCGCCTTCGATGGCCTTCCTGCAGGCCGCCTTCGTCGAGGCGGCGGCGCGCGCGCAGCCCAAGGATCTGACCCAGCTGGTGCATCCGATCCTGAAGAAGCTGAACGGCCCGGATGCGCGTCCGCCCTTCGTCTACGGCTTCGCGGTGCTGGCGGATGCCGACATGTGCAAGGGGCGCGGCAACACCGGCTGCGAGGCCGGGTTCCAGAACCTCTATTGCCATGTCGAGGCCAAGCTGCCAAAGCCCGAATGGCCCGCCCTCGATGGCGTCAAGCCACTGTCGGCGGAAGGAAAAGCCTATTTTACCAAGGTGATGGCAACCGCGCCCGTTTGCCCGAAAGGCTGACATGAGCAAGATCGACTTCAACCGCGCCGTCAAATACTTCTTCCTGGTGGATTTCATCAAGGGCTTCGGCCTGGGGATGAAATACTTCTTCGCGCCCAAGGCGACGCTGAACTACCCCCACGAGAAGGGCCCGCTCTCGCCCCGGTTCCGGGGCGAGCACGCGCTGCGCCGCTATCCCAACGGCGAGGAGCGCTGCATTGCCTGCAAGCTCTGTGAAGCGATCTGCCCGGCCCAGGCCATCACCATCGACGCCGAGCCGCGCGACGACGGCTCGCGCCGGACCACGCGTTACGACATCGACATGACCAAGTGCATCTATTGCGGCTTCTGCCAAGAGGCCTGCCCGGTCGATGCGATCGTCGAGGGGCCGAATTTCGAATTCGCCACCGAAACGCGCGAGGAATTGTTCTACGACAAGCAGAAACTGCTGGACAACGGCGAACGCTGGGAAGCCGAGATCGCCCGCAACCTGGAACTGGACGCGCCGTACAGATGACCGAGGGCTTCACCAAGATGTTCCAGGCGATGGTCGAGCAGGGGCAGGAGATGGTCCGCGCCTTCAACCCGGCGCTCGAGTCGATGCCGGGCCGGGGCTTCGACGCGCTGATGCCGACCATGCCGGCCGAGATGATGGAGATGTGGTTCGGCCGCACCTTCAACCGCGAGGGGCTTGACGCCAAGACCCGGCTTCTGGTGACCCTGGCCGCGCTGACGGTGCTGGGCGCCCAGGCCGAGCCGCAGATCCGGCTGACCATCCGCCACCTGATCGAGGTGGGGGCGACGAAGCGGGAGGTCGCCGAGGTGATTTCCCAGATGTCCATGTTCGGCGGCGTCCCCGCCATGACCCGTGCGCTGGAGATCGCGCAGAAGGTCTATGACGACCATGAGGAGGACAGCGCATGACTGTCGCGGCTTTCACCTTCTACCTCTTCGCCATTGTTGCGGTGGCTTCGGGGCTGTTCGTCACCATTGCCCGAAACCCGGTGCATTCGGTCCTGTGGCTGATCCTGACATTCCTGTCGGCGGCGGGGCTGTTCGTCACCATGGGCGCGGAATTCGTGGCGATGCTTCTGATCATCGTCTATGTCGGTGCGGTGGCGGTGCTGTTTCTGTTCGTGGTGATGATGCTGGATGTGGATTTCTCCGAACTGAAGGCCGAGATGGCGCGCTACATGCCGCTGGCGCTGCTGATCGGGGTGATCTTGCTGCTGGAATTCGCCGTGCTCTTCGGCAGCTGGCATGCCGCGCCCAATGCCGATGCGCTGCGCCAGGCGGTGACGCCGGATCCCGACCAGGTGCAGAACACCCGCGCGCTGGGGCTGCTGCTTTATGACAGATACGTCTACCTCTTCATGCTGGCGGCGCTGATCCTGCTGGTCGCGATGATCGGTGCGATCCTGTTGACCTTGCGCCACCGCAAGGACGTCAAGCGCCAGAACGTGCTGGATCAGATGTGGCGCGATCCGGCCAAGACGATGGAGCTGAAGGATGTGAAGCCCGGGCAGGGGCTTTAGCCGCGCGAAGATCGAGGCCCGGGCCTGAACCGGGCGAAAAGAATGAAAGAGACGGGCCAGACCCGGAGGGACGACATGATCGGATTGACACATTACCTGGCGGTGGCGGCGGCGCTTTTCGTCATCGGCATCTTCGGCATCTTCCTGAACCGCAAGAACGTGATCGTCATCCTGATGTCGATCGAGCTGATGCTTCTGGCGGTGAACATCAACCTCGTCGCCTTCTCGGCCCATCTGGACGATCTGGTGGGGCAGATCTTTACCATGTTCGTCCTCACCGTCGCCGCCGCCGAGGCCGCGATCGGCCTGGCCATCCTGGTGGTCTTCTTCCGCAACCGCGGCACGATCGACGTCGAAGACGTCAACGTGATGAAAGGGTAAGGGCACATGCTTCCGTTCATCGTTCTCGCGCCGCTGGCGGCGTCGATCATCGCGGGCTTCGGCTGGCGTTACATCACCGAGCGCGGCGCCCAGATCCTGACCACGGCGGTGCTGTTCCTCGCCTGTCTTCTGTCGTGGATCGTGTTCCTCACCTTCGACGGCCACACCCAGATCATCCCGGTCATGCGCTGGATCGATTCCGGCAGCTTCGAGGCCCAGTGGTCGATCCGCCTGGACCGGCTGACCGCGATCATGCTGGTGGTGATCACCACGGTGTCGTCGCTGGTCCATCTGTATTCGATCGGCTACATGGAGAATGACGAGAACTGGAAGGAGGGCGAGCATTACAAGGCCCGCTTCTTCGCCTATCTCAGCTTCTTCACCTTCGCGATGCTGTCGCTGGTGACGGCGAACAACCTGGTCCAGCTGTTCTTTGGCTGGGAAGGGGTTGGGGTGGCCTCGTATCTGCTGATCGGCTTCTACTATCGCAAGCCTTCGGCCAATGCGGCGGCGATGAAGGCCTTCATCGTCAACCGGGTCGGTGATTTCGGCTTCGCGCTGGGGATCTTCGCGATCTTCTACCTGACCGACAGTGTCAATTTCGACGTGATCTTCCCGCAGGCGCCGGTGATGGGCGACACGCAGCTGCATTTCCTGTGGCGCAGCTGGAACGCGGCCGATGTGATCGGGGTGCTTCTGTTCATCGGCGCGGCGGGCAAGTCGGCGCAGCTGTTCCTGCACACCTGGCTGCCCGACGCGATGGAGGGTCCGACGCCCGTGTCGGCGCTGATCCACGCCGCCACGATGGTCACCGCCGGCGTGTTCCTGGTCTGCCGGATGTCGCCGATCTACGAATACGCCCCCGCCGCGGCGATGGTGGTCTTGGTGATCGGCGCCTCCACCGCCTTCTTCGCGGCGACGGTGGGACTGGTGCAGAACGACATCAAGCGCGTGATCGCCTATTCCACCTGTTCGCAGCTGGGCTACATGTTCGCGGCCGCCGGCGCCGGCGTCTATTCGGCGGCGATGTTCCACCTGATGACGCATGCCTTCTTCAAGGCGCTCTTGTTCCTTTGCGCGGGCTCGGTCATCACCGCGATGCACCACGAACAGGACATGCGCGCCTATGGCGGGCTGCGCCGCAAGATCCCCTTCACCTTCTGGATGATGGTGATCGGCACGCTGGCCATCACCGGGACCGGCATTCCGTTCGTGGGCGACGCGCTGTTCGGCGTGCCGCTGGGCTTTGCCGGTTTCGACAGCAAGGACGCGATCATCGAGGGCGTCTGGGGTGCCGACGGCGCCGGCTATGCCTTCTGGATGCTGGTTGTGGCCGCCGCCTTCACCGCGTTCTATTCTTGGCGGCTGATCTTCATGACCTTCTTCGGCACGCCCCGGGGCGACCGTCACGCGCATGAACATGCCAAGGAAAGCCCGCTGGTCATGCTGATCCCGCTGGGCGTGCTGGGGGTCGGTGCGGTTTTTGCCGGGATGGTCTGGTACAACAGCTTCTTCGGCAGCCACGCCGACATGACGCGCTTCTTCCACCTGCCGCATTCTGCCGAGGCCAGCGCCGCCGCCAGCCATGGCGGATCGGCGCCCACCATCGCCACGACCGGCGATGTTTCCCCCGGCACCAAGCTGGCGGACGAGGCCGGCAGTGCCGAGGCCAACGTGCCCGGGTTCGGCGCGATCTTCCTGCGAAGCGAGAACCACGCGATCGAGAACGCCCACGCGGCGCCCGACTGGGTGAAGCTTTCGCCCTTCATCGCGATGCTTCTGGGCACGCTGGCCGCCTGGATCATGTATATCCGCAGCCCGGCGCTGCCCGGCCGCCTGGCCGAAGCCAACCGCCCGCTCTACCTGTTCCTGCTGAACAAATGGTATTTTGACGAGATCTATGACGCGGTGCTGGTCAAGCCGACGCTGGCGATGGGGCGCTTCCTGTGGCGCTGGGGCGACGGCGTTGTCATCGACGGCACGATCGACGGCCTGGCGACGCGGGTGATCCCCTATCTCACCGGCCTCGCGAAGCGGCTGCAGTCCGGCTACGTCTACACTTACGCATTCACCATGGTGATCGGCATTACCCTTCTGGTGACTTGGATGACGCTCTCCGGAGGGGCACACTGACATGGACAATCTGCTCTCCATCATCACCTTCATCCCGTCGGTGGCGGCGCTGGTGCTGGCCGTCTTCCTGCGCGGCACCGACGAGGCGGCGCAGCGCAACGCCAAATATGTGGCGCTGCTGGCCACCACGGCGAGCTTCATCATCTCGCTCTTCGTCCTGGCCGGGTTCGACCCGTCGAACACCGGCTTCCAGTTCCAGGAAAACTATCGCTGGATCCTGGGGCTGCACTACAAGATGGGGGTCGACGGGATTTCGATCAGCTTCGTGCTGCTGACGACCTTCCTGATGCCGCTTGTGATCCTGGCCTGCTGGAACGTGACCACGCGGGTCAAGGAATACATGATGGCCTTCCTGATCCTCGAGACGCTGATGCTCGGGGTGTTCATGTCGCTGGACCTGGTGCTGTTCTACCTGTTCTTCGAGGGCGGCCTGATCCCGATGTTCCTGATCATCGGGATCTGGGGCGGCAAGGACCGGGTCTATGCGGCGTTCAAGTTCTTTATCTATACCTTCGGCGGGTCGATCTTCATGCTGGTCGCGATCATCGCGATCTATCGCGTCACCGGCACCACCGATATGGCCGGTTCGGCCAACAGCGGCGGGCTGCTGACCCACCGGTTCAACTATCAGACGTTCGACGTGCTGGGCATTCCGATCAAGGGCGGGCTGCAGACGCTTCTGTGGATTGGCTTCTTCATCTCCTTCGCGGTCAAGATGCCGCTCTGGCCGCTGCATACCTGGCTTCCGGCCGCCCATGTCGAGGCGCCCACCGCGGGGTCGGTCGTGCTGGCGGCGGTGCTGCTGAAGATGGCCGATTACGGCTTTTTGCGCTTCACCTTGCCGATGTTCCCGGTGGGCACCCAGATACTGGGCCCGATCGCGATGGCGCTGGCCGTGGTGGCGATCATCTACACCTCGCTGGTGGCGCTGGTGCAGCAGGACATGAAAAAGGTGATCGCCTATTCCTCGGTCGCGCACATGGCCTTTGTGCTGGTGGGTATCTTCTCGGGTACGCAGCAGGGGATCGAGGGCGGCATCATGCTGGTGATCGCGCATGGCTTCGTCTCGGCGGGGCTGTTCCTTTGCGTGGGCGTGATCTACGACCGGATGCACACCCGCGACATCGCGGCCTTCGGCGGACTGGTGAACCGGATGCCCGTCTATGCGCTGGTCTTCATGTTCTTCACCCTGGCCAATGTGGGCCTGCCCGGCACCGCCAACTTCATCGGAGAATTCCTGATCCTGGTCGGCGCCTTCCAGGTGAGTACCTGGGTTGCGATGTTCGCCACCACGGCGATCATCCTGTCTGCGGCCTATGCGCTGTGGCTGTACCGGCGGGTGGTGTTCGGTGATCTGATCAAGGAAAGCCTGAAGGGCATCAAGGATCTGGACCTGCGCGAGAAGTTCATCTTCGCGCCGCTGATCGCGCTGACGCTGCTGTTCGGGGTCTATCCTTCGCTGGTGACCGACCTGGTGGGGCCCAGTGTGGCCGACCTTGTGAACGACGTGACCGCGGCCCAGGCGGCCTTCGACCCGGCGGCGCTGACCGCGCCCATGCAGCACTAAGGACAAGCCGATGATTTCCGACGATCTGAGCCTTCTGCTTCCCGAAATCGTGCTGGCGGTCTATGCGATGGCGGCGCTGATGTTCGGGGCCTACACCAGCAAGGACCGCGCCATGCCGGTGATCACCTGGACCACGGCCGGGGTCTTCGCGGTGCTGGCCTTCTGGATCGGGGTGACCGGGCCGGGCACCCATACCGCCTTTGGCGGCATGTTCATCGACGACGGGTTCTCGCGTTTCGCGAAGGTGGTTGTGCTGCTTTCGGCCGCCGCCGTGTTGGTGATGTCGCAAGATTACATGGCCAAGCGCGGCCTGGGGCGGTTCGAATATCCGATCCTGATCGCGCTGGCCGTCGTCGGCATGATGGTGATGGTCTCGGCCGGCGACCTGATGTCGCTTTACATGGGGCTGGAACTGCAGTCGCTGGCGCTTTATGTCGTGGCCAGCTTGCGCCGCGACAGCATCAAGTCGACCGAGGCGGGGCTGAAATACTTCGTCCTGGGCGCGCTTAGCTCGGGCATCTTGCTGTATGGTGCCTCGCTGACCTATGGATTTTCCGGCACGACGCTGTTTTCGGGCATAATCCAGACAGTGCATGGCGGGCAGATGTCGCTGGGGCTGCTGTTCGGTCTGGTGTTCCTGATCTCGGGGATGGCGTTCAAGATCTCGGCGGTGCCCTTCCACATGTGGACCCCCGATGTCTACGAGGGCTCTCCCACCCCGGTGACCGCCTTCTTCGCCACCGCGCCCAAGGCGGCGGCAATGGCGCTGCTGGCGCGGCTGCTGTTCGGCGCCTTCGGTACCGCCGTGCAGGAATGGAGCCAGGTGCTGTCTGTGCTGGCGGTGGGCTCGATGTTCCTGGGTGCGGTCGCGGCGCTTGGCCAGAACGACCTGAAGCGGCTGATGGCCTATTCCTCGATCACCCATATGGGCTATGCGCTGGTGGGCCTGTCGGCGGGAACCCCCGAGGGCGTGCAGGCGATGCTGATCTACATGTCGATCTACGCCACCACCACGATCGGCGTCTTCGCCTTCATGCTGTCGATGGAACGCGACGGCGTGCAGATCACCGATCTGCGGGCGCTGAACCTCTATGCCAATAAGGAGCCGCTGAAGGCGCTGGCGCTGATGGTGCTGTTGTTCAGCCTGGCGGGGGTGCCGCCGATGTTGGGCTTCATCGCCAAGTTCTACGTCCTCAAGGCGGCGATCGACGCGCATCTGTACTGGCTGGCGCTTCTGGCCGTGGTCGCCTCGGTGATCGGCGCGGTCTATTACATCCGGATCGTCTATCTGATGTATTTCGGCAAGGAAAACGAGGGCCTCGACACCGGCCCCATGGGGGTGATGCCCTGGGTGATGCTGATGGGCTCGGCCGCGGTCACGCTGCTGGGGGTCATCAACCTGTTCGGGGTCGAGGGGCTGGCGCAGGCCGCCGCGCTGACGCTTGTCCAGTGATCTTGCGCGCCGGGGCTGGCCTGCGGGCTATGGCCGGGTGATCCTGGACCAGACCGACAGCACCAATGCCGAGGCCGCGCGCCGCGCGCCGGGGCTGACGGCGCCGGAATGGATCCTGGCGCGGCACCAGAATGCGGCGCGCGGCCGGCGCGGCCGGCCCTGGGCGATGCCGGCGGGCAATTTCGCGGCCACGCTGGTCATGCACCCGGCCGAGCGCCCCGAGATCGTGGCGCTGCGCAGCTTCGTCGCGGCGCTGGCGCTGCATGACGCCTTCGTCGCCGTCACCGGCCGGGCCGAGCCCTTCTCGGTGAAATGGCCCAACGACGTGCTTCTGAACGGTGGCAAGGTGGCGGGGATCTTGCTGGAAAGCACGGGGCAGGGGCCGCGGGTCAGCCATCTGGCGATCGGCATCGGCATCAACCTGGCCGCCGCGCCCGAGGCGGCCCAGGTCGAACCCGGCGCCACCCGCCCGGTCAGCCTGATCGCCGAAACCGGCGCCCGCGTCACCCCCGAGGAATTCCTGGATCTTCTGGCCCCCGCCTATGCCGCGCGCGAAACCCTCTTCACCACCCAAGGCTTCGCCCCGATCCGCGAGGCCTGGCTGCAGCGCGCCGCCCGGATCGGAGAGGAAATCGTAGCCCGCACAACCCATGAGAGCATCCCCGGAACCTTCGAGACGGTGGACGCGATGGGCAACCTTGTCCTAAACACGGCCAAAGGGCGCCGCGCGATCCCCGCGGCAGAGGTCTTCTTTTGAAGGAGGGCGCGATGCTTCTGTGCATTGATTGCGGCAATACCAATACCGTATTCTCGATCTGGGACGGCACGCGGTTCCTGTGCACGCTGCGCACCTCGACCGAGCATCAGCGCACGGCCGATCAGTATTTCGTCTGGTTCTCGACGCTGGTCGGGCATCACGGCATCCGCCCCGAGATCGAGGATGTGATCATTTCGTCCACGGTGCCGCGGGTGGTGTTCAACCTGCGGGTGCTGGCGGATCGCTATTTCAACACCCGGCCACTGGTGGTGGGCCGCCCCGACTGCCTGCTGCCGGTACCGCCGCGCGTCGATCCCGGCACCGGGGTGGGGCCGGACCGGCTGGTGAATTCGGCCGGGGCTTTTGAGCGCCACGGCGGCAATCTGATCGTGGTGGATTTCGGCACCGCCACCACCTTCGACGTTGTGGCCCAGGATGGCGCCTATGTCGGCGGGGTGATCGCGCCGGGGGTGAACCTGTCGCTTGAGGCGCTGCACATGGCCGCCGCCGCGCTGCCGCATGTGGACGTGACCAAGCCGCAAAGCGTCATCGGCACCAACACCGTCGCCTGCATGCAATCGGGGATCTTCTGGGGCTATGTCGGCCTCGTGCGTGAGATCTGCGGCCGCATCCGCGACGAATACGACCAGCCCATGAAAATCATCGGAACCGGCGGCCTCGCGCCGCTGTTCGCCACCGGAGACGTCCTTTTCGACACGATCGAGGAGGATCTGACAATGCACGGCCTGACCGTGATTCATGCATACAACAAGGAAAACGGCCCCACATGACCAAAAAGAAGGACCGGCTGATCTACCTGCCCCTCGGCGGCGCGGGCGAGATCGGTATGAACTGCTATGTCTATGGCTATGGCCCCGAGGGGCGCGAACGGCTGATCGTCGTCGATCTGGGCCTGACCTTTCCGGATATGGACACGACGCCCGGCGTCGATCTGATCCTGCCCGACATATCGTGGCTGGCGGCGCGCGCCGATCGGATCGAAGCGATCTTCATCACCCATGCGCATGAGGACCATATCGGCGCGCTCGCCCATCTGTGGCCGCAGCTCAAGGCGCAGGTCTTCTGCCGCCGCTTCACCGGCATGCTGGCGGCGATGAAGCTGGAAGACCGCGGCCTGCAACCGAATGTCGTCTCGGTGGTCGAGCCGCGTCCCCATGCGGTCGAGGCCGGGCCCTTCCGGGTGCAATTCGTCCCCGTGTCGCATTCTATCCCCGAAAGCTCGGCGCTGATCATCGATACGCCGGCCGGGCGGGTCGTGCATACGGGTGATTTCAAGCTGGACGGCGCGCCGGTGGTGGGCGAGGCCTTCGCCCCCGAGGAATGGCATGCGATCGCCAAGGAAGGCGACGGCGTTCATGCGTTGATGTGCGATTCCACCAATATCTTCTCGCCTAGGCCCGGGCGGTCGGAATCGACCCTGGCCGAACCGCTGACCGCGCTGGTTGCCGGGGCCGGCGGCATGGTGGTGGCGACGACCTTCGCGTCGAACGTGGCGCGGCTGAAGACGCTGGCCGAGGCCGGGCGCGCAGCGGGCCGCTCGGTCTGCCTGCTGGGGCGGGCGATGAAACGGATGGTGACCGCGGCGGTGGAAAGCGGCGTGCTGACCGATTTCCCCAGCACCGTTTCGCCTGAACAGGCGGTCGATATCGGGCGCGAGAACCTGATGCTGATCGTCACCGGCAGCCAGGGCGAACGCCGCGCGGCCTCGGCCCAGCTGGCGCGCGGCAAATATCTGGGGCTGCAACTGGCCGAGGGCGACCTGTTCCTGTTCTCGTCGAAGACCATCCCCGGAAACGAGCGCGGCGTGATCCGCATCATGAATGCGTTTTCCGAGATGGGCGTGGATGTGGTCGACGATCACGACGGCCTTTATCACGTCTCGGGGCACGCCAACCGCCCGGACCTGGAGGGCGTGCACGACCTGCTGCGCCCGAAGATGCTGATCCCGATGCATGGCGAGCACCGGCATCTGCGCGAACATGCAAAAGTGGCGTCGGACAAAGGGATAGCATCCGAAGTTGCGACGAACGGAATGATGATCGACCTGACGTCCGGGCGTCCGCAGGTGGCCGAATACATCGAGACGGGGCGCGTATATCTGGACGGCAACGTGCTGATCGGCGCGATGGACGGCGTGGTCCGCGACCGGATCCGCATGGCGCTGAACGGCCATGTGATGGTGACCGTGATCCTCGACGAACAGGGAGAGCCGCTGGGCGACGCCTGGGCAGATGCGATGGGTCTGGCCGAGACCGGCAAGTCCGGCGCGCCGCTGGTGGAGGCGATCGAGGCCGATCTGACCGAATTTCTCAACCGCGCCGACCACCGCGTGCTGAAGGACGACGACAAGCTGGACGAGGCGCTGCGCCGGATCGTGCGCCAGGTCGCGATGGAGGAGGTCGGCAAGAAGCCCGAGGTGACGACGGTGGTCTCGCGGCTGGATTGACCGCGCGGCCCCGGCTTCGGATCGATTGAGGCCAGGACCGGGCGCGGTGCCTCGGGGGGCACGACACCTGCTCCCGCGAGATCAGCCGAGTTTCAGCCCAGAGGCGCTGGCAGGGCTTGCCAGCGCCCGGGCCCAGATCGGCGCGGCGCCGCTGGCCTGAAAGCCGGTGCTTCGCGGGTCAGCAGAAGATCAAATGGATCGGGCGGGCGTTCTAGGAATTCGAGATTTGGACCGGCGCCCGCCGCCTAGCGGACCTGGTCGAAAGCGGCTTTCTTCAGCCTCGGCCCGGTCGGCCAAAGGCAGCATGTGAAGTTGCAAAATCGGTTGAAGAATATCTTTCAACCCGCAGCAACAGCTATGATTTCACGACCCGGCGCGCGCTGTGGCTTTGGGTCTTCCGTGCCGCGACGATCATCGCGTGTCTTCAGGCCCGATCCGGCGCGTCAGGTGGTGTCCCGGGGCGGGCTGGAACGGACCGTGGCCGGGGTCGGGCCAGGCGCCGCGCGTTTCGCCTAAGCCGATCCGGCCGCCCGGGACCGTGCGGAAAAGGCCGACGGCGACGCGGCATTCGCCGCGCCCTTGCGCGGCGCCACGGGGCAGAGGCCGTCTACGAAGTCTTGAAGCTGCGGGTCAGGAAATCGGGCATGTGATCGCCCATGCCGACGACCGCGTCTTCCTCGCGCCGACCATTGCGCCGTTCGCCTTCGCGGCGCTCCGACTTGCGGCGCTCGGGCTTCGGGGCTTCGGCGGCCGCGGGTTCGGCCACCACGGGGGCCGGCTCTTCGCGGGGCGCCTCGTCACGGCGGCTGCGGCCGCCACGGCTGCGGCCGCGCCCACCTTCCTTGCGCTCGTCCTTGCGGTCGTCCTTCTCGCGGCGCGGCCGCTCGGGGGCGGCACTGAATTCGGGCACCTCACCGGCGGGGATGTCCATCTTGACCAGCGACGTGATGGCCGACAGATATTTGTCATCGGCCGGCACCGCCAGCGTGTAGGCGCGCCCCTGCCGCCCGGCGCGGCCGGTGCGGCCGATGCGGTGGACGTAATCCTCGGCATGGCTGGGGACGTCGAAGTTGAACACATGGCTGACCGCCGGAATATCCAGCCCACGCGCCGCCACGTCCGACGCCACAAGGAACCTGAGCGTCCCGTCGCGGAACCCGTCCAGGGTGCGGGTGCGCTGCGACTGGTCCAGATCGCCATGAATCGGGGCAGCATCAAAGCCGTGCGATTTCAATGACTTGGCTACCACATCTACATCGACCTTGCGATTGCAGAAGATGATCGCGTTTTGACAGGCCTCACCCTCGACCTCGATCAGCGCGCGCAGCAGCGCCCGCTTCTCGGTGAAGCTGCGATCACGCCGCGAGGGGGTGAACGAGAACAGCTTCTGCTCGATCGTCTCCGAGGCAGTGGCCTGGCGCGCGACCTCGACACGGGCGGGATTGTGCAGGAAGGCGTTGGTGATCCGCTCGATCTCGGGCGCCATCGTGGCCGAGAAGAACAGCGTCTGCCGGGTGAACGGCGTCAGCTGGAAGATCCGCTCGATATCGGGGATGAACCCCATGTCGAGCATCCGGTCGGCCTCGTCCACCACCATGATCTGCACGCCGGTCAAGAGCAGCTTGCCGCGCTCGAAATGATCCAGCAGACGGCCGGGCGTGGCGATCAGCACGTCGACGCCGCGGTCGATCAGCTTGTCCTGCTCGCCGAAGCTGACGCCGCCGATCAGCAACGCCTTGGTCAGCTTGGTGTTCTTGGCGTAGATGTCGAAATTCTCGGCCACCTGGGCGGCAAGTTCGCGCGTCGGCGCCAGCACCAGGCTGCGCGGCATCCGGGCGCGGGCGCGGCCCTTGCCGAGCAGGGTGATCATCGGCAGCGTGAAGCTGGCGGTCTTGCCGGTGCCGGTCTGGGCGATGCCCAGCACGTCGCGGCCTTCCAGCGCATGCGGGATCGCCTGGGCCTGGATCGGGGTGGGGGTTTCATAGCCGGCTTCGGCGACGGCGCTCAGCACCTTGGGATCCAAGGCGAGATCGGTGAATTTGGTCATCAGCGTCCTAGTCGGCGCGGCATCGGGCCGCGCTGGGTTATGGGACGCGATTGTCCGGGCGTCCCGGCGTCAGTCTTGCCCCCGTCAGGCCGTGGCCCCGGAGAATGGGATTGGACCTAGCGGAAAAGGCACGAAAGGTCAATTGCCTGTGCGGGCTGCGCCTTGCACCGCGCCGGGCAGAGGGCTATCCAGCTAGGGACGCATTGGAGGGGGATCCCATGGCCCATTATCGTTCTCGCAGATCCACGCATGGCCGCAACATGGCGGGCGCCCGGGGGCTGTGGCGCGCAACCGGCATGAAAGATGAGGATTTCGGCAAGCCGATCATCGCGGTCGTGAACTCGTTCACCCAGTTCGTGCCGGGCCATGTGCATCTGAAGGATCTGGGTCAGATGGTCGCGCGCGAGATCGAAAGCGCCGGCGGCGTCGCCAAGGAATTCAACACCATCGCGGTGGATGACGGCATCGCCATGGGTCATGATGGGATGCTCTATTCGCTGCCTTCGCGCGAGTTGATCGCTGACAGCGTCGAATACATGGTCAATGCCCATTGCGCCGACGCCATGGTCTGCATCTCGAATTGCGACAAGATCACGCCCGGCATGCTGATGGCGGCGATGCGGCTGAACATCCCCTGCATCTTCGTCTCGGGCGGGCCGATGGAGGCGGGCAAGATCAGCCCCGACGTGATCGACCATGACCTGGACCTTGTCGACGCCATGGTGATGGCCGCCGACGACCGCTACACCGACGAACAGGTACTGGAGGTCGAAAAGGCCGCCTGTCCGACCTGCGGCTCGTGTTCTGGGATGTTCACGGCGAATTCGATGAACTGCCTGGCCGAGGCGCTGGGGCTGGCGCTGCCGGGCAACGGCTCGATGCTGGCCACCCATGCCGATCGCAAGGAATTGTTCCTCGAGGCCGGGCGCAAGATCGTCGAGATCACGCGCCGCCATTATGAGTTGGAGGACAAGGGCCTGCTGCCGCGCGAGATCGCCACGTTCAAGGCCTTCGAGAACGCGATGAGCCTGGATATCGCGATGGGCGGGTCGACGAACACCGTGCTGCACCTTCTGGCGATCGCGCATGAGGGCGGGGTCGATTTCACCATGGACGATATCGACCGGCTCAGCCGCAAGGTGCCGGTGCTGTGCAAGGTGGCACCGGCCAAGCAGGATGTGCATATGGAGGATGTCCACCGCGCCGGCGGTATCATGGGCATCCTGGGCGAAATGAACCGCGCCGGGCTGATCCATCCCGACGCGCGCACCATCCATACCGAGACCATGGGCGAGGCGATCCAGAAATGGGACGTGATCACCGCCAATGACGCGGCGGTGGACGAATTCTACCGCGCCGCGCCCGGCGGCGTGCGCACCACGCAGGCGTTTTCCACCCAGAACCGCTACAAGGCGCTGGATCGCGACCGCGAGACGGGCGTGATCCGCGCGGCCGATCATGCGTTTTCGAAGGATGGCGGCCTGGCGGTGCTGTTTGGCAACATCGCCGAGCGCGGCTGCATCGTGAAGACGGCGGGGGTGGACGATTCGATCCTGAAATTCACCGGCACCGCGAAGGTGTTCGAGAGCCAGGACGACGCGGTTTCGGGCATCTTGACCGGCAAGGTGCGCGAAGGCGAGGTGGTGGTGATCCGCTATGAGGGTCCGCGCGGCGGGCCGGGGATGCAGGAAATGCTGTACCCGACCTCCTATCTGAAATCGAAAGGGCTGGGAAAGGCCTGCGCGCTGCTGACGGACGGGCGGTTTTCGGGTGGCACTTCGGGTCTGTCGATCGGCCATGTCAGCCCCGAGGCGGAAGAGGGCGGGTTGATCGGCCTGGTCGAGGATGGCGACAGGATCGAGATCGACATCCCCGGCCGCACGATCCATCTGGCGGTCGACGCGACCACGCTGGAAGCACGCCGCGCGGCCAAGGGGCCGCTGCCGTGGAAACCCGCGCAGCCCAGGAAGCGCGCGGTGTCGACGGCGCTGAAGGCCTATGCGCTGCTGGCCTCTTCGGCCGCGCGGGGCGGCGTGCGCATCTTGCCGGAATGATCTTGCAGGCCGCCGCGGGCGAAACGCGGCGGCAGCGCCGACCGGGCGATCGCCGTGACGGCCCTATCATGCGGGTTCGGGGGGCTTGGGCCATTCCGCGATCGGATGCGCCATGCCGGGCGGGCGCGCGCCCCTCGCGTACGGCGATCGGCGGCTTAGCGGCCGCTGCGCCGAACGGGGCCTGGCCGCGCAACGTGCCGCGCCAGCTGGCCCAAGGGCGCTGGCGGCCAGTGCAAGCCCGACGAGCAACCTCGACGAGATAGACCAGCGCGAATGCCGTTCCGATGGTGGGGGTCCTGGCGTCAAGCCCCGGCAGGGCGATCGTGCGCGCGGCCCTTCGCAAGTGCATGGTCGGCCGATGCGGTCCCACTTGGCGCAGGTTTCCCCGAAGCCCCAGTTCGGGCCCGCGTAGGCGCGCGCGCCGGCCTGTCAGTTCCAGCGCCCCCAGGGCCCGGCTGCGGGCCGCACAAAGCGGGCCCGTGCCGTGGCTTTGTGGAAATAAATATAATAATAACAAATAACTGAAGGCTTCAGTTCAGGTGGCGTCGCAGCATTTCTTGACGTCGCGAAGCTTCTCGTTGGAACCAGTCTGCGCCCCACGGTATTATTGTCGCCTTTCGGGCGATAATTGCGCAAGGCATCGCGGGCCGATTGGGGCCCCGATGCGCGGGCGGCGCGGGCATTCAAGGCACCGCCGTGTGACACGTCCGTGCCGTTCGCACGGGTCGGCGATGCGGCTTCGGGGCCACCGCCTGCACATTGGTCGCCGTTTGGGGTGGCGTGCGCGCCGTCTCGTGCCGGCCGATCGCCGCCATCCGGCGCGGACGGGCTTGAAAATGTCGCGTGGTGATGCGACCGGTCTTCGAGCCGCCTCTAGGGCTGGGCGCAGACATTCGGAGTGACGCGATGATCCAGGTACTTGCCGCCTCCTGGCCCCTGCTTCTGGGGGTGATGTTCTTGATGGTCGGCAACGGCGTCCAGGGCACGCTGCTGGGTATCCGCGGCGGGATCGAGGGGTTTTCGACCTTTCAGATGTCGCTGGTGATGTCGGCCTATTTCCTGGGCTTTCTGTTCGGGTCGCGGATGACACCGATCATGATCCGCCGGGTCGGGCATGTGCGGGTCTTCGCGGCACTGGGGTCGCTGATCTCGGCGGTGCTGGTGCTGTATCCGGTGCTGGTGCAGTGGCAAAGCTGGATATTGCTGCGGGTGCTGATCGGGTTCAGCTTTTCCGGGGTCTACATCACCGCGGAAAGCTGGCTGAACAATTCCGCCACCAACGAGACGCGGGGCCAATCGCTGTCGCTCTACATGATGATGCAGATGATCGGCATCGTCACCGCCCAGGGGCTGATGAACGTCGCCAGCCCCTCGGGGTTCACGCTGTTCGTCATTCCCTCGGTGCTGGTGTCGCTGGCCTTCACGCCGATCCTGTTGTCGATCGCGCCGGCGCCAGTGTTCGAGACCACCAAGCCATTGTCCTTCCGCGATCTTTACCGGATTTCCCCGCTGGGCTGCATCGGTGTGTTCCTGCTGGGCGGCGTGTTCTCGGCGCTGTTTGGCATGGCCTCGGTCTGGGGCACCCAGCAGGGGCTGAGCGTGCGCGAAATCTCGACCTTCGTCGGCACCATCTATGTCGGCGGCATGCTGTTCCAATACCCGATCGGCTGGGCATCGGACCGGATGGACCGGCGCCGCCTGATCGTCGGTTCCACGGCGGTCGGCGCGGTGGTGGCGGTGACGGCCGCCTTCCTGGCCTTGCCCTTCGTCGCATTGCTGGGGGTCGCGCTGATCGTGGGCGGGATCTCGAACCCGCTTTATTCGCTGCTGATCGCCTATACCAACGACTACCTCGACAAGGAGGACATGCCCGCGGCCTCGGCCGGGTTGATCTTCATCAACGGGCTCGGGGCAATTCTGGGGCCGGTAATCACCGGCTGGATCATGTCGAAGATGGGGCCGGGCGGGTTCTTCCTGTTCATCGGCGTGCTGATGGCCCTGATGTCGGCCTATGCGATCTGGCGGATGACGCGCCGGCCCTCCACCCCGGTATCCGACACCGGGGCCTTCGCGGCGGTGATCCCTTCGGCCTCGGCGCTGGCGGTCGACGCGGTTTTCGAGGCCGCCGTCGAAGAGGCCGAGGAGATATCGGAAGACGCGTCAGAGGCCGATCGGGCGGCGCATGATGCGGACCGGACCGCGGATCGGGCCAAGGATCACGTCGATCCTTGAGGCCCCCGTTGCGCGGCCAGGAGAAAGGTGCAAACTTGCGTCCATCAGGAGGCCTGCGACAAGGAGCCCGTCCCATGACGCACAGCTATTCCGAGGTTCTGGACTACTGGCTTTCCGAGGTCGGCCCCAAGGGCTGGTACGCCGGTGGCGAGGCGCTGGACGCCGAGATCCGCGGCCGTTTCGCCGCGCTTTGCGGCCACGCCTGGGACGGGGCGCTGACCGACTGGATCTCTGGGCCGGAGCCGGCCTTGGCCTATCTGATCGTCACCGATCAGTTCCCGCGCAACATCTGGCGCGGCTCCGACCGTGCCTTCGCGACCGACGCCAAGGCTCGCATGGCCGCCGATGCCGCCATGCGCGCCGGGTGGGACATGCAGGTGCCCGAACCCCAGCGCCAGTTCTTCTATCTGCCCCTGATGCATCACGAGGACCCCGACGATCAGGCCCGCTGCGTCGCCCTGATCGCGGAGCGGATGCCAAAGACGGGCGCCGACAACCTAATTCACGCCCGCGCCCACCAAGAGGTGATCCGCCGCTTCGGCCGGTTCCCCCATCGTAACGCAGCGCTGGGGCGGACGAGCAGTCGTGAAGAGGTCGATTTCCTGGAAAATGGCGGCTATGCGCAGATTTTGCAGGCCTTGAAGGCCCGGGATCCGGGCGCGCGCTAGCGGCGGTGACCGGCCGCGGATGGCGCGGCGCCTGGGGGTCGGTCTGGCGCGCATTGCTCTGGCTGGAGAACTGGTTTAATACCAAACTACTTTTTGCAAGGAGGTGCGCCCATGGCGTCCAAGGCATTCGACATGATCGTGATCGGCGCGGGGCCGGGGGGCTACGTCGCCGCGATCCGTGGGGCGCAGCTGGGCCTGAACGTGGCCATCGTCGAGCGCGAGCACCTGGGCGGCATCTGCCTGAACTGGGGCTGTATCCCGACCAAGGCGCTGCTGCGTTCGGCCGAGGTGTTCCACCTGATGCACCGCGCCAAGGAATTCGGCCTTTCGGCCGAGAAGATCGGCTACGATCTGGACGCGGTGGTGAAACGGTCGCGCGGGGTGGCAAAGCAGCTGACCTCGGGCGTCGCGCACCTGATGAAGAAGAACAAGATCACCGTGGTGATGGGCGAGGCCACGCTGCCCGCGAAGGGCGTGGTCAGCGTCAAGACCGAGAATGGTACCGAGGAGCTGACATCAAAGCATATCGTGCTGGCGACGGGGGCGCGCGCGCGCGACCTGCCAGGGCTGGAAGCCGACGGCAAGCGCGTCTGGTCCTACAAGCACGCGCTGCAACCGCCGCATCAGCCGAAGGATCTGCTGGTCATCGGCTCGGGCGCGATCGGCATCGAATTCGCAAGCTTCTACAATACCTTGGGCGCCAAGACCACGGTGGTCGAGGTGATGGACCGGATCCTGCCGGTCGAGGACGCCGAGATTTCGGCCTTTGCCAGGAAGCAGTTCGAAAAGCAGGGCATGACGATCCGCGAAAAGGCCACGGTCAAGAAGCTCGACCGTAAGGCCGACAAGGTCACCGCGACGATCGAGCAGGGCGGCAAGACCACGACCGCCGAATTCGACACGGTGATCTCGGCCGTGGGCATCGTCGGCAATGTCGAGGGGCTGGGCCTGGAGGCCCTCGGCGTGAAGGTCGACCGCACCCATGTGGTGGTGGACGAATATTGCCGCACCGGGGTCGACGGCCTTTACGCGATCGGCGACATCGCCGGCGCGCCGTGGCTGGCGCACAAGGCCAGCCACGAAGGCGTCATGGTGGCCGAACTGATCGCAGGCCAACATCCGCATCCGGTGCGCCCCGGCGCCATCGCGGGCTGCACCTATTGCCAGCCGCAGGTGGCCAGCGTCGGCCTGACCGAGGCCAAGGCGAAAGAGGCGGGCCATGACATCAAGGTCGGCCGCTTTCCCTTCATCGGCAACGGCAAGGCGATTGCCCTGGGTGAGGCCGAGGGCATGGTCAAGACGATTTTCGACGCCAAGACCGGAGAGCTTCTGGGCGCCCATATGGTCGGCGCCGAGGTGACCGAGCTGATCCAGGGCTATGTGGTGGGCCGCCAGCTGGAAACCACCGAGGAGGACCTGATGAACACGGTCTTCCCGCATCCGACGCTCAGCGAGATGATGCACGAATCCGTGCTGGCCGCCTATGGCCGGGCGATCCATTTCTGACGGCCGGGTTCCCGCGCGGCGGCGGATATCGGCGCCTTTGAACTGGCGCCGCTGTCCGCAACCGGCTAGGCGGAAAGCATGAGCGACGCCGCCGCGCCCCGCACCAATTTCCTGATCGTGTTCACCATCTGGGGCGCGGGCCTGGGGGCGGCGGCGCAATTCGCCAAGATTTCGGTGATCTTCGCCCCGATGGCCCGTGACTATGGCGGAGCGGCGGCTACATCCTGGCTGGTGTCGGTGGTGGGCATCGTCGGGCTGATCTTCGGCACAACCGCGGGGCTTTTGGTGGTGCGGCTGGGGCCGCGCCGGGTGCTGGTCGGCGGGTTGATGCTGGGCGCGGCGCTGTCGGCCTTTCAGGCGGGGATGCCGGGCTATGGCTGGATGCTGGCCTCGCGCGTGGCGGAAGGCGCGTCGCAGTTGGCGATCGTGGTCGCCGGGCCGGTACTGATCGCCGAGGTGACGGCGCCGCGGCACAACGGGTTTGCCATGTCGCTGTGGGCCTCGTTCTTCGGGGTCTCCTTCGCGGCGAGCGCGCTCATTGCGCCGGTGCTGGTGGCGGCTTTCGGTATTGCGGGGCTGTTCGCGGCCCATGCGGCCTATATGGCGGTCTTTGCGGCCCTGCTCTGGCCGATGCTGCCCGCCGACCATTCCGCCGACCGCCCCGCGGCCGCGCCGTGGCCGCGGCCGCGCGAAGGCCTGCTGGCCCAGCATCTGGCGATCTACCGTTCGCCCTTTGTCGCGGCGCCGGCGGCGGGATTCGTGTTCTACACGCTGATGTTCGTGGCCCTGGTCACGCTGATGCCGTTACAGATGCCGCCGGCGTTGCACGGCTGGGTGTCCGAAGGCATGCCACTGATCGCCATCGCGGTGTCGCTGACGCTGGGGGTGCAGATCCTGCGCTGGCTTTCGGCGGTGCGTCTGGTGCAATTGGGATTCGCGCTGGCGGCGGTTGCAGCCCTGTCGCTGTGGCTGGTCTGGGGGGAAGGCGCCGCGATGACGGTGGCGTTGCTGGCGCTGGCGGGATCGCTGGGGCTGGTGCAAGGCGGCAGCTTCGCCGCGATCGCGGAATTGAACCGCACCTCCGAAGACCGGGCCCGCGCCGCCGGTGCGATTGCGCAATTGGGCAATCTGGGCACCGCCACCGGCACACCGCTGCTGACCGCGCTGATCGCCGGACAGGCGGCGACGGGCGTGCTTGTCTTTTCGGTGCCGCTTTGTCTGGGCGGGCTTGCCGCGCACCAGTGGATGGCTTGGCGCCGGACGCGCGGCCATTGAACCGGATGCCGGCCGCGGCGCCAGCGGGGTCACCCCCCGGACCCGGGTCGGGTGCTCGAACCTGTTAGAGTGCGAAGGCGCGCTCTGTGCGCTCTTTCCGGCGGAAAGATGCTTGGGGCCGCCAATCCGGCGCCGTTGCTGCGCGCGACAATGGCGAAGGGCGCGGGGGCGAAGGGCGCGGGCCTCCTGCCCAGACACGGTGCCGGGCCGTGGAATTAGAAACGGGCGCCGGGGAGGCGGCGCCCGTTTCGCGTCGGTGCAGGGAGGGAAATGAGGGAGGAGTCCCAGGCACCGCCGATTCTATGCTGGACGGGCCGACACCGCTTGTGGGCCGCGTCGGCGCCAGGTCCGGCGCCTCAGCGCTCGACCGGGCCGCCCGCCGAAACCCATTCGCGGAAACCGCCCAGGTTGAAGACCTTTTCATAGCCGAGGCCCGCCATCCGCTGGCCGCCCATCTGCGACCGTGCCCCCGAGGCGCAATACAGCACCACCGGCTTGTCCGTCTTCAGACGCTTGTCGAAATCGGGGCTCTTGGGATCGGTGACCATCGCCAGCCGCGCCATCGGGATATGCAGCGCGCCCTTGGCCTTGCCGGTCGAGCGGATCTCGCCCGCGTCGCGCACGTCGATCAGGGTGATCTCACCTGCGGCGGCCTTCTGGACCGCGTCTGCGGCACTGATGCGGCCCACGGCGCCGCCCTTGGGCTTGAGAAAAGAAAGCATCGCGTTTCCCTTTGTCTGTCCTGTCCCCAGCATCTGGGGCGGCGTCGCTGTTCGTTCAACCCCCTATAGCACAAAATATTCATAACTGTGAATATAGAGTTTTCGCAACTTCCGCGTGCCGAGAAGGCTGGCACCGCTTCGGAAGCGGCGGATTTCCGTGCGAATTCGCGATCCGGCGACTGGGGGGCGCGGAAGCATGCGAATCGTCCGACGGCCGACATTGCGCGCGGCAATTGGGCGTCCCGCCGCCGCGTTCTTGGAACGTTCTCATATTTCGATTGGAGACTCGGCCATGATCGCCTATCTGTGTCTCGGTGGATCGGGGATCGAGATGGCCGAACTGAAACAGATCGAGGTGCGCGGCGCGCGCGAACACAATCTCAAGGGGGTCGATGTCGACATCCCGCGCGACCGGCTGGTGGTGATCACCGGCCTTTCGGGGTCGGGCAAGTCGTCGCTGGCCTTCGACACGATCTATGCCGAGGGTCAGCGCCGCTATGTCGAAAGCCTTTCGGCCTATGCGCGCCAGTTCCTCAACATGATGCAGAAGCCGGATGTCGACCATATCTCGGGCCTCAGCCCGGCGATCTCGATCGAGCAGAAGACCACCAGCAAGAACCCGCGCTCGACGGTCGGCACGGTGACCGAGATCTACGATTACCTGCGTCTTCTGTTCGCGCGCGCGGGCACCCCTTACAGCCCCGCCACCGGCCTGCCGATCGAGGCGCAGCAGGTGCAGGACATGGTCGACCGGATCATGGGTATGGAGGAGGGCACGCGCGCCTATCTGCTGGCCCCGATCGTGCGCGACCGCAAGGGCGAATACCGCAAGGAATTCCTCGAACTGCGCAAGCAGGGCTTTCAGCGCGTCAAGGTGAACGGCGAGTTCCACGAACTTGACGCGCCGCCCACGCTGGACAAGAAGTTCCGCCACGACATCGACGTGGTGGTCGACCGCATCGTGGTGCGCGCGGGGATGGAGACGCGGCTGGCCGACAGCCTGCGCACCGCGCTTGACCTTGCCGACGGGATCGCGGTGCTGGAAACCGCCCCCGCCGAGGGCGATCCCGACCGCATCACCTTCTCGGAGAAATTCGCCTGCCCGGTTTCGGGCTTCACCATCCCCGAGATCGAGCCGCGGCTGTTTTCCTTCAACGCCCCCTTCGGCGCCTGCCCGGAATGCGACGGGCTGGGGGTGGAACTGTTCTTCGACGAACGGCTGATCGTGCCGGACGCGGCGCTGCGGCTGGCCGACGGCGCGCTGGCGCCCTGGCGCAAGGGCAAGACGCCCTATTTCCTGCAAACCATCGACGCGCTGGCCAAGCATTACAATTTCGACAAGCGCAAGGCCTGGAAGGATCTGCCCGCGCATGTGCAGCAGATATTCCTGTACGGTTCGGGCGAGGAGGAGATCGCGTTCCGCTATGATGACGGCGGCCGCGTCTACCAGGTCAGCCGGATCTTCGAGGGCATCATCCCCAACATGGAGCGCCGCTACCGCGAGACCGACAGCGCCTGGGTGCGCGAGGAATTCGAACGCTACCAGAACAACCGCCCCTGCCATGTCTGCGAGGGCTACCGCCTGCGCCCCGAGGCCCTGGCGGTGAAGATCGGTCCCGCCAAAGGCGGGCGGGACAAGCTTCTGCATATCGGGCAGGTGGTCGAGATGTCGATCAAGGAGGCCTACGCCTGGGCCGAGACCGTGCCCGCGGCGCTGTCGGCCCAGAAGAACGAGATCGCCCGCGCGATCCTGAAGGAGATCCGCGAGCGGCTGGGATTCTTGAACAACGTCGGCCTCGAATACCTGACCATGAGCCGCGCCGCCGGCACCCTTTCGGGCGGCGAGAGCCAGCGCATCCGGCTGGCCAGCCAGATCGGCTCGGGGCTGACGGGGGTGCTCTATGTGCTGGATGAACCCTCGATCGGGCTGCATCAGCGCGACAACGACCGGCTGTTGCAGACGTTGAAGAACCTGCGCGACCAGGGCAACACGGTGCTGGTGGTGGAACATGACGAGGACGCGATCCGCCATGCCGATTACGTCTTCGACATCGGCCCCGGCGCGGGGGTGTATGGCGGCCAGGTGGTGGCGCATGGCACGCCCGAGGCGATCGCCGAGGACCCGGCCAGCCTGACGGGGCAGTACCTGTCGGGCGCGCGCGAGATCGCGGTGCCGGCCACCCGGCGCAAGGGCAACGGCAAGAAGCTGACCGTGGTCAAGGCCACCGGCAACAACCTGCGCGAGATGACGGCCGAGTTCCCGCTTGGCCGCTTCGTCTGCGTCACCGGGGTATCGGGCGGGGGCAAGTCGACGCTGACGATCGAGACGCTTTACAAGACCGCCGCGATGCGGCTGAACGGCGCGCGCGAGACGCCGGCACCGTGCGAGACGATCAAGGGGTTCGAACATCTCGACAAGGTGATCGACATCGACCAGCGCCCGATCGGGCGGACGCCGCGCTCGAACCCCGCGACCTATACCGGGGCGTTCGGGCCGATTCGCGACTGGTTCGCGGGTCTGCCCGAGGCCAAGGCGCGCGGCTACAAGCCGGGGCGCTTCAGCTTCAACGTCAAGGGCGGGCGCTGCGAGGCCTGCCAGGGCGACGGCGTGATCAAGATCGAGATGCATTTCCTGCCCGACGTCTATGTCGAATGCGAGACCTGCAAGGGCAAGCGCTACAATCGCGAGACCTTGGAAATCAAGTTCAAGGGTAAGAGCATAGCCGACGTTCTTGACATGACGGTTGAAGATGCGCAGGCGTTCTTTTCGGCCGTGCCGGCGATCCGCGAGAAGATGGATGCGCTGGTGCGCGTGGGGCTGGGCTATATCAAGGTGGGGCAGCAGGCGACGACGCTTTCGGGCGGCGAGGCGCAGCGCGTGAAGCTCTCGAAGGAGCTGTCGAAGCGCGCGACGGGGCGCACGCTATATATCCTCGACGAACCCACAACTGGCTTGCATTTCGAGGATGTACGCAAACTTCTTGAAGTTTTGCATGAACTTGTCGAACAGGGCAATACGGTCCTGGTGATCGAGCACAATCTGGATGTCATCAAGACCGCCGACTGGATCATCGACATCGGCCCCGAAGGTGGCGATGGCGGCGGCGCGATCGTCGCGACCGGCACGCCCGAGGAGGTTGCCAAGGTCGCGGCCAGCCATACCGGGCGCTATCTGAAGGACATGCTGAAGCCGAAGGGCAGGGTGGCGGCCGAATAGATCGGTGATCTCGCAAGGTCGCGAGGCCGTTTTGTCGGCGGGCTTCGCCTGACAACCGGGCCGCACAGCAATTCTGCAAACAATCGTGCGACCGGTGCGCGCAGGCCCTAGGCGGCGGGGCTTTGCCGGCCTATGATCGGCGCCATGATCGTAGAACTCGGACATTTCGCGCTGGTTCTGGCGCTTTTCGTGGCGGCAGTGCAGACCGTGCTGCCGATGATCGGGGCGCAGAAGGGATGGCCGGGCTGGATGGCCGTGGCCGAACCCGCAGCCACCACCCAGTTCCTGCTGGTGGCGTTTTCCTTCGCTGCATTGACCTATGCCTTCGTCACCGACGATTTCAGCCTGCGCCTGGTGGTCGACAATTCCAACACCCTCAAGCCGATGCTCTACAAGGTCGCCGGGGTCTGGGGCAATCACGAGGGCTCGATGCTCTTGTGGGTGCTGATCCTGTCGCTTTTCGGCGCCTGCGCGGCCTGGTTCGGCGGCAATCTGCCGCCCGCGCTGCGGGCCCGGGTGCTAAGCATTCAGGCCCTGATCGGCGTGGCGTTCTATCTGTTCATCCTGTTCACCTCGAACCCGTTCTGGCGGGTCGATCCGGCGCCGATGAACGGCTTCGGGATGAACCCGCTGCTGCAGGATCCCGGCCTGGCCTTCCATCCGCCGTTCCTTTACCTCGGCTATGTCGGGCTTTCGATGTCGTTCAGTTTCGCCGTCGCGGCGCTGATCGAGGGACGGGTGGATGCCGCCTGGGCCCGCTGGGTGCGGCCCTGGACGCTGGCCGCCTGGATGTTCCTGACGGTGGGCATCGCGCTGGGGTCGCTGTGGGCCTATTATGAGCTTGGCTGGGGCGGCTTCTGGTTCTGGGACCCGACCGAGAACGCCAGCTTCATGCCCTGGCTGATCGCCGCGGCGCTGCTGCATTCCGCGATCGTGGTCGAAAAGCGCGAGACCCTGAAGGCCTGGACGATCCTCTTGGCGATCCTGGCCTTCGGCTTCTCGCTGATCGGCACCTTCATCGTGCGCTCGGGGGTGATCACCTCGGTCCACGCCTTCGCCACCGATCCGACGCGCGGGGTCTTCATCCTGGGGCTGATCGCGGCCTTCATGGGGGCGGCGCTGACGCTGTTCGCGATCCGGGCGCCGGCGATGGAGGCCAAGGGCGTCTTTTCCACCGTCAGCCGCGAGACCGCATTGGTGTTGAACAACGTGCTGCTGGCCGTCGCCTGTTTCGTGGTCTTCATCGGTACGATCTGGCCGCTAGTGGCGGAACTCGCCTTCAACCGCAAGCTTTCGGTGGGCGCGCCGTTCTTCGATCTGGCGTTCACGCCGTTCATGATGGCGCTTGCGGTGATCCTGCCGATCGGGACGCTGCTGCCGTGGAAACGCGGCCGGCTGGCGCGGGCGGCGTTGCCATTGCGCGGCGGCGCGGTGCTGGCGGTGGCGGTTGCCCTGCTGGTCTATGCGGTCCAGTCGGGGCACAGCGCGCTGGGGCCGCTGGGCGTGGGCCTTGGGGTGTGGCTGATCCTGGGCGCGCTGACCGATCTGGCCAGCCGCACCGGGCGCGGCGGGCCGATGGCGCGGCTGGGCCGGATCACGCGTCTGCCGCGGGCCGACTGGGGCCGCGTGACCGCCCATGCGGGGCTTGGGATCACTTTCATCGGGATCGCGGGGGTGATGGCCTGGCAGGTGCAGGACATTCGCGTCGCCCGGCTGGGGCAAAGTTACGATGTCGGCGGCTACAACATCACGCTGAAGGATGTGCATCAGGTGCAGGGTCCGAACTACACCGCGCGCGTCGCCGATATGGTGGTGACCAAGGATGGCCGCGAGGTCGCGGTGATGCATCCCTCGAAGCGCTTCTACCCCGTCGCTGGGACCCCCACGACAGAGGCCGCGATTCGCCCGGGGTTCACCCGCGACCTGTATCTTGTGCTGGGCGATGCACAGAAGGGCGGCGGGTATGCGGTGCGCACCTATATCAAGCCCTTCGCCATGTGGATCTGGTCCGGCGCGATCATCATGGCGCTTGGCGGGCTGCTCAGCCTGACCGATCGCCGCTACCGCATCGCCGCGGGCGCGCGCAAGGCCGCACCCGCCCAGGCCGTGCCCGCGGAGTGACCTGGCGATGAAAACCCTGCTTGCACGCCTTGCGCTGATCCTGGCGCTGGTCGCGCCGGCCGCGCTGCCGCTGGTGCTGGCCGCGCCCGCGCTGGCGGTGCAGCCCGACGAGATGCTGAAGAACCCCAAGCTGGAGGCGCGGGCCGAGGAAATCTCGAAAGGGCTGCGCTGCCTGGTCTGCCGCAACGAGAATATCGACGATTCCGACGCGGCGCTTGCCCATGATCTGCGGGTGCTGGTGCGCAAGCGCCTGGTGGCGGGCGACACCAACAGCCAGGTGGTCAACTACATCGTCGCGCGCTACGGCGAGTATGTGCTGCTCAAGCCCAACACGCGGGGCGCGAACCTGATCCTCTGGGCCGCAGCGCCCGGGATGCTGCTGCTGGGGTTGGCGATCGCGCTTTACACCCAGCGCCGCCGTCGCCGCATGCCCGACAGCGGCCCCGCGCTTTCCCCCGAGGAACAGCGCCGCCTGGCCGAGATCATGCGTGAGTGACGCTCGGTTCCTCTTTTCCCCGCCCGGCCGCCGCCCTAAGCTGCGCACCGACGCAAGGGAGGGCCGAGATGAGCTATCAGACCATCACCTATGAGGTTGCCGAGGGCATCGGCGTGCTGACGCTGAACCGGCCCGATGTTATGAATGCGCTGACCCAGGTGATGCGCGCCGAAATCCGCGATGCGGTGACGGCGGCACCCCAAAGCGCGCGCGCCCTGGTGCTGACCGGTGCGGGGCGGGGTTTCTGCGCGGGCCAGGATCTGGGCGATCGCAAGGATACCACCGATCTGGACCTGTCGAAGACCCTGCGCGAGGAATATGCGCCGATCCTGCGCGCCATCGCCGACAGCCCGATCCCGACGATCGCGGCGGTGAATGGCGCGGCGGCGGGGGCGGGCGCCAATATCGCCTTGGCCTGCGACGTCGTGATCGCGGCGCAAAGCGCGGTCTTCCTGCAGGCCTTCACCCGGATCGGCCTGATCCCCGACGCCGGCGGCACCTATGCGCTGCCGCGGTTGGTCGGCATGGCCCGCGCCATGGGCGCCGCGCTGTTCGCCGACAAGGTAAGCGCCACCCAGGCCGCCGAGTGGGGCCTGATCTGGGAAGCCGTCCCCGACGACCTTTTCGCTGCGCATTGGCGGGCGCGTGCCGCGCATCTGGCCGCCGGCCCCACCGGTGCCTACACGCGCGTCAAGCAGGCCCTGCGCGCCAGCCCCGACAACGATCTGGACAGCCAGCTGGCGCTTGAGGCCAGGTTGCAGGGCGAATGCGGCCGTTCCGCCGATTTCGCGGAAGGGGTCGCGGCCTTCCTGCAAAAGCGCAAACCTGTCTTCACGGGCCGCTAGCCCGGGTCCCGCGCCAGAGCTACGGGGCCAGAGGTGCGGGCGGGCCCGGCAGCGGCGCCGATCGCGGCTGCTGAAAATGCGGTCACGGCGGCCGGCTTGCAGACAGCCGGCCCGACGCGGCGCGCCCACGGCGCGGCGACGGGCGGGCGTGTGACCGGTGCGCCAAACCCCAGAAACGGGCCATTGCGGCGGCAAATCCGGTGTGCGCGCGATCGGGGAAGAACCGCATGCGCCAGACGCCGGGTACGCCGGATCGGAAAGGCCGTCTTCGCGAACGGCCGCCGCGCTGGCCGATCGGCGGCGCGGTTTCGGCGCCTGGTCAGATGTCGCTTTTCACCAGCCGCAGCGCGGGGCGCGATTTGCCCGGCGGTGGGGTGAAGGCCGGCGGCTGCGGCTCGGCAAACCCTTTCGACCGAAGGCGATCCAGCGCATCGGGCGCGGGCTTGGGGTCGGGGCGCGGGGCGTCAGGCGCGGTGATCTCGAATTCTGTCTGCTGCAGCGCGGCGATGTTCATCCGCCGCGGCGCCCGCCCGATCGACCCTTCGCTGCTTAGGCAGCCCAGCACCAGGGGGTTGTCGCCCCGGTCGTTGACCAGCGGCAACAGCACCATCTGCCCCCCCAGTTCCGGCCGGCCCAGACCGCGCACGGCCTCAAGCTGCAGGCTACAGCGCGTGCCGCCCTGGAACACCTGCTCCAGCGCCTCGGCAAAGCGCTTGCGGCCGTCCGGCTGGATCAGCGTGGTCAGCGGCATTCCCCGCACTTCCATTCCCATCAGATCGTTCAGCCCCATCCCGGCCAGCCGGAAGCGGCCGACCCCCGGCGCGATACGCTCGGCCAGGAAGACCCGATCCAGCGCGGCCTCGATGCCGCGGGGGTCGATCTCGGCGCGCAGGGGCGCCGGGCGGCCGGCGCGCAAAGCCTCCCAATAGCCGATCACCAGCTGGATCAGAGGGTCGTGCCGCATCTGCCGATACTCCCTCAGCGCGATTACCTTGCCCGCGCTGCTTGCCTGCATTCCGCCACCCGGGCGGCCCATCCGATCCGTCGGACCCCAGATCATCTGCTTAACCCTCCGCACCCGCCCCGCGGGGCCGCGCATTGTGGACGGGGTCATGCTCTGTTAACCCTAGTCCGATAATGATTACCCAAGGGTTAACATACACCTTGCGGTGGATCGGGGGGGAAGAAAGTTACAAAATGGTTAACGTCAGGGCGGGCGCCGCATGATCGTTTCGATGACCGGGTTCGCCTCGGCCAAGGGGCAGGGCGCGGGGGCTAGCTGGGCCTGGGACATGCGCGGGGTGAACGGCAGGGGGCTGGATCTGCGGCTGCGCCTGCCCGAGGGCATCGACCGGCTGGAGGCCGCGGTTCGGGCCGAGCTTGGCCGTCGCATCGGGCGCGGCAACGTCAGCCTGACGCTGAAGCTGGCACGCGACAGCGGGGCCAATGGGCTGCGGATCAACCCCGCCGGGTTGCGCGCGGCGCTGGCGGCGTTGGCCCAGATCGACCAGGTCGCGCGGGCGCAGGGTCTGGCCTGCGCGGCGGTCAGCCCGGCCGAAGTGCTGGCGTTACGCGGCGTGGCAGAGACCGGGGCCGACCCCGACGAGGCCGACAGCGCCCCGCTGGTGGCCGCGCTGATGGACAGCCTGGCCGAATTGGTCGATGCCTTCCAGGCGATGCGCGCCGCCGAGGGCGCTGCGCTGGCCAAGGTGATCGAGGACCAGATCAGCCGGATCGCGGACCTCGCGCGTGAGGCCCGCGCGCTGGCCGAGGCCCGCCGCGACCAGATGGCCGAGGCCCTGCGCGCCAACCTTTCGCGGGTGCTGGAAAACACCGCCGCCGCCGATCCCGACCGCGTGGCGCAGGAGCTTGCCCTTCTGGCGGTCAAATCCGACGTGACCGAGGAACTGGACCGGCTTGACGCCCATGTCGCCCAGGCCCGCAAGCTTCTGCGCGCCGAGGGGCCGGTGGGTCGCAAGCTGGATTTCCTGATGCAGGAATTCAACCGCGAGGCCAACACGCTGTGCTCGAAGTCGCAGAATGCGGCGCTCACCCAGGTCGGGCTTGACCTCAAGCTCGTGATCGACCAGATGCGCGAGCAGATCCAGAACGTGGAGTGATCGATGCCGAAGCGGCGCGGCCTGTTGGTGATCCTGTCCTCGCCCTCGGGCGCGGGCAAGTCGACGCTGGCGCGTCGGCTGATGGACTGGGACGCGGGCATGTCGTTCTCGGTTTCCGCCACCACACGCGCGGCGCGGCCCGGAGAGGTGGACGGGCGCGAATATTTCTTCCGTACCCCCGAGGAATTCGCGCGCATGGTCGCGGCGGGCGAGATGCTGGAACATGCCGAGGTCTTCGGCAATCGCTACGGCACGCCCCGCGGCCCGGTCGAGGCGCGGCTGGCCGACGGCCAGGACGTGATCCTCGACATCGACTGGCAGGGCGGGCAGCAGGTGCGGCGCTCGGTGCTGGCGCATGACGTGGTGTCGGTCTTCATCCTGCCGCCGTCGATCGCCGATCTGGAATCGCGGCTGCGCGGACGGGCGCAGGACAGCGACGCGGTGATCGCCGGGCGGATGGCGAAAAGCCGCGACGAGATCAGCCATTGGGGCGAATATGATTACGTCCTGATCAACCGCGAACTGGATCGGGCCGCGGAAGAGCTGCGCACCATCCTGGTGGCCGAGCGGGCGCGGGCCGACCGGCAGCCCTGGCTGAGCGATTTCGTGCGCGGATTGAACGAGGAGTTCGAAGCGCGATGATCTATGAGCTGGACGGGCAGGCCCCGCAATTTCCCGAGGACGGCGATTACTGGGTGGCGCCCGACGCCAATCTGATCGGCCGGGTGGTGCTGGGATCGGCCGCCTCGGTCTGGTTCGGCTGCACCCTGCGCGGCGACAACGAGCCGATCTTGGTCGGCGCCGGATCCAACGTGCAGGAGAACTGCGTCTTCCACACCGACATGGGCTATCCGCTGACGATCGGCGAGAATTGCACCATCGGGCACAAGGTGATGCTGCACGGCTGCACGATCGGCGACGGCAGCCTGATCGGCATGGGGGCGACGGTGCTGAACGGCGCGAAGATCGGCCGCGGCTGCCTGATCGGGGCCGGGGCGCTGATCACCGAAGGCAAGGAAATCCCCGACGGCGCGCTGGTGATGGGCGCTCCTGGCCGCGTGGCGCGCGAACTTGACGCCCCGGCGCGCAAGGCGCTGGCCGACACCGCGCGCCACTATCAGGAGAACATGCGCCGCTTCCGCAAGGGGTTGCGCGCGCTCTGACAGGCGGGGGGCTGTCTGCCCCCCGCACCCCCCGAGAGTATTTGCACCAAGATGAAGGGCCAGGGGGGCTTTCTTTTCTTCATCTTGGCGAAAATACTCCGGGGGAGGCCCGGCCGCGGCCGGGACGGGGGCAGCGCCCCCCCTTGCGGCACCGCAACGATCCGGCTTGCCGCCGTCCCATCCTCGTGTCACCAAGGGCGCGACAGATGGAGATACCGATGACCGATCGCAAGCCGCTCGAAACCCTTGTCCGTCGGGCGCCCTGGCCCGACAGCGTTAGCCGCGCGGTGGGTACGCCCTTGCAGCCTTCGGTCGTCTATGCTTCGGAAAACCCCGATCAACTGGACGCGCAATATGGCGGCGCGGTCGCTGGCTATACCTACGCGCGCGAGGGCCACCCCAACGCCGATGTGCTGGCACGCAAGATCGACATGCTTGAAGGCGCCGAGGGCGGGCTGGTCACCGGCTCGGGCATGGCGGCGGTCACCGCGGCGCTGATGGGCATTCTGGGGGCGGGCGATCATGTGCTGGGGGGCGATCAGCTATACGGCCGGTCGCTTCGGCTGATGACCCAGGACCTGGCGCGCTTCGGCATCGCGACGGGCCTGTTCGACCCCACCGATCCGGCGACGTTGGAGGCCGCGATCCGCCCCGAGACGCGGATGGTCCTGGTCGAGGTGGTGTCGAACCCGACGCTGCGGGTGGCCGATATGGAGGGGATCGCGCGGATCTGCAACGACCGCGGCGTGTTGCTGGCGGTTGACAACACCTTTACCACGCCACGCGGCTACCGGCCCTTCGATCATGGCGCCGATATCGTGATCCATTCGGTGACCAAGCTGCTGGCCGGTCATTCCGACGCGACGCTGGGCTATGTCGCGGCCCGTGATCCGGGCCTGCGCAAGGCGATCTACGATTTCGCCGTGACCACCGGCATGACGCCCAGCCCGTTCGATTGCTGGCTGGCCGAACGCGGGTTGATGAGCTTTCCGCTGCGCTATGACCGCGCCGAGGAAAACGCCCGTGTGCTGGCCGATCACCTGGCCGGGCTGAAGGGCGTACGGCGGGTGGTCTATCCCACCCGTCCCGACCATCCCGACCACAACCGGGCGGTGGCGCTGCTGGGCGCGCGCGGCGGCAACATGGTCTCGTTCGAGCTGGAAGGCGGGCGCGCGGCGGCAAATGCGCTGGTGCGGGCGATGCCCGAGGTCGCCTTTGCGCCGACGCTGGGTGATATCGGCACCACGCTGTCGCATCCCAATTCCTCGTCGCATCGCAATGTCGCACCCGAAGCCCGCGCCCGCGCCGGCATCTCCGAGGGCTTCTTCCGCGTGTCGGTCGGCGTCGAGGAGATCGCGCTGCTGCTGCGCGATTTCAGCGCCGGGGTCGCGGCGGCGTCATAGCGCGGCGATCTCCGGCTCCAGCGTCTCGACCGACATCGCCGGCGCGTGGTCGCGCGCGAAGGCCAGCAATTCGCGGCGCACGAGGCCCGGATTCGGCAATGCCGGAAACAGCACATGCAGCGCGCCGTGCCATTTCAGGCGGCCGAGGCGGTCGATCACCTCGATCGCGTCGAAATCCCGCGCCAGAAGCGGGCAGATCACCATCACGGGCTGGATCCGTCGCAGATGCACCGCGTTCAGTTGCTGCCAGCACAGCCTTTCCGTTTCGCCGGGGGCGGCGCCCGGCAGATCGGCCTCGATCAGTAGAATTCGCGGCATGTCGCGCCCTCCCCGAAAGGTGCGAAGTCCCCGCCCACGAATGCACAGCGTAGCAGGCGGGCGCCACGACGCAAGGGGGCTGGGCGGCGCGGGCGCGCATTCTCCCGCGCCCACCCCCGTCAGCGGGCACGCCAGGCGGTCGCGTGGCGGCTTACGAAGCACAGGCTAGGCAGCTTCGGCACCGCGCGGCCGGCCGGGATGGTCTGGGCGGCGGCGCGGCCGGCGGTAGGGTCGGATCGCGGCGGCAGGTGGCGGCGGTTTACTTGGCAAGGCGTCTGGCGCAGGTTGCGGGCGGCAACGGACGGAGCGCGGCGCATGGAATCGGAACTGGTGACCTCTTTGATCGCGGGGGTGCCGCTGCCCCTGGTTCTGATCGGTGCGGATGAACGGATCCGCGCCGCCAATGGCGGGGCCGAGGCGATCTATGGCCGCGGCCTGACCGGGCGCCATCATGTCACCGTGATGCGCCAGCCCAGCGTGCTGGACGCGGTGGAAAGCACCAAGCGACTGCGCCAACCGGGCCAGGCGCAGATCACCGTCTCGGGCACCGGCGGGCATGAGACGGCCTGGAGCGTGCTGACCGCCCCGGTCGCGGGCGGCGGCGTGCTGGTCAGTTTCGAGGACACCACCGATCTGGTGCAGGCCAGCCAGATGCGTCGCGACTTCGTGGCCAACGTCAGCCATGAACTTCGCACCCCGCTGACCGCGCTTCTGGGCTTCATCGAGACGCTCAAGGGCGCCGCCCGCGACGACGCCGCCGCGCGCGAGCGCTTCCTGGCAATCATGGAGCGCGAGGCGGGCCGCATGAACCGGCTGGTCAGCGATCTGCTTTCGCTTAGCCGGGTCGAGGCCGAGGAACGCGTGCGGCCCTCGTCGCGGGTCGATGTCCTGCGCCGCGTGCAGGCGGCGATGACCACGCTTCGCCCGATGGCCGAGGCCGCGGGCGTCACGATCGAGCTGGACGATCCGCAGGGTGGCCCGGCCGAGGTGTTGGCCGATTCCGATCAGATGTCGCAGGTGTTCAGCAACCTGATCGAGAACGCGGTGAAATACGGCGCCACCGGCCAGCGGGTGACTATCGGCATCCAGCGCGAGGCGCGCGATCCCGGCCTGCGCGGCCCGGCGGTGGTGGTGTCGGTCATCGACCGTGGCGAGGGCATCGAGGCGGTGCATATCCCGCGCCTGACGGAACGGTTCTACCGCGTCGACAGCCACCGCTCGCGCGAGCAGGGCGGCACCGGGCTGGGGCTGGCGATCGTCAAGCATATCGTCAACCGCCACCGCGGCCGGTTTCGCATCGAAAGTGCGCCGGGAAAGGGCAGCCGCTTCACGGTGATCCTGCCGGCGGCGCCGATGTCCTAGGTGGCGCGGCGCGCCCCCGCCGCTGTCATGGATCTGTTGCACTGTCGTCACAAAAGCATTGCGCCGATGTCGTAGAGGGGCTTCAGGGCCGCACCGGGGGGCCGGATCGGTGGCCAGGGTCCGCCGGGTCCCGCAGCGCGAAGGCGCCTTCATTCGGCGGGGCGATCTGCTAGACTTCGGGTCCAGTAGGCCCCACCACGAGACAGCACCGGCCGCGCCGGGCAGGAGAGCAGGACATGACGATCGAAACCACCCATATCGCCGCCGCCTTCGACCGCGACCTGGAGGCGATCCAGGCGATGATCATGAAGATGGGCGGGCTGGTGGAAAGCGCGATCCTGGATGCGTCGCGCGCGCTCGAGACCCGCGACGAGGAACTGGCCGACCGGGTACGCGCCAATGACAAGCTGATCGACGCGCTCGACCAGCAGGTGACGGAAGAGGCTGCGCGGGTGATCGCGCTGCGCGCGCCCACCGCGTCGGACCTGCGCACGGTGCTGAGCGTGATGAAGATCTCGGCCAGCCTGGAACGGGTGGGCGATTACGCCAAGAACCTGGCCAAGCGGTCCACGGTGCTGTCGCAGATGCCGGCGATCGAGGGCGCGGGCGGCGCGATCCGGCGCATGGCCAAGGAAGTCGAACTGATGCTGAAGGATGCGCTTGACGCCTATATCCAGCGCGATCAGGAACTGGCCGCCGACGTGCGCCTGCGCGACCAGGACGTGGACCAGATGTACAACGCCCTGTTTCGCGAATTCCTGACCCACATGATGGAGGATCCGCGCAACATCACGGCCTGCATGCATCTGCATTTCATCGCCAAGAACATCGAGCGCATGGGCGATCACGCCACCACGATCGCCGAACAGGTGATCTATCTGGTCACCGGCAAGATGCCCGAGGAGGCCCGGCCCAAGGGCGATCGCACCTCTTACGCGACGGGCGCGGCGGGGGAGGGCCAGGCCTGATGGCAAACGAAGCCCCTTCCGTTCTGGTGGTCGAGGACGAGCCGGCGCAGCGCGAGGTTCTGGCCTATAACCTAGAGGCCGAGGGCTTTCGGGTAGTCCGGGCCGAGACCGGCGACGAGGCGCTGATGCTGATGGACGAGGAAACCCCCGACATCGTGGTGCTGGACTGGATGCTGCCCGGCGTCTCGGGGATCGAGGTCTGCCGCCAGATCAAGACCCGCAGTGACACGCGTGGCACGCCGATCATCATGCTGTCGGCCCGCTCCGAGGAAGTCGACCGGGTGCGCGGCCTGGAAACCGGCGCCGACGATTACGTCATCAAGCCCTATTCGGTGGTCGAGCTGATGGCCCGCGTGCGCGCCCAGCTGCGCCGGGTGCGGCCCTCGACCGTGGGGGCGGTGCTGGAATTCGAGAACATCAGGCTTGATAGCGAAAGCCACCGTGTCTATCGCGGCTCGGACGTGCTGAAGCTGGGTCCGACGGAATTCCGCCTGCTGGCCACCTTCATGGAAAAGCCGGGCCGGGTCTGGAGCCGCGAGCAATTGCTGGACCGGGTCTGGGGGCGCGACATCTATGTCGATACCCGCACCGTGGATGTCCATATCGGGCGGCTGCGCAAGGCGCTGTGCCAGCATGGCGGCGAGGACCCGGTGCGCACGGTGCGCGGCGCGGGCTACGCGCTGGGGTAGGGCGCGGCAGGCCGGGTTATGCCTGCGTCGCCCGGGTTCTGCCTGCGCCGCCAGTGCGTGCTGCCGCCCAAGCCCGATGCGCCCCGCTGGCGCAGGGCGGGCCGCTGCCCCCCTCCGGGCGGGTAGGCCGCGTGAACTGTGCCTGTCTCGGGTCAGCGCCGGGGCTTGCCGCGCCGTGAAGGGCAAAGCCGCAACCTCAAGCTGCGCCATCCCACGGGCCGCCTACGTGCCGCGCTTGCCCCGCCGCTCAGGCGCAGGCCTGTTTCTCGGCCTGGGCCATGGCTTCGGCGGTGGCCTCCAGCGCCAGCAGGATCGAGGCATGGCGGTTCTTGTAGCTGCGCGCTGGCAGCAGCACCTCTAGCCCGTCGAAGGGCGCGTCGGGCACCGGGCCGTCCTCTTTCAGCATGGCGCGCAGCTGGTCGCGGGCGCGTTCCACCTCGGCGCGGGTCCGGCCGATTACCTGGCCCCCCAGCACCGAGGCCGAGGCCTGCCCCAGCGCGCAGGCCTTCACATCCTGCGCGAAGCGGCTGATGCGGCCGTCTTCGACGTCCAGATCCACCGTCACGGTCGAGCCGCAAAGCGGAGAGCGGCGCTTGACGCTGGCCATGGGCGCCTCGAGCCGGCCGGTGTGCGGAATGTCGGCGGCCAGTTCCAGGATCCGGCCGGAATAGAGTTTGACCAGGTCGGTCTCGTTGCTCATGTCTTTTCTCGCGCAGCTTTGCCCCCTAGATAGTCCGCCAGGCACGCTTTGCAAAGGAACGAAGATGTTCGACCCCGCGACCCTGACCTATGATGCGAATGGCCTGATCCCCGTGATCGCGCAGGAAAGCGCCACCGGAGAGGTTCTGATGATGGCCTGGATGAACGCCGAGGCGGTGGCCAAGACGCTGGAGAGCGGGCGCGTGACCTATTGGTCACGATCGCGTCAGGCGTTCTGGGTGAAGGGTGAGACCTCGGGCCATGTCCAGCGGCTGATCGAGATGCGGGTGGATTGCGACCGTGATAGCCTGCTGGTGTTGGTCGCGCAGGAGGGGCCGGCCTGCCATACCAACCGCCGGTCGTGCTTCTATACCGCGCTGCGGGGCGGCGAGGAGGTGGAGATCCTGCAGCCGATGGCGTGAGCTGCGGGGTTCGGGGCGGGGGGGCTCTGCCCCCCCGGCGCCCCCCCGGAGTATTTTCGCCAAGATGAAAGGGTTCAGTGAGCCACGCGTTCCGGGCCGAGTTGCATCGTCGGCAGCCAGGTCGAGAGCCAGGGGACATAGGTCACCAGGATCAGGAACAGGAAGAGGATGCCGAGGAACGGCGCCGCCGCCCGGACCACGCGCATCACCGACATGCCGGCCACGCCCGAGGTGACGAAGAGGTTCAGCCCGACTGGCGGGGTGATCATGCCGATTTCCATGTTGACGACCATGATGATGCCCAGGTGGATCGGATCTATGCCCAGGCTGATCGCCATCGGGAAGACGATCGGCGCGACGATCACGATCAGGCCCGAGGGTTCCATGAACTGGCCGCCGATCAGCAGGATCAGGTTGACCACGATCAGGAAGGTGATCTGGTTCAGCCCCGCGCCCAGCATCGCCTCGGCGATCTGCTGCGGGACCCGCTGATCGGTCAGCACCTGCTTGAGGATCAGCGCGTTGGCGATGATGAACATCAGCGTGATCGAGAGCTTGCCGGCATCGTAGAGCGCGCGGCGGGTGTCGGCGTGGAAGAAGCCGGTGATCAGCGCCGAGGGCTGACGCCAGAGCGCCACCGGCGGGGCGTTTTCGCGCGCCAGGGGGCCCATGTCGCGGTAGACGAATATCGCGATCAAGAAGGCGTAGACCGAGGCGACGGCGGCGGCCTCGGTGGGCGTGAAGAGGCCGCCGGTGAGGCCGGGGATGCCGTAGATCCCGACCATGATGATGACGATCAGCATCAGGCCCCAGAAGGCGTCGCGGAAGCTGCGGGCGATTTCGGCCCAGCCCTGCCACTGGCCCTTGGGCAGGCCCTTGATCCGGGCGATGATGTAGATCGCGCTCATCAGCATGGTGCCGGCGACGAGGCCCGGGATCACGCCCGCCAGGAACATCCGCCCGACCGAGACCTCGGTCGCGGTGGCATAGACCACCATCACGATCGACGGCGGGATCAGGATGCCCAGGGTACCCGCGTTGCAGATCACCCCGGCGGCGAAGTCGCGCGAATAGCCGATCTGGCGCATCGCCGCGATCACGATCGAGCCGATCGCCACCACCGTCGCGGGCGACGAGCCCGAGAGCGCCGCGAACATCATGCAGGCCAGCACGCCCGCGATCGCCAGCCCGCCGTGCAGGTGCCCGACCAGCGAGATCGAGAAGCGGATGATCCGCCGCGCCACGCCGCCGGTGGACATGAAGGTGGACGCGAGGATGAAGAACGGGATCGCCAGCAGCGTGTAATGGCCCTGCATCGCCTGAAAGAAGGTCTGCGCCACCGAGGCCAGAGAGGCGTTGGATTCCCACAGCAGGAACAGGATCGACGACAGCCCCAGCGCCACCGCGATCGGCACGCCGATCAGCAAAAGCGCGATGATGCCGAGAAAGAGCAGAACGATCGACACGCAGGTTATTCCTTGGGCTCGGGGGCAAGGGCGCGCAGGTCGTCCTCGGCCTCGTGGCTGACGATCAGGCTGGAACGGGTGCCGGTCAGGATGGCCCAGCCGGCCTGCAGGAAACGGATCAGCACCAGCGCCAGCCCGAGCGGCAGGATCAGATAGGGGATCACCCGGGGCATCTTGTCCCAGACCTCGCCCTGGTTGATCCAGGCGGCCAGGAAATCCAGGACATGCGGCATCGGGATCTGTTCGGTGATGTAGAAGGCGCGGTCGCGGGTCTTCCAGTTGATGCCGGTGGGAAACCAGCGCCCGGTGGTCTCGTAGAGCCCGGCGAAGGGGGCCCAGTAATCCCAGGCGCCCTTGAGCATCAGCGCGGCGTAGATCAGGCAAGCGGCGGCTGCGGCCAGGGCCGCGGCGCGGCGGCCGCGATGCGGCAGCGACTGGGTCAGCGCGTCGACGCCCAGGTTTGCCGTCACCCGGATGGTGTGCGAGATGCCGAAGATCACCAGCCAGGCGAAGAGATACAGCACCACCTCCTGCGCCCACAGGATGGTGTGCGGCAGCGTCAGGCCCGACCATTCCTCGAAGGCGAAGGCGGCGGGCAGGTTGAACAGGTAGCGGACGCAGACATTGGCGAAGGTCAGCAGCGTCATCGCCCCCAGGATGAAGGCGATGGCGTTCTCTTCAAATCCGCGCATCCGGCGCGTCTGGTGCTGGGCCATCCTTCCCCCGGGGCCGTGTCGGTCGCGGACGGCCCCGCTGCCGGGGCCGCCCTGGATATGCCGCGCGGGCCTAGTGCTTGGCGTTGATCGCCTGGGCCGCGTCGATGTTGTCCTGGCCCACATCCTTGACGAATTCGGTCCAGACCGGCTTCATCGTCGCCACCCAGGCGGCGCGCTGCTCGGGGGTCAGTTCGCGGATCTTCGATCCGGCGTCGAGGATGTTCTGGCGGTTCTGCGCCTCGATCTCGGTCACGGCGCCGTTGCGGCTGACGGTGACCTCATGCAAGATCGTGGTCAGCTGGTCGCGCACCGCCGGATCCAGCCCGTCCCAGAAATCCGTCGAGGTCACGACCAGATAATCCAGCGTGCCGTGGTTGGTTTCGGTGATGCCGTCCTGGACCTCGTAGAACTTCTGGCCGTAGATGTTCGACCAGGTGTTTTCCTGCCCGTCCACGACGCCCTGCTGCAGCGCCGAATAGACCTCGGAGAACGCCATCGGCTGCGGCGAGGCGCCAAGCGCCTTGATCATCGCCACCAGCACGTCCGAGGGCTGCACGCGGAATTTCAGCCCCTTCGCGTCGGTCGGCTCGATCAGCGGCTTGTTGGCCGAGAACTGCTTCATCCCGGAATGCCAGAACTCCAGCCCCTTCAGGCCGCGACGCTCCATCGAGGATTTCATCTTCTGGCCGGTCTCGGAATTCTGGAATTCGTCCACCGCGGCGATGTTCTTGAACATGAACGGCAGGTCGAACAGCCGGAACACCTTGGTGAAGCTTTCGAATTTCGACAGGCTGGGCGCGGCCATCTGCACGTCGCCCTGCAGCATCGCCTCCAGCACCTTGTCGTCATTGTAGAGGGTCGAGTTCGGGAACACCTCGACGCAGACCTTGCCGTTCATCTCCTTGTTGACGCGGTCGGCGAACATCTGGGCGGCGATGCCCTTGGGATGCTTGGTGGCGTTGGTGACATGGCTGAACTTGATCACCGTCTCGCCCGGATCGCAGGCGCCCTCGGCGCGGGCGGCGGGGGCGGCGACGGTCAGCAGCGCGGCGGTCAGAAGCGCGGTCGGGGCCGCGGCGGTCAGGAATTTCATGGATCCTCCTCCCAGAGGTTGTGGTTCTCGGGGGCGCCTCGCGGGCGCTCTGACCTCACGATGACGTGCGTGGAGGCAGGATCAAGGGTTATATTGACGCGGGCGTGATTTTGCGTGTGTTTTGCGTGAACCGAGACCGCCGGTCACGCGGGACCGGACGCGCGCGCCCTAGGCGCGGCGCGCCGGCCGAGGCAGGGATTCGCGGGGCGCGCGCGGTCCGGATCAGAGGCCGAGCTCGGCCAGGCGGCGTTCCTGGCGGTCGATCAGGAATGCGACTTCGGCAATCGCATCGGGGTTGAGGCCGGCGCCCGGGGCGCGCAGGTCGGCATGTTTGATGGCGCCGCGCAGGGCCAGGATATGCTTGCGGATCGCCAGGCCACGCCCGGGCTGGGCCTCGTAGCGCACCAGCGGCAGATAGGCGTCGAAGATGTCCTGCGCGCGGGCGCGGTCGCCGGCCTGATGGGCGGCCACCACGCCGGCCATCATCTCGGGGAAGGCAAAGCCCGTCATCGCGCCGTCGGCGCCGCGGGCCAGCTCCTCGGGCAGGAACTGGCCGCCGTTGCCGCACAGGATCGACACCCGCCGCGCGCCCCGGTCCGAGGCGCGGCGCAGCGCGCTGATCTTGTCGAGCCCGGGCCAGTCCTCGTGCTTGAGCATCACGCAGGTCGGATGCGCCGCGAAGATCTTGAGCAGCACATCGGGCGCGATCTGCACCCCCGTCACCAGCGGGAAATCCTGCAGCACGAAGGGCGTGTCGCCCAGCATGCGGGCGACATTGCCGTAATAGTCGAGGATCTGGCTGTCGGTGCGCAGGCTGGAAGGCGGCGCCACCATCACGCCGGCCGCGCCCGCCTGCATCGCGCCCGCCGCCAGTTCGGCCATCGCGGCGAAGCCGGGCGCCGAGACGCCCACCACGATCGGCACCGCGCCGGCGACCACTTCGGCCACGCCGCGCACCACCTCCAGGCTTTCGGCCTGGGTCAGCTTCGGCGCCTCGCCCATTACCCCCAGCAGCGTCAGCCCGGTGGCGCCGCGCTGAAGGTAGAATTCGGTCATCGAGGCGACCGAGGCGTGATCGAGCGCGCCATCGGGCAGGAACGGGGTGCAGGCGATGGTGAACACACCATGTGCGGCTTCGCTGAGCATGGGACTTTCCTTTGGGCTTCCGGGCGGCGTGGCAAATGCGCCACGGGCGTCCGGATCATGGGCCAGGGCGGCGAAACCCGCAAGAGGCACGGGTTGAGTTGATCCCCCGCGCTTCCCATATCCGGACCACCCGGTGCGCCGCCGGTCCCGGGCAGGGCGCGGGGACCGGTCGAGGATGCGGCGGGCCCGGTCAAGCCGGAAGCCAAGGGGAGCCGGATGCAAAGCGCGCGTGTTCAGTTCCGCACGGCTTTCGCCGCGACGGCGGTAGGGTTGTGTCTGGCTTTCTGGCTGGGCTGGCAGGCGTCCCACAGCCTGGGCGGCGCGCTGTCGGCGCTGGCGGTCGGGGTGGTGTTGGCGGTGCTGGAAATTTCGCTCAGCTTCGACAACGCGATCGTCAATGCCGGCAAGCTGAAGCAGATGTCCCCGGTCTGGCAGCGGCGTTTCATGACCTGGGGGATCTTGATCGCGGTCTTCGGGATGCGGGTGCTGCTGCCCCTGCTGGTGGTCGCGGTCGCGGCCCATCTGAGCCCGGTGGCGGCGCTGCGTCTGGCGGCCGCCGAGCCGCAGGCCTATGCCCGCATCATGGAGGAGGCGCATCTATCGATCGCGGCCTTCGGCGGCACCTTTCTGATGCTGGTGGGGCTGCGCTATTTCATGGACGAGCACAAGCAGGTGGACTGGATCTCGCGGCTGGAATGCCGACTGCGCGATTGCGCCCGGGTGCGCGGGCTGGAGATCGCCTTCGTGCTGGTTGTGGTGCTGGCCGTCGCCTGGGCGCTGCCGCATCGGGTGGCGGGGGATTTCCTGTTCGCCGCGCTGCTGGGGATGCTGGTCTTCACCGGGGTCGAATTGCTGGGTCATGTGCTGGACGCGGGCGCGGCCGCGCGCGGTGCGGCGGCGGTGGGCGGGCTGGGGGCGTTCCTGTATCTGGAGGTGCTGGATGCGTCCTTCAGCTTCGACGGCGTGGTGGGGGCTTTCGCGCTGACGCAGAACCTGTTCCTGATCGCCATCGGGCTGGGGACTGGCGCCTTCTATGTGCGCGCGTTGACGGTGACCTTGGTCGAGCGCGAGACCCTGGCGCGGTTCCGCTATCTTGAACACGGGGCGTTCTATTCGATCCTGGCGCTGGCGGTGATCATGTATGCGCAAACGCTGGTGGAGATTTCGGAACTGGTCACCGGGGGCCTGGGTGCGGGTTTCATCGGCCTCTCGCTGTTGTCGTCAGTCCGCTACAACCGGCGAATTGCGCACGCGCGTTCGGCGGGGGCCGAGGTTTCGCGAGAGGCCTGAGCCGGGCGCGGCCCTGGCGGCGGGCGCGTTGCGGATCCGGTGCCGGCGTATTTGGGGAACAATGAAAGGGTCAGGGGGCCAGCAGGCTGGCGGCGCGGCGCAGCGCCAGCAGGTAGCCTTCGGTGCCGAAGCCCGCGATCACGCCCTCGGCGCGGCGCGAGACGTAGGAATGGTGGCGGAAGGCTTCGCGCTGGTGGATGTTCGAGATGTGGACCTCGAGCACCAGGCCGTCATAGGCGTTCAGCGCGTCAAGGATCGCCACCGAGGTATGGCTGTAGGCGCCGGGGTTGATGATGATGGCGGCGGCGGTGGCGCGAGCGTCCTGGATCCAGGTGACCAGTTCGCCTTCGTGGTTGGACTGGCGGCAATCGGTGCCGAGGCCCAGGGAGGCTGCGAGCGCAGCGCAGGCGGTCTCGACATCGGCAAGGGTTTCGGCGCCGTAGATCTCGGGCTGGCGCTGGCCCAGCAGGTTGAGGTTCGGGCCGTTGAGGATCAGGACCTGCGGCGCCATGGCTTAGCGCCGCGCCGTCAGGCTGTTCTGCGCGCCCTCGACCACGATACGGCGAATCGCGCGCAGGGCGTTGTTGTCGATATGGGCGGCGACGTTGACCTCGCGCGATTGCGGGGTGGAGACGGGGGTGGCTTCCGGCGGCGGCACCAGCACGAAACGGTAGGTCATCACGCCATGTTCATCGGGCTTGCCGTCGTTGGTGGCCACCAGCTTGCCGTCCCAGTAGCCCTGGGTCGGCGGCAGACCGGTGGCGCGCACGATGGCGCCATCGGGGGTGCGGTTGACGCGCATCGATTGCACCCTTGGCACCAGCGGCCCGGCTGTGCGCGCGGCGGGGTAGCCGCCAGCCGGCGTGAGGACATCCCCCTTGGGCGCGCGGTGCTTGCCCCAGTTGAACGGGTTGATCCGTGACGAGAACGAGCCACAGGCGCTGAGCGTCAATGTGGCCGCGAGCGCGGCAATCAGCGGTGTCTTCATCCCCAAGGCCCTTGTCCCCGTGCCCGTTGCGTCGCCTCTGGGTAGCCCAAAGCGGGCGCTTTGAAAAGCGTCTGCTTGGCGGGATCGGGCGGCTTTGCGGATCGTCGGCCCGGCGGCCCGGGCGCCGCGCTCCGCGTGCCCGGGATATCTGGGCCACATAGAAGGCGGCGCGCGCGCAGGCACGGCTTGCGGGGGAAATGGCGCATCTGTGTGCCAGGGGGTCGCGAGACGGCGGCGGCGGGCGAAAGCGGTGGGCAGATGTCGCCTCCTCTGGACGTTTCGGCGCGCTGCGCTTAGGTCAGGACGAAAAGGAGACGCCGATGGCCAGCCCCGCATTCGAGGAAATCGCCGAGACCTTCGAATTTCTCGACGATTGGGAAGACCGCTACCGCCATGTGATCGAGCTGGGCCGCGAGATGCCGCCGCTTGACGAGGCCTTCCGCGTGCCCGCCACCAAGGTCGACGGCTGCGCCAGCCAGGTCTGGATCCTGCCCAGGATCGAGGGCAGCGGGCCCGATGCCACCTTCGATTTCCAGGGCGAGAGCGACGCGATGATCGTGCGCGGGCTGATCGCCATTCTGCACGCGCTTTATTCGGGCCTCAGCGTGGCCGAGGTGGGCCGGGTCGACGCGCCGGCCGAACTGGCCCGGCTGGGGCTGAACGAACATCTGTCGTCGCAGCGCTCGAACGGGCTGCGTGCGATGGTCGAACGGATCCGCAAGGTTGCCGCCGAAGCCGCGAACTGACGCCGCGCCGGTCGCGTGCGAATTTTCCTTGCAATCCCGCGGCCCGCATCGGACCCTTCCCGCCATGACCGAACCCTGCTCTCCCCGCCTGCGCCTGCGTGTGCTTTTCGGCTCTGACGCGATGCTCGGCCCCGGCAAGGCCGATCTTCTGGAAGCGATCCGCGAGAGCGGCTCGATCTCGGCTGCCGGGCGGGCCATGGGGATGAGCTACAAGCGCGCCTGGTCGCTGGTGGAGGAGATGAACGCGGCTTTCCGCGCGCCGTTGGTCGAAAGCACGCGGGGCGGGGCAAGGGGCGGCGGAGCACACCTCAGCGATCTGGGGCTGCGGGTGCTGAAGGCCTATCGCGGGCTGGAGGAGGACGCCGCCCGGGCCGGCGCGGCGCGGATCGCCGAATTGCAGCGACTGTTGCGCAAGGGTTGAGAGTGGCGAAGCCTTTGGGGCCGCGAGATGGATCGCCGCGCGGATGGAAAGCGCCGCCTGGCCGTTGGTCGCGGGACATACGCGCCGGGGCGCGACCGACGGTGATACCACCCGCTTTGGCATGTGAAACCGCGACGGCCGATGCGACGGTCTTGGGGTTGGTTATGTTTGGCGGGAAATAACGCTTGATCCATCGCGCGCCTCGGGCGATATGTTTGTCGAAACATAATGAAGATCCACGCCACACCCGAAAGGAGCCCGTCATGCCGATCCACCAAGAACCCCGCCGATTCCGTCCCGCCCAACATCGCCGCCCCGTGCTGGCCGTCGCACTGGTCGCGTTGTCCCTGGGTCTGGCCCATCCGGGGCGCGCGGTGGCGGCGGATGCGCTGGTGGCCGTGGCCGCCAACTTTGCGGATGCGGCCAAGGCGATCGCCCAGAAATACGACGCCGAAAGCGGCAACCATATTACGCTCACCGTCGCCTCGACCGGGGTGATCGCGGCGCAGGTTCTCAAGGGTGCGCCGTTCGACGTGATGCTTTCGGCCGATGCGGTGACCCCCGAAGCGCTGGAGAAGAAGGGCCGCGTGGTGACGGGAAGCCGCTTTACCTATGCGGTGGGCAAGCTGGCGCTTTGGGCGCCGGGGCAGGCGCGGATCCCTGATCCCGCCGGCTTTCTGACCGGCGCCGGGCTGGCGCATCTGGCGATCGCCAACCCAAAGCTTGCCCCCTATGGGCAGGCGGCGGAAGAGACTTTGGGCGCGATGGGCATCAAGACGCAGGTCGCGGGCAAGATCGTGATGGGCCAGAACATCGGCCAGACCTTCGCGTTGGTCAAAAGCGGCGCCGCGCCGGCTGGTTTCGTGGCCTATTCATCGTTGAAGGGGCCGACGGCGCCGAAGGGCGGGGCGATCTGGCTGGTGCCGCAGAAGGATTACACCCCGATCCGCCAGGACGCGGCCCTGCTGAGCCACGGCCGTGACAACCCGGCGGCCAAGGGGTTCCTGGCCTTCCTGAAGGGCAAGGCCGCCCAGGCGGTGAAGGCCGAATTCGGCTACGGTCCCGCCTGATGCCCGATCTTGGCGTCGACCTGGGCCCTGTCTGGCTGACGCTGAAGCTGGCCGGGCTGGTGGCGGTGATCCTGGTCGCGCTGGCCACGCCGCTGGCCTGGTGGCTGGCCCATACGCGGGTCCGCGCGCGGCCGGTGATCGAGGCGGTCACCGCGCTGCCGCTGGTGTTGCCGCCGACGGTGCTGGGGTTCTACATCCTGGTCCTCTTCGCCCCCGATACGGCCCTGGGCGGGCTTTGGGTGCGGGCCACGGGCACGACGCTGACGTTTTCCTTCACCGGGCTGGTGTTGGCCTCGATGCTGTATTCGCTGCCCTTCGCGGTGCAGCCGCTGCAGGCGGCGTTCGAGGCCGTGGGCCGTGCCCCGCTGGAGGCCGCCGCGACCCTGGGCGCGGGGCCGCGCGACGCTTTTTTCAGCGTCGCGGCCCCGATGGCGCTGCGCGGCTATCTGACGGCGCTGGTGCTGAGCTTCGCCCATACGGTGGGTGAATTCGGCGTGGTGCTGATGGTCGGAGGCAACATTCCGGGCAAGACCAGGGTGCTGTCGATCGCGATCTACGAACATGTCGAGACGCTGGATTACGCCGGTGCCCAGACGCTTTCGGCCGGCCTTCTGGTCTTTTCCTTCGTCGTGCTGCTGGCGGTCTACACCCTGAACCGCCGTGCGCCGGGGCGGGCCCTGCGATGAGCCTGAGCTTCGACATCGCGCTGTGCTTTCCCGATTTCGCGCTGCAAGTCGCGGCGGAACTGCCCGCGCGCGGCCTTACCGTGCTGTTCGGCCCCTCGGGCAGCGGCAAATCCAGCCTGCTGCGTGTTCTCGCCGGGCTTGAACGCGGCGCCGAAGGCCGCGTCTCGTTTGGCGGCGAGATCTGGCAAGACGGCCGCCGCTTTCTGCCGCCGCATCGCCGCGGCGTGGGCTATGTGTTTCAGGACGCGCGGCTTTTCCCGCATCTCGATGTGCAGGGCAATCTCGACTACGCCGTGCGCCGCGCCCGTGGACGGGGGGCGCGGCCCGATCCCGACGTGGTGGGCGCGGCGCTTGGGCTTGGGCCGTTGATGCGGCGCCAGGTCGCGCAGCTTTCGGGCGGCCAGCGCCAGCGGGTGGCGATCGCGCGCGCACTTCTTTCCTGTCCGCGGGTGCTGTTGATGGATGAGCCTCTCTCAGCCCTCGACGCCGCCGCCAGGGCCGAGATCCTGCCCCATATCGAGGCCCTGCGCGACGCGGCCGGCGTGCCGATCCTTTATGTCACGCATTCGGCAGAGGAACTTGCGCGTCTGGCCGACCGGGTGATGATCCTGCGCGACGGGTGTGTCCGGCGCGAGGGACCGCTGGCCGAGGTGCTCTCAGATCCCGACGCGATCCCGGCGCTGGGGGTGCGCGAGGCGGGCGCCGTGTTGCCCGCGACACTTTCGGCCCATACCGGGGACGGGCTTTCCGTGCTGTCGATCAGCGGCGGAGAACTGGTGCTGCCGCGTGTCGAGGCCGATCCCGGCGCGCGTCTGCGGGTGCGTATCCACGCCCATGAGGTGATCGTTGCGCGCAGGCGCCCCAGCGCGCTTTCGGCGCTCAACATCCTGCCTGCGACGGTGACCCAGGTGCGCCTGGGCGAGGGGCCGGGGGCGGCGGTACAGCTTCGGCTGGGCGAGGACCTGATCCTGGCGCGGATCACGCGTCGCTCGGCGCTTGCGCTGGGTCTGGCGCCGGGGGTCGATTGCTACGCGATCGTCAAGTCGGTCGCGGTGGCGCAGGGCGACGTGGGCGGCTTCAGCGGCGAATGAGGCGGCGGCTCGCCATCGGCCCAAGCGACACTGGCGACGGCGCGCGAACCCTCTGGCGCCGAGCACCGTGACGGGACCAAGCGAAACCCCAAATGCTGGCTTGGGGATCTCACGTTACCGGCTTACGGGATGGAGCGGGTGAGGGGAATCGAACCCTCGTCGTAAGCTTGGGAAGCCCCGGTAGTCTTCGGAAAATATGGTATAATTCCCTGAAGTTCGGGAATTTCTTCGGGACTCCGTATGCTTGGTGTCGGAGCGGGACATCAGCTGGTCGAGGTAATCCTTGGCGTGCGGTCGGCGCGTGTTGCCGAAGGAGCCCAAACAAATTGATCGGAGAGTACGATCAGGCGACCTTTCCGCTAAACGGCATGCCGCCTGGGGAAAGTCGGCAAAGTCACCGCTTCAAACGCCAGGAGCGTAGTTTAACAGTATATCATAATCGGAAGAAACTTGCGAAGGATCAACTTTATAATCTTCGCGATCTCCTGTTAGGGTCAGGACCCATTGATCGGCTTGTGAACTCGGTGCCTCTGTGATTCACACTCCCGAACTGATGGGGGCATGATGAGCACACTTTTCTGGCTGACCGATGAGCAGATGGCGCGGCTTCAGCCTTTCTTTCCAAAGAGTTTCCGAAGGTCAGAAAACGGTCCGGGGGACCGTTTTCCTGAGGATGGGCAAGCCACGGGTCGATGACCGGCGCGTCTTGAGCGGAATAATCTTCATCAATCGCAATGGCTTGCGGTGGTGCGATGCGCCCAAGGAATATGGCCCGCACAAGACGCTCTACAACCGCTGGAAGCGCTGGAGCGACATGGGGGTGTTCGCCAGGATCTTCGAAGGATTGGCCGCGGAGGCGGCGGAACAGACGACGATCATGATTGAAGTGAGCAGGCGAACGCCATGCGTTCGAGTGAGCCTGCGCAAGTACCTCAAGGCGCACCGCACGGCTTCGAGCCTGCGGTCGAAAACGTATGGCCCGCCCCGGTTGCAAGCGATGATTGGCTGACGGCGTGATTAGGGTGAGGACTCATAGCCAATAGATGACAGTTGCGGCAAGGGCGATGGCTGAGAGGAAGACCTTCGGACATCTATCGTATCGTGTTGCGACAC
>NZ_FNOB01000025.1 GCF_900106675.1 Allgaiera indica
CTTGCGTTTCGACATCTCTGATCTCCTTCTCGTCGAAGATCAGCAGACTGCAAATCGTAGCTTATGTCAGTGTCCGAATTTCGGGGGGTAGCTCAAAGTTCCGATCCAACGCCGAGGTTCTCCGCGCCATTCGTATCAGACAACTCTATAGCCATGGACCTGGCAGGGGCATTGGTCTGCCACCCGATGCTCGAGGAGGCGCCCCAATTGGCGCTGACACGCGACGCGATTATGCCCGTGTTGCGGAAGAGAAAGATGATCCTCGAAAGACTGGGGATCGAACAATCACAGCTATGCGAGCTTTTTCGGGAGCGTGCATGGTTGTGATTAATGGGAGGTGAGAAGGTTCTGCACCTAATTGAATGAGGATGCAGCAATGACCAAACAACCTCTCCCCTCGGGCCTGATGAGCGCCACCGACGTTGCCGAGCATTTCGGTTGCGGGATTTCGACGGTCTGGCGCTGGGCCAAGATCGGCGTTCTACCGAAGCCCGTCAAGATCGGTGGCTCGACCCGCTGGCGCCGCGCCGATATCGAGGCCGTGATCAACGGCTCGGAGGCTGCATGACATGGGCCGAATGAAAGACTTCGCCCCTGGCGGCTGGCGGGCCGACCAGGGGCTGCCTGGGTCTTCAAGAACTCTGGATGCCCGAATTGTATCGCAACCGCGCAATCGGCGCCAGACCGCAAAGCGATATCGGATTGCCTCGATCGGTGAGGCACCCCGCGACATTCAGTTGAGCGGTCGACCGGCATGGCTCCTCGAAGAACTGATCCGTGCAGGATCTACCGGATTGACCGCGGCTGACCTGCCGGCGGGGCTTCGTGTGTCCGGCTTCGTTATGAAGTTGCGGCGCGCTGGGGTGCCGATCGACACGCTGACCGAAGCCAACGAGGGCGTCTATGGCGGCCACCATGGCCGGTATCGGCTGGCCTGCAGGGCTGAGCGTCTGGGCAACTCTGGCCACGATTGAAAGGGAGATATGAGGGCGCCGCATTGGGCGCCCCCGCGTCGGCTGGACGGTTTGCAAGACAGTGGCGACCGACGCAAAGGGCTTACCACGGGGACCGGCCAAAAGCCATCCGCAGTCCGAAAGGCTGAAGCGGGGCCGGCGGGGGCAGAGACGCTCTCGGAAGTAGCAGCCGACCTATGTGCCGTCTCCTAGGGACGCATGGGGCCCAAGCGATGGCCCGGCTCCGTTGAGCAGGACTTCACGCAGAGGGCATGGGATCAACCTCGGCTAACCCCGGGGCTGGTCGTCCTATGCCCTTCGCTCCGACCCTCTCCATTGAGCAGATCAGGTTAGAAAGAAGGTGAACATGACAATCAGCGACTGCATCCAGGAAGCGATCGACGACGGGCACATCGACAAGGAGCGCGGCGAGCGCGCGCAGCAGATGTGGCGCGAGATGGCCGATCGCTACCAGAGCGCGGGCTATACCCGGCACCAGGCCGAGACGATGGCGGCCGACGATCTGAAGGAGGCCCTGAAGCGCGAGGCCGGAGCGAAGCAGCATCGCTATCTCGCCACGCTCTCGATCCTGCGCGACCGCGAGCTTGAGGTTTCGAAGTTGAAACCTGAGCAGATCAAGTCGCACGCCACGGAGATGATCGAGCGGCTGGGTCACGAGGAACGCGGCCTGTCGCGCTACTTCATGGGCCGGATCGGGCAGTTCCTGAACGAGCACCACGCCGACCTTCTCGGCCGGATCTCCAAGCCGGCGCAATGGATGAACATCCTGCGCGAACTGCATGGGCAGGCGACTGACGACGAGGCGGCCAAGGCGCTGGCGCAATCCATCCATGCGGCGCGCGAGGAGCAGCGGCTGATGTATAACGCCCAGGGCGGCAACATCGGAAAGCTGGACAACTGGGGCCTCGCGCATTCCCATGACCGGGTGAAGGTCAGCCAGGTGTCGTTCGAGAACTGGTATGGCAACCTCAAGCGCCCGGATGGCACGTCGCGGATTGACTGGACCAAGATCGAGGACGACCTGACCGGGCGCCCGCTGCAAGCGGAGGGCGGCCCTGAGCCCAGCGAGGCGCTCCAGCGGCGCTTCCTGCAGGAGATCAAGGATAACATCGACTACGGCAAGGGCTCCAAGGAAGTGGTCTATGGCCGCAACAAGGGGTCTGGGCTGTCGATCGAGAACTCGCGCGTGCTGCACTTCAAGAGCGCGGACGACTGGATCGCCTACAACAAGGCCTTCGGCACGGGCACGCCCTTCAATGCGCTGGTGAGCCAGATGAACAGCATGTCGCGGCGGATCACCGAGGCGCGGATGCTGTCGGTCAACGGAGACGCGGGCCTTGACGCGGTGCGGCAGATGCTTGCCAAGCGCGTCCGCGACGAACGGCTGCCTTCGGAGATCAGCGATTCGATGGAAGGCAACGTCCAGCACGCAGAACGGATGCTGAAGGTGCTGCGGCCGGGCGTCGGGCCCAAGGGCCGCTTCTCGCGCGCCGCGGCATCGTTCTTCGCCACCACGCGCGAGGTGATGAATGCGGCCTTCCTCGACCGATCGGTCATCATCTCGTCGCTCTCCGACACCAACCTGTCGCGGCTCGGCCTTCAGACGCTCGAGATGAACCCGGGCAACATGCTCACCACCTACGGCAAGCTGATGGCCGAGAGCCTGAAGGGCGGCGGCCTGACCCATGAGGAACTGCTCCAGCAGGGCTGGATCGGGCAGGCGCTTGCGAACCCGCATGTGGCGATGGACCGCTACAACAGCGAGTATCCGGCCCACACCGTCGCGAAGCTTCTCTCCAACGCTTCGATGCAGATCCAAGGCCACCTGGCGCACACCGACAATATCCAGATGGCAATCCAGCACGAGATTGCCGGGACATGGGGCGCTGCCGCCGACAAGACCTTCGACGAGCTTGCGCCGCGCCTCCGTGCCGAGATGCAGAAGCATGGCATCACCGCGGGCGATTGGGACACCTTCCGCCAGCCGGCCGGGATCTACACTGCGGCGAACGGGGCCAAGTTCCTGACACCCTTCTGGTGGCGCCACGCGGCCGAGGGCGCGCCCGACGTGATCGACCGGACCTTCTTGAAGTTCCAGAGCTTCATGGAGAAATGGACTGAGATGGGCGTGCCGAGCCGCAACCTGTGGGTTTCGGGCATCTTCGATCCAAAGGCCCACGGCATGACGCCGGGCAGTCTGCCCTACGAGTTCCTGAAGTCGGCCGGCATGTTCAAGAGCGTGATCGGTTCGATGATGGTCAGCCAGTACCGGATGGCGATGGCGCACCCCGGCGGCTGGTCGCGGGTGCGCTTCGTTGCCGACCTCGCGGCGAGCAACCTCATGGTCGGTGCGATGGCGCTTCAGATCAACGACGTGCTGATGGGACGCGACCCGCAAGCGATGGACCCGCGGACGCACCCCGGCTTCATCGCACACGCTTTCATTCGCGGCGGCGCCCTCGGCCCGATCGGGGACGTTCTCTCGGTCGGCTCATCGCCTTGGGGCGGCATCGCTGCCTATGTGGCGGGTCCGATGCCCCAAGCCTCTCAGGACGCCTACAATCTCGCCTTCAAGGCATCCTCGCTCCTTGCGGCCTGGGCGATGGGCGGCGCGACCAGCAAGCAGCGGAGCGCTTTGTTGAAGGAGATGGCGCACCTTGGGATGCGCTACACCCCCATGGGCCAGACGCCGCTGTTGGCCGGCGGCGCGGCGATGGATCGCCTGATCTGGGATCAGCTCTGGATGGCGCTCGACCCCGAGGCGGTGAAGGCGATGGAGAAGGCCGCCCGCAGGCGGACCAAGGTCTACGGCGATGGAGAGTGGTGGCCCAGCACCAGTCCGCTGCCGACGCGGTTGCCTGACCTGGACTGATCGACTCGCCCACATGCGCCCGGTGATGTGCTAGGATCTGCGCGAGTGGCGGCATCGCTGCCGCGGCGCTCACCGGCATCACAAGAGGGGGCAGACATGCCTGACCTGGGAAGCGCACGAAGACGCCCGGCAGATCTCTGGGACCAAGCCGAGTCGCTTGCAGGGCGGCGCGGCGCTCCCGACCGGCTGGATATCGTTCTGCTCGTCCCGTTTTTCCTCATCTCGGCCACGATTGGGGAAATGGTGGCCATGTTCGTCTTTCCCCGGGCAGAGGGACTCGCCACTCTGACCGCCCTTCTGGTCACCGCGCTGGGCTACTCGATCTTTCGAGAGCGCAACAACGAACGCTTCCGCATGATCGAGGAGGCGCACGCCGAGCTCTTGGAAGTAGAAGAGCGCCGCGAAGCGACGGAGCGCGCGGCGCCGAAGGCCGAGCACGCGGACCCCGGGGCGGCAGCGGAACCCGTCGAGCACCTGACTATGGCGACATCCCCTGGGACGAACCGCACAGCGCAGCTGATCGCAGCGGCGGACAAGATACTGGCGCTGCCGGATCGAACGCCAAGCCAGATCGCGAAGGCGCGGCGGGCGAAGGCAATCCTAGAACAGGTACAGAGCGCACGGCAGCGGGGGAACAGCATGTCACCCCCGGTGTCGCCCCGATCACCGAGCGACAGCGCCTAGAGGCGCAGCAAGCCAAACAGATCAGCGGCTTGCACAACGCGCGAGTGCCGAAAAACATGCTCTGCCGCCCGCGTGCTGGTCCACCCCTTTCCCCCTCTTCCCGCATCCCCATCCGGGCGCGCGCCCTTGTTTTCCGGCCATCGGCACCTTCCCCAGCATTCCGCCTCCGGTTGCCTGATCCTCAACGTTTCGGGCTCTGGTCGAGGCTTCCGGGGTCTTGTGCGCCCCGGGAAATGCCCTGCGCCGGGTTCGCGAGCGCTTTTCGGCGGCTGATCGGCGGCTCTGTCCTCGCTCGGGAGGGGGCGGGGCGCCCGGTGTCCGACCCTATGGCGACTCGTGAGGTGATGGTGGCAGGATCGGCTGGACGAGAGGGAAGGCAAGAGATGCAGCCGAGGGCATGGTATTTCTATCGGCCGGACGGGCGCCGGCATGGGCCATCGTTCACCGAATGGCAGGCGAAGGTGGAAGCGGGCAGGTTCGCGGCCCGGCGGCCGAAGCTGGAGGCGGAAACCGCCTTCATCCTGTACCGCTCCCTGTCAAAGGCTGGCTGGCGCGTTGATCACACGGGAACGAGGTTCATTCCGGCTCCGAGCTGATCGGCTCTTCCTCGATCTCCACGACCCTCTGTCCCGGGCGCCGGTATTCGTAACCGCCCCCCTGACGCGCGTCGATGTTGACGGAGACCTGCGGCGCCTTCCCGTCGCTCGCCAGAAATTCAGCCATTCGCGCACGGATCGATTCCGACTTCGCATGGAGCATCAGCTCGAGCGCGACTTGAAGGGCCTGGGCCTTGATGAGGCCGCGGTTGGCGTCGACCTCGGCAACAAAGCGGCGCTGGACCTCCTCGAGGTGGTCGCGCACCGCGGGCCGCTTCATGGCCTTGTACCAGCCTTGCGGGCTGATCCCGGCTTCGGCACAGGCGTCGGCGATGGTCCTTCCCTCCGTGACGCGCAACTCGATGGCGCGGCGCAGCTTCGCGGAAAGGCGGGACGGGCGGGGCTGAACGATTGCAAGGGGCTTGGTCATGCCGGGATGATATGCCGGTCCCGTGCTATCTCAAATGCCCGATCCCTGAGCGAAGGCAGCGGAGGCTCGCTGATCAACTTCTGGGCTTATGATCTGAGCAGGGATGTACGGGAAGCCGGCAGCAACCGAAGCGAAGTAGCGATGGAAACCATCCCTGAGCCGGTACGGGTAATCTTCGCCCGCCCAAGGCCCACTCACCTTGATCGGCGGAAGGAACGAATGCTCACCCTCGCGAAATGCCATAAGCACAGGCACCAGTCGCAGCTTGTTCAAAAGCGCAACGCCGGCACGTCGCTCCGGAACAACAATCGCATCAAGCGGGATCAGTTCACACTCTGCGCACGGAAGCGGTGTGAAACATCGTCTGCCGCTCCGATTCCAAGTCTGCATTTCAGAGAACACCCACCAATCATCTGGAATCTCGAAAGGCTTACCTGAGGGCGTCTGAAACTGCATCCTTGGAACTCTGGCTGTCTTGCGTGTGTGCTCGAGAAAATGCCGGTGGCGAGGCATATGCGCTAGAAAAAAATCAAAATCCGCGCGCGCCGGGGTCCACTGATTGAAATGCGGCCGCATTTTTCCCCCTACCCCCCCCCTGCCAGGTCGCCTGAGCGCCCGCGGTCACCCTCGATCGACGTTTTCTCCGCCGCCCTCACCGCGCGGGATGGTAGGTCGGCGCTTCGCGTGCGCCTGGCGCTGGATATTTGAAGCGCACAGCGCCATCTCTGGCCGCCGGGGGTCAGGAGGGCGGCGCGGTCAACGTCGCCCTCTGGCGGCTGCTATTCGGCCATCTGCGGCGCGGCGGGTGTCCCGATCGTCCGAAGCGGCAACCCGAGGGCGGCGTAGGCTTCGCGGATCAGCACCGCGCCCTTGCTATCGTCATCGGTATCCGGCGCGCCATCGGCCAGCACAAGGAGCTTGCGGAAGACATCGAGGCTCGACTGGCTCGGTGCCGCGAGAATCTGGCGCTCCAGGTCGTCGATGATCCGCAGGGCGCATTCGTGCTCTTGGGCGCCAGTCTTGCCCCACAGGTTCTCGTTTGCCGCTATCCACTCGTCGAACATCCACTCAATCGGACCGCCAACGCCGAGTAGGGCCATCGCGTCATTCGCAAGGAACGTGGAGGGAAGGACTTCAACGTCGTCGCTGCCGCCTGCGATGATGCACTTTTGGGCCAGCTCTTCGAGAGAGCGCGGCGCAGTTTTCGCAATGGCGTTTTCAACCTCGATCCGCTCGTCATTCGTGCGGTCGAAGTCCTCGGGCGCGAAGGCACCGATCGCAAGCTTGCGGGATAGCTCACGCCATTCGGTGAACAGGGTGGGGATGGTCTTCGGGGTGGTGTCGTTCGTCATGATCAGATCCTTCAGGTCTGGTGACCGAGCCGCGTGATTGCGGCGCGAAGGATGATCTGAGGCGGGGCAAACAGCGTCCTCGTGGTGGGAAGAATGGTGGGTCAAGCGGCCGTGACGGCTATCTTTCCCTTATTCTTCAAAGCCTTGAGGTGGTTAATTTGGTGGAGCCAAGGGGAGTCGAACCCCTGACCTCTTGAATGCCATTCAAGCGCTCTCCCAACTGAGCTATGGCCCCACCGGAGCGCGACCCTTGCGGATCGCTCGGGCTATTTAGGGGAGCGCGGAGGGCACTGCAAGTGAAAAAATCACCCTGGATGCCATGTTCCGCGCCGCCCCTTCGGCCCGTCAGCTTTCGTCGTCGTCACCGCCCACGTCGGCGATGTCGTCAAGCGAAACGGTGTCGTCGTCGTCGTCTTCGAGAAGATCGTCGTCGATGTCCGAATCATCGGACGCGTCATCGTCAAGCAGGTCTTCGGCCTCGATCGGTTCAACGCTGGCTTTCTCAGCCTTCACCGGTGCCGCCCGGGAACCGCCAGAGGTTCCCTTGCGGAAGGCGTCTTCGATTTCGACCACTTCGCCCGTATAGGGGCTGACGATCGGCGTTTTGTTCAGGTCGTAGAAGCGTTTTCCCGTGGTGGGGCAGACCCGCTTCACGCCCCATTCTTCATTGGGCATGGATGTTCCCCTGCGATGCTGGGCTAACGGAATTCGACGCCAACTGCCACATGTCGCTCCTGGTGTCAAAGCCTTTGTCGGTCATTATTTTAACGTGTCGCACCGCGCCGCGGAAAGCGGATTCGCCCTTTCCGCGCCGCGCCGGGTGACTATGCTGAAACCATGGCCTCGTCCGACGACATCCGTATTCTGCCCGGCGACCCCCCGGTCACGCTGACGCTGCGCCGCTCGGCCCGCGCGCGGCGGCTCAGTCTGCGGGTCTCGCGACTGGATGGGCGCGTCACGCTGACGCTGCCGGCGCGCGCGCCCGAGCGCGGTGCGCTGGCCTTCGCGCAAGAACGCGCGGCCTGGATCCGCGAGGCCCTGGCCCGTATGCCCGCGCCCGAGACGGTGGGGGAAGGAATGCAGCTGCCCGTCGAAGGACGGATCTTGACCCTGGCCGCGCCGCCCGGCCGCGGGGCGCCGCGGATCGAGGGCGACAGGTTGATCCTGCCAGGCGGTCCTGCGCGCGCGGGCATCCGGGCACAGGCTTTCCTGAAAGCCCTGGCGCGCGAACGCCTGGCGGCGGCCTGCGCGCGGCATACGGCGCAACTGGGGCTTCGGCATGGCAAGCTGACGCTGCGCGACACGCGATCGCGCTGGGGCTCGTGCACCGCGGCGGGTCACCTGATGTTTTCCTGGCGGCTGATCTTGGCGCCGCCCTCGGTGCTGGATTACGTCGCGGCGCACGAGGTCGCACATCTGGCGCGGATGGATCATTCGCCGGCCTTCTGGGCCGTGGTCGCGCGCCTGATGCCCGGCTATCAGACCCCGCGCGCCTGGCTGAAGCACGAAGGCCAGAATCTGCACGGCTACCATTTCGGCCACTGACCGCCGGGCGCCGCACGGGGGGATTGACCCACCGCCGCTTTGTGATCACATCAGGACATGCTTTTGCAATCGCGACCATCCGACTCGGTCTCGGCCGTCCACGACCGGCTTTACCGGACGTTGCGGTCCCAGGTGATGCATGGCGAGCTGGACCCGGGCGCGGCGCTGACCCTGCGCGGCATCGCCAAACGCTTCGGCGTTTCGATGACCCCGGTGCGCGAGGCCCTGCGCCGGCTTGTGGCGGAAGGCGCGCTCAGCATGTCGGCCTCCGGTCGGGTGACGACGCCCGAACTGTCGAACGAACGGATCGAGGAACTGGCCGCGATTCGCGCCTTGCTGGAGCCCGAGCTTGCCTCACGCGCGCTGCCGCGCGCGCATTTCGCGCTGATCGAGCGGCTTCAAACCATCAACACCGCCAATGCCGAGGCCGTGGCCAAGCAGGATGCGGTGGCCTATATCCGCACCAATCTGGAATTCCACCGCACGCTATATCTGCGTGCCCAGGCGCCGGCGATGCTGGCGATCGCCGAAACCGTCTGGCTGCAGCTGGGGCCGACGATGCGGGCCCTATACACCCGGCTGCGCCGGAATGAGCCGCCGCCGCATCACCGCATGATCCTGGCGGCGCTGAAGGCGGGCGACGAGCCGGGGCTGCGGCTGGCGGTGCGCGCCGACGTGACCCAGGGGCTGCGGCACCTGGCCGGCTGATAGGCGCCAAGCAGGCACGAACCGGGCCAAGCTGAACCGGCGCTGCGGTGCCTTGGGCCGATCAATACATCCCGGCGTCGCGTGCCAGCAGGGCGGCCTGGGTGCGGTTCTTGGCCTCGAGCTTCCGGCACAGGTTCTTCACATGCAGCTTCACGGTGACCTCCTGCAGCCCCAGGTCGCGCGCGATTTCCTTGTTGGCAAGTCCCCGGCACAGGCCTTCCAGAACCTCGCGCTCGCGCTCGGTCAGCTTGTCGGCCAATACCTCGGGCGCGTTGGGGACCGAGTCGTTCAGCAATTGCACCGGCGCGAAGGTCTCGCCCGCCGCCATGTAGCGCACCGCGTGGATCAGGGCCTTTGCGCCGATCGTCTTGGGCACGAAGCCCGCGGCGCCCATCGCAAGCGCTTCGTCCGCGATGCGCCGCGTCGCCGCTCCCGACATGATCGCCACCGGCGCATCGGTCAGTTCGCGCATCTTCGCAAGGCCTTCCAGCCCGTCCATTCCCGGCATGGCGTAATCAAGCAATATCACATGGAACGGACCGGCCTTGGCAAGCTGCACCACCGCCGCCGGCAGGTCTTCCGCGGTGGTTACCTGAAAGTCGTCTTCGTTCGAGAGATAGGCGACAAGCGTATCGCGGATCAGCGCATGGTCATCAGCCAGCAGTACTTTCATGCTTTTCCCCAGGGCTTCTTTCCCGTCGCGCGACCGGCAAGATCCCCATGGCCTGGCCGCGCAGTCCCGCCATGCCCGAAGGGGGGACTATTCTTTCGGATATCACAGGTTGGTCCCCGGGGGCAATTTGAACCGTTGCCTTACCCGTGCCATCCTGCGCCGCAGTCGAGCAAGCCCTCGGCAGGGCGGGGCGGCGTCGCAAAGGCCTATACAAAGGCACAGGACCCTATGCCGATTTTCCGTGGGGAACAAACATCCCCAATGTAAAATGTTCGCGATTATTCGCGAGCTTGCCGTGGTGCGATACAGGAAAGACTGCGTGGTTCTGTCGTCTTCCCGACAGCCGGCCCGGCGGTTGGAATGGGGGCGGCCCCGACCGAGGGGATCGTCATCGTGCGGGCGCGCCGGCGCGTGGCTTGCGTTGCTTTGGCTGACTGCCAGTCTGATGTCGGTGCCCGCCTGGGCGGTTGCGTCGCCGCGAGGCGTGGTGCTTCTGACGGTGAAGCGCGCCATTCCGGGGCAGGGGACGCCCAGCGTCAAGCGATTCGATATGGCAATGCTGCAGGCGCTGCCGCATCGCAGCTTCACGACCACCACGATCTGGACGAAAGGGCCGCAGCGGTTCGAGGGCGTGCTGCTTCGGGATCTGATGCGGGCGCTTGGGGCGCCGCCCGGGGCGATGTTGCTGGCCCATGCGCAGAATGCCTATTCCGCCCGCATCCCGCTGTCCTCGGCGACGGATCCGGGCCCGATCATTGCCTATCTGCGCAACGGCAAGCCGATGAGCCTGCGCGAAAAGGGGCCCCTATGGCTGGTTTTCCCCTATGACGCCGATCGCCGCTGGCAAACCGAGGTGGTGTATTCGCGTAGTATCTGGCAGCTTGATCAGATTACCATCGCGCCGGGCCCGGCGGCGGATTGATCCCCGGCCACCCGGCTCGTGCCAGCCAAGCCCCGCCCCGCCCCAGGACCGCGCGTCCGGGATGAGCCGAGTCAGAGGTGACGTGACGAAAACCGCCGATCAGGAGACCGCCGCAGCCGAGAGGCCCCCCGGGAAGGCGCCACCGAAGGCCCCCGCCGCCGCCGGAGGCCCGCCGGCCCCGGAAAGCGGCCGCTGGCCACGCCGGTTGGGCTTTGCCCTTGCCATCGTGGCGATCCTGTCCGCGATTGCGGTGCTGATGGTCGAGGTCGTGGCGCGGATGGATTCGCTGCAGACCGCCGAGGCCGACAATCTGCAATGGTCGCTGTCGCAGGTCGAGGTGGAATTCCTCTTGCTGGAAGACGCGGTGACGGTCGCGCGCATGACCCACGCGGCTCCGCTCGGCCCCGAACTGGCTGCGGTACGCAAGCGTTTCAACCTGTTCTATTCGCAATTGCGTACGGTGCAGACCAGCCCGCATTTCTCGCCGGTTCGCGACGATGGACAAGGCGGCGCCGCGATCGCGCATATCGGCAAGTTCACGATGCGGATGATGCATCTGGTCGACGGGCCGGATGCCGCCCTGGCGGCGCAGCTGGATGACATCGGTCGGCAGATGGCGATGCTGCGCCCGGATGTGCGGGCGCTGACGGTGCAGGGCCTGGGGGTGTTCGCCCGCATTGCCGATCAAAGCCGCGCCGCGCTTGGGGCCACGCTGATGCGGCTGGCGGCGTTGACCTTCGCGCTGATCGTGGTGCTGGGCGGGTTGGCCGGTGCACTGGCCTGGCTGAACCGCGTCAACCACGCCCGCATGGCCGAGATCGCCCGCACCCGCGCCCGCCTGCAGACGATCCTGGCCACTGCGCTCGATGCCGTCCTGGTCACGGATGCGCGCGGCAGGTTGCAAGAGATGAACCGTGCCGCGGAAGAGATGTTCGGGCTTGATGCCGCGACCGCCCGGGGCCGGGCGCTGAATCAGATGGTCGCGCCCACCGAGGCCGCCGCCGCCCAGGATGTCGGGCTGGCCGCCTATCTGGTCACCGGAGAACCCGCCACCATCGGCCAGGGGCGGCGGCGGCTGCAGGGGCGGCGGGCCGACGGCAAGGTCTTTCCCGTGGAACTGGCGCTTGCCGCCGCCCAGGGAGGCGAGGGTGGCGACATGCTGTGCATCGCCATCGTGCGCGACATCTCCGATCAGGACGCGGCCGACCGCGCCCTGCGCGAGGCCCGCGACCGGGCGCTGGCGGGCGAGCGCGCCAAGGCCGAATTCCTGGCGGTCATGAGCCATGAGATGCGCACCCCCCTGAATGGCCTGCTGGGCACCATCGAGCTGCTCGCGCAAGAGCACCTCAGCCCCAAGCAGGCGGAATATGTCGAGGTGATGCAAAGCTCGGGGCGGCATCTGCTGCGCCATGTGAACGACGTGCTCGACATCGCACGGGCGGAATCCGGCCGCGCGCCGGCCGCGCTCGAACCCGTCGATCTGGCCCAGCTTCTGGAAGAGGTCGCCGCCGGTCAGCGCGGCCTGGCAGAGGCCGGGGGCAATCGCCTGCGTCTTGATCTGCCCGACCCGCCGCTGCCGCCGGCCGAGGGCGATCCCGCGCGCCTGCGCCAGGTGATCCTGAACCTTGTCGGGAATGCGGTGAAATTCACCGAGAACGGCGCCATCACCCTGTCGCTGAAGCTTCTGGCCGACGACAGGGTCGAACTGCGCGTGACCGACACCGGACCCGGCATCGCCGCCGAGGATCTGGACCGTGTGTTCGCCGATTTCGTGACGCTCGATGCCTCGTATCGGCGCAACGTGGCTGGCACCGGCCTGGGGCTGGGCATCGCCCGGCGCATGGTCGCCGCGATGGAGGGCGAGATCGGCGTCGACAGCACGCCAGGCCAGGGCAGCAGCTTCTGGGTGCGCCTGCCGTTCCGCCGCGCCACCGCGCTGCCCGCGACCCGCCCGGCGCCGCCACAGGCTCTGCCGCGGACCCGGCCGCTGGATCTGCTGGTGGTCGAGGACAACCGCATCAACCGTTTCGTCGTGCGCGAGATGCTGGAAGGCATGGGCCACAGCGTGACCCAGGCCGCCGACGGACAGGAGGGCGCCGCACTGGCGACGGCGAAGCGGTTCGACGCGATCTTGATGGACATTTCGATGCCGCGGCTTGACGGGGTCGAGGCGGCGCGTCGGATCCGCGCGGCCAGCGACGGGTCTAGCCGCGCCCCGATCGTGGCGCTGACCGCCCATGCCCAGCCCGCCGAACACGCCCGTTTCCGCGCCGCCGGGATGACCGAAAGCCTGACCAAGCCGATCACGCGCGCGGCGCTGGCAGCCGTGTTGCACCGCATCCTGGGCGAAGGAGACGCGCCCGCAGCGGCGGCGGCGTCCACGCCACAGGATGAGGCAGGGCTTCTCGATCTCGGTCATCTGGTCGAGATGAGCGAGCAACTTGGAGCGGCCTTCCCCGGGCTTTTGCGAAGGTTCGAGGAAGAGGGGGCTGCGCTGCTTGGCGCCGCTCCGACCGAGACGCTTCCTCCGAAGGCGCTGCATCGGCTGGCGGGATCGGCATCGGTGTTCGGCGCGGTGGCGTTGCAGGCGCGACTGGCCCGCGCCGAGGCCGCGGCGGAGGCCGGCACCGATGTCGACTTGGCCTCGCTGCGCGCGCTTTGGTGCCGGACGCTGTCGGCCCTGCGTGCCGCGCTCGACGAGGACGAAGACCCGGGTGCAGCCGGCGGGGCCGCCGCGGGCTGAGCCGTAGGAAGGTGGCGGGGGCTTCGCCCCCTGCACCCCCAGAGTATTTGAGCCAAGATGAAGCACATGAGGCGTGTCCTGGGGTTCTTCTTCGCGTCGGTGTGCAGGCGGGGCGCGAAGGAAGGCGGGGGCCGCCGCAGGGACGCGCGCCGCGGTCCGGGCACCGGCCCGCCGGTTCCGAAACGCGCTTCAGCTTTGTCGGAAAGGCCCTGTTAACCAGAATTTTCTAAGGTCGGACGGCCCGGATCGCGGGGTGTCGTTGCGCTGCCGGGGGTTGATTTACGAAGGCCGCCGCCGCATGAGAAAGCTGTCCGGGCCGCGCTGATCAAGGCGGCCCGAGACCTTACGAGGGAACAGGGTACGAGGGAGCGGGGCGGGGCACCGCATGGAGGAGGAAAAGACAGAAGCAGACGGCGTGCCGGATAGGGCGCGTGCCCGTGTCCAGCGTGCGCTGGGCCGGTTGCGCCATGTTGCGCCGGTCCTGGTGGGGCTGGCGCTTTTTGCCGCTGGGATACTTGCGCTGCTTCGGCTACTAGGCCCGATCCATATCAGCGATGTCATGGCGGATGCGCGGGCGATGCCGGCCGATGCGCTGCTGGCGTCTTTGGCCGCGACGGCGTTGGGCTATGCCGCGCTGGTCGGCTATGACTGGTCGGCGCTGCGCCATATCGGCCGCAAGCTGCCCTTTCCGGTGGTCGCGATGGGTGGCTTCCTGGGCTATTCGCTGGGCAACACGATCGGCATCTCGATCCTGTCCGGCGGCGCGGTGCGCTACCGTATCTATTCCGCCTTCGGCATCAACGCGCTGGAGGTTGCGGCGATCTCTACCTTCGTGGCCATGGCGTTCGGGCTGGGGATCTCGGTCATCGGCCTGGCGGCGCTGACGCTGCGGCCCGATGCGCTGGTCGGCGTGATCGGCCTGCCGGGCGACCAGATCCGTATCATCGCCCTGGCGGCGCTCTTGGTGACGGTGGTGGTGATCGGCTGGGTGTCGGTCACCGGCAGCACCCTGCGCCTTTGGCGGTTCGAACTGCGCGCCCCTTCGCCGGGAATCTTGCTGGGCCAATTGCTGTTCACCGCCGCCGATACCTGCATGGCCGCGCTTGCGCTGTATGTTCTGATGCCCGACGGGGCGCCGGGCTTTGTCACCTTCCTTGTGATCTATTCCACGGCGGTGATGGTCGGCGTGCTCAGCCATGTTCCGGGCGGCATCGGCGTCTTCGAGAGTGTGATGATCGCGGCCCTTCCCGCCGAGGTCAGCGTCGAACAGGCGGCCACCGCGCTGCTGCTGTTTCGGATGATCTATTACCTCGTGCCCTTCGGTCTGGCGATGCTGGCGATCTCGGTGAACGAGGCGCGGCTGGCCTCGGGGCCGATCGCGCGTTTCCTGCACCGCCACCTGGGCGAGATGAGCGACACGATGGTTCCCGTCAGCCGCGCCATGTCGGGGGTTGCCCCGGCGGCGATGGGCACCATGGTGATGGGGCTGGGCATCTGGATGATCATGATGGCGCTGATGCCCTCGGTCCGCCCGCACGAGGCCTATCCCCACGATATCCTGGCCGCCGTCATCCTGGAGGGCGGGGCGATGGCCTCGGCGGTGCTGGGGGTGCTGATGATCCTGCTGGCACAGGGGCTGATGCGGCGCATCTCGGCCGCCTATTGGCTGGCCGAGGTGGCGCTGATGGCCGGCGCGGTCGCCTCGGTCGCGAACGGCATCGATATCAAGAGCGCCCTGTTGCTGCTGGTCGCCGCGATGATCCTGTCACCGATGCGGGGCGAATTCTACCGCGCCGCGCGGTTGACGCAGAACTTGCTTAGCCCCAGCTGGTTCGTGCTGATCTTCGCGATCCTGCTGTCGGGGGCGGCCTTTCTTTACCTGATGGACCGCAACGAGCCCTATTCGCATGAAATCCTGTTGCGGTTCGCGACCGATGCGAATGCGCCGCGGGCGCTTCGGGCGGGGCTGGCCGCGACCGCGTTGATGACCTTCGCGCTGATCTATCTGGCGATGCAGCCGCCCCGGGCGCGGTCGGTAAGGCCCGATCCGGCGGCTCTGGCGCTGGCCCAACAGATCATCGCCACCCAGGACGCGCCCGAGGCCATGTTGGCATTGTCGGGCGACAAGACCTTCTTCTTCTCGGAAAACAACGACGCCTTCATCATGTATGGCGTGCAGGGCAGTTCCTGGATCGCCTTTTCCGATCCGGTCGGTGCCCGCGAGGCGGTGCGCGATCTGGCCTGGGCCTTCTTCGATGCCGCCTATGCCGCCGGCTGCCGGCCGGTGTTCTACGAGGTCTCCGAAGCCTACCTGCCGATCTGGGTCGAGATGGGCATGAGCGTGAACAAGATCGGCGAAGAGGCGGTGGTGCTGCTGGCCGATTTTTCGCTGAGCGGGCGGAAGTTCAAGAACATGCGGTCCGCGCGCAATCAGACCTTGCGCGACGGGGTCAGCTTCGAACTGCTGTCGCCGCCGCATTCGCCGGCCCGCCTGGCAGAGCTGAAATTCGTCTCGGACCGCTGGCTGTCGGAAAAGCGGGGCCGCGAAAAGCGGTTTTCCGTGGGCCGTTTCGACCCCGAGTATCTGCAGCGCTTCCGCATCGGTGTGGCGCGCAGATCCGGGCGGATCGTGGCCTTCGCTTCGTTGATGGAGACACCGACCAAGGCCGGGGCCGCCGTCGATCTGATGCGCTACGGCGCCGAGGCCCCCGAAGGGGTGATGGAGTTCCTCTTCGTGTCGCTGATCGAGGCCTGCCGGGACGAGGGTTTTGCGACCTTCAGCCTGGGCATGGCGCCGCTTGCGGGGATTACCGCGAAACACGGCGCGCGGATGTGGAACCGCTTCGGCGCGGTGCTGTTCCGCTATGGCGGGGCGTTCTACAATTTCGCCGGGCTGCGCGGCTTCAAGCAGAAATTCGGCCCCGATTGGCGGCCGCGCTATTTCGCGGTGCCGGGCGCGTTGCCGCCGCTGACCGCGCTGCGCGACGTGACCTTGCTGATTTCGGGGGGCGCGCGCGGGGTGATGCGCAAGGAAAAGCGCGCCCGCGCGGCGCAGGAGCGGCCGATCACGCCGCCGCCTTCCGCGGGCTAGATCGTGTCGCAATCGCCGCGCCGGGGGCGGCCGTCGGCGTGCATCGGCGGGCAGGGGCCGAACGCGCGGCCTCGGGGTTGGACCCGGCGCGCCCGTGGTTCGTGCCGGGCTGCGCGGCGTGGCGCGGCAGATCGGCCGCTATTTCAACAGGTCCGCAGTCCGGCCGTAGGCACTGGCAAAGCCCTTCAGCGGCGCATCCACGCGGAATGGCCTGCCGTCGCCCGCGGTGGCCTCGATCCGCAGCTTGGCGCCATCCGAAACCGCCTTGATCGCCGCGGCCGACAGGTCGAGCGGCACCAGGCAGCCGGCCGGAATGCAGGTCGAAAACCACCGCGGTTTGCCGATGGGCCTGTCCTTCACCGACAACTGGATCGGTTTGGTCACCGACAGGCCGAAGGGCATCACGATCACCCCGCGGGCGCCGCCCTGGGCCAGCGGGACAAGGCTGATCTCCAGCGCCAGCCGGCGGGTCTTCCTGTCCGATTGCTGCTGCGACATTGCGCAGGCGGTCGTTTGCGCGCCGTCCTTGGCGGTGACGCGGCAGCGCACCGTCCAGTCGCCATGAACCTCGTTAAGCGAACTGGCGCCTCCCGGCAGCGCGCGGCTTTGCGCGGGTGCCGTCGTGGCCAGGGCGCAAAGCGCCGCCGCGATGGTCGCGCCCGCGAAAAGGCCCCGGCCGGATCCTGGCTTTCTCATGTCTTCCTTCCTGCTTATGCCCTGCCTCACGGGGGCGCCCGGGCAGGCACCCCGTCGGAGTGCGGGCGGGCATGGTCGATCAGGCCACCAGACCTTCGGCGCGGGCCCAGTCCGCCGCGCGGTCGATCGCGATGCCCATCAGGCGCACGATCTCGTCCACGTCGTGTTCGGTCACGATCAGGGGTGGGCAGACGGCGATGGAATCGCCCAGGTTGCGGAAGATCACCCCTTCCTCATGGCCGTATTCGAACACCTTGCCGCCGACCTTGCCGACCGGGTCGAAGGGTCGCTTCGTCGCCTTGTCGGCCACCAGTTCGACCGCCGCGATCAGCCCGGTGCCGCGCACCTCGCCCACCAGCGGGTGATCGGCAAGCTTCGCAAGGCCCGCCTGCAGCCGTTCGCCCATCTTCGCGGCGTTCTCCATCAGCCCCTGTTCCTCGATGATCGCCAGGTTTTCCAACCCCACGGCACAGGCCACCGGATGGCCCGAGGCGGTGAAGCCATGGCCGAAACCGCCCAGCTTGTGGGTATTGTCGGCGATGACGTTGTAGATATCTTCCGAGAAGACGATCGCCGCCAGCGGCATGTAGGATGAGGTCAGCTGTTTCGAGGTCACCAGGATGTCGGGGGTGAAGCCCATCTTTTCGCAGCCCCAGCGCGCGCCGGTGCGGCCGAAGCCGTTAATCACCTCGTCCGAGACCAGCAGGATATCGTATTTGCGGCACAGCGCCTCGATCCCCTGCCAATAGCCCTCGGGCGGGACCATGACGCCGCCGGCGCCCATCACCGGCTCGCCGATGAAGGCGGCGATGGTTTCGGGGCCCTCGGCCAGGATCGTGTCCTCGGCCTCCTTCAGAAGCCGTGCGCAGAACTGCGCCTCGGTCTCGCCCTCCTGTCCGAAACGGTAGAGATGCGGGCAGGTGAGGTGCACCACCGGGATCGCCGGCAGGTCGAAATCGCGGTGGTTGCCGGGCAGGCCCGTCAGGCTGCCCGACGCTATGGTGATGCCGTGATAGGCCTTGTTGCGGGCCAGGAACTTCTTCTTCTGCGGCCGGCCGAGGGCGTTGTTCATGTACCACACCAGCTTGATCACCGTGTCGTTCGCCTCGGACCCCGAGGAGGTGTAGAACACCCGTGTCAGGTTCTCGGGCGTCATCTCGACCAGCTTTTCGGCCAGCCGGACCGACGGCTCGTGCGATTTCGAGGCGAAGGTATGGTAATAGGGCAGCTTTTCCATCTGCGCCGCGGCGGCGTCGCGCAGGCGGGTCTGCGAAAAGCCCACCGCGACCGACCACAGCCCCGACATCGCCTCGATATAGCGCTTGCCGGACTGGTCGATGACATGGACGCCATCGCCCTTCTCGATCACCAGCGGCCCCTTTTGCTCATGCATGCGGGCATCCGTGTAGGGGTGCAGTATCGTGGTGATATCGGCATGGGCGACGGAATTCGACAGCTCGTTCATGGCGTCCTCCTTGGCAAGCGGCTCGGCCGAGTCGCGGCCGATTGCCTCAGGTGTCGCGCATCGCGGCGCAAAGGGCCAGCGGAACTTCCCCGGTGCCTGGGGTGCGGGGGCCGCCTGCACAAGGCCTGTGCGGGAGGCGGCGGCCAAATCGGGCCAGGCGCCGGATCGCGGGCGCGGGATGGCCTGCCTGAGCAGTCGCGGGGGCTTCGTTTCCGGCTACCGGATCGACGCAGAGCCGGATCCCGCGTAGCCTTATCCCGGGCGCCGGGCCGGATCTTCCGCCTGCGCGGGTTAACGGAAAGGGGCGTTCTTGGCAGCAAGGACAGAAAAGAGCTGGCGCGTCGGGGTGCTGTTTTCACGAAGCGGCACCACCCATGTGACCGAGAGCGACCATATCCGCGGCACCGAGCTTGCCATGGAACAGATCAACGCGTCGGGCGGCGTGCTGGGCCTTCCGCTCCGCCCTGTCAGCTACGATCCCGCGGCCGATGCCGCGCAATACCGGGCGCTTGCGCGGCGGATGCTGGGCGAGGACGAGATCGACGTCATCTTCGGCTGTTCGACCTCGGCCAGCCGCAAGGCAGTGTTGCCGATCGTCGAGCGCCACAACGGCCTTCTGTTCTATCCCTCGATGTACGAGGGTTTCGAATATTGCGAGAATATCCTCTATGCCGGGGCCACGCTGAACCAGACCTGCCTGCCGCTGGCTGAATATCTGCTGGCCCATCACGGCCGGCGGATCTTCTTCGTGGGCTCTGATTACATCTACCCCCGGGAATCGAACCGGGTGATGCGCGACCTGATCGAGGCCAAGGGCGGGGAAGCGGTCGGGGAAGTTTATCTGCCGCTGGGCAGCACCGGCACGGCGGTGGCCGAGGTGGTCGACCAGATCCGCCTGGCGCGCCCGGACGCGGTGTTTTCCACCGTCGTCGGCACCTCGGCCCATGCGTTCTACCGGCTCTATGACGAGGCCGGCATCGACCGGGCGGCGCAGCCGGTCGCCAGCCTGACCATGGCCGAAAGCGAGATCGCCCACATCGGGCCGCGGCATTGCAGCGGCCATATCCTGGCCGCGACCTATCTGCAGACCCTCGACAGCCCCGAAAACCACCGCTTCGTCGCGGCCTACAAGGCGCGTTTCGGAGACGACGCGCGCGCTTCCGTCTGGTCCGAGGCCGCCTATGTCCAGGTGCATCTGTTCGCCCGGGCGCTGGCCCGGGCCGGCAGCATGGATCCGGCGCGCATCGGCCGGGCGCTGCTGGGCGACGAGATGCAGACCCCCGAAGGCGCGATCCGTGTCGATCCCGACACCCGCCATCTGTGGCTGACACCGCGCATCGGCGTGGCGCGCGCCGACGGGCTGTTCGAACTGGTCTGGCAGGGCGGCGGCCCCACGCGCCCCGATCCCTACCTTGCCACCACCCGGTTCGAGGAGGCGTCGCTGGAGGAATGGGCATGAAGGGCGCGCGGCGGATCATGGAGGAGTTGCGGCGCGCGCGTGTCCTGATCCTGCTTCCCCAGGACGAGGACGGCAAGCTGCTGCGCGATCATCTGCGGCGCCTGGGCTGCGAGGTGCAGGCCGCCTGGCCGATCCCGCGCGACCTGCCCGAGGATATCGACACGGTGTTCATCAGCGTCAACGACGCCCCCGTGGACGAGATCCTGGCGATGATCGGCGAACGCGACGTGGCGCTGATCGCCATCGTCACCTACGAAAGCCCGACCACCCTGAAGGCGATCTACGACCTGAACGCCCATGGCGTGATGAGCAAACCCCTGCGCCCCCTGGGCATCCTGACCCAATTCACCCTGGCGCTCTACCGTCATCGCTATGAGGCGCAGCTAAGTGTCAAGGTCCGCAAGCTTGAGGAAACGCTGAAGGGCCGCCGGCTGGTCGACCGCGCGATCCGCCTGTTGATCGAGGTCCAGGGCATGGAAGAGGACACCGCCTATCGCCTGCTGCGCGATCAGGCCACGGCCGAGCGGGTGACGCTAAGCTCGATCGCGGAAGAGATCGTCGCCGCCCACGACACCATGGCGCGGCTTGGGCTGGGGGCCAGGGGCGTTTCCAAACCGCCGCAAAAATAACGCCGTTTTCCGGCGCGGCGCCGAAATCTTCAACTTGATCGGTGTTCCAACCTGTGCCAGCCTCAGGGCTCAAGAGCAGGATTGCTCGACGGCAGGGTTGCCGTCTCACATTCAGGCTATGTAGCCCCTGATCCGCGGTCGCGACCGCGTCAGGGGCTTTTTGCATTTCGAGGGGCCCATGGCAGATCGCGCCGACGTAACACTTGCCTGCATCCAGTTCGAACCGATCATCGGGGAACCGGATCACAACCTTGCCCGGATGGAGGCCCATATCCGCGAGGCCCATGCCCGCGGCGCCGATCTGGTGGTGCTGCCGGAACTGGCCGACAGCGGCTATGTCTTCGAGACGATGGAAGAGACCGCGCGGCTGGCGCGCCCGATCCCGGGCGGCGCCAGCGCGGCGCGGCTTTGCGCCCTGGCGGCCGAACTGGGCCTGCATATCGTCTCGGGCCTGGCCGAGGAGGCGGGCGGCGATTTCTACAATTCCGCGCTGCTTTGCGGCCCCGACGGGCCGATCGGCACCTACCGCAAGCTGCATCTGTGGAACCGCGAGAACCTGTTCTTCAAGCCCGGCAACCTGGGGCTGCCGGTCTTCGACACGCCGCTGGGCCGGATCGGCATGGCGATCTGCTATGACGGCTGGTTCCCCGAAACCTTCCGCGCGCTGGCGGCCGCGGGGGCCGAGATCGTCTGCATCCCGACCAATTGGGTGCCGATGCCCGAACAGGACCCCGAGGCCGAGGCGATGGCCAACGTTCTGCACAAGGCCGCGGCCCATTCGAACGGCTTCTACATCGCCTGCGCCGACCGGGTCGGCACCGAGCGCGGCCAGCCCTTCATCGGCCAAAGCCTGATCCTGGATGCCACCGGCTGGCCCCTGGCGGGCCCCGCCAGCCGCAGCGCGCCCGAGATCCTGATCGCCACCGTGACGCCGGGCGCCCTGCGCGCCAAGCGGCAGCTTAATGAATTCAATAACATCCTCGGCGATCGCCGGACGGATGTTTACGGCTGAGGGGTTTTCCTCGGCACTCTCCAACCCGCAACAAAAACTCAAGACAGGGAAGACGCAGATGAAACGCAGACTAGTTATCGCAGCACTCGCCGGCAGCCTTCTGGCCGCCCCGGCCTTCGCCAAGGATCCGATCCTGATCGGCGTGCCGGTCGGGCTGTCTGGGGCCAATTCGGTCGTCGCGCCTTCGGTGGTGCAGGCGGCGGAACTGGCGGTCGACGAGATCAACGCCAAGGGCGGGGTGCTGGGCCGGCCGCTGAAGCTGGTGGTGGCCGATGACGCCTCGGGCGCGGTGGGCGCGCAGAAGGCGTTCGATTCGCTGGTGTTCCAGAAGAACGTGAACGTGCTGATCTCGATGGAAACCAGCGCCGCGCGCAACGCCGGCCTGCCGATCGTGGCGAAGGGCAAGATCCCCTATATCTACACCTCGTTCTACGAGGGCCATTCGTGCAGCCCCTACCTTTACGTCGATGCCTGGGTGCCCGAGCAGCAGGTGCCGCCGGTGGTGGACTACCTCAAGGGCAAGGGTGCCAAGACCTATTTCCTGATCGGCAGCGATTACGCCTTCGGGCGCGGCATGCTGGGCTTCGCGCGCAAGTATATCGACAAGACCGGCGGCAAGGTGGTGGGCGAGGAATACCTGCCGATGGACGGCACCGACTGGACGCCGATCATCTCGAAGCTGAAGGCCTTGGGGGCGGATGCGCTGATCACCTCGACCGCCGGCGGCGCGCCGAACGTCACGCTGACCAAGCAGCTGCGCAGTTCGGGCGTGACCATCCCCTACGCCAACCTTGCCGTCGATGAGGGCACTGCCAAGAGCATGGGCAAGGATGCCGCGGGGATCCTGATCTCGGCCTCCTACATCACCGGGATCGACAGCAAGGCCAACAAGGATTTCATGGCCGCGCTGAAGAAGAAGTTCGGCGACAAGGCGCGCACACCGAACGATCTGTCGGTGCCGGAATATGAGGGTATCTATCTTTATGCCAAGGCCGTCGAGAAGGCCGGCACCACCGATACGCGTCCGGTGTTGAAGGCGCTGGGCGAGGTGTCGTTCACCGGGCCGCGCGGCACCATCCGGATGAACAAGCAGCATCACGCGCCGCTGACCATGTATCTGGGTCAGGTGCAGGACGATGGCTCTGTCAAGGTGGTGAAGTCGTTCAAGGACGTCGACCCCGGCAATCAGTGCCCGAACCTGAAGTAAGCGCGGGGCGGGGTCGCCCGGCGGCCCCGTCCTTCAATACAGGAGACGGCGCATGACGCTTGTCCTCGACATCATCACGACCGCGGCCATCCTGTTCATCATCGCGACCGGGTTGCTGACCATTTTCGGCGTGCTGAAGATCATCAATTTCGCCCATGGCGCCTGGCTGACGGTGGGGGCCTATTGTGCCGTCGCGGTTGGCGATCTGGGCTGGAACCCCTGGTTGGCGCTGCCGGTGGCCTTCGTCACCGGCGCGGCGCTGGGCGGACTGACCGAGCGGTTCATCGTGCGTCCGCTCTATGCCCGGCCGCTGGACGCGATCCTTGCGACCTGGGGTCTGGGGATCATCATCGGCCAGCTCATCACGCTGGGGTTCGGGCGCGACGTGCAGTTCACCGCGGCACTGCTGCCCGGCACCGCCGATATCCTGGGCACCTCCTATTCGATCTACCGGCTGTTCGCCCTGGCTGCGGCGATCGCGATCGGGCTGGGCTTTTCGTGGCTGATGGAGGGCACGCGGCTGGGCCTTTCCGCGCGAGCGGTGATCATGAACGAGGCGCTGGCGCGGGCACTGGGCCTTGATACCCGGCGCATTCGCTGGGTGACCTTCATGATCGGCTGTGGGCTGGCGGCGCTGGCGGGCACGCTGCTGACGCCGCTGACCAGCGTCGATCCCAACATGGGCGTGGCCTGGCTGGTGGGATCCTTCATGCTGGTCATGGTGGCGGGGCAAAGCTTTGCCGCGCTGGCCCTGGCCTGCCTGCTGCTGGGCGGCGCGCAGGTGATCGTGTCGACCTATGTCAGCCCGATCCTGGGGGGGATCACGGTGGCCGTGCTGGCCGCTATCGTGTTGCGCATTTCGCCGAAAGGGTTTTCCCGTGTCTGACACCACGCTTGAAACCGCAACGGCGCCTGCCCGCCGCCGCCGGATGCGCCACCTGTGGATCCTGGCGCTGATCACGGCCGCGCTGGTGATCGCCGGCCCGCTGTTTCTGGATCGCTTCACCGTCAATGTGCTGACGCGCTCGATGACCTTCGCGATCCTCGCCGTCACCGTCGATCTGCTATGGGGCTTCACCGGCATCCTGACCTTCGGACAGGCCGCCTTCTTCGGTGCCGGCGCCTATGCGACGGCAATGGTCCTGACCCATCTGGGCAGCACTCCGGGGCTGATGGTGCTGGGGCTTGTGCTGTCGATCGGGCTTCCGGTTCTGCTGGCGGCCGCGGTGGGTTGGCTGACGTTCTACCCCGGCGCGTCCGATTTCTACGCGACGGTGATATCGCTGGTGGTGCCGATCGTGGTGACCCAACTGATCTATTCGGGCGGCACCTGGACCGGGTCGAGTTCCGGCCTGGTGGGCTATTTCGCGCTCGACCTCAGCCTTGGCGGGTATTTCCGGCTTGCCGGGCTCAGCCTGGTGGCGGTGGTCGTGGCGGCGCTGATCTTCGTGCGGTCGGACGCCGGCCGGGTGCTGACCGCGATCCGCGACAACGAAACGCGCTGCGCCTATCTCGGGATCAGCACCCAGAAGGTGAAGATCGCCCTGACGGCGGTCCTGGCCGGGGTGACCGGCTTTGCCGGGTTCATCTACGCGAATTCCTCGGGCGTGGTGGCGCCCGAGAACGCGGGCTTCGTCTTCGGCACGCAACTGGTCGTCTGGACCGCGCTGGGCGGGCGCGGCACAGTGATCGGCCCGGCCCTCGGGGCGGTGGCGATCGACTATCTCAGCGCGCAGCTGTCCGGCCAGATGCCGTTTCTGTGGCAGTTGGTGATCGGCACGCTGTTCGTGGTGATGATCATCTTCATGCCCAACGGGCTGGCGGCGCTGGCCACCGGCTGGCGCCGGATGCGGCGGCCCGCGGATGGCGTGTCGCCCGAACTGGTGGCGCTGCCGCCGCGCGCCGGACGGGGCGGGCCCGCGGGCGCAGAACCGCTTTTGCAGATCGAGAAGCTGGAGAAATCCTACGGCAGCCAGAAGGTGCTGGAGGATATCACGCTGGAGGTCCGGCGCGGCGAACTGGTCAGCCTGGTCGGCCCGAACGGCGCCGGCAAGACCACGCTGATGCGCTGCATGACCGATGGCAAGGTCGCCAGCGGCGGTAGCGTACGCATCCATGGCACCGGCATCCACGGCATGGTCCCCGACCAGATCGTCGCGTGCGGCATCGGGCGCAAGTTCCAGGTGGCCTCGGTTTTCGACAGCCTGACCGTGGCCGAATGCCTGCGCATGGCCCGCGTCTCGCACGAGTCGCCCAGCTTCCTGCGCAGCGCCGACAGCCTTTCGCTGCCGCAGGCCGCGATCGAGATCCTGCGGCTGACCGGCCTTGACCAGCATCTGGGGCGCGAGGTTTCGTTGCTGTCGCACGGGCAGAAGCAAAGCCTGGAACTGGCGATGGTGGTCTCGCTGGAGCCGGAGCTGATCCTGCTGGACGAGCCGACAGCCGGCCTGACGGCGGCCGAGCGCGCGACCATCGGTAAGGTTTTGGTACGGCTGACATCCGAACTGGGCCTGGCCGCGATCCTGGTCGAGCATGATCTGGATTTCGTGCGCGACATCTCCAGCCGGATCGTGGTGCTGCATCAGGGCCGGCTGGTGCTGGACGGTACCGTCGAGGAGGTGGTCAATGACGAGATCGTCAAGCGGATCTATTCAGGAGGCGATCATGTCTGACCCGGCCCCCGCCGACACGGCGGTGCTGTCGCTCGACGGCGTGACCAGCGGCTATGGCCCGATTTCCGTCCTGCAAGGTGTTTCGCTTGCCATTCGGCCCGGCGAGATCTTCGCGCTGATGGGCAAGAACGGCATGGGCAAGACCACCTTGCTGAAGACCATCCTGGGCGCGATCCGCGCGCGGGGCGGGCGCATCGACTATCGGGGCCGCCCGATCCTGGGCGCCGATCCGCGCGCCCTGGTCGAGTCCGGCATCGCCTATGCGCCGCAGGATCAGCCGCTGTTTCAGGACATCTCGATCCGCGACAACCTGCGTCTTGCGCTGCAGGGCGATCGGCAGCTTGGCGCGGCGCTGGATCGCGTCTATGGGCATTTCCCCTTCCTGCGCGACCGGCTGGGCCAGAAGGCCGGCACCCTGTCGGGGGGCGAGCAGAAGATGCTGATCATCGCGCGCGCGCTCATGATGCAGCCCAAGCTGCTGCTGATCGACGAAATCTCGGAAGGGCTGCAGCCGACGGTGGTGGCACGCATCGCCCAGGCGCTGCGGCAGGAACGCGAGAGCCGAGGCACCACGATCCTGCTGGTCGAGCAGAACCTGCGTTTTGCCCTTGATGTGGCGGATCGCTGGGCGGTGCTGAAGCTTGGGGCGATCGAGGATGCGGGCGCGGTGGATGACGGGGCGCATGACAGGATCCTGCGCCATCTGCAGATTTGAAGGTGGCTGCGTGGATAGATCGGTTCCGCAATGTCTTGGCCGGCTCGGCGTCGGGGCTGCCACCGCCGGATCGCGATGTGCGCCGGCGCCGGGCGCTTTCTCCAACCAGGAACCTCTGGCGCCGACCGGGCAAGGGCATCGATCCTACCTTCGCCGGTGCTTGCGGATCGCCCCGCCCTGCCTATTCTCAAACTATCTGCACTCAAACCCCGAAGGAGTCTCTCATGCCGGATGGTAGCAACACACCGTCGCGTCGTAGCGTCGTCGTCTCGGAATTCACCAATAGTGTGCTTGACCCGAAGGCACCAATGCTGGGCCCGGTCGAGAATGGCGGCACGATCATCGCCAATACCGCGCCCGGGTGCTGGGGGCCGATGATCACGCCGCGCCTGCGCGGCGGCCACGAGGTGACGCAACCGGTCTTTGTCGAAGGCGCCGAGATCGGCGATGGGGTCGCGATCCGCATCCGCGACATCACTGTGACCTCGATCGCGACCGCCTCGGGCCATGACAGCTCTCCCGAGGGGTTTTGCGTCGGTGACCCCTATGTCGCCGCGCGCTGCCCGGTCTGCGACACGGTCTGGCCCGAAACCCATGTCGAGGGCATCGGCCAGGACGCGGTGAAATGCGATGTCTGCGGCAATGCCGTAAAACCCTTCGAGATCGTGCATGGCTATACCGTCACCTTCGACGATACCCGCGCCGTCGGCCTGACGCTGCCGAAGGAGGCCGCCGAAACCATCGCGCAGCAAGCCGATCATTATTCGGCCCTGCCGGACAACAGCCGCCAGCATTCGATCCTGACCTATGCGCCCTCGGGGATGCCGGGCACGCTGGTGCGGATGCGGCCGTTCATGGGGCAGCTTGGCACCTGCCCGTCGATTGCGATGCCCGACAGCCACAACGCCGGCGATTTTGGCGCCTTCCTCGTCGGCGCGCCGCATAATTACGGCATCACCGCCGAGCAACTGGCCGAACACAAGACCGACGGCCACATGGATATCGACGCCGTGCGCGCCGGTGCGATCCTGGTCGCGCCGGTCAAGGTGCCCGGCGCCGGGATCTACATGGGCGACATGCACGCGGGCCAGGGCGATGGCGAGATCGCCGGCCATACGATGGATGTGTCGGGAAGCGTGACGCTGCAGGTAGAGGTCGTGAAGAACTACCTGCTGGACGGCCCCGTGCTGTTCCCGCTGGAAGAGGATCTTCCGCCGATGGCCCGGCCCTTCACCGCGGCAGAGATGGCCAAGGGCGCTAAGCTTGCGTCAAAATGGGGCGTGTCCGGGATCGAACCGCTTGCCCCGATCTCGGTGATCGGCACCGCGGCCAACCTCAACGACGCGATCGAGAACGGGCTTGCGCGTGCGGCCAAGCTGCTGGACATGACCGTCGCCGAGGTGCGCAATCGCGCCACGATCAACGGCGCGATCGAGATCGGACGCGCCCCCGGGGTGATCCAGGTCACCTTCCTTGCGCCGTTGGCCAGGCTGGATGCCGTCGGCCTTGGTTCCTATGCGCGTGAGCAATATGGACTCTGAACGCGGGGTCAGCATGGTGGGCCGTGTGGCCCACCTGCCTTCGCGATAGGTCGCGCCGGCACCGGATGAAGGCCAGGGTACAGCGGGCGCCGGCCGTTGCGCGGCCACCTTTCAGGGTGCGCTCGCTGCTTCCGATCGCGAAGGTGCCGTGGCTTGCGCGCGGCCGCGCGCAGGTTTCGGGAGCCTCGTGGCATGCAGGCGCGGCGACATGCTGTCAGACGCTTTCGGCCAGACATTCCACAAGACGCGGCAGCACGACATCTCGTCAGCCCGGCCCCATGTTGTCGAAGGCGAAACGATGCTTCGGATTGGACAGGTCGAACCCGTGATGTTCCGGCCGTAGCACGCAGCCCTCGGCGGTCGGCGTGATTGTCCAGCGCAGGTCGAAATCCCCGAAGGTGAAGGGCAGGGGCCGGCCGGGGGCGACCTCGGTCACGCGGCAGGGAATCGCGCCCCAGCGGTCCATCTGCATGACGAATTCATGGCCCTCGATCGGGCGATGTCGCCGGGACGCCACCAGCTGGCGATCCCCGCGGGGGTCGAAATGCGCTGCCACACCCGCGCGGGCGAGGCCTTGATGGGCTGTTCGATCACGATGCTTTGCGGTGTCATTCCGTATTCTCCTCGATCTGTCCGGCAAGATCGGACATGCGCGCCTTCCAACAGGCCTCGGACGGTTTCAGCCAACTTCGCAATTCGCGCAGGGGTTCGGCGTTGAGCGCATAGATGCGCTCGCGGCCGGATTTGGTTTCCCGCACGAGGTCGGCATTGCGCAAGACCGCAAGGTGTTCGGACACGGACGAGTGGCTGATCTTGAATTCCTGCGCGATCGCGCCCACGGACGCGCCGCGGCCCGCAATGCGCGGATCCGGCAGTTTCGCCTTGGCCGGAAAGATCGCGGGTGCTTGGGCTTGCGGACGCGGGACGGTGTGGCCATAATATGGGTGACGAGTCACCCATATTGGTACCGAAATGGCGAATGTAAGCAAGAAGACCCGAGACGCGACCCGCAAGCGCCTGCTGGCGACCGGCGCCGCGCATCTGGCGCGCGACGGACTGGAGCGCGCCAATGTCGACGCGATCGCGGTTGCGGCGGGCTATGCGAAGGGCACCTTCTACAATTACTTCGACAGCAAGGAGGCGATGTTCGGCGCGGTGATCGCGGAATGGGCGGCTCGGGCGACGGAGATCGAGGCAGAGGCCGATCGCGCCTCGGCCGGGGTCCGCCTGCGCCTGACCGCGCTGGCCGAAGCCGATGTGCGCGTGGTGCGTGAAAACGAGGACTTCGCCAAGGTCGTGATCCGCGAGGTGCTGGCGTTCCGGCCCGAAACCTATCCGATGGTGATCGCGCAGCTGGACCCGTTCGTGGCCAAGGTGGAACAGGTGCTGCACGATGGCGTCGCCGCGGGCGAGATCCGCGACGAGCCTTCGGTGACGCAGCAGGCGATGATGTTCACCGGGTTGCTCGCGCTTTCATATGTCCAGCATTGGGGCAGCGGCGGCGCCTGGCCCGCGCTGGACGAGGTGCCGGCAATGGTGGTGGGCGTGTTTCTGGACGGCGCCGCGATGCGGGGCGGGCCATGAGCAGCTTCGTCTGGATGAAGGTGCTGGAATCGACGCCCGAGCGTTACGACCGCGGCATCGCGATGCTCAGCGGCGGCCGGATCGCACAGGTCTACGGGCGCATCGCCGCGATCGCCGCCGCGCCCGGGCGGCGGGTGCTCGACATCGGCTGCGGCACGGGCGCGGTCTCCTTCGCCTGCGCAGAGCGCGGGGCGCTGGTGACCGGCATCGACATCAATGCCGAAATGCTGGAGGTCGCGCGCGCCAAGCCGGTCCCCGAGGGCGGGACGATCGCCTTCCTTCAGCTTGCGGCGGCCGAGATCGAGGACCGTTTCGAGAAGACGAGCCTCGACGCCGTGGTGTCGTGCCTGGCGTTCTCCGAAATGTCGGAAGAGGAACAGGATTACGCCCTGGAAATCGCGCGTCGGCGGCTGGTGCCCGGGGGCGTGATCGTGATCGCGGACGAGGCCGCGCCGGCGACGCCCCTGGGTCGCCTGCTGCACCGCCTGCGCCGGCTTCCGGTGGTGCTGGCGACCTATCTGTTGACCCAGACAAGCACCCGGCCGGTGACGGGCCTGGCCGGGCGGATGCGGGCCGCGGGTTTTGTCGATGTTTCGCAAGAGCGGATGCTGTCGGACGCGTTCGTGATCGTACGGGGGACGCGGCCGTGAAGCTTTCCGATCTTCCGGGCTATCTGCGCGACACCGCCTTCCGCCTTCTGCCCCACCGGGCACGCACCGGGCTGTTCCCGATCGGCGATCCCGGCCCCGATGCGCCGGTCCTGGTGACCGGCAATTTCACCCTGACGGTGCGCCGGCTGCGCGAGGCGCTTGCCGGCCAGGCCGCCTGGGTGCTTGTGGTGAATTCGAAAGGGTACAACGTGTGGTGCGCGGCGGGTGGCGGACACCTCACGCATCACGACGTGATCTCGGCGATGCGCGTGACGCATCTGGCCGACAAGGTCCGCCGTCGAGAGGTGATCCTGCCGCAGTTGGCCGCAACCGGGGTGGAACGCCGCGCGATCTCCGCCGCCACCGGGTTCGCCACCCGCTGGGGCCCGGCCAGGCTGGAGGATCTTCCGGCGTTCCTTGGGCGCGGATCGCGGGTGTTCAACGCCGAACGCTTCATGCGCTTCCCCGCCTGGGAGCGCCAGGAAATGGCGGCGATATGGTATGTCCCGGCGCTGATCGTCCTGGCGCCGGCGATCTGGCTGATGCTTGGCCCGGCGGCGGCGCTGGCTGCGGCCTTCGCCCTGGTCTCGATGGTCGCCGCGCTTTTCGCGATGCTGCCCCGGTTCAACCCGGTCGGGCCCAGGCGGCTGCCGATCCTGCTGGGCTTCGGTCTGGCCGGGGCGCTGGCCGGCTGGGGTTTGCTGGCCGCCATGGGCGACGCCATGCCGTGGACGCTGGTCGTGGTCGGCGCGACCAACCTGATCGGCACGGGGCTTTTGTTCATGGATCTCGCGGGCACCACGCCATGGTACCCCAGCGTGATCAACACCGGCGCGAACCCTGCGACGATCACGCTGGATGAGGCGCGCTGCGACGGATCGGGCGATTGCGTGATGGTCTGCCCGCGACAGGTGCTGAAGATGAACGGATCGCGGCGCAAGGTGGAAATCCGCGATCCCGGCCAGTGCATCCAATGTGGTGCCTGCATCGTGCAATGCCCAAGGGATGCCCTTCTGTTCCATTATGCCGATGGCAGCACGGTCGAGGCGCCCACCATCCGCAACACCCGTCTGAACATGCTGGGCAAGCGCCGAGAGGTTCGCCGCTAGGCGCCTGCAGGGCCACCGTTCCCCCGGCGCCGCGACGCCCGCCGCCGCCGCGGCCCTATCCGGGGTCGCGGTCCCGACCCCCGCCTGCCGAGCCGCGCCACCGGTCTGACCCGACCGCGGCGGGCGTCATATTCCCGTCGCGCAGTTTAATTACCTTGACCCAAAGTCGGCAACATATTGGGTATCGGGTGCACTATCGCACAATATTTATCTCCGACACGCATCTTGGCAGCCGCGGCTGCCAGGCGGACATGCTGTTGGACTTTCTTCGCCAGCATGACGCGGACACGATCTTTCTGGTCGGAGATATCGTCGACACCTGGCAATTGCGTCGGGGCTGGTTCTGGCCGCAGACCCATAACGACGTGGTTCAGGAACTGCTTTCCAAGGCCCAGTCCGGCGCGAGAGTGATCTATATTCCGGGCAACCACGACGAGGGCCTCCGATCTTATCTTGGGACCCATTTCGGGGGGATCGAGGTCAAGAAGTCGGCCGAGCATGTCGCCGCGGACGGGCGGCGCCTGCTTGTCACCCATGGCGATCAGTTCGACGCGATCGTCGTTCACGCCAAATGGCTGGCCCATCTCGGGGACCGGGCCTACGACTTCGCATTGTGGCTCAATATCTGGGTGAACCGCTTTCGCCGGATCTGGGGCGGTTCCTACTGGTCCTTGGCGAACTGGGCCAAGGGACGGGTGAAATCGGCGGTCAACTTCATCGGGGAATACGAGAAGGTGCTGGCCGGCGAAGCCCGGCGCGGGCGCTTCGACGGGGTCGTGTGCGGACATATCCACCGCGCCAACATCCGCGATATCGACGGCATCCGATACGTCAATTGCGGGGACTGGACCGAAAGCTGCACCGCGGCCGCCGAGCGCGAGGATGGATCGCTGTTTCTCATCGACTGGGCCGCGGCCAAGCGGCGCCGCCGGATGATCGAGGATCTTCGCGCGGGACGGCCCCTGCCAGAGGCCCTGCGCGCGCGGCGCAAGAGGAAGAAGGAACTCGCCTGAGCCATGACCGGCATTCCCAACGTCAGCGATCAACTCCGCTCTGCCGTTCAGCAAAATGCCGCGTTCAGCGCGACGGGGCTGCTGGAACGTCTGTTCTCGCGGCTCTTCCATGGCCTCGTCTATCCCCAGATCTGGGAGGATCCGGTGGCCGATCTGGCGGCTTTGCAGATCGGTCCGCAAGACAACATCGTCTGCATCGCCTCGGGCGGCTGCAACGTGATGTCCTATCTCACGGCCGATCCGGCCTCGATCACCGCCGTCGACCTTTCGCCCGCGCATGTCGCGCTGGGCCGGTTGAAGCTGGCGGCGGCGCAACATCTCGATGCGCAGGGGTTCTTCGACTTCTTCGGCCGCGCCGACCGCGCCGGCAATGTCGCGGTCTATGACCGCCGGATCGCGCCGCATCTCGATCCGGTCACGCGCGCCTATTGGGATGCGCGCCCCTATGTCCGCCGCCGCATCGCCATGTTCGGCCGGGGTTTCTACCGCTTCGGCCTGCTTGGCCGCTTCCTAGGTGCGCTTCGGGCGGTGGCGCGGCTTGCCGGCGTCGATTTCCGCCGCTTCGCGACCTGCGCGACGCTCGACGACCAGCGGCGGTTCTTCGACGCGCGCATCGCCCCGCTTTTCGACGCGCCGGCAATCCGCTTCCTTGCGCGAAGCCGCGCCGCGCTGTTCGGCCTGGGCATCCCGCCCGCGCAATACGACAAGCTGGAGGCCGACGGCGGTGGCGACATTCTTCCCGTGCTGCGGGATAGGGCGCGCAAGCTTCTGTGTGGCTTTCCGCTGTCGGAAAACTACTTCGCGCGGCAGGCGCTGACCCGGTCTTACGCGGCGGCCGAGGCCGGCTCGGTGCCGCCCTATCTGGACGCGGCCGCATTCCCGGCGCTGCGGCGCAATGCCGGGCGCGTTCGGGTGCTGAACCGGTCGCTTACCGATCTGCTGGCCGAAATGCCGGCCAGCCAGACCCAGGCTTATGTCCTGCTCGATGCGCAGGACTGGATGACCGACGAACAGCTCAACGCGCTCTGGCATCAGATCACCCGCACCGCGGCCCCCGGCGCGCGGCTGATCTTTCGCACCGGGGGCGCGGCGGATATCCTGCCCGGCCGCGTGTCCACGACGCTGCTTGCGACCTGGCGCCGCGATGACGAGGCATCCGCGAAAGGCTTCGCGGCGGATCGCTCGGCGATCTACGGCGGCTTCCACTGCTACCGGCAGATCGGCTGAGCCGTGGAAGAAAGCACGCTTTCCCACGCCGCGCTGATGGATGCGACCTACCGCTATCAGCGGCTGTTCTACGACGCGACGCGGCGCTATTACCTGCTTGGCCGAGACCGGCTGATCCGCACACTCGATCCGCCCGCCCGCGCCCATATACTGGAAGTCGCCTGCGGCACGGGCCGCAATCTTGACCGGATCGCCGCGCGCTATCCCGGGCGCGGGCTTTACGGGCTCGACATCTCGGAACAGATGCTGCGCTCGGCCCGGGCGAAGCTTGCCGGCCGGGCGGTGCTGGCGCGGGCGGATGCGCGTGACTTCGATCCGGGGGCGCTCTTTGGTCGGTGCCAGTTCGACCGGATCGTGTTTTCCTACAGCCTGTCGATGATCCCCGACTGGGAAGAGAGCTTGCGCCACGCGCTGCCGTATCTCGCCCCGGGCGGAGAACTGCACATCGTCGATTTCGGCGGGCAGCGCCGGCTCCCCGCGTGGTTCGGGGCCGGGCTGCGCGCCTGGCTTGCGCGTTTTCACGTCGCGCCAAGGGATGATCTTGCCGAGGCCGCGGCCCGGATCGCGGCCGAGGCCGATTGCCGCGCAATTTCGGAAAGCCTCTTTCGCGACTATTGCCAGCATCTTGTCATCCGCCGCCCCGGACCGGCTGACTGACCCAGGCCGCAGGCGCGCGGACATGCCCCTGTCACGCTTTTCGACCGCCGGGGCCCGCATGGTCGCGGGGTCCTGGCGGTGCGCGGAAGTCGCCGGGCCGGGGATCTGATCCGTATCATCACAATATGGTAACTCATACATCACTGGCGCGTTACAAGCGCCGCCTACATCGGACGCCAAGAAGGAGCGTGCGATGCGGTTGGAATTCAGGAACGTCAGCAAGACCTTCGGCCTCAAGGCGGCTGTGGATGACGTCAGCTTCGCATTGGACGGGGCGGGTTTCGTTGGCGTCATAGGGCGATCCGGCGCGGGCAAGTCGACGCTTTTGCGCATGATCAATCGCCTCGGCGACGCCACCCGCGGACAGATCCTGGTGGACGGCACCGATATCCTGTCGCTTGGCGGGAAGGCCAAGCGCGCCTGGCAGGCGAATTGCGCGATGATCTTCCAGCAGTTCAACCTGGTGCCGCGGATGGATGTGGCCTCGAACGTGCTGCACGGGCTTCTGGGGCAGCGCGCGACCCTTGCGACCATCTTCAATCTTTGGCGGGCAGAGGATATCCGCCGCGCGCTGGCGATCCTGGACCGGCTCGGCATCGCCGAACAGGCCGCCAAGCGCGCCGAGGCGCTTTCCGGCGGCCAGCAGCAGCGCGTCGCGATCGCCCGGGCGCTGATGCAGGATCCGCGGATCATCCTGGCCGACGAGCCGATCGCGTCGCTCGATCCGATGAACGCGCAGCTGGTGATGGACGCCCTCAAGCGCATCCAGGTGGAAGATGGCCGCATGGTCATCGCCAATCTGCACACGCTCGACACCGCGCGGCGCTATTGCGACCGGGTGATCGGGATGCGCGACGGGCGCGTCGTCTTCGACGGCCGGCCGGATCTGCTGACGACCAGCGTCGCGCGCGACATCTACGGCGCCGACGCGAACTTCACCGAAGACATGACCTCGACCGCGATCGAAGAGCGCGACGAAGACATCCGATACGCGGCCGTCCTGGTGGGCGGCTGAGTAACCACCGGCCGAGGCCCAACCTTCGCCCCGGCTTCATCACGATTGGGAGAGAACCATGAAGAACCTGCCCGCGATCCTGGCCGCGTCCACCATGCTTGCCGGTGCCGCCTCGGCCCAGGAAATCAATCACTTCAACATCGGCATCCTCGGTGGTGAAAATGCGCAGAACCGCATCGCCAACAACCAATGCCTCGTCAAGCAGATGGAGGCCGCGCTCGGCGTGCCGGTGAAGCTGTTCACCCCGGCCGACTATGACGGCGTGCTGCAGGGGCTGATGGGCGGCACCATCGACTTCGCGATCCTCGGCGCCTCGGGCTACGCCAAGATCGCGATCGACGATCCGCAGGCCGTGACGCCCTTTGGCACCACCGCGAACCCCGACGGCTCATACGTCTATTACTCGATCGGTTTCGCCCGCAAGGATCACGACATCCATTCGCTCAAGGACATGAAGGGCAAGACCTTCGGCTTCGGCGATCCGAACTCGACCTCGGGCTATCTGATCCCCTCGATCGAGATCCCCAAGCAGACCGGCCATTCGATGAAGTCGGGCGACTATTTCGGCACCGTCAAGTTCACCGGCGGGCATGAGCAGACCGTGCTGGCCGTCTATAACGGCGATCTTGACGCCGGCGTGACCTGGGCCGACGGCCAGGGTGCCTGGGAAGACGGCTTCAATAACGGCCAGCTGCGCAAATCGGTGGACGCGGGCCAGATCGACATGAACCAACTGGTCGAGATCTGGCGCTCGAAGCCGATCCCGAACGGGCCGCTGGTGATCCGCAACGCGCTGCCCGCCGACGTCAAGGCGAAGGCCGAGAAGGTTCTGCTCGACCTCAAGAAGACCGACCCGGACTGCCAGTACAACGTGGCGGGCGGCGATTCGGCCGGCTTCGTCAAGATCGACCCCAGCTATTACGACACTATCATCGAGGTGCGTAAGGCGAAGATGAAGCAGGGGTCGTAACCTCGACACCCGCGCGGGCCGGCGGCGCGAACGCCCCGGCCCGTGCCTTCCTTCCCGCCACCACCAGGCAAGGCCCCGATGCCCCCCCACGATCCGAATCTGACAGAGATCTATATCGCCCATGCCCGGCGCAAGCGTCTTTACGGCGGGCTGATCCTGGCGGTCTTCGTGGCGCTGATGGCCGCGGGGTTTCACACGGCGGATGCACGCAACGCCGGCGGCTTCCTTGCCGGTCTTCACCGCATCTTCGATTTCCCGGCCGAGATCTTCTCCGAGGCGCTTGCCAAATGGCGCGCGCTGCCCGGCCGGATGTGGGGCGCACTGCCCGCGCTGATCGAGACGCTCAACGTCGCCGCGGTCTCGATCGTGATCGGCGGTCTGGGCGCGATGCTGCTGGCGGTGCTGTCGACGCCGGGGCTGGCGCCCTGGCCGCGGCTGGTGCCGCTGTTCCGGCGGCTCATGGACATCCTGCGCGCGCTGCCCGAGATCGTGACCGCGCTGGTGTTGATCTACCTTCTGGGCGGCGGGCCGGTGGCGGGGATGGTGGCGATCACGCTGCACGGCTTCGGCGCGCTCGGCAAGCTGTTCGCGGAGGTTGCCGAGAACGCCGACCTTCGGCCTGTCGAGGGGCTGCAATCCACCGGCGCGACCTGGGTTCAGCGGATCTGGTTCGGCGTGATCCCCCAGGTGGCGCCGAACTGGTCCTCTTATGCGCTGCTGCGCTTCGAGATCAACATCCGTGCCAGTGCCATCCTGGGCTTCGTCGGCGCGGGCGGCATCGGCTATGATCTGAAGACCGCGCTGCAATGGGGCGCGGGGCGCTACGATTCCGTCGTCGCGATCTTCGCCTTGCTGTTTCTCACCATTGTCGTGGTCGACACGGTCTCGGACCGGGCCCGCAACCGGCTGGTACGCGGCGGCAAGCTGGCGGAGGGCCGGATATGAGCGCGGCGGCAGGCGGCGCGGCAGTATTGCGCGCGGGGGAGGCGGCGCTTTTGCACGGCTTCGCGCAGCGCAAATGGCGTGCGCTGGCGGTGCCCGCTGTGCTGCTGGCCTATTTCGCCTACATCTTCTTCGCCTTCGACCTCGGCGCCGTCATCGGCCATGCCAAGCCGTCCCGCGCCGAGACGCTCTTGCGCGACGTCTGGTCCTACAAGACCGAGGTCACGCGCCGCAACCGCGCCGGCACGCTGGAAGTAGCCATCGAGGGCGAGCGCAACGGAACCTACCCCCAGACCGCGCCGCCCGACTGGGTGCGCCACGACGGCGAGACCACCAAGATCGCGTTGCCGGACGGGGCGCAGGTCACCTATCTGCCCGGCGCGAAGGCGGAACTGCGGATCCCCGGCTTCGGCAGCGTCCATGTGGGCATGCAGGGCCGCCGTGTCGTGCTGCAACTGCCCGAGGGCAAGACACGGCCCGGCTGGATCTCGGCCTCGCGCACCCGCGTGGCGATCGACCGGGGAAGCTGGCGCTTTTCCATGACCCGCAACGAAACCCGGACCTTCCGCTATTTCGCGGGGTGGGAGCTGTTCTTCTTCACCCTCGACAGCCCGTTCCACGGCAAAAGCTGGACCCAGCTTGCCGCACTCGCCATGTCGGACCGGCAGGTCGTGCCGGGCATGTCGAACCTGCGGGCGATGGCGTATGACATCTGGACCAACAAGGTGTGGCACCATGGCATGGTAGCCGGGGCGATGCTGGAAACCGTGTTGATGGCCTTTCTCGGCACTATGGGCGCGGGGCTGATCGCGCTGCCGCTGGCGTTCCTTGCGGCGCGCAACTTCATGCAACTGAACGTGCTGCGCCTGGCCCTGCGCCGGGTGTTCGATTTCCTGCGCGGCGTCGACGGCCTGATCTGGACGGTGATCCTCAGCCGTGCCTTCGGGCCGGGGCCGCTGACCGGATCGCTTGCCATCCTGCTCACCGATACCGGCACCTTCGGCAAGATGTTCTCGGAGGCGCTCGAGAACATCGAGGGCAAGCAGGTGGAAGGGGTCGCCTCGACCGGCGCGAACGCGTTGCAGCGCGCGCGTTTCGGGGTGATCCCGCAGCTTGCCCCGGTGATCCTGTCGCAGCTGCTTTACTACCTTGAATCGAACACCCGTTCGGCCACGGTGATCGGCGCGATCGTCGGCGGCGGCATCGGCCTTTTGCTGACCCAGGCGATCGTCACCGGCAAGGACTGGGAAGAGGTGACCTATTACGTCATCCTCGTGGTGATCACGGTGATGCTGATGGACGGCCTTTCGGGCTGGATCCGCCGCAAGTTCATCAAGGGGTAGCGCGATTGGCCGAATGCCGCGGGGGCAAGCCGGCCCGCGCGGCTGTGGCCCGGCGCCGCAAGGATGGCGTGAAGGCCCCCGTCAGGACCACTGCAGCACGACGGCGGTGGTGATCAGAAGCGCCATGATCTGGTGGAAGACGACCATGACGCCGGGCGATTTCGGTTTCAGGTTCACCGCGTGGAACAGGAAGAAGCCGACGGCGGCCTGAAGCAGCGCGAAGGCGAAGGCCATCGGATAGGTCTGGCTGTACCAGCCCAGGGTGCCGATCGCGGTCAGGGCGGCGATGCCATGGACCACGAAGACCCATTGCGAGGCCCGCCTGGGCTGCAAGAACGGGTCTATGGCCTGGCCGAAGCCGCGCTGGCCGGTCACCATGCCGCCCATGAAGATCGCGAACAGGATCGCATGCAGCGGAATGATGGCGTCGACGAAATCGGGCAAGGCGACGCCGGGATAGTTCAGTCCCACCAGGTAACTGAGAAAGACCAGATAGGCGAGCAGGCCGTGCATGCCATGCACGAAGGCGGGCGCGCGGCCGGCCAGCACATAGAGCGTGCCCATCCCGAACAGCGCGGTGACGACGACCAACCCCAGGCCCACGAAGGTCGTATAGCCCGGCTCCAGAACCGCAAGACCAAGCGCGCAAAGGCCGACCGCGGTGGCCAGCACGCGGTGGGCCGCTTCCGGATCGCCGCGCAGCATCAGCACGACGATGTTGCGCGTGTAGGGCCATTTCGTCCCCAGCGACAGGCCATAGCCGAAACCCTCGACGATGCTTCCAAGCATGATGAGCGCGGCGGCAAAGAACACTTGGGCGATCATCAGGCCGTCAGCCACCGCCGCCAGCCCGGCGGACGCATCGCCAAGCCCGCGCCACAGGCCCAGCCCCGCCGCCAACGCGACCATGCTGCCAATGAGGGCGCCGATGACACGCACCGTCAGGGTCATCTCGCCCTCGACGACATGCCGGTTTTCGGCTGCGGTGGGGGCAGGGATCGGGCTCATGCTTTACGCCTTTGCTCAGGAAGGGAAGTCGGCCGTGAAGACGCCGCGGACCATAGAGCGATACAATTGGCCATGAAACTGAATACCCCGACCCGCCGATCAACTTTCGATCGCGAAAACCGGAGCAGCCCCGGGGCTTGCCCCTTGCCCTCGTCTGTCCGCCCCGATGCCCGCGATGAAGGCAGCGGGCTGCCCTGCGCCCGGGGCAGCCCCCTGCGGTCGCGCGGCGACGCATTCCTGACCGCCGCGCGCGGGTTTGACCCGGGAAGGCGGCCGCAATGCAATCCTGCCTGGCTGTGGCGTTGCTTTGATGCAACGGTCGTGTATGATCCAGGCCATAGCGAAAAATGATGGAGAGTATCGTGGACAGCATGCTGGCCCAGGAAACGCCCGCGCCCGCTGGCAACCCGATCGAAAGCGCCGAAGAGCTTTCGTCGATCGCCTTTGGTTTCATGGCGTCCAAGGCGCTGTTCGCGGGGCTTCACGTCGATCTGTTCACCTTGCTTGCGGACGGCCCCAAAACGGCCGAGGAACTGGCCAAGGCCGCGGGGATCCCGCTGAACCGGATCGTCACGTTGACGACCGCGCTTGCCAGTGTCGGGGTGGTGTCGATCAGCGACAGGAAACTGATCCAGAATTCGTCGGCGGCGCAGAACTTTCTGGCGAAGCAGTCCAAATACGATTTCGGCGACTATCTGCGCTATCAGATCGACCAGCAGATGTATCCGTTCCTGCTGCAGCTCAACGCGGTGATGAAGGGCGATCTGTCCGATGATGCGATCGCCTCCTATCAGCACTGGATGGCGGATGAGGAACAGGCCTCGGTCTATTCCGAAAGCCAGCATGCGGGCTCGCTGGGGCCGGGGCGGACGCTGGCGCGGAAGGTGGATCTGGCGAAGGCCTCGACACTGCTGGACGTGGGCGGCGGAACCGGCGCGATGACGATCAGCCTGTGCAACGAATACCCGGACCTGCATGCGACGATCATCGATTTCCCCAATGTCGCGGAAATCGGCTGGCGCTTTGTGTCCGAGGCCGGGCTGGTCGATCGCGTGCGCTACATTCCCGGCAATGCGGTCCAGGCGCAATGGCCGGGGCGCCAGGATGCGATCCTGATGTCCTACCTGATGAGCGGCGTCCCGGGCGAAGCCGTCGCCGACCTGTTGCGCAAGGCATTCGACGCGCTTGCCCCCGGCGGCAAGCTGATGGTCCACGATTTCATGGTCGAAGAAGACCGGCGCGGCCCCGCGCTTGCGGCGCTTTGGCAATTGCAGCACATGGCGTTCACGCCGGATGCCCACTCTCTTTCCGTCGGCTGGCTGACCGAAGCCGGCAGGAAGATCGGCTTCGCGGTCGATGACGTCGACAATCTGATCCCCGCGATGACCAAGCTTGTGGTCTTCGCCAAACCATCCTGAACGGTGGCCGCCATGCCGACTTTCCGATTGCACGAGGAACCGCTTCAAGAGGCCTGGCTCGATGCCTACGGGCATTTGAACGAAGCCTATTATCTGGTGCCGTTCAGCAATGCGACCTGGAAGCTGCAGGACAAGTTCGGCATCGGCACGGCCTATTTCGACCGGACCGGCTGTGCGCTCTACACGCTTGAGACGCATTTGCGCTATGTCGCGGAGGTGCGCCCGCCCGCGATGCTGTCGATCGAGACCACGATCCTGGGGGTCGACGCCAAGCGGCTGCATATCGGGCATGTCATGTGGTCGGGCGGGCGCGAACGTGCGACGTTCGAATGTATGCTGCTGCATTACGACACGCGAAACGGGCAGGCGGCGCCATTCGGCGAAATGACCGGCCGGGAACTGAATGCCGCGGTGCTGGCGCCGGCACCGGAATGGGCCGGTCGCGCGGTGCGCCGGTTGCGATAGGCGGGCGGCGACGATTTGCAGCGCCTCAACCGAACGCGCGGCGGTTTCCCCAGGGGACGTCGCGCCGCCGCCGGGTTCCCTCGCTATCGCAGCACCCGTCGCAGCCCTGACTGGACCCGCAGCAATTCGGGCAGGTAAGTGGTGATCAGGCTGTCCGCGGGCTCTGCCGTGACCGCCATCCCGCTGTTGAGCGCCGCGACCACCCGGCCATGCAGGTCATAAAGCGGCACGGCAAGCGCGCGCAGTCCGGTCTCGACCTCCTGGTCGATCAGGGCATAGCCGGACGACCGGACCTCGGCCAGCCGGGCGAGGATCTCGTCGGGTTCGGTCACGCTGTGGGGCGTGCGCGGCGTAAGGTCCGAAGCCTCGATCCGCGCGCGCGCCTGCGGCTCGGGCAGCGCCGCCAGCAGCACCCGCCCCATCGAGGTGCAATGCGCCGGCAGCCGCGACCCCGGCATCAGCCCGATCGACATCACCCGCCGCTGCGCCGCCCGCGCGACATAGACGATCTCGGTCTGATCCAGGATCGACACCGAACAGCTTTGCCCGATCCGTTCGGTCAGCTGGTCAAGCCATGGCTGCACGATCTGCGACAGCGGCAGCGCCGCCAGCGCACCGACCCCCAGTCGCAGCGTCCGTGGTGTCAGGGTGAAGAACTTGCCGTCGTAATCGGCATACCCTTCGTGGTGCAGGGTCAGCAGGCAGCGCCGCGCCGTGGCGCGGTCCAGCCCGGTCGCCGCCGCGACCTCGGCGATCGACCGGCGCGGGGTCTCGGTGCCGAAGGCTTCCAGAACCCTCAGCCCCTTGGCGAAGGAGCCGACGATACCAGCGGGGCGGGATGCGGCAGAGTTGTTCGTCATGCGCACAGAAAGTTGCGAATGCGAACAAATGTCAAGCTCCGCACGACGGGCGTGGAAAGCCGCCCGCGCCCGGCCTAATCCGAAGGCGGGAGGATCATTCATGGACAAGACACTTCCTTCGCCGGCCGATGCCGTCGCCGGGATCGCGGACGGCGCCACGGTGATGGTCGGCGGGTTCGGGGGATCGGGTGCGCCTATCGAACTGATACACGCCTTGATCGACCGGTTCCTGGCGACCGGCAGCCCCGGGAACCTGACGGTGATCAACAACAATGCCGGCAACGGCCAGGTCGGCATCGCCGCGCTGATCGCGCAGGGCATGGTCGGCAAGATCATCTGCTCGTATCCGCGCTCGACCAATTCGCGCGCGTTCATCGAGAAATACCAGGCCGGCGAGATCGCGCTGGAACTGGTGCCGCAGGGCACGCTGGCCGAACGCATCCGGGCGGCCGGCGCGGGCATTCCGGCCTTCTTCACCCCCACCGCCTACGGCACCGAACTGGCCGAGGGCAAGCAGATCCAGGAATTCGAGGGCCGTCCCTATGTGATGGAGCGCTGGCTGAAGGCCGATGTCGCGCTGATCAAGGCGGAACTGGGCGACCGGATGGGCAACCTCACCTACCGCATGACGGCGCGCAACTTCGCACCGATCATGGCGATGGCGGCGGCGCACACCATCGCCCAGGTCAGCCGTCTCGTCGCGCCGGGCGAGATCGACCCCGAAGCCGTCATCACCCCCGGCATCTTCGTCGACGCGCTGGTCGAGGTGGCCGAACCGGCGCAGGAAGAGGCCCTCAACCGGGCAGAGGTGCATTACCCATGACCCAGGAGCCGACCGAAAAACTTTCCAACGTACAGATCGCCTGGCGCGCGGCGCAGGACATTGCCGACGGCGCCTATGTGAACCTCGGGATCGGGTTTCCCGAAATGGTGGCCCGGTTTCAGCCCGAAGGACGTGCCGCGGTGTTCCATTCCGAGAACGGCATCCTGGGCTTCGGCAAGGCCCCGTCAGAGGGACAGGAAGACTGGGATCTGATCAACGCGGGCAAAAAGGCGGTCACGCTGAACCCGGGGGCCGCGTTCTTCCACCACGCCGACAGCTTCGCGATGGTGCGGGGCGGGCATCTGGATGTGGCGATCCTGGGCGCGTATGAGGTCGCGCAGACCGGCGATCTGGCGAACTGGTCCACGGGGCCTACTGGCGTGCCCGCGGTGGGTGGCGCGATGGATCTGGTTCACGGCGCCAAGCGTGTGGCGGTGATCACCGAACATGTCACCAAGAAGGGCCAGCCGAAGCTGGTCGAGCGCTGTTCTTTGCCCCTCACCGGGGTGGGCTGCGTCACCCGGGTTTACACCAGCCTTGCCGTCGTCGATATCGAAGAAGGTCGTTTCGTGCTGCGCGAGAAGCTGCCCGCGATTTCCTTCGATGACCTGCAATCCCTCACCGGGGCCACGCTGCATTGCCCGGGCCCGGTGGCCGACCTGATCGTACCGGAGTTGTGACATGACCGAAGCCTATATCTGCGACTATATCCGCACCCCCATCGGACGCTTCGGCGGCGCGCTGTCCTCGGTGCGCGCCGACGATCTGGCCGCGATCCCCCTGAAGGCGCTGATGGCGCGCAACGCCGGCGTTGACTGGGAGGCGGTCGAGGACCTGATCCTTGGCTGCGCCAACCAGGCGGGCGAGGACAACCGCAACGTCGCGCGCATGGCGGCGCTGCTGGCCGGGCTGCCGGTGGCCGTGCCGGGCAGCACGGTGAACCGGCTTTGCGGCTCTGGCATGGACGCGCTGACCATCGCCGCGCGCGCGATCAAGGCGGGCGAGGCGCAGTTGATGGTGGTCGGCGGCGTGGAAAGCATGAGCCGCGCGCCCTTCGTGATGCCGAAGGCGGAAACCGCGTTCTCGCGCGCCAACGCGGTCTATGACACGACGATCGGCTGGCGTTTCGTCAACAAGCTGATGAAGGCGCAATACGGCGTCGATTCGATGCCCGAGACGGCCGAGAACGTGGCCGAGGAATTCGGCGTCAGCCGCGCCGATCAGGATGCCTTCGCGATCCGCAGCCAGCAAAAGGCCGGCCGCGCGATGGAAGACGGGCGTCTGGCGCAGGAAATCACCCCGGTCAGCATCGCGCAGCGCAAGGGTGATCCTCTGGTGGTGGACACCGACGAACACCCCCGCCCCGGCACCACGATCGAGGCGCTGGCGAAGCTGAAGCCGATCGTGAAACCCGACGGCTCGATCACGGCGGGCAACGCCAGCGGCGTCAATGACGGGGCGGCGGCGCTGATCGTGGCCACCGAAGCCGCCGCGCGCGCCCATGGCCTGACCCCGATCGCCCGGGTACTGGGCGGGGCAACGGCGGGCGTGCCGCCGCGGATCATGGGGATCGGGCCGGCGCCGGCGTCGAAGAAGCTGATGGCGCGGCTGGCGCTGACGCCTGCCGATTTCGACGTGATCGAACTGAACGAGGCCTTTGCCAGCCAGGGCCTTGCCACGCTGCGCGACCTGGGCGTGGCCGATGACGACCCGCGCGTGAACCCCAATGGCGGGGCCATCGCGCTGGGCCATCCACTGGGCATGTCGGGTGCGCGCATCGCCGGGACGGCGGCGCTGGAACTGGTCAAGACCGGCGGCAAGCGCGCGCTGGCCACCATGTGCATCGGCGTGGGCCAGGGCATCGCCGTGGCGCTGGAACGCGTCTGAACCGCCGGGGGCGCGGTGGCGGCGGGCCGCTTTCCCGCCCCCCTTCGTCAGATCGTCCAGCCGCCGTCGATGCAGACGGCCTGGCCCGTCGTATAGGTCGCGCGGGCCAGATAGACGGCGAGATCGGCGATTTCCTCGGCCTCGGCGATCCGGCCCATCGGCTGGCGCGCGACGAAGGCCGCGCGCGCGGCATCGTAATCGCCGGTGGCCGAGAGCCGCTCATCGAGCGAGGGCGATTGCACCGTGCCCGGGCAGATCGCGTTGCAACGGATGCCCCGCGCCACATAATCGGCGGCCACCGATTTCGTCAGCCCCAGCACGGCGGCCTTGGTCGTGGAATAGACAAAGCGGTTTGGCACCCCCTTCACCGACGAGGCGACCGAGGACATGTTGAGGATGCATCCCGATCCGCGTTCCAGCATTCCCGGCAGGATCCCCCGGATCATCCGCACCATCGCCGTGACGTTCAGATCATAGGCGAAATCCATCTCGTCATCGGTGGCCTCCAGGATCGTGCCGGCATGCACGAAGCCCGCGCAGTTGAACAGCACATCCACCGGGCCAAGCCCCGCGCAGAACTCGGCCACCGCCACCCTGTCCAGCACATCGAGCCGCGCGGTCTCGCACTCCAGGCCGGCAAGGCCGTCGGCATTGATATCCGTCGCGACCAGCCGGGCGCCGGCGCGGATGAAGGCCTCGGCGCTCGCCCGTCCGATGCCCTGCGCGGCCGCCGTGATCACCACCACCTGGCCGGTCAGATCCATTCCCTGCATCGCTTGCCTCCCCTTTCTGTCAGTCCTACATCACCGCGCCGATCTGCCAAGGCACGAATTCCACCGCGCCGAAGCTCTGCGCCTCGCTCTTGGTTTCCTCGCCCGAGGCCACGCGCAGCATCAGATCGAAGATCTCCTGCCCCTTGTCGGCCAGGCTCGCACCTTCCAGCACGGCGCCGCAATTCACATCCATGTCGGGCTCCATCCGGCGCCAGAGGTCTGGGTTCGAGGCGATCTTCAGGCAGGGCACCGGCCGGTAGCCCGACACGCTGCCGCGCCCGGTGGTGAAGGCAATGAGGTTCGCCCCCGAAGCGATCTGTCCGGTGACCGAGGCCGGATCGTAGCCCGGGCTGTCCATGAACACGAAACCGGGTCGGTCGATCGGCTCGCCATATTTATAGACACCCGACAGCGGCGCCGCGCCGCCCTTGGCCACCGCGCCCAGGCTCTTTTCCAGGATCGTGGTCAGCCCGCCGCGCTTGTTGCCGGGGCCGGGGTTGTTGTCCATCTGGCCGAAGTTGCGGGCGGTGTAATCCTGCCACCATTCGATCAGATCGACGACCTTCTGCCCGGTGCCGGCGTCCACCGCGCGGCGGGTCAGCAGATGCTCGGCGCCGTAAATCTCGGGCGTCTCGGACAGGATCGAGATGCCGCCATGGCGCACCAGCAGGTCCGAGGCCACGCCCAGCGAGGGGTTCGCGGTGATCCCCGAATAGCCGTCCGAGCCGCCGCATTGCATCCCCAGCACCAGCTTCGAGGCCGGCGCCTCGGCGCGCACCGCGCGGTCGGCCTCGGCCGCCATCTCGCGCAGCAGCGCCACGCCCTTGTCGACAGTGGCGCGGGTGCCGCCGGTCTGCTGGATCGTCATGTAGCGAAACCGCGCGCTATCCTTCAGCGCCTTGCGGTCGATCAGGTCGGGGATCTGCATGACCTCGCAGCCCAGCCCCACCATCAGGATCGCGCCGAAATTGGGGTTGTGGCCATAGCCCGCAAGGGTGCGAAACAGCGTCTCGTAGCCTTCGTCGCCCTTGCCGGCCATGCCGCAGCCGGTGCCGTGGACGATCGGCACCACGCCGTCGACATTGGGGAAATCGGCCAGCCAGCCCTGCCGCTCGACCTCTTCCGCGATGAACCGCGCGACCGATCCCGCGCAATTCACCGAGGTCAGGATGCCCAGGTAATTCCGCGTGCCCACCCGGCCCGAGGCGCGGTGGTAGCCGCTGAAACTCGCGGGTGCCTCGACCGGGGGCAGGGGGGTGGTGGCGCTGCCGAAGCCGTAATCTTGCCGGTGATCGCCCATGCCGAGGTTCTGGGTATGGACATGCCGGCCCGGCGCGATGTCATCGGTGGCCATGCCGATGATCTGGCCATATTTGCGTACCGCCTTGCCCTTGGCGATCGCGCGGCTGGCCAGCTTGTGTCCGGCCGGGATCGTCTCGGCGGTGATCAGCCCTTCGCCAAGGTCGGTGCCGGGGGGCAGGGCGCGCAGGGCGACCAGGACGTCATCGGCCTCGTGCAGGCGCAGGGCTGGTTGGGTGTTGTTCATCGGATCGGCCTGAGACGTGAAAGAAACCCCTTGCGCGCATGGCATTTCGCGGGCGGAGGAGGCGCGGCGTTCAGCGCGGCCCGGGCCGGATTTCGCGTTCCGGCCCAGCCCGGCGCGATCGTCGGCATTGGCCTTCCTTCGCCGCGTCCATAAGCGTGCCCGACATTCATCCGTGCGGCGCAGGTGCCCGTCAAGTGTTTTGCTTGTGTTCGGACACGCTACGCCGTGGCGCGGACAGGGGTGCAAGCGCACCAAGAAGGGCCGCAGGCGTGATCCATGCGATGATCGGCCAGGGCCCGGCCCGGTCGCGCCGGCCGCGCGGATCGCGACATGCAAGGTCCGGGGCGTGTCGGCCGAGGCGATGCCTGCGCGGTTGACGCGGATGTTTTCACCGCGCCTTCTGGCGGGGGCCTTGGCCGCGAAGGTCGATGCGCGACTCATTCGGAAATGGCGGCGGGATGAAAGACATGACGTCAGGCTACAGGTTTTCGGCCAACACCGGGTTCTTGTGGAAGGAGCGCCCGTTTCTGGAGCGGCTGTCCGCGTCGGCGGCGGCCGGGTTCGAGGCGCTGGAATTCCATGACGAGGCGCAATCCGAGGACCCAGGCGCGCTGGCCGAGGCGCTGGCGGCCTGCGGGTTGCCGGTGCTGGGGCTGAACATGCGCATGGGCGACACCGCCGGCTGCGCCGCCGATCCTGCCCGCGCCGACGCGG
>NZ_FNOB01000055.1 GCF_900106675.1 Allgaiera indica
CAAATGACCTGGCATCTGCGTAACGACGGACACCTGGTGAACGAGAAGCGGATACGGCGGCTGATGCGCCTGATGGGGCTCATGCCGATTTACCAGAAACCCAACATCAGCAGGCCAGCAAAGGGCCACAAGACCTATCCATATCTGCTGAGAGGGTTGCGGGTGGAGCGTCCGAACCAGGTCTGGTGCTCGGATATCACCTATCTACCCATGCGGCGCGGGTTCCTCTACCTCGTGGCGATCATGGACTGGCACACGCGGAAGGTTCTGTCCTGGCGGATCTCGAACACGCTGGAGGCTGACTTCTGTGTCGAGGCGCTGAACGAGGCCATCCACGAGTTCGGCCCGCCCGAGATAATGAATACGGATCAGGGTTCTCAGTTCACGTCCTTCGCTTGGACGGATCGGCTCCGCCGGTCGGGCGTCCGGATCTCGATGGATGGGAAAGGCCGTTTCCTCGACAACATCTTCATCGAGAGGCTGTGGCGCACCCTGAAATACGAGTGCGTCTACCTGCATGCCTGGGAGACAGGATCGGAGACGAAGGCGGCGATCCGGAAATGGATGACCTTCTACAACCAACAGCGCCCTCACTCAGCCCTCGGCGGCAAGCCACCGGCGCTGGTCTATTGGCAGAGAAATGATATCAACCAACCCGATCAGCAGGTGCAACGAGTAGCTTAATTTACGCCAGATCCTGTCCAAGAGACGGGGAGTAGCTCAGTTAGGCTCCGAGCCGGCCAGGTGATTGCCACGCTTATTCGAGTGAATTCTCGACCTTCGTCTCCCCCGCAGTGGGCTCCTCGACCCGCTCGATTTCAACCTTGACCCGGGTAGCCAATCCGGCGATCACGCCCAACACCGCCAGCCAAGGTGCCGCCAGCACCACGACGCCGCTGACAACGATGCTGAGGTTGAGCGGGGCTTCCAAGAAGGCGTCACCATCGGCCGAGCGGATTCGCACTTGACGGACGCTGCCCTCCTTCGCCAACTCCTTGACGCGGTCGACGAGTTGGCTCCCAGCAACCTCGACCTCCTCCCAGACAGTTCGGTCGGACTTCTTTCCATCTTCCATCGACGTCACTCCTCTCCATGCAATTAAGTATTTGCAGTGATGCTATGGTCGCGAACGGCGCGCATTGATCCAACGCATCCTAGTGCTTCGGGCGAAGCACTCTAAGAGCGATCGGGTTCGCCCGTCTTGGGGCGGAAACGGACAGCCGCCTCTGGGCCAAGCGTATCGGAATCCAACGCTACGTGACCTACGCCGAGCGGCGGGCACGGGCAGCGAAGCAGCCGCCCTGGATAGTGTACGAACCGGAGATGGCGGACTTTCCCCACGCGGCATGGTTGAACGGGCCGCCGGACGACCGTGGCGCGCTGGCCCTACACAAACGGAACCATCTACACACGACGGCGCCACGCTAGCCATTGGCACCTGGAGCCTTCTTCCCGACAACTCTGAGGACTGCCATCCACTCGCAATCAAGCTGAACCAGTCAGATCCCACCGCTCAGCCACGATTGATGATACATCATTAATGACGGACAATGCATCAATATTAATTAATGACACATCAAAGAAACATTCCCATTCTAACCACTCAAAAAAGATCAACTACTTTTTACTGTAAATCTTGCAGACAATAGAAACAGGTAGTTCTTAGTTAATCTCTCTGTTGGGGCTAAGCTTTTTTGACAGGAGAGAAAGCATACCGAGAATAGTAAGCGGAAATACCCCAGATGCGCGATCGGGCCGCCGAAGCTGGTCAGGCCCAGCTTCAGGAAGGTCGCGAAGACCTCGCGGGGCGTTCCTTGCGCCGGGAGCGCTTCCTTTCCCTGTAACCGGTCGGTCATCTCGTCCTTCTGCATCCCCGAGGTCGACCGAGCTCCGCGCCCAAGACGGTCCACGCCTCGAATACGCAATCCCACGCCTCGCGTAAATGTCGCGTGGATACGGCGCGGTCAGTCGCCCGAGCGCTGATACTCGAGATAATCGTAGCCGCGGGAGCGGTAGATGAAGAACGAGATCAACCAGGTGCCGACGAAGATGCCGATGATGAGAAAGCCGATATTGCCGAGGTTTTCGTTCAGCGCGCCGATGGCGTCCCATACCGGCCCCGTCAGATGGAAATGCGCGCCGATCAGGCCAAGCGCCTCGACGCCGCCGACGACGAGCGCGACGATTACCGACACGCCGGTGATCGTCATGTTGTAGTAGAGCTTGCGGATCGGCTTAACGAAGGCCCAGCCGTAAGCGCCGAGCATCAGGATGCTATCGAGCGTGTCGATCAGCGACATGCCGGCGGCGAAGAGGGCCGGAAACACCATGATCGACCAGATATCCAGCCCCTTGGACGCTTCCGCCGCGGCGACGCCGAGCAGGCCGACCTCGGTCGCGGTGTCGAAGCCCAGACCGAACAGAATGCCAAGCGGATACATGTGCCACGACCGCGTCACGAGGCGAAAGGCGGGCCGCAGGATTGCGGTCAGGTAGCCGCCGCCGCTCAGCAGGTCGTCCATGCAATCCTCTTGGAGCCGGCGGCCCGCCTTGACCTGCCGGAAGGTGCGGTAGGTCCGCTGCAGGATGACGATGTTGATCAGGGCGATCAGAAGCAGGAAGACCGCCGAGACGCTGGTGCCGACGATGCCGCCGACGGAGTGGAACTCCTCGATCCGGTCCTTGAAGGCGGTGGCCGTCGCGGCGACGGCGATCGTGGCCAGCACGACGATGGTCGAATGCCCCAGCGAGAAGCAGAGCCCGACCCCGATCGGCTTCTTGCCATCCTGCATGAGTTTGCGCGTCACGTTGTCGATCGCGGCGATATGGTCGGCATCGACCGCGTGGCGCAGGCCAAAGCTCCAGGCCAGCAGGGCCGTGCCGATCAGCACCGGATACTCGCGAAAACTCACGAGCGCCCAGCCCCAGGCCAGCAGGTTCATGCCGATCAGGAAGGTGAGAAGGCTGAGTATTCTCATGCGTAGCGCGGGATCATCGAATATCCGCCCAACTGATACGGTCATGCCTTCTACCCAGGTTGCCTCGACCAACAAACTCCCGGCGACGGTAGATCACCGACTCCATAGCGGATTCCCGCGTGGCATACTTTGCGCAAGATCTGATCCGTCGTCAACGATACGTTGCGTTCCCTGGTTGGTGAGTTCGACCGGCACTACGCCGGTTAGGGCCGTCCCTGGACCGCGGCATCCGAGAACGTCTCTGACCGCCCCTGCTATCCGGTCATTGCGGCGTGCCAGACCGCGGCGGAATCGAATCAGACCGACAGTGAGCCAAGCCGACATTCCCCAAGTGGCGTTGCGTCTGACGTGATGCTCGCCTGAATCGACGGGCTGGACAAGCATTGTCCGCCCTGAGCGCCCCCTGCGGCCGGGCGGGGTGCTGGAACAGGGTGGATCAGAAGGCGAAGCCACCGTGGTCTGGCCCGACGGCGATGTTTTTCAGCGCAGCGGACAGACCTGTCCTGCCGCTTTCGTTCAGTTTGGGCGTGGATCGCGGTCATGTGCATAACGGTGGCGCTCGCAATCTGCGGATGGCGGCGAGGATGGCGCGGACCATCGGGCCGGTGACGGCCACCTCGGCCAGCTGGAAGGTGATGGCACGGGCGTGACGCACGACACGCGCCCCAATCTTTATCAGCTTCAGTTGCAGGCTGGTCAACGACCAGTCGGCCATGGCCTCAGGCAGCTCGCTGCAGCGCAAGAAGGTGGCCAGGTTGTAGGCCAGCGCGTGCAGTTGCAGCCGCACCTCGTTGTCGCGGAACTTCCGGCAGGACAGCCGTGTCCAACGAAAGGCATATTTGCCTTCCTTGATGTGCTGCTCGGCGGTGCCGCGCTGGTTGTAGAACCTTACCACCCATTCTGGCTCCATCGGCAGGTTGGTGACGATGAACCCGACGCGTGGGAACAGCTCACCCGGATGCCATTCGATCTTGGCGATCACACGGCGCGGTTTGTCCCAGGATGTCGCCTGATACGCGAAATCCTCGTAGAAGCGCTTGACCTTAGTCTGTGAGGGCCGCCCCACAGGCCGTGTCAGCCGATGCGCGATCTTGTCCTTGAGCACCGCGTTGGCGGGCAGCCGGATGGCGTAGAAATAGCCTGCTTCTTCCAGCCGTTCGTAGATTGCGGGGATCGCATAGGCGGCATCCGCCCGGAAGAACCGCATGATGTCACGCTCAGCATACCGGGCGATGACCGGATCGAGAACGTCGCGCCAGCCATCGGCGCTGTGGACGTTGCCATGGCGCAGGGCGCAGCGTTCCAGCATGCCGAACTGATTGAACAGAAAGTTGGGGTGATAGCAGGTGCAGTCGAAATGCCCGTTCCAGGCTGCGCCCTCCTGGTCACCATGGGTGGGGCTAACCGAGCTGTCCATGTCCAACACGATGTACTTCAGCCCGTTGCGGTCATGGAACCGGTCGATCCATTGCCCGTTCAGGTCGGCCAGCGCGTTCCGGTTCTCGGGCAAAGCCAGCGTCTCGGTCTCGAACCGCCCCATTTGGGAAGCCGATGCCGCCCGCGCATCGACTGCCCGACCGCCAACGACCTGACGCATCACGGGATCGAGCGCCAAGCGGTCGGCGTCGTTCACGTCCTCGTATCCGGCCAGTCGTCCGAACACCGATTGCCGGAACAACCCGTCAAGCCGATGGAGCGTGTTCTTCCCGGGGCGGCTGTCTCGCAGAACCGCCGACGCCAGATTGGACAGGCCGAGCGCGTCATCCAACTCGCGCATCACCAGCAAACCGCCGTCCGAACTGATCTGCGCACCCCGGAACTCCACCCGCACGCGACGGTCGAAACCGACCCGATCACCCCGATCCGAACTCGCACCCTCTGGGGGATCCATGAAACACGCCCTTATCAGCCGCCAACACTATGATTTATATATGAAATACCACAGTCATGACAGCGAAATCAGCGGTCTACTTGGGGAATGTGGGGTAAGAAGCATCAACGAGTAGGAGAGTTGGTATGAGGCTGGCCTTTTGGGCATGCGTATTGGGGTTTGCTATAGGTGGCGCAATCGCGCCCAGAGCTTTCCCCCCTCCGTCAGGGTAGTTGTCATCCGCTCTGAAACTGGAAGTGTATTCTGAGGCGGGCGGGACAGGACAAGGGTTTGGCTTATTCACCGGAA
>NZ_FNOB01000001.1 GCF_900106675.1 Allgaiera indica
TCTTCCGGCGCCGCGTCGATCTGGTCGTAGGCCTTGAAATCACCAAAATACTTCGTGATCGCCGCCGTCAGCGTCGTCTTGCCGTGGTCAACGTGGCCGATCGTGCCAACGTTCACATGCGGTTTGTTACGTTCAAACTTTGCCTTTGCCATTCGCCGAGCGCCTCGTGGTTCGGGGGCCCCGCCGGGCCCGAGTGAATATCGCGGGCGACTTAGCGACTGGAGGCGGGAAAATCAAGCATCAGTTGGCAGCCCCAGCCTTGGGCGTGGCCTTGCCGCGGACCGGCAGGTCGGGCTTGGGGGCCTCCGGATCCGCCGTGGCCGCATTGGCGCGGGGGGTGGCCGGTTTCGTGCCGGGGGTGCCGTCGGGGTTCTCGGGAACGCCCGCCCCCTCGGCCGGGAACCATTCAGGGTGCTTCAGCAGCCACTCCTCGATCTTCTTGGCCGCATTGTAGGCCAGCCGGTCCATCTGTTCCTGCTTGGTCTGCACAAGGCCGGATCCGATCACTGTCGCCGGGCTAAGCCCTTCGAAAACAACGATCTGCTTACCCTTGGCGTTCAGCTCGGTCTGGGTCGGATCGTCCCAGACGTTGGCCGTGATCACCAGCACCGACTTCGGCGACAGCACGATCGGGATGCCCGGCGGGGCAAGCGCATAGCCATCGACCTTGATGCCGAAATCATAGAACCGATCGCCGTGATAGCGGCCAAAGCGCGCCTGCATCGCCTTCTTCAGCGCGGTTTCCCATTCCTCGGCCGTGGCCTTGCGCGAGATCGGGCTCTTCTGCGCGCCCTTGGCGATGACGATGTTGAGGCCCAGCTTGAACTGCCCCAGGGGCGGCGGAGGCTTGTCCAGATCGCCCTTGCCCGCGCAGGCGGACAGCATCGACACGATCAGAAGCGCCGCGAAGGCGCGAAGGGCCTGGGTCATCATCTCTCCTCGTTTCCCCCTCGCTTAGCGTGCCGCGCGCCGCCGCGCAACAGCCGCGCGAAGCGGCCAGTGTGGCCACCCGCGCCCGCGGCGGCTTTGCGCCCGGGCGGCGCCCCCCTATATTGGTAGGGCGCGCAGCAAAGGCTTCGACATGACCCCTTCCACACCTGTTTCGGTTCCCCTCGTCACGCGGCCGCTCGGGCTTTGGGGGTCGCTGAAACATGCGCGACGCAACCTGCTCGAGATCATCCCCGAGATCGCCACCCGGCAGCCGATCGTGTCGGGGCGCACCGGCATCCGTTGGCACATGGTGATGGATCCCGAAAGCATCCGCCGGATCCTGAAGGAAAAGGTCGACGACTACCCCAAGTCGAACACGACGAAGGCGATCCTGCGCCCGGCGATCGGCGACAGCCTGTTCATCGCCGAAGGCGCGCATTGGCACTGGCAGCGCCGGGTCGCGGCGCCGGTCTTCTCGCACCGCAACATCGCGGCGCTCGGTCCGGTGATGACGGCCGCCGCCGAACGCGCCTCGGCCCGACTCGAAGCCCAGACCGGCCGCGCCGCCGACCTGCACCACGAAATGGTCACCGCGACCTTCGAGGTGATCTCGGACGTCACGCTGTCGGGGGGGCAGGCCTTCGATCGCGACGACATGCACCGCGCGATCAACAGCTACATATCGGAAACGGCGAAAGTATCGCTCTTCGATCTGCTGGGCCTGCCCGATTGGGTGCCGCGGCTGAACCGGATGTTCACCCAGCGCAGCATGGGCGACATGAAATCGGTGGCCGACGCCGCGATCGAGGCCCGCCGCGCCGCCCCCCATGCCGGTGTGCCCGATCTTCTGGATCTGCTGCTGACCGGCCAGGATCCGAAGACCAGCCGCCGCATGAACACCGAGGAACTGCGCGACAACCTGCTGACCTTCATCGTCGCCGGGCACGAGACCACGGCGCTGACATTGGCCTGGGCGCTCTATCTTTGCGCCTTCGACGCGGGCGTTCAGACCCGCGCCCGGGCCGAGGCACGGGCGGTTCTGGGCGACCGCGCCGCCTGCGCCGAGGACCTCTCTGCCCTGCCCTATATCCGCCAGATCGTGGACGAGGCACTGCGCCTCTACCCGCCGGCCGCGTTCCTGTCGCGCACCGCGCAAAAGCCCGACCGGCTGTGCGGCCGCGACGTACGCCCGGGCGAGACGGTGATGCTGCCGATCTACGCGCTGCACCGCCATCACCTGCTCTGGGCCGATCCCGACCGCTTCGATCCAGACCGCTTCAGCGACCCCAAGGCGATCGACCGCTACGCGTACCTGCCCTTCGGTGACGGCCCGCGTGTCTGTATCGGCGCCAGCTTCGCGATCCAGGAGGCGGTGATCATCCTCGCCACCCTGCTTGCCCGCTTCCGCTTCACCCCGGTCCCCGGCCGCGCCCCGAAACCGGTGCTGATCCTGACGCTGCGCCCCGAGGGCGGCGTCTGGCTCAACGTCGAGCCGGCGCACTGACCCTCGCCCTCTTCACCTTGGAAAAATACTCCGGGGGTCACAGGGGGCAGCGCCCCCTCGGACGCATCGCTTGCGCGCCCCGCGCGCACCGCCGGATCAATCGCCCTTCAGCGCCTGGTAAAGCCGGATATACCCCGCCTTGCCCGCCAGCTTGGCCTGATAGATGACATAGCTTTCGGCGACCCGCATGACGTAGTTCCGGGTCTCGGTGATCGGCACCGCCTCGATCCAGTCGATCGGGTCCACGCCCTGCTTGCGCGGATCGCCCAGCACCTCGATCCAGGCCTCGGGCCGTTTCGGACCGGCATTGTAGCCCGAGGCCACCAGCGTCAGCGCCGGACCGAACTCGTCAATCAGCTTGGCCAGATAGGCCGCGCCCAGACGGGCATTGTAATCGCCGTCCGTGGTCAGCCGCGCCTTGGAATAGGCGATCCCCAACTTGTCCGACATCAGCCGCGCGGTGCCCGGCATCACCTGCATCAACCCCCGCGCGCCCGCCGGGCTGATCACGCCGACGTCGAATTCGCTTTCGCGCCGGGCGATCGACAGCGCCAGCGCCGCCGGGATCCCCAGCTTCACATGCGCCAGGTCGGTCATCGGGAAATAGGGCCGCGGCAAGACCAGACCGCGCCCCGCCGCCGCCTTGGCGACGCGCAACGCGATATGGGGTTCGCGAATCGCCAGCGCCATGTCCGACAGCGGCCCCAGCTCGTCATCCTTCAGCCCCTCGGCCAGCTGCAGGAAGAACCGCGTCGCCAGCTTTTCGCGTCCGGTCTTGACCAGCATCAGCCCGGCCTGCACCAGTGACGAGGACAGGAAATTCTGGCGCCGCCAATCGGCGTAACGCTGGTGCCCCAGCATCGCCGGATCCAGCGGCAACCCCAGCCGCTGCGCCGCCATCTGGCCGTAGAACGCCGATTGATACCTGGCCCCCTCGTGCAGCGCCTTGCTGGCGCCCTCCTTGTTGCCCAGAACCTCCAGCGCGCGGCCCTGCCAGTAGAACGCCCGCCCCAGGCTGATCGGCGTGCTGACTGCCTTCTCCAGCGATTTGAAATGGTGATAGGCCAGCGAGGGCTGTCGCAGCTTCTGCAACGCCACATAGCCTGCCACGAATTCCAGATCGGCATAGGCCGCGCCATCCTTCAGATGGTGTTCCGACGCCAGCCGATAGGCCCGGTGCGGATCGCCCGAGCGCATCTCGTCACGCGCCAGCGCCGCGCGGATCCTGGCCCAGTCCTCGGGCCGGCCCAGCCGCGCGACCGAAGCCGAGCGGCGCAGCAGCAGATCCGCGGCCGAGGCCTCGAAACCGTGATGGTAGCGCCAGACGAAACGGTCATGCGCCAGGCCGGGGTCGTCCGCCAATGGGCCGCGCACCGCATCGACCATCGCATCGACGCCCTTCGCGTTCGATTGCAGCCCGATCCGCGCCTCGGCCAGACGGCGCTGCGTGGTCGAGACCAGCGGAAGCATCCGCCGCGCCTCGTCCAGGCGACCATCCCACAGCAGGTTGGTCAGCCGCTGGACATGGTGATTGACCAGATAGCGGCCCATCAAAGACAGTTGGCTTTTCTGGTCGTCGGCATCGTAATAGAGATGCTCCCAGGCCTCGCGCGCCACCTTTTCCGCGCCACGCCGGTCGCGGGCGGCCAGCAACGTCTTCTGCAGCGCCATCGCGCCGGCCGCGCTTTGCGGCGCGTGATGGGCGAAATAGGCGCGCACCTGGCCGTCGTCCCCGCTTTCGGCCAGCACCTTTTCGCCGGCGCGGCGCAAAAGCGGCAGACCGGGCCAGTCGGGGCGGCGACGCAGAAAGGCGACGTAGTCGGCCAGCGCGCCCTTGCCGGCGCGCAGCCGCTTCCATTCGATGATGTCGCGCCCGACCGGCCCCGCGGGCCGCGCCGCCACCTGCGCCGCATCCCAGTCGCGCCGGTCGGCCAGGCCCAGCGATTCGCCCAGCGCCACGACTTCCGGGTCGGTCCCGGCGCGGGCGGGCAGCACGAAGGCAAGGGTGGCAAGGGAGGCGGCGAAGCCTAGGAAGGCGCGGCGGATCACGTCGTCGGTTCCGTCTATGAAGCGGGAAGGTTCTGGCTGGGCCACCCCATCCTAACCGCAGCGCGGGCCACCGCAAGACACGAACTTGGCAAGCATCGCGACGAGGGCTAGGTTGCGCCGAATTCGACAGGGTGCGACTCGGCCCGGGCCAGCCCGAAACGGAAACCGTAAGAGGAGATGCGTGTCATGTTCAAAGGGTCCATTCCCGCCCTGATCACGCCGTTCAAGAACGGCGCGTTGGATCTCGACACGCTGAAGAAGCTGGTCGAATGGCATATCGCCGAGGGTTCCTCGGCCATCGTTCCGGTGGGCACCACGGGCGAAAGCCCGACGCTGAGCCACGAGGAACATGATCTGGTGGTGGCCGAGGTCGTCAAGGCGGCCGCCGGACGGGTGCCGGTGATCGCGGGAACCGGATCGAACAACACCGTCGAGGCGATCCGCCTGACCCAGCACGCCGAGGCCGCGGGCGCCGATGCCGCTCTGGTCGTGACGCCCTACTACAACAAACCTACCCAGACCGGCCTTCTGGCGCATTTCCGCGCCGTGCACGACGCCACCAACCTGCCGATCATCATCTACAACATCCCCGGCCGCTCGGTCATCGACATGAGCCCCGAGACCATGGGCGAACTGGCCAGGCTGCCGCGCATCGTCGGCGTCAAGGACGCCACCGGCGACGTGACGCGGGTGTCCAAGCAACGCATCACCTGCGGCAAGGATTTCATCCAGCTCTCGGGCGAAGACGCCTCGGCGCTGGGCTTCAACGCCCAGGGCGGAGTGGGTTGCATCTCGGTCACCGCAAACGTCGCCCCGAAGCTGTGCGCCGAGTTCCAGGCGGCGACGCTGGCGGGCGACTATGCGGCCGCGCTGGACTATCAGGACCGGCTGATGCCGCTGCACACCGCGATCTTCCTTGAGCCGGGCGTGGCGGGGGCGAAATACGGCCTGTCGAAGCTTGGCCTGTGCGAGAATGAGGTGCGCCTGCCGCTGGTCGGCGTCACCGACGCGACCAAAGCCCGGATCGACGACGCGATGCGCCACGCCGGGCTGATCAACTAAGGGCGCCGGTGCGGCCCGGGCCGCACCGGCCGAACGCGCGGCGCAACGCCCGCACCAAGAAGCGAAACTGGCGCCCAGGGTGGCGGGGCTTGACGGGTGCGTATCGCGGTATGCCAGGCGCCGCCCGGCTTTGGCCGGGCCGCCCCCGTTCAGATCCCCGCCGCGCCGATCGCCTCGGCCAGGATGGGCACGGTCTTGTCGTTCAGCCCGGCGATGTTCAGCCGCGAATCCCCGACCATGTAGATGCCGTGATCGGCACGCAGCGCCGCCACCTGTTCGGGCGTGGCGCCCAGGCGCGAGAACATGCCCCGGTGCTGGGCGATGAAACCGAAGCGGTCCGAGCCGGTCACGCGGCGCAGTTCCTGCGCCAGTTGCTCGCGCAGGGCCAGCATGTTCTTCCGCACCTCTTCCAGTTCCGCCATCCAATCGGCCTTCAGCGCCGGATCGGTCAGGATCATGGTCACCAGCCGTGCCCCGTGATCGGGCGGAAAGGAGAAATTCTGCCGGTTCAGATAGGCCAGCGTGCCCTGTGTCAGATCCTTCGCCTTCGGATCTGACGACAGCGCCAGCAGGATGCCGGCGCGTTCGCGATAGATGCCGAAATTCTTCGAGCAGGACGCCGCGATCAGCACCTCGGGTAGCCGCCCGGCCAGCAACCGCGTGGCGGCCGCGTCGGCCTCCAACCCATCGCCGAAGCCCTGATAGGCCAGGTCGATCAGCGGCACCGCGCCGGTCTTTTCAAGATGCGCGGCGACTTCGCCCCATTGCGTCGGGTTCAGGTTCGCCCCGGTCGGGTTGTGGCAGCAGCCATGCAGCAGGACCACGTCACCCGGGGCCACGCGGGCCAGGTCAGCCATCATGCCGTCGAAATCGACACCGCGGGTTTCGTCGTCGAAATAGCGGTAGGCGGTGCTTTCCATCCCCAGGTGCTTGAGAATCGACAGATGGTTCGGCCAGGTCGGATCCGAAACCCAGACCTTGGCCCCCGGCGCGGCCAGTTTGATCAGTTCCAGCGCCATATGCACGGCCCCCGTGCCCCCGGGCGTCGCGGCCGAGGCCACGCGGCCCATGTCGAAGCCCGCGCCCAGGATCAGCCCGGCCATGGCGTCGCGATAGCCCTGATCGCCGACCAGCGCGGTATAACTTTTGGTGGTCTCGGCCTCCCACAGCTGCTTTTCGGCGGCCTTCACGGCGCGCATGATCGGGGTCACGCCCAGGGCGTTCTTGTAGACGCCGACGCCCAGGTCGATCTTGTCGGCGCGCGGATCGTCGCGGTACAGCGCCATCAGTTCCAAGATCTTGTCCGGAGCCTGCGGTTTCAGATTGCCCAGCATCGCCTTCAGCCTTTCTCGACCCGCAGGTCGTTGTACATGCCCCATTCCGCCCAAGACCCGTCATAGAGCGCGTGATTGCGGTGCCCGATCCGTTCCAGCGCCAGGCTGAGGATCGCCGCCGACACGCCCGAGCCACAGGTGGTGATGACAGGTTTCGTCAGATCCACGCCCGCTGCCTCGAAAGCCGCGCGCAGCACTTCGGTGTCGCGCAAGGTGCCGTCGTCATGCAGAAGCTCGGCATAGGGCAGGTTGCGCGAGCCCGGGATGCGACCGGCACGCAGGCCTTCGCGTGGCTCGGGCGCCTCGCCGCGGAAACGTTCGGCCGCGCGGGCGTCGATGATCTCATGATCGCCCAACTTCGAGGCGGCAGCCACCTGCGTCACGTCCTTGACCAGATGGGCCTGGCGCTGGACGGTCATGTGCCGGTCGCGCACCACGGGCGGCAGATCCTCGATCTCGCGGCCCTCGGCGCGCCATTTCGGCAGGCCGCCGTCAAGCACCGCGACATCGGTCTTGCCCATCAACCGGAACAGCCACCACACACGCGGCGCCGAGAACACGCCCATGCCGTCGTAGACCACCACCTGATGGCCGTCGCCCACGCCCATGGCGCGCATACGGCTGATGAATTTCTCGGGCGGCGGCGCCATATGCGGCAGGTCGGAACGCAGATCGGCGATCTCGTCGATGTCGAAATGCCGCGCGCCGGGGATGTGGCCGGCATCGTATTCGGCCTTCGCGTCGCGGCCCATCTGGGGCAGGTACCACGACCCGTCCAAAACCCGCAGATCCGGATCGTTCAGATGCGCGGCCAGCCAGTCGGTCGACACCAGGGTCTTCGGATCGTCCATCACCGGGGTTCCTTCCTTCGCTCGACCTTCCGATTACTGCCGCCCGCGCGGGCAGGCAAGGGATTAGCCCGAATGGTGCTTCAATAGGCGCTGTTTCTGACGGTTCCAGTCGCGCTTGGCGTCGGTCGCGCGCTTGTCGGCCAGCTTCTTGCCCTTGGCGATGCCGATCTTCAGCTTTACGATGCCCCGGTCGTTGAAATAGAGCCTGAGCGGCACGATCGTCATGCCTTCACGCTTGGTCGCGTTCCAGAGCCGGGCAAGTTCACGCTTCGAAACCAGAAGCTTGCGCTTGCGCCGTTCCTCGTGGCCCCAGGTCTTGGCCTGGGCATAGGCACCGATATAGCCGTTGATCAGCCACAATTCCCCGTCCTCGACCGAGGCATAGCTTTCAGCGATATTGGCGCTGCCTTCGCGCAGGCTCTTCACTTCCGACCCCATCAGCATGATGCCGGCCTCGAGATCGTCCTCGATCGCGTATTCGTGCCGCGCGCGCCGGTTCTCGGCGATCAGCTTGGAATTGGGGTCGGACTGCTTTGCCATGGTCCGCGTGAGATAAGGCCTGCCCGACCCGGAGTCCAGCGGTGCGCGCCAAGGCGCGCAAGCCGTTTGCCGCGATGGGGGCCCTGCCCCCATACCCCCGGAGTATTTTCGCCAAGGAGAAGACAAAGGCGGCTCCAACCCCTGCCCGCTGGCGGAGATATCCCACGGGGGGCCGATGGCGCTACGCTACCGGCTGCGCCGTCTCGACCAGACGGGCGAAGAAGCTTGCCCCGATGGGGGCGATCTCATCGTTGAAATCATAGGCGGGGTGATGCAGCCCCGCGCCCGGGCCGGTGCCGAGGAACAGATAGGCGCCGGGGCGGGCCTCGAGCATGTAGGAAAAATCCTCGGCCCCCATCTCGCGTCCGGCGCGGCCGTCGACGGCGCCCGGCCCGGCAACCTCGGCCGCCACCTCGACGGCGAAGTCGGTTTTGGCGGCGTCGTTCACCGTGGGCGGGTAGCCCCATTCGTAGTCGATCCGTGCGGTGACGCCGTAGGCCTGTGCGGTGCCGCCCACGATCTCGTGGAGGCGACGTTTGACCAGGGCGCGCAGATCGGCGTTGAAATTGCGGATCGTGGCGCAGAACCAGGCCTCTTCGGGGATGATGTTCGAGGCGGTGCCACCGTGGATCTGGGTGACCGAAATCACCAGGTCGTCCTGCGCATTGGCATTGCGGGTCACGATTGTCTGCAGGCCCTGGACCATCGCGACGACAGCGACCAGCGGATCGACCGTCTCATGCGGGTTGGCGCCGTGCCCCCCCTTGCCGGTGACATGGACCCAGACCGTATCGACCGAGGCCATCAGCGGCCCCGGGTTGGTGGCGAAATGGCCGAAAGGCAGGTTTGGTGCGTTGTGGATGCCGTAGACCTGGGTGATGGCGAAGCGATCCATGACGCCTTCCTTCACCATCTCCTGACCGCCGCCGCCGTCTTCCTCGGCCGGCTGGAAGATCAGTGCGACGCGGCCGCAGAAGCGGCGTGTCTCGGCCAGGTATTTCGCCGCGCCCAGCAGCATCGTGGTATGGCCGTCATGGCCGCAGGCATGCATCTTGCCGGGGTTCCGTGAGGCGTGATCCAGTCCCGTCGCCTCGTCGATGGGCAGCGCGTCCATGTCGGCGCGCAAGCCGATCGTGGGGCCCGCGCCCCGGCCCTCGATGATCGCGACGATGCCGGTCCTGGCGATGCCCTCGTGGATCTCGTCGACGCCGAATTCGCGCAGCCGGGCGGCGACGAAGGCCGCCGTTTCATGGCATTCGAAGGTAAGTTCGGGATGCTGGTGCAGGTGGCGGCGCCAGGTTTTCATTTCGTCGGCGTAGTCGGCGATGCGGTTGACGACTGGCATGCAAGCTCTCCGGCTGGACAGGACATGACTAGGTGGCATCATCCCGCCCAGCCCGCAAGTCGTCTTGCCAGGCCGTCCGCGGCGCATCGGGTGGTGCCGGAAGAGAGGCCTAGCCCGAATGCTTGAGTTCGGCGATCAGCTTGTCGATATTGCCGCCGTTGCGGTCCAGCATCGCGCCGATCTCCTGGCGCTCGGTCGCCAGCATGTTCACGCCGTCGATGATCATGTTGAAGAACAGGTTGCGCCCCGCCTTGTCGGACACCAGCCACTTCAGATCGAACGGCGCCTCGCCACGCAGCTTGGCCAGCGAGCTGACCTCGTAGATGCCCGACTTGATCTGCCGAGCGCCGGTGACCTCGATCTTGCCGCCGATGAATTCGCGGAACCGCTTGCCGTACTTGCGTGCGATATAACCCCGGAAGGCCGCGATATAGGCCCGGCGCTGTGCCGGCGTCGCCCGGCGGAACGCGATCCCCAGAGAGGATTGCGCGATGATGTCGACATCGGCGTATTTGTCGAAGATATGCTCGAACTGGCCGACCATCTGGTCGAGCGACCCGCCCGAATTGATCACCCGGTTGATGTCGTTCACGACGGTATCGACCAGATCGCGGGCCTCGGCGGTGGTCAGCGCCGCGACCGGGCCGGCCAGCGCCAGCGTCGTCGCGCCGGCCATCAGCCCGGCGATCACCGAGCGGCGGGTAGGTTCAATTGCCATAAGGATCCTCGTAAGGGTCTAGAAACTCTTGGTTGGTCTTGGACTTGATACCCAGTGCGTAGTCGCGGTTCTGCAAGTAAAGAAGTCGTTCCTGCGCATAGCTGTCCGCCGATCCATATAGGATGGAATCGATCGTCGACGAGAACCGGAAGCGGGTTTCCAGCTTTGCGCCCGCCTCGGCCAGCAGCGCGGCCTTTCGCTCGTTTCCGTTCAGGGCGAAGCGCAGCGGGTTGATCGCGAAATCGACGATCGTCCCGGTCAGGTCGCGTTCGGTCGAGGGACCCAGGATCGGCACCTCCAGATAGGCGCCCTGGCGCGCGCCCCAGACATGCAGGGTGCGCCCGAAATCGTTTGGCCGCGGCGCAAGCCCGATCGCCGTCGACGGATCGAACAGCCCCCCCACCCCGGCGGTGGTGTTCAGCACGAAGCGAAACAGGTTCTGCACCCCGGCGGCCAGATTGCCCTGCAGCAGATCGTTCACGAAATAGCTGGGCTCGGACAGGTTCGACGCCACGTTCGACACGCCCTGGCGCAGGGGCGCGGGCACGGCGCTGCCATAGGCGTTGGCGCTGGGTTTCAGCAGGGTCTTGTCCAGATCCACGTTGAACCGGTGGACAGCCCGATTCTGTGCCTCGTAGGGGTCGTTGACCCCTCCGCCCTTTGGCGCGGGCGCACAGCCGGCAAGGGCAACCGCCGCCAGCGTACCGAACAAGAGAGGCCGCGCCGCGGGCAGGCGTCGCAGGTCCACGATCGGCGCCCCCGGGTTGGCTTGGGGGCGAAGGGTCTGGCGTCGCCGCATTCCTTAGCTTTCCAGCAATGTTCTTGTGTCACTGTCCCGTTTGGCACGGGCGCCAGAGATAGGGCTTCGGCGCCATCATGGCAAGCCGCGGGCGTCGCGGCAGCGGCCAGGTGCGGACAGAATGCCACGGTCGGCGGCGGCTGGCGAGGCCGATCGCCATCCGGACGGAAACAGACACGAACTTGGGGGGCGACGCGGAATGGGCTTGGATCGCAACGCTTTCTCGGCGGGCCGGGCAGAGCTTGCCCACGCCCGCCGGGCGGTGGCCTCGTTGATCGGACGCGCAGCGCTTTTCGGCACCTTCGCCAACCTTTTGCTACTGGCCGGGCCGCTATACATGCTGCAGGTCTACGACCGCGTGCTTGGAGCCCGGTCCGAGGAAACCCTGGTTGCGCTCAGCCTGCTGCTGGCGCTGTGCTATCTGATCATGGCGGTGCTTGACCACGCGCGGGCACGATTGACGGCGCGGGCCGGCGCGCTGTTGCACGACCGTCTGGGCGGGCGGATCTTCGACGCACAGATTAGCCGCGCCGCGGTGGCCGCCGACGACAGGCTGGCCCAGGGCGCGTTGCGCGATCTCGATGCGCTGCGCATGGTGATGGGCGCGCCGGTGCTGATGGCGCTGTTCGATCTGCTGTGGACGCCGCTGTTTCTGGCCGCGATCTTCGTGTTTCATCCGCTGCTGGGCTGGGCGGCGCTTGGCGGATGCGCGCTGCTGATCGCGCTGGCGGCGCTGAACCAGGCCACCACCCGCGCCCTGCGCCACAATACCGCCGCGGCGCTGGACCGCGCCAACCGCCTGGCCGATGCCCTGCGGGCCGAGGCCCCGACCGCCCGCGCGCTGGGGCTGACGGCTTTCGGCAGGGCACGCTGGCACCATGACCAGGAGGCGGCGCGCGACGATGGGCTTCGCCTGTCGGACCGGCACGCGCTGTTCGCCTCGGCGACCCGGGGCGGACGGCTATTCCTGCAATCGGCCCTGCTGGGGATCGGGGCCTGGCTGGTGCTGCGCGACGCGCTGACGCCGGGGGCGATGATCGCCACCTCGGTTCTGATGGGACGCGCGCTTGCACCGGTCGAGCAGGTCATCGGCCAGTGGGCATTGTTGCAACGCGCATCCCGGGGCTGGCGGCAGCTGGCACTGCTGCTGACCGAATGCCCAGGCTCACCGGCCCCGATGCCCCTGCCCGCCCCCGAGCCGCGCCTGCAGGTCGAGCAACTGACGGTAGTGCCCCCCGGGGCGCGCGCGGCCAGCCTGCGGATGCTGTCGCTCTCCCTGGAACCGGGCCAGGCTTTGGGGGTGATCGGGCCTTCCGGCGCGGGCAAGTCCACGCTGGCCCGCGCGCTGGCGGGGATCTGGCCCGCCGCCGCCGGCAGCATCCGCCTGGGCGGGACGCCGATCGGGCTTTTTCCCCCTGCCGAACTGGCGCGCCATCTGGGCTATCTGCCCCAGCAGGTGCCGCTGTTCGAGGGCACGGTGGCCGAAAACATCGCCCGGCTCGACCCCACACCCGACGCGAAAGCGGTTGTCGCCGCCGCCCGCCGCGCCTTTGCGCATGAGATGATCCTTTCGCTGCCCCAGGGCTATGATACGCCCCTGGGTCCGGGCGGCGCGGGGCTGTCGGGCGGGCAGATCCAGCGGATCGGCCTGGCGCGCGCGCTGTTCGGCGATCCGGTGCTGCTGATCCTGGATGAACCCAACGCCAATCTCGACAATGACGGATCGGAGGCGATGAATGCCGTGATCCGCGACGCCAAGGCGCGGGGCCGGGTGGTGCTGGTGATGGCCCACCGACCGGCTGCGATCCGCGATTGCGACCGGCTTCTGGTGCTGGACGGCGGCCAGATGCGCGCCCTGGGACCGCCAGATCAGGTGCTGCGCGCCGAAGTCGGCAATCATGCCGAGGTGCTGCGCGCCGCCACCCCCGGGGGTGTCGCATGAACCCGCCGCTCTCGCCCCGCCCGGCGCAGCGGGCCGGCTGGCTGGCGCTGCTGGCGCTGGTCGCGGGCGTCGGGGGCTGGTCGCTGCTGGCGCGTCTTTCGGGCGCGATCATCGCGCACGGTCAGATCGCGCCGGCAGGCAATCGGCTGGTGATCCAGCACCCCGAAGGCGGCGTGATCGCGCAGCTGGAGGTGTCGGAGGGTAGTCATGTGCGCCAGGGCCAGCGGCTGGCGCGGCTCGACGATACGCGCCTGGCGTCCGAAAAGGCGGTCTCCGACAGCCGTTACTGGGCCCTGATCGCCCGCCGCGCCCGCCTTCTGGCCGAACGCGACAATGCCGCCGCGCCGGATCCGGGGCCGCCGATGCCCGCTGCGCCGGACCTGGCCGCGCAGATGGCCGGCCAGGCGCGCCTGTTCAACGCGCGCCGCGACGCCCGGCTTCAGGAAGCCGCGCAACTGGAGGAGCGGCAGCGCCAGGTCCGGGCACAGATCACCGGGCTCGACACCCAGGCAGAGGCACTGGGCCGCGAACGCAGGCTGGTCGCCGCCGATTTGGCCGACCAGCGGGCGTTGCGCGCGCGCGGGCTGACACAGGCGATGCAGGTCACCGCCCTGGCGCGTGACCTGGCGCGGCTTGATGGGCGAATCGCGGCCATTGTCGCGGCGCGGGCCGGAGCACAGGGACAGTTGGCCGAACTGGGGATCGCCCGGATCCGGCTGGACGCCCGCGCGCGCGAGACCGCGCTGACCGAATTGCGCCCGCTGGAAGCCGAGATCGCCGCCCTGGCCGAAAAGCGCTCGGCCCTGTCGCGGCGCCTTGCGGCGCTGGATCTGCGCGCGCCCGCTGCCGGCGTGGTGCAGGGCCTGGTGCTGACCACGCCGCGCGCGGTGCTGCGCCCGGCCGAGCCGCTCTTGTCGATCGTGCGTCAGGATCGCCCGCCGGTCGTCACCGCGCGCATCGCGCCGCGCGATATCGACGCCGTGCGCAGCGGCCAGCCCGTCCGCCTGCGCCTGACCGCCTTCGATGCGCGCACCACGCCCGAGTTGTCCGCGCATCTGACCCGCGTCTCGGCCGATGCCTTCAGCGACCCGGCCACGGGCCAGGGGTATTACCGCGCCGAGGTCACCATCGCACCGGACGAGGCCGCCCGCCTTGGCAGCCCACTGATCCCCGGCATGCCGGTCGAGGTGTTCATCGCGACGGGTCCCCACAGCCCGGCGGCCTATCTTTGGAAACCCTTCGCCGATTATTTCGCCCGCGCCCTGCGCGACGGCTAGCACCCCGCCCAACGCCCCTTTCAGCCCCCGCGACTCTGCGATAGCGTGCGCCCGAACGACAGCGATCGGAGGACGCAATGAGTGCCATCGAGACCCGCCTGGCCAAGCTGGGCCTGACACTGCCCGACGCGCCGGCCCCCGCCGCCAATTACGTCCCCTTCGTGCGCGCCGGCAATCTGCTGCATGTCTCGGGCCAGATCAGCCAGGACGAGACCGGCCTGATCACCGGCAAGATCGGCGCCGATCTGACCACCGAACAGGGCGCCGCCGCCGCGCGGCGCTGCGCGCTCAGCCTGCTGGCGCAGGTCAAGGCTGCCTGCGACGGTGACCTGGGGCGCCTGGCCCGGGTGGTGAAGCTGACCGGCTTTGTCAATTCGACCCCCGACTTCACCGACCAGCCGAAGGTGATCAACGGCGCCTCCGACCTGATGGTCGAGGTTCTGGGCGAAATCGGCCGCCACGCCCGTTCGGCCGTCAGCGCCGGCGCCCTGCCGCTGGGCGTCGCGGTCGAGATCGACGGCGTCTTCGAAATCACCGACGGCGCATACGAGCCGCGCTGATGACCTTGCCGCGCCCGTTCCTGCACCTGCCGATCGCCCACCGCGCCTATCACGACAAGGGCGCGGGCCGGCCCGAAAATTCGCTTTCCGCCGTGCGTGCCGCCGTTATGGCGGGCTACGGGATCGAGATCGACCTTCAGCCTTCCTCTGACGGCGTGCCGATGGTGTTCCACGACTATTCGCTCGAACGCCTCACCGGCGCGACGGGACCGATCCGGGGCCGGTCCGCCGCAGAACTGGGGCAAATCCCGCTGACCGGCGGCGACGAGGGCATCCCGACGCTGACGCAGGTTCTGGCAGAGGTCGCCGGCCGCGTGCCGCTGCTGGTCGAGATCAAGGACCAGGACGGGGCGCTGGGTCCCGACGTGGGCGCGCTCGAGACCGCGGCGGCGCCGCTGCTGACCGCTTATCCGGGTCCGGTCGCGGTCATGTCGTTCAACCCGCATTCCATGGTCGCTATGGCGCGGCTTGCGCCCGATCTGCCGCGCGGGCTGACCACTTGCGCCTTCCGCCCCGACGATTGGCGCCTGATCCCCCCGGCCCGCCTGCAGGATTTGAGCGCGATCCCCGATTACGACCGGGTCAGCGCCTGTTTCATCAGCCATGAATGGAAAGATCTCGGCGATCCGCGCGTGGCCGCCTTGAGGGGCCAGGGCGCGGAAATCCTGTGCTGGACGATCCGGTCCGCGGCGGACGAGGCACAGGCGCGCAGGATCGCAGGCAACATCACGTTCGAGCAATACGCGGCCGAGATCCCGGCTTGACCTGCCCCCGACCCGGCCCAGTTCCGTTAGGATCGGCGGGGAGGAACGCGTGCGCCGGGCGCCGGCACGGCGGCAGGCGGGCGCAAAAGACCGCCCACGCGCAAGGGACAGATCTGAAGGCAAGATGAGCGACGAGATCGAAATCACCCTTCTCTCCGGCCTGTCGGAGATTTCTGCCGCCGATTGGGATGCCTGCGCCTGCCCCGAGGCGGCCGATGGCGGCCGGCCGCTCGACCCGTTCACCACCCACCGGTTCCTGCTTGCGCTGGAACGCTCAAGCTCGGTCGGGCCGGGCACCGGCTGGGATCCGCGCCCGATGGTGGTGCGCGCCGAGGGCCGGGTGATCGCGGTCGCGCCGCTTTATGTGAAATCCCACAGCCAGGGCGAATACATCTTCGATTTCAACTGGGCCCATGCCTGGGAACGCGCCGGCGGGCGCTATTACCCCAAGCTGCAGGTCGCGGTGCCCTTCACCCCCGCCACCGGCCGGCGCCTGCTGACCCTGCCGGGGATGGAAGAAACCGGCCGCGCCGCGCTGGTGCAGGGCCTGGTGCAGATCGCCGACCGGAATGATCTAAGCTCGGTCCATATCACCTTCTGCACCGAGGCCGAGGCAAAGGCCGGCGCCGAGATGGGGCTGATGCACCGCATCACCCAGCAATTCCACTGGGAAAACGACGGGTTCTCTGATTTCGATGCCTTCCTGGGCGCGCTGTCGTCGCGCAAGCGCAAGACCCTGCGCAAGGAGCGCCGCACCGCGCAGGACTTCGGCGGCACGATCCAGGCCTTCACCGGCGACGCCCTGCGCCCCGAGCACTGGGATGCCTTCTGGCGCTTCTATCAGGACACCGGCGCGCGCAAGTGGGGCACGCCCTATCTGACACGGGCCTTCTTCGACGAGATCCACGCGACGATGGCCGAGGATATCCTGCTGGTGCTGGCCGAACGCGACGGGACGTGGGTCGCGGGCGCGCTGAACCTGATCGGGCGCGAAACGCTGTACGGCCGCTACTGGGGCTGCATCGAGGATCACCCCTGCCTGCATTTCGAACTGTGCTACTATCATGCCATCGACTATGCGATCGCGCAGGGGATGCAGCGGGTCGAGGCCGGCGCGCAGGGCGAGCACAAGCTGGCGCGGGGCTATCTGCCGGTGCAGACCCATTCGCTGCACTGGATCGCGGACGCCGGGCTGCGCCAGGCCATCGCCCGGTTCCTCGAGGCCGAGGAACGCGCGGTCGAGCATGAGATCGAGGTGCTTGGCGACTACGGCCCCTTTCGCAAGGGCGCCCCACAGCAGAGGGAAAGCTGATCATGGCCGAAAAACTTGCCCCCGACACCCGCGCGGCGGCGCTGACGGAACTGTCCGGGACCGGCTGGGCCGAGACGCCGGGCCGCGACGCAATCGCCAAGACCTTCCGTTTCGCCAATTTCGTCGAGGCCTTCGGCTGGATGACCCGGGTGGCGATCTGGGCCGAAAAATGGAACCACCACCCCGAGTGGCGCAATGTATATGCAACGGTCGAGGTCACACTAAGCACCCATGACGCGGCCGGCCTGACCGAACTGGACGTGAAACTGGCCAAGAAGATGGACGCACTCTCGACATGACTGATCTGATCACCAACATCTTCCACACCCCGCTTTTGCAGGGAAAATCCATCGCCGATGTGGTGACGATCCCCTTCCTGGCCTCGGTCGCGGGCAGCACGCTTACCGCCATTGCGATTCTGGTGGCGGGCTTCATCCTGGGGCGTTGGGCGGATCAGCGCATCAGCGGGCTCAGCCAGCGCTATGCGCGCCTTGACGACACGCTCTTTACCTTCCTGGGCAATATCACCCGCTACGCAGTGCTGACCTTCACTGTGCTTTTCGTGCTCAACACCTTCGGCATCCAGACGACCTCGATCGTCGCCGTGATCGGCGCCGCCGGCCTGGCGGTGGGGCTTGCCCTGCAAGGCACGCTGTCGAATGTCGCGGCCGGGGTGATGATCATCGTCTTCCGGCCGTTCAAGCTGGGTGATTTCGTGGCCGTCGCCTCGACCATGGGGACGGTGAAGTCGATCAACCTGAACTTCATCGAACTGGCGACGATAGACAATTTGCAGGTCATCGTGCCCAACGCCAAGGTCTGGGGCAACATGATCACCAATTACTCGGTCTATCCGACGCGGCGCGCGGAATGGACCTTCGGAGTGGGTTATGCCTCGGATCTGTCCAAGGTCGAAGGCGTGATCCGAGAGGTGCTTGCCGCCGACGCGCGCAGCCTGTCCGACCCGGAGCCCTTCGTGCAGGTTGCGGCGCTCAATGACAGTTCGGTCGATTTCCTGGTGCGCAACTGGGTGGCACGAGCGGATTACTTCGCCTATCGCAACGACATCACCCGCAAGATCAAAGAGGCCTTCGACGCCCACGGCATCGACATCCCCTTCCCGACGCGCACCATGGTGGCCGCCGGCGGCGTTGCACCGATAGCGCCCGGGGAAGAGGCCACCGCGACGCCGCCCGAGTCCGGCGACGGCACTGATCCGGCGACCACCGCGATGGCAGCGAAGGGCAGCGGGCTGGCGTGACAGCGGAACGACGGAGCGGCGGCGCCTAGCCTAGCGGGTGACGAAACTCTGCCAGATCCAGATCAACAGCAGCGCGCCGATCAGCGCACCCAGAAGGCCAGCCAGCGCACCGATCATGAACAGAAGCGCGCGCAGCAGCAGTGCGCCAAGCAGCGCGCCGACGATGCCGATCGCGATGGTCACCACCGGATTGGCCTCTACGTCCATCATCCGGGTCGCCATGTAGCCGGCAAGCGCCCCGATCGCGATCAGAATAACCAGGCCCATCTGGTGCTCCGTTCCCATCCCGTCCGCTGTCACATGTGGACTGGCGGCGCCAAGGTCAAGCGCGCCCGGGCCGCGCCCTAGCCCAGGCGGATCGGCAGATCCCAGCCGCGCAGCAGATCCTGCGCCGCCATCGGCCGCTTGCCCGGGCGCTGGGCCAGCGTCACCTCGACGGCGCCGTCGCCGCAGGCGATGGTCAGCCCCCCCAGCACCGTGCCGGGTTCGCCCCCCCGCGCCTGTCCCGCGACAGCGCGGCAGCGCAGCAGTTTCAGCCGCTCTTCCCCGACCGCGACCCAGGCGCCGGGAAACGGCGACAGGCCGCGGATCAAGCGGCAGACCTCTTCGGCCGGGCGGGTGAAATCCACCCGCGCCTCGGCCTTGTCGATCTTCGCGGCATAGGTCACGCCTTCCTCGGGCTGCGGCACGGGCGTCAGGCTGTCCAGCCGGTCGAGCGCCTCGACGATCGCCTCGGCGCCCAGTGCCGAAAGCCGGTCATGCAGGTCGGCGGTGGTTTCCTCGGGCCCGATGGGGGTGGCGCGGCGCAGCAGCACCGGCCCGGTATCCAGCCCGGCCTCCATCTGCATGACGCAGATCCCGGTCTCGGCATCGCCGGCCATGATCGCGCGGTGGATCGGCGCTGCCCCGCGCCAACGCGGCAACAGTGACGCATGGATGTTCAGGCAGCCATGTCGTGGCGCATCCAGCACCGCCTGCGGCAGGATCAGCCCATAGGCCACCACAACGGCGACCTCCGCGCCCAGCGCGGCGAACTCGGCCTGGGCCGCCTCACCCTTCAGGCTTTTGGGGTGGCGAACGGGAAGGCCCAGCGCCTCGGCCCGCGCCTGCACCGGGCTGAGGCGGTCCTTCTTGCCGCGCCCGGCGGGGCGCGGCGGCTGGCAGTAGACACAGGCGATCTCGTGCCGCGCGGCCAGGGCTTCGAGCACCGGGACCGAGAAATCGGGCGTGCCCATGAAGACGATCCGCATCAGCCCCTCCCCGCCTTTTCGGCGCGCTTGATCAGCCGCTCGCGCTTCAGCCGCGACAGGCGGTCGAAATACATCCGGCCCTGCAGATGGTCGATCTGATGCTGCACGCTGGTGGCCCAGAGATCGACGAAATCGCGTTCTTCCCACGCGCCGTCGGCGTTGAGGAACCGCACCGTCACGGCCCGCGGCCGCGCGATCACCGCCGAGACGCCGGGCAGGTTGGGGCTGGCTTCCTCGTGCTCGCGCGACTGGACCGAGGCGTGCAGGATCTCGGGGTTGGCCATCCGCACCGCCTGGCCGCGCATTTCCGAGCAATCCACCACGGCAAGGCAGTGCATCACCCCGATCTGCGGCCCGGCAAGCCCGTAGCCGGGCATCGCGTCCATGGTTTCGATCATGTCGCCCCAGATGCGGCGGATCTCGTCGGTCACCTCCGTGACCGGCGCGGCGGCGGTGCGCAGGCGTTTGTCGGGCCAGGGCAGGAAGGGGCGGATCACGGGCGATAGGCCTCCTCGGCCGCGGCACGCGCCTCGGGGTCGAGACGATGGAAGGTGACGATGCCGTCGAGATGGTCATATTCGTGCTGAACGATGCGCGCGGCGGGGCCGTCGAACCATTCGTCGCGCGCGGCGCCATCGATCGCGGTCCAGCGCAGCCGCACCCGCGCGGGGCGGGTGACGCGGGCGCTGACGCCGGGGATCGAAAGGCAGGCCTCGTCCATCGCGACCTGGTCATCGGAGGCGGCGACGACACTGGGGTTCACGACGATGCGCGGCGCCGGGCGGCCGTCCTTCCACGAGGCGTCCATCACGAAGAGCCGCAGCATCGCGCCCACTTGCGGCCCCGCCAGCCCGCGGCCCGGCGCATCGTACATGGTTTCCAGCATGTCCTGGGCCAGACGGCGTAGATCGGTATCGACGGCGGGCACGGGGGCGCAGCGCCGGGTCAGCCGGGGGTCGGGCCAGGTGACGATGGGCAGCAGGCTCACGCCCGGGCCTTCTCTCGCTTCAGCTTGACCATCTTGCGGGTGATCATCTGACGTTTCAGCGGTTTGAGGTAGTCGATGAACAGTTTGCCGTTCAGATGGTCGATCTCATGCTGGACACAGGTCGCCCAGAGGCCGTCGAACGCTTCCTCGTGGCGCTTGCCGTCAAGGCCGGTCCAGGCCACGCGCACTTCGGCGGGGCGCTCGACCTCGGCATATTGCTCGGGGATCGAAAGGCAGCCTTCCTCATAGGTGTTCGTCGCTTCCGATGTCCAGGTGACCTCGGGGTTGAACAGCACCATGGGGCGTGGCGGGGCCTCGGCGTCCTTCACGCAATCCATCACCAGAAGTCGGCTGAGCACGCCGACCTGCGGCGCGGCCAGGCCGATGCCGGGGGCGTCATACATGGTTTCCAGCATGTCCTCGGCCAGCTTGCCCAGCTCTGGCGTGATGATGCCCACGGGATCGGCGACCTTCTTGAGGCGCGGGTCGGGGTGGATCAGGATCGGTTTGATGCTCATGCGCAGGATTTAGGCGATCGCGCGCGCCCGCGCAACGGGCAGGCGCGCGCAAGAGCCGGGCGAAGGATCGCGGGCGGGCGGCGGCGCCGCGCAGGGTCAACAGCGCGGGCGCGGCCCTCTAGCCCTCGATCGCGGCCCGCCAGTGGCGCCGGCACAGCGCGACATAGCTTTCGTTGCCGCCGATCTGCACCTGGGCACCATCCCTGACCACCCGGCCATCGGCATCCTTGCGCACGACCATGGTGGCCTTCTTGCCGCAATGGCAGATGGTGCGCACCTCGCGCATCTCGTCCGCCAGCGCCAGAAGCGCGGCCGAGCCGGGGAACAGCTTGCCCTGGAAATCGACGCGCAGGCCGTAGCACATGATCGGCACCCGCAGATCATCCACCACGCGGGCCAGTTGCCAGACCTGATCCTCGCTCAGGAACTGGGCCTCGTCGAAGAAGACGCAGGCGACGGGGCCGGCATCAAGCCGCGCCTTGATCTTGGCGAAGAGGTCCTCGCCCGGGGCGAAGGTATCCGCGGCCTCGCCGATCCCGATGCGCGACCCGATCCGCCCCTCGCCCGCCCGGTCGTCGAACTGCGCGGTCACCAGATAGGTCTGCATCCCGCGCTCGCGGTAGTTGTGCGACGCCTGCAGAAGCAGCGTCGACTTGCCCGCGTTCATGGTGGAATAGTGGAAATAGAGCTTGGCCATGAGGGGGATTTGCCCGGTTGCGGCGCGGGGATCAAGACCGGGCGGGGCGCTACCGGGGAAAAGCGTCGCTGCAAGCCCGCGCGCCCGGCACTACCGCCGGGCGTTCGGCCGTGAAATCGCTCCGCCGGAGCGATTTCGCCCCGGCAGGGCCGGGGTCGGGCCTCATCCCTGCAGCGTGCGCACCCCGATCTCGCCGTCGCCGCGGGCCTTCATCGCCTCGACCGCGGCGATCGAACCCGCCGCCGTGGTGTAATAGGCGATCTTGTCGTAAAGCGCGACCGCGCGGATCTCGCGGCTGTCCTCGATCGCCTGCGCGCCCTCGGTGGTGTTGAAGACCAGCGCGACCTCGCCGTTCTTCATCCGGTCGACGATGTTCGGGCGCCCCTCATAGACCTTGTTCACCACCTCGCAGGCCACGCCCGCCCCTTCCAGGAAGGCCGCCGTGCCACGCGTGGCGACGACGAAAAAGCCCATGCCCACCAGATCGCGCACCGCCCGGGCCATCGCCTCGGTCTTGTCGGCATCCCTGATCGAGACGAACACCCGGCCCTCGTCCGGCAGCTTCGTGCCCGCGCCCATCTGCGCCTTCAGGAAGGCCAGCGCGAAGGTCCGATCCCAGCCCATCACCTCGCCGGTCGAGCGCATCTCGGGGCCAAGGATCGTGTCGACGCCGGGGAAGCGGGCAAACGGCATCACCGCCTCCTTCACGCTGAACCACGGCGTCTTCGGGTCGGCCAGCGTCAGCGGGTCGGCCAGCGGCAGCGGCGTATCGGGGCCCACCCCTTCGGGGTAGGGCGCGCGCATCGGGAAGGCAGACAGTTTCTCGCCCGCCATCAGCCGAGCGGCGATCGAGGCGATGGCGCTGTCGGTGGCCTTGGCCACGAAGGGCACGGTGCGCGAGGCACGCGGGTTCACCTCCAGCACATAGATCACCCCGTCCTTGATCGCGAATTGCACGTTCATCAGGCCGACGACGTTCAGCCCCTTGGCCATCAGCACCGTCTGGCGCTTCAGCTCCTCGACCGTGTCGCGCGACAGCGAATGCGGCGGCAGGCAGCAGGCGCTATCGCCCGAATGCACCCCGGCTTCCTCGATATGCTCCATGATCCCTGCGACATGCACGGTCTCGCCATCGCACAGCGCATCCACGTCGACCTCGATCGCGCCGGTCAGGTAGCTGTCCAGCAGCACCGGGTTCTTGCCCGACACGTTCACCGCCTCGCGAATGTAGCGTTCCAGGTGCGCGTCGTCGCGCACGATCTCCATCGCGCGGCCGCCCAGAACATAGGAGGGCCGGATCACCAGCGGATAGCCCACATCGGCCGCGATGCGGAAAGCCTCGGCGTCGGAATGGGCGATGCCGTTGACCGGCTGTTTGAGGCCCAGCTTGTTGAGAAGCTTCTGGAACCGCTCGCGGTCTTCGGCGAGGTCGATCGCGTCGGGAGAGGTGCCGAGAATCGGGATGCCCTCGGCCTCGAGCGCATTGGCCAGCTTCAGCGGCGTCTGGCCGCCGAACTGGACGATGACGCCATGGAGCGTGCCGCGCTCCTGCTCCACCCGCAGGATTTCCAGCACGTGTTCCAGTGTCAGCGGTTCGAAATAGAGCCGGTCCGAAGTGTCGTAATCGGTGCTGACCGTCTCGGGGTTGCAATTGACCATGATCGTCTCATAGCCCGCGTCGGTCAGCGCGAAACAGGCATGGCAGCAGCAATAGTCGAATTCGATCCCCTGGCCGATCCGGTTCGGACCGCCGCCCAGGATCACAACCTTCTTGCGGTCCGAGGGCCGCGCCTCGCATTCGACCTCGCCCATCACCGGGCTTTCATAGGTGGAATACATATAGGGGGTCTGGGCCTCGAATTCGGCCGCACAGGTGTCGATGCGCTTGAACACCGCCTTGACGCCTAGATTGCGCCGGGCGCGGCGGACCTGGCCTTCGTCGCGGCCGGTCAGCTTGGCCAGGCGCGCGTCGGTGAAGCCCATCATCTTGAGCCGGCGCAGGCCGTCCTCGTTCATCGGCAGGCCTTCGCGGCGGATCTCTTCTTCGGACTCGACGATCTCGCGGATGCGGTCCAGGAACCACGGATCAAAGGCGGTGGCATGCTGGATCTCGTCGTTCGTCAGCCCGTGGCGCATGGCCTGGGCGATCAGGCGCAGCCGGTCCGGCGTCTGGGCGCTGAGCACCTTGATGATCGCGGCCTTGCCAGCGGGGCCGTCAGCCCCCGGAATCGCGATCTCGTCAAAGCCGGTCAGCCCGGTCTCCAGGCTCGCCAGTGCCTTTTGCAGCGATTCGTGGATGGTGCGGCCGATCGCCATCGCCTCGCCGACCGACTTCATCGCGGTGGTCAGTTCGGCCTTGGCACCGGGGAACTTCTCGAAGGCGAAGCGCGGGATCTTGGTGACGACATAGTCGATGGTCGGCTCGAACGAGGCCGGGGTGACCTTGGTGATGTCGTTGTCCAACTCGTCCAGCGTATAGCCCACCGCCAGCTTCGCCGCGATCTTGGCGATCGGAAAGCCGGTGGCCTTCGATGCCAGCGCCGAGGACCGGCTGACCCGGGGGTTCATCTCGATCACCACCATCCGGCCGTCGGCGGGGTTGATCGCCCATTGCACGTTGGAGCCGCCGGTCTCGACCCCGATCTCGCGCAGCACGGCGATCGAGCCGTTGCGCATGATCTGGTATTCCTTGTCGGTCAGCGTCAGCGCCGGGGCGACGGTGATCGAATCGCCCGTGTGCACGCCCATCGGGTCGACGTTCTCGATCGCGCAGACGATGATGGCGTTGTCGGCGCGGTCGCGCACGACTTCCATCTCGTATTCCTTCCAGCCCAGAAGCGATTCATCGACCAGGATCTGCGCCATCGGCGAGGCATCCAGTCCCGACCGGCAGATGCGTTCGTAATCGTCGCGGTTATAGGCCACGCCGCCGCCGGTGCCGCCCAGGGTGAAGGCAGGGCGGATGATCGCGGGCAGGCCGATCTCTTCCAGCGCGTCCATCGCCTGGGCCACGCCGGCCTTGATGTCGTACTTGCCGTTCGCCAGCTTCGGCGCGGCGATGATCGTGGCCTTGGGGTTCTCGATCCCCAGCCGGTCCATCGCCTCGCGAAACAGCTTGCGGTCCTCGGCCATCTCGATGGCATCGCGGTTGGCGCCGATCAGCTCGACGCCGAACTTGTCCAGCACGCCCATATCCGCCAGCGCCAGCGAGGTGTTCAGCCCGGTCTGGCCGCCCATGGTGGGCAGCAGGGCGTCGGGGCGCTCTTCCTCGATGATGCGCGCGACAACCTCGGGGGTGATTGGCTCGATATAGGTGGCATCGGCCAACCCCGGATCGGTCATGATCGTCGCGGGGTTCGAGTTCACCAGGATCACCCGGTAGCCTTCCTCGCGCAGGGCCTTGCAGGCCTGGGCGCCGGAATAGTCGAACTCGCAGGCCTGGCCGATGATGATGGGGCCGGCTCCGATGATCATGATCGACTTGATATCGGTTCTCTTCGGCATCGTCCTGACCCCCAATCGCGCAAATTGTCGGGGTTATAGCCACCAAGGCGCCACGCGCAAGCCCAGAAGGGCGCCGTCGGCGGGCGCGGCGCGGAATCTCGGCTGCGTTCACGGCGTCGTGCCGGCCCGGGCCTCTTCGATCTCGACCAGATTGCCCTCGGGGTCGCGCATGTAGACCACCAGGACCGGCGCCCCGGCCACGCCGAGATCTGTGATCTCGCCCTGCGCGCGGCCGCCCGCGCCCAAGATCGCGGCGCGGGTTTCGCGGATGTCGTCCACGGCAAAGGAGATATGCCCATAGCCCGGCGCGTTCACGGCGGGCGGCGGGCGATCCACGGCCCGGTCATATTGGTGGATCTCCAGGAAAGGGGCTTCGACCCCCGGCAGCGTCAGCCAGACCGACAGCAGCCCCACCCTCGGCAAGCCATTGCCGCGGGCGACGGCCGTGCCCAAAAGCCGCCGCGGCGGGCGCCGTTCCTTGCATCCGAAGACCCCGGCGTAGAAGCGCGCGAGCCCGGGGGCGTCGCGCGCCACGATTCAAAGATGGGTGAACCTCATTCCACCCGCCGCGCCTATTCCGCCGCGCGGCGCTGCACCTGTTGGGAATGTTCCGCCGCGTCGACGTATAGATAGTCGCGTGTCAGCGGCACCGCGTCCTGCTTGTGGGCCAGCTGGATCTGGAACACGCATTGGCCGTTGTAGCGGAAGGTCAGTTCAGACCCGATCAGGTAATAGCGCCACATCCGGCAGAAACGCTCGTCATAAAGCGCCTTGGCCCTGTCGATATTGGCCATGAAGCGGTCATGCCAGTTCTTCAGCGTCTCGGCATAATGCAGGCGCCAGATCTCGATGTCGGTCTCGTATAGGTGTTCGCGCTCCATCGCCGCCATGGTCTCGGACAGCGAAGGGCAGTAGCCGCCGGGGAAGATGTACTTGGTGATCCAGGGACTGGTGGCGCCCGGCGGCGTGGGCCGGCCGATGAAATGGATCAGCGCGATCCCGCCGGGCGCCAGCCGGTCATGCACGGCACGGAAATAGGTGCGGTACTGCGGCACGCCGACATGTTCGAACATGCCGACCGAGACGATCCGGTCGAACTGCCCCGAGACGTTGCGGTAATCGCAAAGCCGGAATTCGACCTGATCCTCCAGCCCCGCGTCCTTGGCGCGCTGGACGGCCACCTTGTATTGCTCCTCGCTCAGCGTCACGCCCAGGACCTTGGCGCCGTAATCGCGCGCCAGCGTCAGCGCCAGCCCGCCCCAACCGCAGCCGATATCCAGCACCGTCATCCCCCGCTCGATCAGCAGCTTCTTGGCGATGTGGTGCTTCTTGGCCGACTGGGCTTCTTCCAGCGTGTAATCGGGGTCGCGGAAATAGGCGCAGGAATATTGCCGGTCCTCATCCAGGAACAGATCGTATAGCTCGCCCGAAAGGTCGTAATGATGCGCCACGTTGCGCTTCGCGCGGCTGGCGGGATTGAACTGTTCGATCCAGCGCATCAGCCTGTGCATCTTCATCGTCCATTCGCGCCAGTTCCTGGGCGCGGCGGCGACATTGGACAAGGCCAGCGTCAGCATCCCGTAAAGGTCGTCGTCCTTGATCACCACCGAGCCGTCCATGTAGCCCTCGCCCAGCGCCATGTCCGGGTTCAGCACCAGCTTGCGCGGCAAGGCCGGATCGGTCAGGCTGACCTCCACCGTCGGCGCGCCGCCGTCGCCGTGGCGTAAGGTCTTGCCGTCCGGCATATGCATGATCAGCGTTCCATGCCGAACAAGCCCCGACAACATTCGGTCAAGAAGCCAGGTCCACATCCACACCCTCCTTCCGATCGTTTTCTGCGGATCTTCCCCTTCGGGAACACAAATTCATTGCCCCCACCTTCGAAAATCTAGGACGGATTGTCGCGCAGGCAAAGGCCCGATTCCGGCAGGATCCGGCCGCCGCACAATCCTCGGCGGCGATCGCCGCGGAACCGGCTTTCGCCCTCGCCCGCTTGACTTCCCGGCCCGCGCGGGGTGTATCGGCGCGAAACCACACCCGCGCCTCGCAAAGGGGAAGATCATGCACGCCTATCGCAGCCATACCTGCGCCGCCCTGACCAAGGCCGATGTCGGCCAGACCGTCCGTCTTTCCGGCTGGGTCCACCGGGTCCGCGACCACGGCGGCGTGCTGTTCATCGACCTGCGCGATCATTACGGCATGACCCAGGTGCTGGCCGACAGCGACTCGCCCGCCTTCAAGGAGGTCGAGAAGGTGCGCGCCGAATGGGTGATCCAGATCGAAGGTACGGTGAAGGCCCGCGACGCGGCGCTGGTAAACCCCAAGCTGCCGACCGGCGAGATCGAGGTCTATATCCGCGACCTCACCGTGCTGGGCCCGGCCGAGGAACTGCCGCTGCCGGTCTTCGGCGATCAGGACTACCCCGAGGAGACGCGCCTTGCCTACCGCTTCCTCGACCTGCGCCGCGAGAGCCTGCACCAGAACATGATGCTGCGCTCGCGCGTTATCAAATCCATGCGCGACCGGATGTGGAATTCGGGCTTTACCGAGTTCCAGACCCCGATCATCACCGCTTCCAGCCCCGAGGGCGCGCGCGATTTCCTGGTGCCGTCGCGGCTGCATCCGGGCAAGTTCTACGCCCTGCCCCAAGCGCCGCAGCAGTTCAAGCAGCTGATCATGGTGGCGGGGTTCGACCGCTACTTCCAGATCGCGCCGTGCTTTCGCGACGAGGATCCGCGCGCCGACCGCTCGCCCACCGACTTCTACCAGCTCGACGTCGAGATGAGCTTTGTCGAGCAGGAGGACGTGTTCCAGGCGGTCGAACCGGTGCTGCGCGGCACCTTCGAGGAATTCGCCGACGGCAAGCGCGTCGATCAGGACTGGCCGCGCATCGCCTATCGCGACGCCGCGCTCTGGTACGGCTCGGACAAGCCCGACCTGCGCAACCCGATCAAGATGCAGGATGTCAGCGAGCATTTCCGCGGCTCCGGCTTCGCGATCTTCGCGAAACTGCTGGAGACAGAAGGCAACGAGATCCGCGCAATCCCGGCGCCGACCGGCGGCAGCCGCAAGTTCTGCGACCGCATGAACGCCTTCGCCCAACAACAGGGCCTGCCGGGGATGGGGTATATCTTCTGGCGCGACCAGGGGGGCGAGATGGAAGCCGCGGGCCCCCTTGCCAAGAACATCGGCCCCGAGCGGACCGAGGCCATCCGCCAGCAGCTGGGCCTTGGCGTGGGCGACGCGGCGTTCTTCCTGGGCGGCAAGCCGAAGGTGTTCGAACCCGTCGCCGGCCGCGCCCGCAACGTCATCGGCGAGGAACTGGGCCTGACCGAAAAGGACCGCTTCGCCTTTGCCTGGATCGTCGATTTTCCGATCTACGAGAAGGACCCCGAGACCGGCAAGATCGACTTCGAACACAACCCGTTCTCGATGCCGCAAGGCGGCCTCGAGGCGCTGCAGGGCGATCCGCTGGACGTGCTGGGCTATCAGTACGACCTTGCCTGCAACGGGTATGAGATCCTCTCGGGTGCGATCCGCAACCACCGCCCCGAGATCATGTTCAAGGCCTTCGAGATCGCGGGCTACCCCAAGGAAGAGGTCGAGAAACGCTTTGGCGGCATGGTCAAGGCGTTCCGCTATGGCGCGCCGCCCCACGGCGGTTGCGCGGCGGGGATCGACCGGATCGTGATGCTGCTGGCCGATACGGTCAACATCCGCGAGGTCATCATGTTCCCCATGAACCAGCGCGCCGAGGACCTGATGATGAACGCCCCCTCGGACCCCACGAACGAGCAGCTTCGTGAACTCGGCCTGCGGGTGGTCCCGCACGAGGACTAGGCCCGGCACCGCCCCCCGGCCAGAACCGCCTCTTTCACTTTGGCACACATATCCTCGGGGGGCGCAGGGGGGCAGACAGCCCCCCGCCCGCGGCCTTGCCTCGCACACCGGCGCCGCCCCTATTCCTCGACCTGATCGTCCGCCTTCGCGTCGACCATCCCCTTTTCTTTCACCTTGCGGCTGCGAAACGCCGCTCCGTACTGCGCCGCGCGATCGTCGTCGATCACTTCGCGCGCGCGGGCGAAGATGTCGCGCTCTTCCTCGTCCATGTGATGGGTGTAGTCATGCTGCAGCTTGCTGAACTTGTTCAGCCACCCGGACGACGACATGTCCATCTCGTTCAGCGCGTCGAGCAGATCGTCCAGTTCGGCATGTTCCTGCACCGAATGGCGCGCCGCATCCTGGCCCCAGGTCTTTTCCATCAGCTTCGAATAGAAGGTCTCTTCCTCGGCTGCCGCATGGGATTTGATGTCATAATAGAACGTCTCCCAGGCTGCCTTGCGGTCGGCGCTGGCGCCCTCGGTATCGGCGATCCGGGCCATCAGTTCGCGATGCTTGTCGTGGTCGGCTGTGATCTCGGCATAGATGTCGGGCATTATCCTCTCCTCGTCTTGCGCCACCTGACCAGAACCGCCCATCCCCCGGATTGTTCCGCGGTCGCGTCACGATGGGCGATTTCCCAACGCCGCCCCGCCGCGCCCGCGCAGCCAAATTGGTTCGAAAGCGACGGAATGTCTCTCACGCCGCGTTCGCGGGGAATGATACACTAAGCCTGTTCACCCGCGGCCCGACGGCACCCCATGCGCCGGACCGCCCCCGAGGAGACGCAGTTGAGCTATTCCCCCACGATCGCCGCGATCCGCTTCGGCTATGGCCTGTCGCCCGACATCGCCCCGCCGGCGGATCCGCAGGCGCTGCTGGCAGGACTGCGGGCGCCGGACATGGTTGCCAAGACATATCCCCTGCCCTCGCTCGTCCAGGCGGTGGACGGCGCGCGGGCGCTGCGCGAGGCCCGCGCGATGGAAAAGATGGCGGGCGACGGCAGCCGACAGGACCGGGTGCGCGCGGCACGGCTGGCCCTGCGCGGCGCCCAGGCGCGGGCCTTCGTCAGCCAGTTGCAGCGCGCGGTGCACTCGTCCGACGGCTTTCGCGAGCGGCTGCAATATTTCTGGGCCAATCACTTCACCGTCGCCGCCAAGGGGCCGGCGATGGCCCTGCTGCCCTATGCCTTCGCCGAAGAAGCCATCCGCCCGCATCTGGCGGGCCACTTCGCCGACATGCTGAAGGCCGCGACGACCCATCCGGCGATGCTGATCTATCTGGATCAAAACAGCTCGGTCGGGCCGCGGTCGCGGGCCGCGCTGCGCGCCGACGCGGCCCACAAGCGCAAGTTCGGCCTGAACGAGAACCTCGCCCGCGAATTGCTGGAACTGCACACGCTGGGCGTCGGTGCCCCCTATACCCAGACCGATGTGCGCCAATTCGCCAAGCTGCTGACCGGCCTGGGCTTCAACAGCGAGGGCGGCTTTGTCTTCCGCCCCGGCCGGGCCGAACCGGGGGCCGAAACCGTTCTGGGCCGCCGCTATGGCGGCGAGGAGCCGGCGCGGCTGTCGGATATCTACGCCGCGCTCGACGACATCGCCGTGCATCCGGCCACCGCACGGCACCTGTCGCGCGAACTGGCCGTGCATTTCGTCTCGGACCGGCCCGATCCCGGGATGGTGTCCGCGATGACCGAGGCCTACCAGCGCTCGGACGGGCACCTGCCCACGGTCTACGCGGCGATGCTGGCCCATCCCGCGGCCTGGGCGCCGATCGGACCCGCGGGCAAGGCGCGCCAGCCCTGGGATTTCATCGCAGCCTCGCTGCGCGGGCTGGGCACGCCGCCGGAAACCCTGGCCGGCCTGGATCCCGGGCGGGTGCAACGCTTCCTGGCGGTGCCGCTGAAGTTGATGGGCCAGCCCTGGCAGCAGCCATCGGGACCCGACGGCTGGCACGAGGACGCCAGCGCCTGGATCACCCCGCAGGGTCTGGCCGCGCGGATCGGCTGGGCGATGAAGGCCGGGCGCTTCACGGATGACGAATTGCCCGACCCGCGCGAATTCGCCCGGACCGCGCTGGCCGAGGCCGCCAGCCCGACGCTGATTACCGCCGCGCGGCGGGCCGAAAGCAAAGCCGAAGGCGTGGGGCTGATCCTGGCCTCGGCCGATTTCAACCGCCGCTGAACGAGGCCCCCCATGCGCGACATATCCTCTTCCCAACCGACGCGGCGGGCCTTCCTGCGGGCTTCGGCGCTGATCGGATGTTCGGCCGCCGCCTGGCCGCTGATGACCCATGTGACCCTGGCCTCGGCCCCGGGCGAGGACCGGCTGGTGGTGATCATCCTGCGCGGCGCGATGGACGGGCTGGACGTGGTGCGCCCGGCGGGCGACCGCGCCTGGGCGGCGCTGCGCGGCCCCTCGCTGAACGGCAACGCCCCGCCCCTGATGCTGAACGATTTCTTCGCGCTGCATCCGGCGCTGGCCGATCTGATGCCGCTGTGGCAGGCGGGCGAGTTGGGCTTTGCCCATGCCGTCGCCACCCCCTACCGCAACAAGCGCAGCCATTTCGACGGCCAGGATATCCTCGAGGCCGGGACCGGCCTTGACGTGCCCGATCTGCGGGTGCGCGACGGCTGGCTGAACCGGATGCTGCAATCGGTGCCAGGGATCGCGGCGCAGACCGCCTTTGCCGTGGGCCGCGACGAGATGAAGGTGATCGAGGGCCGCGCCCCCTTTCGCAGCTGGGCCCCCGACACCCGGCTGGTGCTAAGCCAGCAAAGCCGGGTGCTGCTGGAACAGGTCTATCACGACGACCCGCTGTTTCGCGACGCCGGTGAGGAGGCGATGGACCTGGCCGACCAGCTTGGCGACGAGCGCGCGATGAGCCCGGCGATGATGCGCAAGGCCGCGAACCGGGCCGACCAGGCCGCGGCACTGGCAAAGTTCACCGCCGAGCGGATGCGCCAGGAGACCCGCATCGCCGCCTTCTCGATCAGCGGCTGGGACAGCCACCGCGGCCAGGCCGGGGTGCTGCGGCGGCAGCTTTCGGGGCTGTCACAGGCGGTGCTGACGCTGAAATCTGGCCTGGGGCCGCTGTGGCAGCGCACCACGGTTCTGGCGGTCACCGAATTCGGCCGCACCGCGCGCGAAAATGGCACCGGGGGCACCGATCACGGCACCGGTGGCGCGATGCTGATGGCGGGCGGCGCGATCCGCGGCGGGCGGGTCTACGGCAAATGGCCCGGGCTGGAGGAGGCCGATCTTTACCAGCGCCGCGACCTGATGCCCACCGCCGACGTGCGCCTCTACCCTGCCTGGGCGATGCGCGGCATGTACGGGATCGGTCGCGATCTGTTGCAAGACAAGATCTTCCCCGGTCTCGACATGGGCGATGATCCGCGCCTGCTGCTGTAGGACCCGGCCCGGCGCAAGGGGATTGCCCGGCCCTGCCGCCTGCGCTAGGCCAAGGACGCACCGGCAAGCAACCCAAGGAAGTGCCCCATGGCCCAGACCGACCTCGGCCGCCCGGTCCCCGGCTGGACGCCCCCGCCGCGCCCAGAGCGCGCGGCGCTGGAAGGCCGGTTCGCCCGGCTAGAGCCACTCGACGCCGATGCCCATGCCGCCGATCTGCACCGCGCCAATTCCGCCGACGATGCGATCTGGGATTACCTGCCCTATGGCCCCTTCGGTTCCGCCGCCGCCTATCACCGCTGGGCGCGAGAAAGCCAGGGCCAGGACGATCCGCTTTTCTTCGCGATCCGCAATCTTGAAACCGGCCATCTGGGCGGCGTGGCCAGCTTCCTGCGCATCGCACCCGAGGCCGGCTCGATCGAGGTCGGCCATATCAACTATGCCCCCGAATTGCAGCGCACCCGCGCCGCGACCGAGGCGATGTATCTGATGATGCGCCGGGTGTTCGAGGCGGGCTATCGGCGCTACGAATGGAAATGCAACGCGCTGAACCGGGCGTCGCGCCGCGCGGCGCAGCGATTGGGTTTCAGCTACGAGGGCGTCTTCCGCCAGGCGGCCGTGGTCAAGGGCCGCAACCGAGATACCGCCTGGTTCGCCGCGATCGACAGCGAATGGCCAGCGCTGCGGGCGGCCTATGAGGCCTGGCTCGCGCCGTCGAATTTCGACCGCTCCGGCCGCCAGGTCGAACGCCTGTCGGACCTGACCCGCCTGGTGCGGGCCGCGAACGACCCAAGCCTGCCGGACTAGGCCGCGTCGCCGGCCGGCTGCCAAAGGCCCGCGGCTTCCACCCACCAGTCGGGGCGCGCCGCGCGCAAGGCCGCCACCGCGGCTTGCGCCGTCGCGGGACTTGCAAACACCCCAAAGCAGGTTGCGCCGGATCCCGACATCCGCGCCAACAGGCAGCCCGATTGCGCCGCAAGCGCCGCCGACACCTGCGCGACCGCCGGGCAGATCGCGGTCGCCGCCGGTTCCAGATCATTGCGCTGCGCGCGCAGCCAGGCCGCCAGTGCCACGGCATCGGGGAAATCGGGCAGGGTTTCGGGCATCGGCGCGTTCTCGGGCCGGGACAACGCGCCGAAGACCGCGGGCGTCGCCAGCGCCATGCCCGGATTGGCCAGCACAAGCCAGACCGGCGGCAGCGCGGGCGCGGGGTCCAGCCGCTCGCCCAGGCCGCGCATCCGGGCCGGTCGCGCGGCGGCGCAGACCGGCAGATCCGCCCCCAGCGCCATCAGCGCCCGCGTATCGGGCATCGGCAGCCCCCAAAGCCTAGACAAAAGCCGCAGCGCCGCCGCCGCGTCCGAGGAGCCGCCACCAATCCCCGCCGCCATGGGCAGGCATTTCTCCAGCGTCAGGGCCGCCCCCAGATCGGCCCCCACCTCCGCCCCTGCCCCGGCGGCCAGCAGCCGGGCCGCGCGCAGCATCAGGTTGTTGTCATCCGCAGGAACCCCGGCTGCGCGCGGGCCCTTGACGCGCAGGCTTAGCCCGTCGCCCGGCGCCACGCCGACGCGGTCGCCCAGATCGACGAAGGCCACCAAGCTGTCGAGCAAGTGGTAGCCATCGGCCCGGCGGCCGATGACATGCAGCGTCAGATTGATCTTGGCGGGCGCAAGGGCCTCAGCCGCCATTGATGGCCCCGGGCTTGGACTTGGCCGCCGGCGCGGGATCGGCGGCCTTCGTCGGCTCGGAAGCGGCCTTGCCCACACCCTTGTCGACGCCCTTGCCTTCGTCTTCGCGCACCGCATCCAGGCCTTTTTCCAGCTTCAGCCGGATGCGCTTGGCCTCGTCCGGGTCCGGCCCGTAAGACAGCGCCCGGCGCCACTGGAACTGCGCCTCCAGCTTGCGCCCCACCATCCAGTAGACATCGCCCAGATGGTCGGTGACCACCGGATCGACCGGCTCCAGCTGCGAGGCCTTCTCCATCACCGTCAGAGCCTTGTCGTAGTCGCCCAGCTTGTAATAGGCCCAGCCAAGGCTGTCGCGGATATAGCCATCATCGGGCCGTTCCGAGACCGCCTTCTTGATCATCGGCAGCGCCTCGTCGAGCTTTTCGCCCCGGTCCACCAACGCATAGCCAAGATAGTTCAGCACATCGGGCTGGTCGGGGTTCAGCTTCAGTGCCTCGCGCAGGTCGGGCTCGGCCCGGGCCCAATCGCCGGATCGCTCCTCGGCGATGCCGCGCAGATAGAAAACCGACCATTGCTGCGCCGAGGGCTTCGGGCCGATCAGCGCGATGGCGTTGTCGTAGGCCTTGATCGCGCCTGCCCACATCTTCTGACGGCGCAACATGTCGCCATAGCCGATCTGCACGTTGATGACCTTGGGATAGGCCTTGGCCAGCAGCGCCATCGCGGCGGTCGCCTCCTGGCTGTGGCCCTGGGCGTAAAGCGTCTCGGCGCGCCCCATCTCGGCCATGAAATGCTCTGGATCGTTTTGCGGGATGCTGCCGTAGATCTTCAGCGCCAGGTCATATTGGTCTTCGTCGCTCAGCAGCCCCGCCGACAACAGCGCGGCCGAAGTCAGATGCGGGCGAAGATGCAGTGCGATCTGCGAAAACAGCAGCACATAGCCGTTCGAGGCCTGCCCCTGCAGCGCGGTGGCGACGGAGTAGAACACCTCGGCCGACCCGTCGCGCGGCGTGCGCACGACCGAGAACGGCAGCGTCTCGCCCGCCTTCAGCCGGTCGCGAAGCGCGTCAACGCCCGGATCCCGGCCGGGGGCGAAATGTCGGTTCAGCAGCGCCAGGGCGGCATCGTTCTTCTCCAGCTGGCTCAGAACCTCGGCCTCGGCGATGACCCCGCGGCGGGTCAGGCGCAGGCCGGAATGATCGCCGCCCAGGATTTTCTCGGCGCCTTCGAAATCGCCCGCCGAAGCCAGCGCCAGGGCCTTGTGATAAAGGCCGAAGGCCTGCATCCCCGGCGTCTTCGCCAACTTGTCGAAGGCGGCGATCGCCTCGCTCATCTTGCCGGCGCCGAGATCGGCCCAGCCGGTGACCAGCCCGTCCACCAGCGGCCCGACCCCGTCGTTCCTGGACAGTTCGGTCAGCACCGCCTCATATTGTGCCTTGCCCAGTTGATCGGCGATCCGCACCAGTTGCCCCACCTGGCTGCGGATGCCGAGGGAATGCATCTGCGCCGCGACCCGGGCCGCGGCGGCGAAATCGCCCAGCGCCAGATCGGACTGGATCGCGGTTTCCATCACTGCGGGGCGTTCGACCTTGCGCGCCAGCAGATCGCCCGCGTAACGCGCCGCGGCAGAGTAATCCCTGTCGCGGCTGGCCTGGCGCGCGGCCAGATAGGCGCCGGCAACCCCGGGCGCCAGCAATGCCTCGCCCGCCGCACCCTGCGCGGCCTTGGTCGCCGGCTGGGTCGCCGCCTGGGCCGACAGGGCCGGCGGCAAGGCGATCAACGCCGCCGAAAAAGTGGACAGAAGGCCGAAGCGGAGGGCACGGATCACAATGGGTCCTTTCACGAGCAGGGGCTGGCCCTTTAAGCTACTGCCCCTTGGCCGTGCTGGCAATCCATAGGGGCAAGAGCGTTCCGCGCGCCGGCCATATGCGGGCGTGCCGGACGCCGGACCAGGCGCCCGGGGGCAGTCCTCGAGGCCCCATGGGGCATTCCGGCCAGGGCGAAGAGCACAGAATGCCCCTTGCTTTTGCCGCGGTCCGCAGCCAACCGCGGGCGGGGTCGCGCCGCCAGCCTGCGCATTTCGCAGCGCGGCGGGCGTTGACTCCGGCCTTGGCGCCTGTATAAGCCCCACGTCCGGGTGCCATGCGCCCCCGGCGTCATTGGTGTTGGCGGCCCCCGCAAGGGGATGCCTGTCGCCCTTCGGGGAAAGGACAACGCCCTTCGCAATGCAAGAAGGAGATCAGCGGTGACCAAACGCACCTCTGCCAAGTACAAGATCGACCGCCGGATGGGCGAAAACATCTGGGGCCGTCCGAAATCCCCGGTGAACCGCCGCGAATACGGCCCCGGCCAGCACGGCCAGCGCCGCAAGAACAAGCTGTCCGACTTCGGCACCCAGCTGCGCGCCAAGCAAAAGCTCAAGGGTTACTACGGCGACCTGACCGAGAAGCAGTTCCGCCGCATCTATGGCGAGGCCGAGCGCGTCAAGGGCGACACCGGCGAGAACCTGGTCGGCCTGCTGGAGCGCCGCTTGGATGCCGTTGTCTACCGCGCCAAGTTCGTGCCCACCATCTTCGCCGCGCGCCAGTTCGTGAACCACGGCCATGTCACGGTGAACGGCAAGCGCGTCAACATCCCGTCCTACCGCGTCAAGGAAGGCGACGTGATCGCCGTGCGCGACCGCTCGCGCCAGCTGGCCATCGTACTGGAAGCCGTCGGCCTGCCCGAGCGTGACGTGCCCGATTACATCGAGGCCGACCATTCGAAGATGACCGCCACCTTCGTGCGCACCCCGGCGCTTGGCGATGTGCCCTACGCGGTGCAGATGGAGCCGAACCTCGTCGTGGAATATTACGCGAAGAACTGATCCCCTTCGGATGGATCACCCTATACGGGGGCCGCGCCATCCGGTGCGGCCCTTTTGCTTTTCCGCCGACCGCACCGTTCAAACCTCTGGCAAGCCCCCGCGCCGACCGCTAAGACCCGGCCAGGACCAAGGAGTTGAACATGAGTGACGCGATCCGCCCGCAGCCCGGCATCATGGACATCGCCCTGTACGAGGGTGGCCAATCTCATGTCGCAGGCATCGAGAATGCCGTAAAGCTCAGCTCGAACGAGAACCCCTACGGGCCGTCTCAGAAGGCGCGCGACGCCTATGCGCGGGCGGTGCATCAACTTCACCGCTATCCCTCGACCGACCATGCCGCCCTGCGCGAGGCAATCGCCGAGGTGCATGGGCTCGATCCCGCGCGGGTGATCTGCGGGGTCGGCTCGGACGAGGTGCTGACCCTGCTTTGCCAGGCCTATGCGGGTCCGCGCGACGAGGTGGTGCGCACCGAGCACGGCTTTCTGATGTACGACGTGCTGACCCGCGCGGTCGGCGCGACGCCGGTGGTGGCGCCGGAACGCGATCGCGTCGTCGATGTCGACGCGATCCTCGCAGCCTGCACGAAAAAGACCAGGATCGTCTTCCTGGCCAATCCCAACAACCCCACCGGCACGATGATCGGCGGGGCCGAGGTGGCGCGGCTGGCCGAGGAGATGCCGAAACAGGCGATTCTGGTGCTCGACGGCGCCTATGCCGAATATGTCGAGGGCTTCGACGGCGGCAAGGCGTTGGTCGAGGCGCGGTCGAACGTGGTGATGACGCGAACCTTCTCCAAGATCTACGGACTGGGGGGCCTGCGGATCGGCTGGGGCTACGGGCCGAAGCAGATCATCGACGTACTGAACCGCATCCGCGGGCCGTTCAACCTGTCGGTCGCACAGCTGGAGACCGCCGAAGCGGCGGTGCGCGATCAGGACTGGGTCGTGAAGTGCCGCACAGACAACACCCGCCTGCGCGCCTGGCTGGCCGAGGCGCTGGCCGAGGTCGGCGTGCCTTCGGACACCTCGACGGCGAATTTCATCCTCGCCCGCTTTGCCAGCGCGGCCGAGGCCGAGGCCTGCGACGCGCATCTGAAGTCCCAGGGGCTGATCGTGCGCCGGGTCGCGGGCTACGGCCTGCCGCATTGCCTGCGGATCACGGTGGGGGACGAAGCCTCCTGCCGCCGGGTCGCCCATGCGGTGGCGCAGTTCAAGGGACAGCGGTGATGGCGCAGGTCTACGACCGGGTCGCGCTGATCGGGCTGGGGCTGATCGCCTCTTCCATGGCCCATGCGATGCGCGAGGCGGGGCTTGCGGGCCATATCGCGGGCCATGCCAAAAGCGCCGAAAGCCGCGCCATCGCCGAAGAGATCGGGCTGTGCGATTCGATCCACGCGACGGCGGCCGAGGCGGTGCAGGGCGCCGATCTGGTGGTGCTGGCGGTGCCGGTGGGCGCGATGGCTGCGGTGGCCGCCGAGATCGGCCCGCATCTGCGGCCGGGCGCCACGGTGACCGATGTCGGCTCGGTCAAGCAGGCGGTGATCGAGGCGGTCGGGCCAGAGATCCCGGAGGGCGTGCATTTCATCCCCGGCCATCCGCTGGCAGGGACCGAACATTCGGGGCCGCGCTCGGGCTTTGCCGCGCTGTTTCGCAACCGCTGGTGGCTGCTGACGCCGCTGCCGGACGCCGACGCAGACGCCACCGCGCGCCTGCGCGGCCTGATCGAGGCGATGGGTGCCCACGTCGAGGAAATGGACGCCCCCCACCACGATCTGGTGCTGGCGGTGACCAGCCATGCACCGCATCTGATCGCCTACACGATGGTGGGCGTGGCCGACGATCTGGGCCGGGTGACCGATAGCGAGGTGATCCGCTATTCCGCCGCCGGGTTTCGCGATTTCACCCGCATCGCGGCCTCGGATCCGACGATGTGGCGCGACGTCTTCCTGACCAACAAGGACGCAACGCTGGAGATCCTCGGCCGCTTCACCGAGGAGCTTTTCGCCCTGCAACGCGCGATCCGCACCGGCGACGGCCAGCATCTGTTCGACTATTTCACCCGCACCCGCGCGATCCGGCGCGGCATCATCGAGGCCGGCCAGGACACCGCCGCCCCCGATTTCGGCCGCAGCAAGGCCGGGGGCTGATCCCCGGCCGTCGCCGTTTCAGAAGCGCGGCGCGGGGCCCAGCGGCAGGAAGCCAAGGCTGATTTGGCCGCCCCCGAAGACAAGCGGCAGGTCGATCGTGTCGGCCCGGCCCGATCCCTGGGCCAGCGCCTGAAGCGCCTTGCGCCAGGTGGCCAGGCGGGCAGGCTCGATCACGCCGTCGGCCTCGGCGATCCGCAAAAGCGGCTGCCATTGGATGATCTTCACGTCCAACTGCCCCTCGGCCAGCCCACCGGCGCCCCGGCGCAGGGTGCCGGTCGCGACGATCCGGGTCTGGCCCCAATCCAGCCGCGCGTCGGTCAGCGTGATCGCCTGCGGCTGGGGCCGGGATTCGCCCACATGCCGGTCGAGCGGGGCCGACAGCGTCAGCCGCCCGTCGAGATGCAGCTTGTCGATCACCGCCGGCAAGTCGCGGTTCGGATCGAGGCGCGCGCGAAGCGCCGGGTTGGGCGTCAGATCCAGCGCCTCGAAACCGACACGATAGGTGGCGGGCGCCGGCAACCGGTTCGCCGCCAGTCGCCCCTGTTTCAGCGTCGCGGCCCAGCCGTCGGTGGAGGTGATGTCCAGCTTGTCGCCGATCAGCGCCAGGCTGTCGAAGCTGAGCGCGGTATCGGCGGCAAGGTTGAAATTCGCCGCCAGCTGCTTCGAGGTCAGGGTGATCTTCTGATCCGGCAGCGTCAGCATCTGCGCTCCCGGGAGCACCGCGATCATCCGGTTCGGGCGATAGCTGAGCGCGATCAGCTGCACCTGCGGCGCGTGCCACACGGCCTGGGCCTGCGTCGACGCCGACGCCGACGCCGAAGCGTCCAGCGGCAGGCCCAGCGCCACCTTGTCCAGCGTCATGTCGAAGCGGTTGGGAAAGCCGGTGACGCCCAGGCTTTGATAGCGCGCGACGCGGCCCTCGGCGCGGGCGTTGTGAAAGGCATCGGCCACGCCGCGTTCCAGCGCGGCGCGCGCGATGAACCAATAGCCGAACCAAAGCACGGCGAAGATAAGGACTATGGCGATCAGTCGGCGCATCCGGCCTTTTCCTTTGCGGCTCATGGGTGTTTACAGGGCGCGTTTGCGGAGGGCCAGCAATGACGGACGGAACAACCTGGGTATTCGGCTATGGCTCGCTGATCTGGAACCCGGGTTTCCCGGTCGCCCGGCATGAAATCGCCCGCCTGTCGGGCTGGCACCGATCGTTTTGCATGCGCTCGATCCACCACCGCGGAACCGAGGCCGATCCGGGCCTCGTGCTGGCGCTGGACGCGCTGGAAGGCGCCCATTGTGACGGTGTGGCCTTCGCCGTCGCACCGGGCGCCGAGGACGAAACCCTCGCCTATCTGCGCGAACGAGAGCTGGTCTCCTCGGCCTATCTGGAAACCCGGCAGAAGGTCGCCTTGCGGGGCGGCCAGATCGTGCAGGCCCTGACCTATGTGATCGACCCGGATCATGCGCAATATTGCGGCGGTCTGGCGCTGGAGCAACAGGCCCGGATCATCGCCCGCGCGACCGGCGGGCGCGGCCCTAACAGCGAGTATCTTTACAATACCGCCAGGCATCTGGACGAACTGGGCATCGCCGACGAGGATCTGACCTGGCTTTCCGCCCGGGTCCAAGCGCTGAACGGCGGCCCGGAAGCCGAGGTGCAATGACGCGCCCAGAGGCATGAGCCGGCGATGAGAACGAAGACGGATCCGTTCGCACCGTTCGTTCGCATCACATCGGCATTATTCGGAAGCAATTGATCTTGCTGGTGCAATTCCCGGACAGGTTGCACCGGCGGCGAAGGCCTGCATCAATCGGCGCGGCTGCCGCGGCGATGATCGGCCAAGGCGCAGGCCTTGCTGCCCGATCCGCCGCGGAAAACGACCGGGGTGTGATCCGCCCCCGGACCGCATCGAGATGATCCGGGGGCAGCACCGGCGCTGCGTGGGGGGACACGCGCCAGGCCGGGGACAGGCGACCCGAAGGCCGTCAATACTCTTGCAGCGCGAGGAATCGCCGCAATGACAGCTAAACGTCAGTTTCATGACAACTGTTCGCTCCCGCGCCCGCACATCCGCGTGGACGGGCCGGGATCGGCGGCAGCTTGCCCGCCGGTGGGGCCGACACGGCGCGCTGCCGCCGGGCCGCGCGGATCACCCACTTCGTGACTTGCATGGACTCGGCCCGCGTCCATCTATCCAACAAGGACGGACCCGAAACAGGAAGGAATGGGCGATGACGCGCAGAAACGCCTTCGGGCGAAGAGGTATGCTGGGCTTGGTGGCAAGCGGCGTGGCGATGTTGACGCTGCCATACAGGGCGGATGCGCTGACCGGCCCGGTCAGCTGGCAAGATCATTTCGAGACGCTCGAAAACGGCGCCATGTTGGCCGACACCCAGGCCCGCACCCTGCATGTCTGGGGCAGCGACGGCAGTATCCACCGTCTTTATCCGATCGCGCCGCCCAGCGGCGGCAGGCCGCTGTGGCGTGGCCACACACAGGTGGTGCGCAAGGTGGTCGGTCCCAGTTGGCGCCCCGCGCCCGACCTGGCCGCCCGGGTTCCCGGCCTGCCCGGGGTGATCCCGCCAGGGCCGGACAACCCGCTGGGCAGCCATGCGCTCTATCTAGACTGGCAGGGGTTGCGCATCCATGGCCGCGGGGAAAACCCCAGGCTGCGCCACGCGGGCGAAGGCATTTCGCTTGCGAACGAGCACATCGCCGAGCTGTTCCCCCTCACCCGAATCGGGATGCCCGTGAAGGTGCTCTAGCCCCCCCAGCGCCGGCCCGGTGCAGATGCCGGGCCGGATCGGAGGGACGACGGCCCCGGGGAGGCCGTCAGACCGAAAGGCAGATGTATTTCAGTTCCAGGTAATCCTCGACGCCGTGATGGCTGCCTTCGCGGCCCAGGCCCGATTGCTTGACCCCGCCGAAGGGCGCGACCTCGGTCGAGATGATGCCGGTGTTCACCCCGACGATCCCGTATTCAAGGCCTTCCTGCACCCGCGTGATCCGGCCGATATCGCGGGCGTAGAAATAAGACGCCAGGCCGAAGATCGTGGCATTGGCCTTTTCGATCGCCTCTTCCTCGGTCTCGAACTTGAACAGCGGCGCGACGGGCCCGAAGGTTTCCTCGGTCGAGACCTTCATGTCCTGCGTCACGCCGGTCAGCACGGTCGGCTCAAAAAAGGTGCCACCGATCTGGTGCCGATGGCCTCCGGCCACCACCGAGCCGCCATGATCGAGCACGTCCTTGATGTGCTCCTCTACCTTGGCCACCGCGTCCTCGTTGATCAGCGGCCCGGCGTCGGTGCCGTCCTTCAGCCCGTCGCCGACCTTCAGCGCCGCGACCGCTTCCGACAGTTTGCGCGCGAATTCGTCATAGACGCCGGCCTGCACATAGATCCGGTTCGCGCAGACGCAGGTCTGGCCGTTGTTGCGGAACTTCGACGCCATCGCGCCCGTCACCGCCAGATCCAGATCGGCGTCATCGAAGACCAGGAAGGGCGCGTTGCCGCCCAGTTCCATCGAGCATTTCATCACCTGATCGGCGGCCTGACGCAACAGGATGCGGCCGACCTCGGTCGATCCCGTGAAGGTCAGCTTGCGCACGGAGGGGTTCTCGCAGAACTCCTTGCCGATGTCCGAGGCCCGGTTCGAGGTGATCACCGACAAGATCCCCTTGGGCAGGCCGGCGCGTTCGCCCAGCACCGCCATCGCCAGCGCGGACAGCGGCGTCTCGGACGCCGGGCGGCAGACGAAGCCACAGCCAACTGCCAGCGCCGGGCCGGCCTTGCGGGCTATCATCGCGTTGGGGAAGTTCCAGGGCGTGATCGACCCCACCACCCCGATCGGCTGCTTGATCACGGTGATACGCTTGTCGGCCATGTGGCCGGGGACGGTCTCGCCATAGATGCGCTTGGCCTCTTCGCCGAACCATTCGATGAAGCTGGCGCCATAGGCGATCTCGCCGCGCGCCTCGGGCAGCGGCTTGCCCATCTCGGCGGTCAGGATCAGCGCCAGATCCTCCTGGTTCGCGATCATCAGGTCGAACCACTTGCGCATCACCTGGGCGCGTTCCTTGGCCGGGCGCGCGGCCCAGCCCTTCATCGCCACGCGGGCGGCCTCGATCGCGCGGGCGGTCTCGGCGCGGCTCATGTCGGGAACCGTGCAGATCACGTCGCCGCGCGCCGGGTTGGTGACCTCGAAGGTGGCGCCATCATCGGCGGCGACCCATTCGCCGGCGACGAAGGCCTGGGTTGCCAGAAGCGCGGGATCCTTGAGCAGGGAACGCAGATCAGTGGCGGTATCGAGCATCTCTTTCTCCTTCGTCATGGGCGGCGCGCGCCCGTCGGCGGGCTCCGGCACGCGGTTGATGTTTCAAAGCATGAGGCCGGGTTGCTTGTCTAGCTAAAGCGGCGCCCGGGCAAGGCAAGCATGACCGGCAACGCCCGGCCGATCGGTGGGAATGCAGCCGGCCGCGCGCGGGGCTTCGGCCTTTCGCCATCCTGTCCTGCACGCTAGGAAAGGTCGAACCAGGGAGGGACGGATGCGCGAAGAGATGGACCGGGCCTATGACAACGGCGGCTTCATACCCGGGGCGGCGGACTACCCGCCGCGCTGGGCCGCCAAGGCCGAAGCCTTCCGCGACCAGCTTGGCCCGCGTGCTCTTCTAGGCCTGCCCTACGCGGCGGGCGATCGGAACTGGCTCGATCTTTTCCTGCCCGAAGGGATGCCACGCGGGCTGATGGTTTTCATTCACGGCGGCTATTGGCTGCGCTTCGATCCGCGCGTGTGGTCGCATCTGGCGGCCGGCGCCCTGGCGCGGGGCTGGGCCTGCGCGATGCCGGCCTATACGCTGGCGCCGGCGGCGCGGATCGCCCAGATGACGCAAGAGATCGGCGCAGCCATCGGCGCAGCCGCAACCAGAGTCGGGGCCGACGCCGGCGGGCCGATCGTTGTGACCGGCCATTCCGCCGGTGGCCATCTGTCGGCGCGCATGGCCTGCGAGGACGCCCCCCTGCCCGGCCCCATCGCCGCACGCCTGCGCCGGGTGGTGCCGATCTCGCCGCTCAGCGACCTGCGGCCCCTGGCGCAAAGCTCGATGAACGACAAGCTGCAGCTCCAGCCGGCCGAGACGCTGGCCGAAAGCCCCGCGCTGCTGGCCCGGCGCGCGGAATGCGAGGCGGCGGTCTGGGTTGGTGGACAGGAGCGGCCAGCCTTCCTGTGGCAGGCTCGGCTTCTGTCCGAAGCCTGGGGCTGCGCCTGGCATGTGGATCCGGGCAAGCACCATTTCAACGTGATCGATGGGCTGGAAGACGGCACCTCGGCCCTGACCGGGGCGGTCCTGGACGGGCTTTGAGCGACGGCGCCACGAGCGCCGCGAGGGCCGCGACCGATGCGCGCGCGGGGTGCGGTACGGGGCCGGTACAGGGCGCAAAACGGGGTGCAAACGGGGCACGCAACGGGCCGAAACCCAGCCGACCGGGCGGCCGGGACGCCAGGCAACGGGCATCATTCCTGCGTGATCACACGGCCTAATGATTCATCTGCAACCGCATTCTCATGTTGGAATGTGTTTCATTCAATTTCGCAACCGAAGAAGGAGACAGCAGATGTCTGCCAAGATTGCCCGGTCCCTCGTACTCGTCGCAGCCTTTGGTCTGTCGGCCATGCCCGCCGTGGCCTCGATGAAGGCCCCGGACGCACAGATGCATTTCAAGGCCATCGCCGGCGCCAATCTTGACCGGATCATGAGTCAGTACGCCCCGGGTGCCACGTTGCAATGGGTCGGCGGCCCCTTGAACGGCACCTATCACGGCAAAGCCGAGATCAAAAAGGTCTGGAGCAAGTTCATCCACCTGATGGGCAAGACGCGTGAAACCGCCTCGGCCATCGATGTCGCCGGTGACGCCAAGGGCATGACGGTGACGGCGAACGTGCATTTCGTCGGCAAGCCCTCGGTCCCGGTGCGCTATGTGCTGGTCTACCGCGATCGCAAGATCGTCGACGAGGTCTGGCAGGTCAACGCGAAGAAATCGATGTAGGCCGCCGTCCCGAACGGCCGCGAAATCCGGTCTGCCCAGGTCCCGCGAAGGCCCTGGGCAGGCCGCCTTCGGGCAAGGCATCAGACGACACCTCCTTCTCGGCCGTCCGACCGCCCGGTGCGTGGCGGCGCGTCGGTCGCTTTTCGCGGTTTCCTGACCGTCCTGGTTCCCTGGCCATCTTGTCGGGTCCGGCGCCGCTTGCGCAACGGGATGCAGAAATGTCACGTTACCGCGATGGAGGCGGAAGGAATCGCAATCGGCAGTCCGAACACCGATAGTGAAGCCGCGCGCCCCGCGCAAACAGGAACAACCTGCTGACCCGGCGGCGCCTGGTCCCTTGCAAGGAAAGATCTCATATGAACGCAGCCTTTGTCCGCCCCGTCAGTCTTGCCGTCCTGCTGTCGCTTGGCACGTTCGCACCACAAACGGCCGTCGCGGGGAAGGCGCAGGCATGGGACAATGTGTCGACAGGGCTTGCGCTGGGGCTGGGCGGCGCGGCCGTGGCGACGACCCTGTCGAAATCCGACAAGACGGGGTTCAGGCAAGGGCTGGAAACCGCCGGGGTGACCTTTCTGGCGGTCGAGGCGCTCAAGTCCGTGGTCCATGAGACCCGCCCGGACGGATCGAACAATCGCGGCTTTCCCTCCGGCCATACGGCGCTTGCCTTCGCGGCCGCCACCTATTTCGATATCCGTTATGGTCAGGAATACAGCTCCTACGTTCCGCTGATGTACGGCGCCGCCGCCCTGACGGGCCTGGCCCGGATCGAGGCAAAGAAGCACTACGCCCAGGATGTGCTCGCCGGGGCGGCGATCGGCTTTGCCTCGGCGCGCATCTTCACCACGCCCTTCGCGAACCAGCTGACCCTGGCACCGACCGATGGCGGCCTGTCGCTGTCCTATACCAAGAAGTTCTGAGATCCGATGCCAGGGCGTCACCCGAGGCTTGCCAGTTTCGTTCACGCTGCCCGCGGTCTTGCGGTTCTGCTGCGCCAGCCCAACGCCTGGCTTCACCTTGTAGCCGCGGCCATCGTGGTGGCGCTGGCGGCCTATCTGCAGGTGTCGCCGGGGGAATGGCTGGCGCTGATCCTGGCAATCGCGCTGGTGTTGGCGGCCGAGGCCCTGAACACCGCGATCGAGCATGTCGTCGACATCGCCAGCCCCGAGTGGAGCGCACTTGCCCGCGACGCGAAGGATGTCGCCGCGGCGGGCGTCTTGATCTGCGCCATCGGGGCGCTCGGTATCGGCCTGATCGTGTTTGTGCCGCGTCTGATCTGATCTGCCGCGCGCGCCCCGGGACGCCGATCGCCGAATCGGCATGATCTTGCCGAAACCGTCCCGACCATGGCCGCCCCCCCGCGTGAAAACCCCGCTTGCATTGAAAATACTTGGTTTTCGGGCCATAGTGCGGGGGCAGTACGGGCAGCGCGGGGTCAACCGCGCGCCCGGGATCCAACAATCATGACGAGGCAGTGACATGACAAGGCTTCTTCTGGCGGCAGCGGTGCTTTCCATCCCGGCGGCGTCTCTTCAGGCGGGGGCGATCAGCCGCGCCTGCATCCAATCCGACCGGCCCGCAACACCGGCACTGTGCAGTTGCATCCAGCGGGCGGCGGATCTGACCCTGGGAAGCCGCGACCAGAATCGCGCCGCCAGCTTCTTCCGCGATCCGCACAAGGCGCAGGAAGTCCGGGTTTCGGATTCACGACAGGACAATGCCTTCTGGAACCGCTACCAGAACTTCGGCCAGACCGCGAAGGCGATGTGCGGGAACTGAGCGTTCTGGCGAACTTCTCCGATGGCCCCATGCAGCCGCGACCCTTCTGTTGTTCCCGGCCCTCTTCATCCGCCTGCGGGCAAGATCTGGCTCGATTCGAGACAATCGACAAAGGGCCCCGGCCCCAGGTCCGGCGACCGTGATGACAGTGGGCCTGGGGCGGCGCAGGCGGCAAAACGACACCATGCACGGATCGTTCCCGCAACGGGTGCGGGAAATCCCGGCTTGTGGGCGCTGAATTCGCTTGCACCCGAAGCCACGCGCAAGCCACTTTCGCGCAGGCAACTTGCCACAAGACTCACGTATTGGTAACCGCGCTTTACCAATCCTGCGAAAGGCCCCGTCATGGCTGTCATCACCAACATCAACGATCTCAAGCGCCTGCACCGCCGCCGTACGCCGAAGATGTTCTACGATTATGCCGAAAGCGGCAGCTACACCGAACAGACATTCCGCGACAACACCAGCGATTTCGCCAAGCTGCGACTGCGCCAGAAGGTGGCGGTGGACATGTCGGGACGTACCACCGCCAGCACCATGATCGGCCGCGACGTGGCAATGCCTGTGGGCTTAGCGCCGGTAGGACTGTGCGGCATGCAATCCGCCGACGGCGAGATCAAGGCCGCCCGCGCAGCCGAACGCTTCGGCGTGCCCTTCACACTTTCGACCATGTCGATCTGCTCGATCGAGGACGTGGCCGCCCATACGACCAAGCCCTTCTGGTTCCAGCTTTATGTCATGCGCGACTGGGATTTCGTCGAACGCACGCTGGAACGCGCCCGGAATGCCGGCTGCGACGCACTTGTGCTGACGCTCGACCTGCAAATCCTGGGCCAGCGCCACAAGGATCTGAAGAACGGCCTTTCAGCGCCGCCCAAGATGACCCTGCCGACGATGCTGGATCTGGCGACCAAATGGCGCTGGGGCTTGGGGATGCTGGGCACCAAGCGGCGCTTCTTCGGCAATATCGTGGGCCATGCGAAGGGCGTGGGAGATGCTTCTTCGCTGATGAGCTGGACCAATGAACAATTCGACCCCAAACTCGACTGGGACAAGATCGCGCGGGTGCGCGACATGTGGGGCGGCAAGCTGATCCTCAAGGGCGTTCTGGACGAGGATGACGCCCGTCTCTGCGCCGATTTCGGGGCCGACGCTCTGATCGTGTCGAACCATGGCGGGCGGCAGCTAGACGGCGCCCTTTCCTCGATCCGGATGCTGCCGCGCATCGTCCGCGCCGTCGGCGACAAGATCGAGGTGCATATGGACAGCGGCATCCGCTCGGGCCAGGACGTTCTGAAGGCGCTCGCGCTGGGCGCGCGGGGCACTTATATCGGACGCGCCTATCTGCACGGCCTGGGCGCGATGGGCGAGGCCGGCGTGACCAAGGCGCTCGACGTCATCCAGAAGGAGCTGGACATCTCGATGGCTCTCTGCGGCGAGCGCGACGTGAAGGAGTTGGGCCTTCAGAACCTGCTCATCCCGGATGACTTTGAGGGTCGCTGGGCCTGACACCCGGACACCGCATGGGATGCTCGGTGCCGCTTGCGTATTTGAAGAACAATGAAAGCCGGAAAAGTCCTTTCATTGTTCCCGAAATACGCCCGCCGGAGGCGTCCGGACCCTTCCGCCATGCACGGCCACGGATCGGCGCGCTTTTTCCTTCCCTTCATGGCAAATCTGCCCTATAGGCCCCTTCTCATGGCCGTGCACCCTTGGAGGACGGCCAATTCAACCAATGGAGACCTCAAATGGCTGGCAAGATCCCCGATCTTCACGCCGAGGTACGGACGGGGACAGGCAAGGGGGCCGCTCGTCAAGCTCGTCGTGAGGGCTACGTACCCGGTATCGTATATGGTGGCGGCCTCGATCCGCTTCCGATCAACCTCGAATTCAACCCGCTGCTGACCCGGCTCAAGGCCGGCCGGTTCCTGTCGACGCTCTTCAATCTGAAGGTGCCCGGCCAGGAAGACGTCCGCGTCATCTGCCGCGGCGTGCAGCGCGACGTGGTCAAGGACCTGCCGACGCATGTCGATTTCATGCGCCTCAAGCGGACCACCCGGATCAACCTGTTCATCCATGTGACCTTCGAAGGTCATGAGGCCGCGCCCGGTCTCAAGCGTGGCGGAACGCTTGTCGTGGTCCGCCCCGAAGTCGAGCTGGAAGTGACGGCGGGCGATATCCCCGATCACATCACCGTCGATCTGACCGGCAAGGAAATCGGCGATGTCATCCACATCAACGATGTCACCCTGCCCGAAGGCGCCAAGCCGACGATCGAGCGCAACTTCGTCATCGCCAACATCGCCGCGCCCTCCGGGCTGCGGGCGAGCGAGGCCGAGGACGAAGGCGGTGAAGGCGACGAGGCAGAGGCAGAGGCCTGATCGACCCCGCCGAGCGGCACCCGAAGCAAACCGAAACGCGGCGCCCCAGGGCGTCGCGTTTTTCGTTGCAATGAGCGCGTCTGCGGCCCGGCGCCATTTGTCTTTCGGATGTACCGATGACTGCGCCATCGGTCTGGTCCCCGCCGGCGGCGGCGCCCAGCCGGCTCGCCCTACCGTCAAGACCCCGTCGGGGCGCATCTTCCTTCATCTTGGCGAAAATACTCCACGGGGGTCCGGGGGTGTGAAACCCCCGGCCCTGAAGCCGTCGCAGCTACATGTTGGGATAGTTCGGCCCATCCCCGCCCTGCGGCGTGGTCCAGTTGATATTCTGACTGGGGTCCTTGATGTCGCAGGTCTTGCAATGCACGCAGTTCTGGAAGTTGATCTGGAACTTCGCCGTGGCGCCCTCTCCGAGGACCTCATAGACGCCGGCAGGGCAGTAGCGCTGCGCCGGCTCGGCGTACTTCGGCAAGTTTACCGAGATCGGCACCGCAGGGTCCTTCAGCCTCAGATGACAGGGCTGGCTTTCCTCATGGTTCGTGAACGAGAAACTGACGTTGGTCAGCCGGTCGAAGCTGAGCTCCCCGTCCGGCTTGGGATAATCGATCGGCTGAAAATCCTTAGCCTCACCGGTCGCCGCCGCGTCGGTCTTGCCGTGGCCCAGCGTGCCGAACAGCGAAAAGCCAAGGCTGTTGGTCCACATGTCCAGCCCCCCCAGCGCAAGCGACGGGAACATCCCCCATTTCGACCACATCGGCTTGACGTTGCGCACCTTCTTCAGGTCGGCGCCGATATCGCCGCCCCGAACTTCGGCCTCGTAGGCGGTCAATTCGTCGCCCGAACGGCCCTCGGCCAGTGCCTTGTGCGCGGCCTCGGCGGCGGCGATGCCCGACAGCATTGCGTTATGGTTGCCCTTGATACGCGGCACGTTGACCATGCCGACCGAACACCCCAGCAGCGCCACACCCGGCGCCACCATCTTCGGCATCGACTGAAAGCCACCCTCGGAAATCGCCCGCGCGCCATAGGCCACGCGCTTGCCGCCCTTCAGAAGCTCGGCCACCATCGGGTGATGCTTGAAGCGCTGGAATTCCATATAGGGGTAAAGATAGGGGTTTCGGTAGTTCAGATGAACCACAAACCCCACATAGACCTGATTGTTTTCAAGATGATAGATGAACGACCCGCCGCCGGCGTTCGACCCCAGCGGCCAACCCATCGTGTGGGTGACCGTGCCTTCGCGGTGCTTCTCGGGGTCGATCTCCCAGATCTCTTTCATCCCGAGGCCGAATTTCTGCGGCTCATGCCCCGACGAGAGGTCGTATTTCGCGATCACCTCCTTGGACAGTGACCCGCGCACGCCCTCGGCCAGAAAGACATATTTGCCGTGCAGTTCCATCCCCGGCTCATAGCCCGGGCCCTCGGTACCGTCAGGGTTGCGGCCGAACTCGCCCGCGACCACGCCCTTCACGCCGCCCTTGTCGTCATAGACGAGTTCAGAACAAGACATGCCGGGGAAGATCTCGACCCCCAGCGCCTCGGCCTGTTCGGCCATCCAGCGGCAGACATTGCCCATCGAGACGATGTAATTGCCGTGGTTCGACATCAGCCGGGGCATAGGCCAGTTGGGGATGCGCATCTTGCCGGACTCGCCCAGCAGGAAGAAATTGTCTTCCTTCACCGGCACGTTGAGCGGCGCGCCCTTTTCCTTCCAGTCGGGGATCAGCCTGGTCAGCCCGCAAGGATCCAGCACCGCGCCCGAAAGGATGTGCGCGCCCACCTCCGAGCCCTTTTCCAGCACCACCACGTTCAGATCAGCGTCGAGTTGCTTCAGACGGATCGCCGCGGACAGGCCGGCAGGGCCCGCGCCGACGATCACCACATCATATTCCATCGCTTCACGGGTGGTCTCGGTCATCTCTCGTCCTTTCGTGTGCGGACCTCGGCGCAGCCGGGCGCGGGCGCTTCCCTTTATGCCCTGGCCCAGCGTTAGCGCGCCCGGCCGCGCATCGCAATCGTTGTGAGCGCTCACAAACGCCCCCGGGGCTGCCCCGGTGCCACCGTGGCGCAACGTCACTTGGCCCCGATCCCACCCGTTGGTCCGCGCGGCCGAGGCCGACGGCAAATCGCGGCTCATGGCGGACGGCGGCGGTGCTTGCCCCTTGCATTTGCCCCGTCGCTGCGGTCAGGTGGGGACAAGAAATGGATTGACGCCATGGCCGTAGTTCGGCCAAGTGGCGTCTTTTTTGCAAAGTGACCGATGGAAAAGATACCGATGACCCGCGCCGGCCATGCCGCGCTCGACAATGAACTGAAGCAGTTGAAGTCGGTGGAACGCCCGGCCGTGATCCGCGCCATCGCGGAGGCGCGCGAACATGGCGACCTGTCGGAGAATGCCGAATATCACGCGGCGCGCGAAAAGCAGAGCTTCATCGAAGGCCGCGTCAAGGAACTCGAAGGCCTGCTGGCGCGCGCCGAAGTGATCGACCCGACCAAGCTGTCGGGCACGATCAAGTTCGGCGCGACCGTGTCGCTGGTCGACGAGGATACCGACGAGGAACGCACCTATCAGATCGTGGGCGAGGCCGAGGCCGACATCGAGCGCGGACTGCTGAACATCAAGTCACCCCTGGCGCGCGCCCTGATCGGCAAGGACGAGGGCGACAGCGTCGAGGTGCGCACCCCAGGCGGCGAGCGCAGCTACGAGATTCTCAGCATCCGCTATCTCTGAGCCGCGACGCCCCGTCCAATGCGGATTCGCCGGAGAACCGGAGATGACCAAGACCTCGATCCCCCCCCAGGCCGAAGGCTCTGACGCGCCTGACGGCCGGCGTCGGACGGCAGCCAAAGGCGCGCCGAAGGGCAGCGCCAAGCCCCAGGACGCAGCCGCCCCCGGGCCAGCAGCCGGCCGGGGCATGGACACGGGCATCTTTTCGCGCCAGCCCGCGTCGGAGCCGGTCACCACGACCGAAGTGATCGCGGTGGCGCTGACCCTGGCCTGGGTTGTCGCGGTCGGCGCATTCTTCATGATGACCGGCGGCATGGCGAGCGACCGCAACGTGCTGACGGCGGTGATGACGCTGCTGGCGGTTTTCCTGCCGATCGCGATGATCTGGGTGGCCGCGCTGACCGCGCGCACCGTGCGCGGGCTGCGTGAAGAGGCCGCCCGTCTGCAAGCCGCCGTCGACGGGCTGCGCGCCGCCTATGTGCAGCAAAGCCAGGCCAACGCGTTGGGCCTGCGCCCTACGGTCGAGCGCAAGCTGGACGAGATCGCGGCCGCCCAGCGCCAGACCGAATCCGCCCTTGCCACCTTCAGCTCGCGCCGCGACCACACCCGGGTGATCCCCTCGGCCGACCGCAAGGCCGCGCTGACGCTGGCCCCCGCCGCGCCGGGCGAAGACCAGCCGGCGCTGGCGCTGGGCACCCCGGCCGAGGCCTTCCATCCACCGATCCCGGTAAGCGATTTCATCCGTGCGCTGAACTTCCCCGATTCGGTCGATGACAAGGACGGCTTCCGTGCCCTGCGCTCGGCGCTGGAAGATCGCGACCTCGCCCGCCTCATCCGGGCGGCACAGGACGTGCTGACGCTGCTCAGCCAGGACGGGATCTACATGGACGACCTGAAACCCGACCGGGCCCGCACCGAGGTCTGGCGCCGCTTCGCGCAGGGAGAGCGCGGCCAGACGATCGCCGCGCTGGGGGGCGTGCGCGACCGCTCCAGCCTGGCGCTCACCGCGGGACGGATGCGCTCGGACCCGATCTTCCGCGACGCGGCGCATCATTTCCTGCGCCAGTTCGACAAGACCCTGGTCAGCTTCGAAAAGATCGCCTCGGATCAGGATCTGGCCGATCTGGCCGAAACCCGCACCGCCCGCGCCTTCATGCTGTTCGGTCGGGTAACCGGCACCTTCGACTAGTAAGAGGAGGCGCCGGCCCCGCGCCCTAGGCGAAGGTCTTGGCGAATTGCGTGCGCAGAAGCGCCTTTTGCACCTTGCCCATGGTGTTGCGTGGCAGTTCGGGCAGCACCGCATATCCCTTGGGCTGCTTGAACTTCGCCAGGCTCGCCCCCAGCGCGGCGCGGATCGCGCCTTCGTCCGGCCCCTCGCCGGCCGGGGTAAGGACGGCAAAGACCGCCTCGCCGAAATCCGGATGCGGCACACCGATCACCGCGGATTCCAGCACGCCCGGCTGCTCGTCGAGGATCAGCTCCACCTCCTTGGGATAGACGTTGTAGCCGCCCGAGATGATCAGGTCCTTCTGCCGGCCGACGATGCTGACATAACCGTCGGCGTCGATCTGACCGATGTCGCCGGTGATGAAGAAGCCGTTTTCGCGCAGCTCCTCCGCCGTCTTCTCGGGCATCTGCCAATAGCCCTGGAAAACGTTCGGGCCGCGCACCTCGATCATGCCGGCCTGGCCCTGCGGCAGGGCCCCGCCGGTGTCGGGATCGGTGATCTTCACCTCGACCCCGGGCAGCGGAAAGCCCACGGTGCCCGGCCGGCGCTCGCCGTCATAGGGGTTGGAGGTGTTCATGTTGGTCTCGGTCATGCCATAGCGTTCGAGGATGCGCTGGCCGGTGCGCGCCTCGAAGGCCAGGTGGGTCTCGGTCAGCATCGGCGCCGAGCCGGAGGTGAACAGCCGCATGTGCCGCGTCAGGTCGCGGGTGAAACGCGGATCGTCCAGCAGCCGGGTATAGAAGGTCGGCACCCCCATCATCGAGGTTGCCCGGGGCAGCAGGCGGATTACCTGGTCCAGGTCGAAGCCCGGCAGGAAGATCATCGCCCCGCCCGCAAGAAGCGATACGTTGCAGGCCACAAAAAGGCCGTGCGTGTGGAAGATTGGCAGCGCGTGCAGCAGCACGTCGGCATCGGTGAAGCGCCAGTAATCGACCAGCACCTCGGCGTTCGACAGCAGGTTCGCATGGCTCAGCATCGCGCCCTTCGACCGCCCGGTGGTGCCCGAGGTATAAAGGAAAGCCGCCAGATCGTCGGGCCCGCGTTCGGCCGGGGTTAGCGCGTCGGGCTGGTTCGCGGCCTGCTCGGTCAGGCTGCCCGAGCCATCGGCGTTCAGTGTCTCCAGCCGCGCGCCGCTGGCGGCCGCGATCGGGGCCAGCGCCTTGGCCCGGGTTCCGTCGCAGACGAACAGCCGCGGCGTGGCATTGCCGAGGAAATAGGCCACCTCGTCGGGCGTATAGCCGGTGTTGAGCGGCAGGAAGATCGCCCCCGCCGCCACCGCCGCGCCGTAAAGCGCCAGCGCCTCGGGTGTCTTGGCCACCTGCACGGCGATCCGGTCGCCCGGCACCACGCCCTGGGCCCGCAGCACATGCGCGAAACGCGCGATCATGCGGTGAAAGGCATCCCCCGAAACCTCGGCCCCATCGGGCAGGATCAGAAACGGGCTTGCACGCCCTGCGAGAGGGGCGAAAAGCGCGTCATACAAGGTGTTGGCCATGGTCTCCTCCGGTCCGGCTCGGGCGTTTTGTCGCACTTCGCGGAGGCAGGCTCAAGCCATGGACGACGCGGGCGCCCGGCTGCGTGAAAGACTGCGGAAGGATGGCCACAGGCGCGGATCAGCGGCCCGGGAAAGCGCCCTTGCGCGGCAAGCGGGCCAAGCGCGCGGGGCCACGCCCCTGCCCTTCATCTTGGCAAAAATACTCGAACCGGGCGCCCGACGCCTTAGGCGGCCTTCGGGCGGCGGATCGCGGATGCGGCCTCCAGCACCAGGGGATCCAGCCCCTCTCCACCGGCCTCGACATGGGCGAACAACTGGCTGCGCATCCTGGGATCCCAGAAGTCGCTGATATGGTTGGCCACGCCGCTCACGCCCTCGTCATGGGGTTTTGAATGGAAGAAGGTGGCGATCTGGTTTGCCATGCGGATCATCTTGTCAGGCGACATTCTTGGTCCTTTCCGGGCGGATGCGGGAGGGATGGGTGAACAATTCGAACCCGTCTGGGCGGGCCAGGCCGATCAGGGTGATGCCGGCGTCTCGGGCCAGCTGGACGGCGTGCGCGGTAGGCGCAGAGACGGCGATCAGCACCGGCGCCCCGATCGCGGCGCATTTCTGCACCATGTCGATCGAGACCCGGCTGGTCAGAACCAACGCGCCGGCGCCTGCGTCAGTGCCCTGCGCAAGCAGCGCACCGGCCAACTTGTCCAGCGCATTGTGGCGGCCGACATCCTCGCGCGTGGCGACGACGCCTTCGCCGGGGCGGTAGAAGCCCGCGCCATGCACCGCGCGGGTGGTGTCGTGCAATGCCTGGTGACCGGGCAGCGCCGCGATCGCCTCCTGCACCTGCGCCGGGCTCAGGCGCAGATCGCTGGCCGGCACCTGCGCCACATCGCGCAGCACCGCGTCGATCGAATCGAGACCGCACAGCCCGCAGCCCACCGGCCCCGCCATATGGCGGCGGCGGGCGGCCAGGCGCTGTTCGGCGGCCTCGACCAGCCAGATCTGCACGTCGATGCCCCGCGCCTGCACCGTCACCCGGATCTCGGTGATCTCTTGGGGTGTGGCGATGCCCTCGGTCAAGGCGAAGCCGCGCCCGAAGTCCTCCAGATCCGTGGGCGTGGCCATCATCACCGCCTGAGTGGTGCCGTTGAACGACAGCGCCACCGGCATTTCCTCGGGCAGCTCGCGCGGCGCCTCGGCATAGCCGCCGCCGCGATAGACGCGGCGGGTCAGGGGGCGGTGGGCACGCATCATTCCGCCGCCGTAAGGATGCGCCGGGACGCCTTGGCCTGCGCCTCGTATTCCACCTGCCATTCGGACGGGCCGTTCGAGGGCGACACCTGCACCGCCGTGACCTTGTATTCCGGGCAGTTGGTCGCCCAGTCCGAATAGTCGGTGGTGATCACGTTGGCCTGGGTGTCGGGGTGGTGGAAGGTGGTATAGATCACCCCCGGCGCCACCCGGTCGGTCACCTTGGCGCGCAGTGTCGTTTCCCCCGTGCGGCTGGCCAGGCGGACGAAATCGCCGTCATGCACGCCGCGGTCCTCGGCGTCCTGGGGGTGGATCTCCAGCAGGTCTTCGGGGTGCCAGGCGGTGTTGTCCGTGCGCCGCGTCTGCGCGCCGACGTTGTACTGGCTGAGGATCCGCCCTGTGGTCAGCAGAAGCGGGAAGCGCGGCCCCACCTTTTCATCCGTCGCGACATATTCGGTGCGAATGAACTTGCCCTTGCCACGCACGAAGCCGTCGACATGCATGATCGGCGTGCCTTCGGGCGCGGTCGTGTCGTTGCACGGCCACTGGACCGAGCCGTATTGGGCGATCCGATCGAAGCTGACGTTGGCAAAGCTCGGGGTGGTGGCCGCGATCTCGGCCATCACCTCGCGCGGGTGGGTATAGCTCCAGTTCCCGCCCATCGCGTTGGCCAGCGCCTGGGTGACCTCCCAATCGGCCATGCCGGTCTTGGGCTTCATCACCTCGCGCACCAGGTTGATGCGGCGTTCGGCGTTGGTAAACGTCCCGTCCTTTTCCAGGAAGGTCGAGCCGGGCAGGAAGACATGGGCGTAGTTCGCGGTCTCGTTCAGGAACAGGTCATGCACGATCACGCAGTCCATCGCCTTCAGCCCGGCCGCGACATGGTGGGTGTCGGGGTCGGATTGCAGGATGTCCTCGCCCTGGATGTAGATCCCCTTGAAGGTGCCCTCGGTCGCGGCATCGAGCATGTTGTTGATGCGCAGGCCCGGCTCGTCCGACAGCTTGGTGCCCCAGAGCGATTCGAAAATCTCGCGCACCTCGGGGTTCTTCACATGGCGGTAGCCCGGCAGTTCGTGCGGGAAGGATCCCATGTCGCAAGAACCCTGCACGTTGTTCTGGCCGCGCAGCGGGTTCACGCCCACGCCGGGCCGGCCGATGTTGCCGGTCAGCATGGCGAGGTTGGCAATGCCGATCACCGCGGTCGAGCCCTGGCTGTGCTCGGTCACACCGAGGCCGTAGTAGATGGCACCATTGCCGCCGGTGGCGAACAGCCGGGCGGCGGCGCGCACTTCGGCGGCCGGAACGCCGGTCGCGGCTTCCAGCGCCTCGGGGCTGTTTTCCGGGGCCGAGACGAATTCGGCGTAATCCTGGAACTCGTCCCAATCGCAGCGCTCACGGATGAAGGCCTCATCCATCAGGCCCTCGGTCACGATGACATGGGCCAGCGAGGTCAGCATCGCCACGTTGGTGCCCGGGCGCAGCGGCAGGTGGTGGGCCGCCTTGATGTGGGGCGATTTCACCAGGTCGATGCGGCGCGGGTCGATCACGATGATCTTGGCGCCCTGACGCAGCCGCTTCTTCATGCGAGAGCCGAAGACCGGGTGCGCATCGGTCGGGTTGGCGCCGATCACGATGATGACGTCGGAATGTTCGACCGAGTCGAAATCCTGCGTGCCCGCCGATGTGCCGAAGGTCTGGCCCAGGCCATAGCCGGTGGGCGAATGACAGACCCGGGCGCAGGTGTCGGTGTTGTTGTTGCCGAACACCTGACGGGTCAGCTTCTGCACCAGATAGGTTTCCTCGTTGGTGCAGCGCGACGAGGTGATCACCCCGATCGAGTCCTTGCCGTAGGTTTCCTGCAGGCCGCGCAGGCGCTTGGCGGCGAAACTGAAGGCTTCGTCCCATTCGACTTCGCGCCAGGGTTCTTCGACCTTGTCGCGGATCATCGGCTTCAGGATGCGGTCCTTGTGCTGGGCATAGCCCCAGGCGAACCGGCCCTTCACGCAGCTATGGCCGCGGTTCGCCTTGCCGTCCTTCCAGGGCACCATGCGCACCAGTTCGTCACCGCGCATCTCGGCCTTGAAGGAACAGCCCACGCCGCAATAGGCGCAGGTGGTGATGACGGAATGCTCGGGCACGCCGATCTCGATCACCGATTTCTCCTGCAAGGTGCCGGTCGGGCAGGCCTGCACGCAGGCGCCGCAGCTGACGCATTCCGAGCCCAGGAAGTTGTCGCCCGCCATGCCGGCCGAAACCCGGCTGTCCCAGCCCCGACCCTCGATCGTCAGCGCGAAGGTGCCCTGCACCTCTTCGCAGGCCCGCACGCAGCGCGAGCAGACGATGCATTTCGACGGATCATAGGTGAAATAGGGGTTCGATTCGTCCTTGGGCAGCCAGTCGGGATTGCCCAGATCGCCCACCGGCGCCCGGCCGCGCGCCCGCGCGTCGCCCGCCGCCAAGGTGCCCGTGCCGTCATCATAATGGTTCGCGCCCGCCGGATAGCGCACGTCGCGCAGGCCCACGGCGCCCGCCATGTCCTGCAATTCGCAATCGCCGTTGGCGCCGCAGGTCAGGCAATCCAGCGGGTGGTCGGAGATGTACAGCTCCATCACCCCGCGGCGCAGGGTCTTCAGCTGGCTGGTCTGGGTGCGCACCACCATGCCCGGCGCGACCGGCGTGGTGCACGATGCCGGCGTGCCCGCGCGGCCCTCGATCTCGACCAGGCACAGCCGGCAGGAGCCGAAGGCATCTACCATGTCGGTGGCGCAGAGCTTGGGGATGGCGATCCCGGTCTCCTTGGCGGCGCGCATCACCGAGGTGCCCTCGGGCACGGTGACCTCGAAGCCGTCGATTGTCAGCGTCACAAGCGTCTTCGACCGGCTGGCGGGGGTGCCGAAATCCTGATCGAGGCTTTCGGGAAGGATGAAGTCTTTCATTCGGCGGCCTCCTTCTGGCACCCGGTGAAATCATCGGGGAAATGGGTGAGCGCGCTCATCACCGGATAGGGCGTGAAGCCCCCCAGCGCGCAGAGCGAGCCGAGTTTCATGGTGTGGCACAGGTCGGTCAGCAGCGCGATGCCGGCGCCGTCGCCCGCCGCGATGCGGTCGAGCGTTTCCACGCCGCGCACCGCGCCGATGCGGCAGGGGGTACATTTCCCGCAGCTCTCGATCGCGCAGAATTCCATCGCGAAACGGGCCAGGGCCAGCATATCGGCGCTGTCGTCGAACACAGTCAGGCCGGCGTGGCCGATAAGCCCCTCCTTGCCTGCGAATTCCTCATAGCCGAAGGGCGTGTCGAACAGATCGCGCGGGAAATAGGCGCCCAAGGGGCCGCCCACCTGCACCGCCTTGACCGGGCGGCCGGAGGCGCTGCCGCCGCCGATCTCGTCCACGATCTGGCCCAGCGTCAGGCCAAAGGCGACCTCGTAGAGCCCGCCGTGTTTCACGTTGCCCGCGATCTGCAGGGGGATGGTGCCGCGCGACCGGCCAAGGCCGAAATCCTTGTAGAACCCGGCGCCCTTTTCCAAGATCACCGGCACCGTGGCCAGCGAGATGACGTTGTTCACAACGGTAGGCTGGCCCAGGAAGCCCTCCAGCGCCGGCAGCGGCGGCTTGGCGCGCACCACGCCGCGCTTGCCCTCAAGGCTGTTGAGCAGCGATGTCTCTTCGCCGCAGACATAGGCACCGGCGCCCACGCGCACCCACATGTCGAAGGCCTTGCCGGACCCCAGCACGCTGTCGCCCAGCAACCCGCGCTCGCGCGCCACTGTCAGCGCGGCTTCCATCACCTCGATCGCGTCGGGATATTCCGAGCGGATGTAGACATAGCCGCGCGTCGCGCCGGTGGCGATACCGGCGATCGCCATGCCCTCGATCAGGGTGAAGGGGTCGCCTTCCATCAGCATCCGGTCGGCGAAGGTGGCGCTGTCGCCCTCGTCGGCGTTGCAGACGATGTATTTCTGCGCGGCCTTCGCGCCCGCGACCGTGCGCCACTTGATGCCGGTGGGAAAGCCCGCCCCGCCGCGGCCGCGCAGGCCGGATTCGGTGACCTCGGCGACGACCTCGTCGCCGGTCATGTCCAGCGCCCGGCGCAGGCCGGCCAGGCCGCCGTGGGCCTCGTAATCGTCCAGATCGAGCGGGTCGATCACGCCGACGCGAGCAAAGGTCAGGCGGGTCTGGCCCTTCATCCAGGGCAGATCCTCGGTCGGGCCAAGCGCCAGAGGATGGTCGTTGAAGTCAGCGTCGAACAGCGCCGCCACGTCGCCGGCCGCGACCGGGCCGAAGGCCACGCGACCCGCCTCGGTCTCGACCTCGACCAGCGGCTCCAGCCAGATCATGCCGCGGGTGCCGTTGCGCACCAGCGTCACGTCGAGGCCGCGCTTGGCCGCCTGGGCCTGAACGGCGGCAGCGACATCATCGGCACCCAGCGCCTTCGCGGCGGCATCGCGCGGAACGTAAATCTTCATCAGCGCACCTCCGCCAGCAATTCGTCCACCCTTGCCTCGTCGACCCGGCCAACGACCTTGCCGTCAACCATCGCGGCCGGGCCACAGGCACAAAGCCCCAGACAGAACACCGGTTCCAACGTCACGGCGCCGTCCTGGGTGGTCTGGTGCCATTCGATGCCCAGCTTGCCGCGCGCATGGGCAGCCACGCGGTCCGCACCCATCGCCTGGCAGGCCTCGGCGCGGCAAAGCTTGAGCACATGGCGCCCGGCCTGGTCCTCGCGGAAGTCGTGGTAGAAGGACATCACCCCGTGCACCTCGGCGCGCGACAGATTCAGCTTGTCGGCGATCACCGGCAGCGCGTCGCGCGGGATATGGCCAAAGGCCGCCTGCACGGCGTGCAAGATGGGCAGCAATGGCCCTTCAAGCGCCGCATGGTCGGCAATGATCTCTTCCACGCGGGACGCGATATCTGGGCTGGGCTGCGCCATGGGGAACCTCCGAATTGTGCTTCGGTGGTTCTAGTTCCGATGATAGGCAAATCAATAGCGACTTATCGTCGGTTAATAGAAAATTCCAATCGAACTCAGGCGATGCGCGCGATCTTGGCTGCATCTTCCAGAAGTGCTTCCAGCAGCGGCGTATGCGGCTCGCGCCAGGGGGCGATCAGTCCGACCTGATGGTGTGCATCGGGGGCGCGGATCGGGATCGCGCGAATATCGTCGCACTGGAACAGTTCCGCGACCGGTTCGGCCACGATCGAGGCCCAACGCCCGGTCGCCACATGGGCCAGCAGCGCCAGCATCGAGTTCGATTCGATCTGCGCGTCGACCTCTACCCCGGCGGCGGCAAGGTGGTGGTTCACGATCCGACGATTTTGCATGTCGCCGGTCAGCAGACACAACCGCACGCCATCCAGATCCCCCCAATCGACCGAGGACCGATCGGCCAACGCCATGCCGCGCGTGACCAGCAGTTGGTAGCCTTCTGAATACAGCGGAACCCGCGCGACCCGGCCCAGCGGCTCGTTGTCCAGATAGGTGACACCGGCGTCCAGCTCCAGATCCTCGATCTCCTTCAGGATCTCGATCGAGGTGCGCGAATAGATCATCAGACGCACATTGGGATGACGTTCGGTGAAGGGATCGGTCAGCCGGGCGATCATCGGCAGCGCGGTGGGGATCACCCCGATGCGCAGGACGCCGGACAGGCCCTCGCGTACGGCGCGCATCTCTTCGCGCAGGGTACGGGCATCGCCGACGATGCGGCGCGCCCATTCGAGCACCCGCAGCCCCTCGGGCGTGAGCCCCTGAAAGCGCGATCCGCGCCACACCAGTTGCACGCCAAGCTGATCCTCAAGCTGCTTGATGGCGCTGGACAGCGTCGGCTGCGTCACACCGCAAACATCGGCCGCGCGGCCGAAATGCTTTTCGGCCGCAAGCGCCATGAACATCTCTAGCTTGTCGATCAACGGGGGCCTCCGCGGCTGGGCGCGGCCGGGGTGGGCCGCGCTTTCGGTGTAGCACGGTGCGCGCGGCGCGGGAAACGGGATGCGACCGGCCGGGCAGCCACAACGCGGGAACGGCCTTTCCCGGCGGTGGCGGGGCTGGGGGCGGCGCGGGTGGAGGGCGGGCGGGGACACCACGATTTTTTGTGCGCTGGGGCAACATTCCTGGCCCCCGCGGGGCCTGCCGTCTTGTCGCGCGGGTTGGCCCGGCTTACATCGGGACGATGGCATTCACCTTTCTTCCAGGACGCTCCAAACCGACCGTGGCCGTACTGCGCCTTCAAGGCATGATCATGGCCGGCGGCCGCCTTGACGGCGGCATGAACGATGCCGCCCTCGCGCCGCTGATCGAGCGCGCCTTTTCCAAGGGCAGGCCAAAGGCGGTGGCGCTGCAAATCAATTCGCCCGGCGGGTCGCCCGCGCAATCAAGCCTGATCGCCGCCCGCATCCGCCGCCTGGCCGAAGAAAAGCGGATCCCCGTTCATGCCTTCGTCGAGGACGTGGCGGCCTCGGGCGGCTATTGGCTGGCCACCGCGGCCGATCACATCTGGGCGGATGAGACATCGATCCTCGGTTCGATCGGGGTGATTTCGTCAAGCTTCGGATTCGCAGATTTCATCGCCCGCCACGGGATCGAACGGCGCGTGCATACGGCCGGGAAATCGAAAAGCTTCCTTGACCCCTTCCTGCCCGAACGCCCCGAGGAAGTGGAACGCCTGAAGGCGCTGCACGGGCCGCTGCACGAGATCTTCATAGGCCAGGTCCGGGCGCGGCGCGGCGCCAAGCTGGACACGGCGGAGGAACTGTTCGACGGCTCCTTCTGGCTGGGCGCGCGTTCGGTGCAACTGGGGCTGGCCGACGGCATCGCCCATTTGGTGCCGAAGATGAAGGAAACCTACGGCGAAAAGGTTCGCTTCCGCACCTACGGGCCAAGGCGCGGACTGCTGCGCCGGCTGGGGGCCGAGGCGCTGGCCGGTGCCGCGGCCGAGGCCAAGGAACGCGCCCTGATGGCGCGGTTCGGGCTTTGACGCGATGGTGAAATTCGTCAGCTTCTTCCTGATCGCCATGCTGGTGCTGGCAATGTTCGGGCGCCTGCGGGTACCGGGCACGAAGGGGCGCAAGCTGTCGAAACCCGGCAAATGCCCACACTGCGGGCGCTACCGCATCGGGCCGGGCAAGTGCCAGTGCGAGGACCGGCGCTGATGGTGCATGACGTCCTTGCCGTCCTTGTCGGGCTGGTGCTGTTGGTGGTGGCGGGCGATCTGCTGGTGCGCGGCGCGGTGAACCTGGCATTGCGGCTGGGGATCCCGTCGCTGATCGTCGGGCTGACGGTGGTGGCCTTCGGCACTTCGGCGCCCGAGCTTCTGGTGTCGGTCAAGGCGGTTCTGGATCACGCGCCCGGGATCGCGCTGGGCAATGTCGTCGGATCGAACATTGCCAATATCCTGCTGGTGCTGGGCATTCCGGCTGTGATCTCGGTGATCCACGCGGGCGACGCACACGCCAGGCGCAGCTATCTGACGATGCTGGCCGCGACGCTTCTGTTCGTGCTGGTCGCGTTCCTGGGGCCGATCCGCTGGCCGCATGCCCTGGTGCTGCTGGCCGGGCTGGGCCTGATGCTGTGGGACAATTACCGCAAGGCCAAGGCCCACCGCGACGCCGAGGAAGAGGACCTTGAGGGCGCCGATCCGGCGTTGCCGATGTGGCGCATCGCAATCTATACCGTGCTGGGCCTGATCGGCCTGCCGCTGGCGGCGGACCTGCTGGTTGACGGCGCGGTGGGCATCGCCCGGATCTATGACGTCTCGGAAACCGTGATCGGGCTGACGCTGGTGGCGGTGGGGACATCATTGCCGGAACTGGCGACCTCGATCACCGCGGCGCTGCGGCGCGAGGCCGACGTTGCGATGGGCAATGTCATCGGGTCGAATGTGTTCAACCTGCTGGGGATCATCGGCATCGCGGGTCTGCTTGGCCCGCTGCCGGTGCCCGCGTCGATGCTGGATTTCGACCTGTGGGCGATGCTGGTCGCGACATTGGCGCTGGCGCCGTTCGTGCTGGGCCGGCGCGATATCACCCGGTTCTGGGGATTCACCCTGATCGCGGGCTACGTCGCCTTTCTGGTCGCGCTGACGCATTGAGAGGAGCCGGGATGGAGCCGGGTCGGGCATTGGTAACGGGGGCGGCGAAACGCCTGGGCCGGGCGATGGCGCTTTACCTTGGCGCGCGCGGCTTCGATGTGGCGGTCCATTATGCGACCTCGGCCGAGGCCGCGGCCGACACGGTGGCCGAGTTGCGCGCCATGGGTCGCCGGGCCGAGGCGCTGCGGGCGGACCTGCTGGACGAAGACGCGACCGAGGCGCTGGTGGGCCGCGCGGCCGAGGCACTGGGTGGGCCGCTGAGCGTGTTGATCAACAACGCGTCGATCTTCGATCACGACAACATCCGAAGCATGACCCGCGATAGCTGGGACCGCGCGCTGGGGTCGAACCTGCGCGCACCGGCGCAGCTGACCCAGGCCTTCGCGGCGCAGGCTCCGGCGGCGGCGAAGGATGCGCGGGGCGAACCGGTGGCCCGGGCGGTGGTGGTGAACATGATCGACCAGCGCGTGCTGAAGCCGACCCCCGAATTCCTGTCCTACACGATCGCCAAGATGGGGCTTTGGGCCTTCACCCGCGTCGCGGCGCAGGGGTTGGCACCCGACATCCGCGTCAATGCGATCGGCCCGGGCCCGACGCTGCGGGGCGCGCGCCAGACCGAAGACCAGTTTGCCCGCCAGCGCGCCGCAACCGTACTTGGCCGCGGCGCGGCCACCGGGGACGTCATCGCCGCACTGGGCTATTTCCTCGATGCCGACGGCGTGACCGGACAGCTTCTGTGCCCTGATGGCGGCCAGCACCTGGCCTGGCAAACCCCAGACAACCTGGGCGTCGAACCCTGATCCTGCGGCAACATGAACCCGCTTCGCTCTTGACTTGTCCACGTCAGGGCGAACTGTCACAGAATCGTCAGGAATCTGTCAGGAATATCAGGCGCTTGCTTTCATCTTGAAATTTTATGCTGCAAATACAGTATCTTGAATTAATGCACAAAAATTAATCAAAGCAAAGAAATTTCCTAAAACGAAGGGAAAATCCGGTCTGACCCAAAGTTTCCACCAGACTTATCCACAGAAACCGTGGACAGCTTTTCACTTGTCATCGGCGCTCATAGAGTGCAGCTCCACCAGGAATCAATGCCATCGCCATGACTGAAACGCCCGCCACAAGAAACAACCCCGAAGCCACAACCGAGACGGAAGCGACCGCCACCGGGCATGCGGTGATCCAGTCCTACCTGCGCCTTCTAGACAGCTCTCCCGGTGTCTACCGGATGCTGAACGCGAAATCCGAGGTCCTTTATGTTGGCAAGGCGCGCAATCTGCGCGCCCGGGTGTCGAACTATGCCCGCCCCACCGGCCATTCGCAGCGCATCGCGCGGATGATATCGGAAACCGCGTCGATGATGTTTCTCACCACGCGGACCGAGACCGAGGCGCTGCTGCTGGAACAGAACCTGATCAAGCAGCTCAAGCCGCGCTACAATGTGCTGCTGCGCGACGACAAGAGCTTTCCCAATATCCTGATCAGCCGCACCCACGCGTTTCCGCAAATCAAGAAGCACCGGGGGCGGCGCTCGGAAAAGGGCAGCTATTTCGGCCCCTTCGCCTCGGCCGCGGCGGTGAACCGGACGTTGAACCAGTTGCAGCGGGTCTTCCTTTTGCGCAATTGCACCGACACGATGTTCGAAAGCCGCACGCGGCCATGCCTGCTGTATCAGATCAAACGCTGCTGCGCGCCCTGCGTCGGCATGGTCGGCAAAGAGGAATATGAGGGCCTGATCGCCGATGCCGAGGCCTTCCTGAAGGGCAAGACCACGACGATCCAGGCCAGCCTGGCGGCCGAGATGCAGGCGGCCTCGGACGCGATGGAATTCGAGCGCGCGGCCGCCTTGCGCGATCGGATCAAGGCGCTGACCCAGGTGCAATCGGCCCAGGGCATCAATCCGCGCACCGTGCCAGAGGCCGATGTGATCGCCGTCCATGCCGAGGGCGGCCAGGCCTGCGTGCAGGTGTTCTTCATCCGCGGCCATCAAAGCTGGGGCAACCATGATTTCTACCCCCGCACCGGCGCCGGCGCCGAAGAAGGAGAGATCCTCGAGGCGTTCCTGGCGCAGTTCTACGAACACAAGCCCCCGCCCCGGCTGATCCTGCTTTCGCATGAGATCGAGGACCGCGACCTGACGCATGAGCTTTTGTCGGCCCGCGCCGGACGCAATGTCGAACTGGCCGTGCCGCAGCGCGGTGAAAAGGCAGAGCTGGTCGAGAACGCCGCCCGCAACGCGCGCGAAAGCCTGGCGCGGAAACTGGCGGAAAGCGCCAGCCAGACGCGGCTGCTGAAAGGGCTGGCCGAGGCTTTCGATCTGCCCGCGCCGCCGAAGCGGATCGAGGTGTATGACAACTCGCACATTCAAGGCACCAATGCGGTCGGGGGCATGATCGTCGCGGGGCCCGAGGGCTTTGTCAAAAGCCAGTACCGCAAGTTCAAGATCAAGGGGACCGAGATCACCCCGGGCGACGATTTCGGCATGATGAAAGAGGTGCTGACCCGCCGTTTCACCCGCCTCTTGAAGGAAGACCCGGACCGTCAGGGCGGCTCCTGGCCCGACCTTCTGCTGATCGACGGCGGCGCGGGGCAGGTTTCGGCCGTGGCGGGGATCATGCAGGAGATGGGGGTCGAGGATATCCCCATGGTCGGCGTCGCCAAGGGCATCGACCGCGACGCCGGCAAGGAGGAATTCCACCGCCCCGGGCAGCGCCCCTTCGCGCTGCGCCACAACGATCCGGTGCTTTATTTCATCCAGCGCCTGCGCGACGAGGCGCACAGCTTCGCGATCGGCACCCACCGCGCCGCCCGCGCCAAATCCATGAGCGCCAATCCCCTGGACGACGTGCCCGGCATCGGCGCCGCGCGCAAACGCGCACTGCTGGCGCATTTCGGCAGCGCGAAGGCGGTCAGCCGCGCCGGGTTGTCGGATCTGCAGGCGGTGGAAGGGATCTCGGACAAGGTCGCGCAGACGATCTATGATTTCTTCCACCACGGCTGACCATTCGCCGCCCCTGCCCGTCCGCACCAACTGGGCGCGCTTCAACGGCCACATTGTCGCGAACTCTTCATGCGCCCCGTCGCGGAAGCACTTTCCAGCCGCCTCGCAAGCCTCTACTTAGACCTCATGAGATGGTGGATTCCCAATGCCCTGACCGTGCTGCGCCTGTTCGCGGCCCCCGGAGTGCCGGTGATGTTTCTGTACTTCGCCCGCCCCGCCGCCGACTGGCTGGCCCTTGGCCTATTCGTTCTGGCGTCGATGACCGATTGGATCGACGGCTACCTTGCGCGGCGCTGGGGTCAGGAATCGAAGTTCGGCGCGATGCTGGATCCGATCGCCGACAAGGCGATGGTGGTGATCGCCCTGGTGGTCATCACCGGCTATTCGGGCATGAACCCCTGGCTGATCCTGCCCGCCACGGTGATCTTGTTCCGCGAGGTCTTCGTGTCGGGCCTGCGCGAATATCTGGGCGACACGGCGGGTCTGCTGAAGGTCACGAAGCTTGCCAAGTGGAAGACCACCTTCCAGATGCTGGCAATCGCCGTGCTGTTCCTGGGCACCGGCCTTGGCTATGTGGAGAACACGCAAGAGCGGGTGCTGCGCTGGACCTCTTCCGAGGCGACGGTCGCCGGTCTGGTCCTGATATGGATCGCGGCGGCGCTGACATTTGTCACCGGGCTCGACTATTTCCTGAAGGCGCTGCCCCATCTGAAAGGGGGCAAACATGATTGAAGTGCTCTATTTCGCCTGGCTGCGCGAACGCATCGGCCTGCCCAAGGAGCAGGTCGAAACCGGGGCCGCCACGGTGCGCGAACTGGTCGCCGAGCTTTGCGCGCGCGAGCCGCGCTATGCCGCGGCTTTCGAGAACCCCGCCGCGATCCGCGTGGCGCTGGATCAGGAGCTTGCCGATTTCGATGCCCCGCTGATGGGCGTGCGAGAGGTCGCCTTCTTCCCGCCGATGACCGGGGGCTGACATGACGGTTCGCGTCCAGAAAGCAGCCTTCGATATCGGCGCGGAACTGGCGAGCTTTGGTCAGGGCGCGGGGGTCGGCGGGATCGCCACCTTCTCGGGCATCGTGCGTGACCTGCCCGGCGGCGGCCTGAAGGCGATGGAAATCGAGCACTACCCCGGCATGACCGAGCGCGCGATCGCCCAGATCGTCGCCAAGGCCACGGCGCGCTGGGAACTTCTCGATTGCCTGGTGATCCACCGCTTCGGGCGGCTGGCACCCGGCGCGCCGATCATGATGGTCGCCACCGCCGCCGCCCACCGCGCCGAGGCCTTCGCGGCGGCCGAATTCCTGATGGATTACCTGAAATCGCGTGCGCCCTTCTGGAAGAAGGAAATCACCGAGGCGGGGACCGAATGGGTCGCCGCGAAGGACGAGGACGAAGCGGCGTTGGACCGCTGGTGAACCGTCCCGGCGCGATCGCGATCATCGGGGCCTCAGGCCCGGGCTCGTGCGCCCTCTTCGGTCCAGGCGCACGACAGATCGTCGGTATCGTCCTTGACCTGCGGCGGCGTCAGCAAGGCAACCTCCCAGCGGCGCAGGCAGGGATAGGCGGTCACTTCGTGGCCCAGCCCCGCCGCGTCAGCCCGACGCCGCAGCGCAGTGCGTTCGGCGGCAGGCACGATCTCTTCCATCTGATCGCCGAGAAACAGCGATTCCGTCCATTGCCCGTCTGACAGTACCGCCGCATGGTGCGGCAGAAGCAGGTGATAATAGATCGCCGGACCACGCCGATGAGGGCGGCTGACCCCCGGCCAGCCGGTCAGGAAATCGGCGGCGCAGAACATCGCTTCATGGCCGAAGCACAATTGCATCTGAGGATGTTGCAACAGCAACCGATGTTGGGGCGACACCCGCAATTTGGTCGCAGGCTGCCCAGCCCCCAGCGCCCCGGCCTCAATTTCAACCGGTCGGGATTCGGCTGGCAGCGCCTCACCCGTCTGCCCCAGTTCGAAGCGGCCCACCCAGAGCAGAGGCTGAAAACCACGGTCGCGCGTCAACAAGCGATCCCCGGGGCGCAGCCAGTCCACCGGCACCATCCCCTGCTCGGTCATCACACTGGTTCCGGCCAAGAAACAGGGGACATCCGCAATCTGCGTATAGCTAAGGCGATTGTCTTCGGAATGCTCCTCCTCTCCCCCTGGTTCATAGACGTTTTCCGTCTCATACATCGAATAGGTGACACCAGGTTCCAGCAGATCGGTGGTGACATAGCCGACATGCTGTCCGCCGATTTCCAGCCGATCAATTCGGAAATGGGTCGAGTCCGGGCGCACAACCTCATAGGCTTCCTCGTCATAGACGAGGCCCGAGGAGATCAGGTTTCCTTCCCAGTCCCGCACCTCGGCGGTCTGGTTCGCATCAGCGCCGACCTCATCTTTTGAATTGTCACCGGAAAGCTTGCCGTCGTCGTCCGAAAAGGTGATTTCGACCCGGTGCAGCTTTGGGTCGTAATCCGGTCGCAGCGACCAGGCGTTCGCGGCCGAGTCGTAGAAAAGCGCGTCGGGGGAGTAGATAAAGGGCATCGGACCGCCTGCATGGTTTCGTCCGATCTTCGTCGATCACGTTGAAGACCGCGTTAACGCCCCCCAAGCGCGCGCCGGCGGCCCGAGCCTACCCTCGCGCCTGCCCTGTGCCCTTGCCCTGCGGGACCCGGCATTGCATACCTCTGCGGATGGCGAAGCAGCTTGATTATCACTTGATCCACGAGATCTTCACGCGTTTCCGCGCGGCCGAGCCCGAACCCAAGGGCGAGCTGGAGCATATCAACGCCTATACCCTGTTGGTCGCGGTTGCGCTGTCGGCCCAGGCGACGGATGCGGGGGTGAACCGTGCCACGCGCGCCCTGTTCCAGATCGTCGACACGCCCGAAAAGATGCTGGCGCTGGGCGAGGATGGCCTGACCGAACATATCAAGACGATCGGCCTTTACCGCCAGAAGGCGAAGAACGTGATGAAGCTGTCGCGCATCCTGGTGGACCTTTACGGCGGCCAGGTGCCGTCGTCGCGCGCTGCGCTTCAGGCACTGCCCGGCGTCGGCCGCAAGACAGCGAACGTGGTGTTGAACATGTGGTTCCGCCAGCCGGCCCAGGCGGTCGACACCCATATTTTCCGCATCGGCAACCGCACCGGTATCGCCCCCGGGCGCGACGTGGTCGCCGTGGAACGCGCGATCGAGGACAACATCCCCGCCGAATTCCAGCAACACGCGCATCACTGGCTGATCCTGCACGGCCGCTACATCTGCACAGCCCGCAAGCCGCGCTGCCCCGATTGCCTGATCCGCGATCTCTGCCCCTTCGAGGAGAAGACTCTGTGACCAAGACCTACAAGGTTGTCGGAATCGGCAACGCCATCGTCGACGTGCTGACCCAAAGCGACGACAGCTTCCTTGATCTCATGGGGATCGAGAAGGGCATCATGCAGCTGGTCGAGCGCGAGCGCGGCGAAATGCTGTACGGCGCGATGAAGGACCGCACACAGGCGCCCGGCGGCTCTGTCGCGAACACGCTGGCCGGGATCGGCAATCTGGGCCTGTCCACCGCCTTCATCGGCCGGGTACGCGACGATGCGCTGGGGCGCTTCTACGCCGACGAGATGGCCAGGGGCGGCACCGATTTCGTCAACCCGCCCGTCGCGGGGGGCGAATTGCCCACCTCGCGTTCGATGATTTTCGTCTCGCCCGATGGCGAGCGCTCGATGAACACCTATCTGGGGATTTCGGCAGAGCTGGGCCCCGAGGACGTGGCCGATGACGTGGCCGGCCAGGCCGAGATCCTGTTCCTCGAAGGCTACCTTTACGACAAGCCAAAGGGCAAGCAGGCGTTCGAGCGCGCCGTGCAGGTCTGCCACGCGAATGGCGGCAAGGCCGGCATCGCGCTGTCCGATCCGTTCTGTGTCGACCGCCACCGCGAGGATTTCCGCGGCCTGGTGCGAGAGCTCGACTATGTCATCGGCAACCAGCATGAATGGGAGGCGCTCTACCAGACCGATCTGAGCGCCGCGCTGGAACAGGCGGCGCGCGACAGTGGTCTGATCGTCTGCACCCGCTCGGGCCAGGATGTCGTGCTGGTGCGCGGAGACGAGGAAGCGACCGTCCCTGTCACCCGCGTCGTGCCGGTGGATGCCACGGGCGCGGGCGACCAGTTCGCCGCGGGTTTTCTCTACGGTCTGGCAATGGGGCACCCGCTGGAGCTGTGCGGCCGCATGGGCGTGGTCGCGGCGGCCGAGGTCATCAGCCATTTCGGGGCGCGTCCCGAGGCAGACCTGAAGGCGCTGTTCGCGGAAGCGGGGCTGATCTAGGGCCTTCAGCACCGCATCGACACGAGAAAGGGACGGCGCACCCGGGTCCGGGACTTCCCGGAACGGGCGCTTGCCTGCCCTAGTTCGACCCGACGCCCCCAAGCCGCCGCCGAACCCGCGCCCGGGCCACGGCCAGGCCATAGGCGCCGCGGTAGAGCAGAACGTTGAGCAAGGTCACGGCAAGCACTTCAGCCGTGCTGTCGCGCGCCACCACCACCGCCATCACCGACGAGATCAGCGGCAGCAGCCAAAGCACAGCGGCGCTGGTCGAATTGCGATGGGTCTTGTTCTCGATCACGCCGTTCAGCGCGCGGAAGACGATGCTGTGCAGATGCTGCCGGTCGGGCCGGCCAACCGCGCCATTGCCCCGCCCCATGCGGCGCAGGATCGAAAACACCGTCTCGCTGACAGGGTAGATCAACACCAAGAGACCGATGATAGGAGAGATCTCAGGGTTGCGGGCGGGCAGCGCCACGGCAAGCGCAGCCAGCAGGAAGCCGATCGAATAGGCCCCGGCATCGCCCAGGAAGATCCGCCCACTGGGGAAGTTGAGTGCGAAGAACCCGCCAACAGCACAGAGCGTCGTCAGGCTGACCGACATTAAGGCAATATCGCCCGCCTGCCAGGCAATCAGCCCGAACGCGCCGAGCAGGATCATCCCCGCCCCCGACGCCAGACCGTTGCAGCCATCGATGATATTCAGCGCGTTGGCCACCCCGCCGATCGCGAATCCGGTAAAGAACAATGCGACCAGCGGCACCGCCAGGATCGAATCGACGCCCGGAATATCCAGATGGTGCAACGCGTAGCCGGTCGCGTTGGAGAATATCATTCCTGCCATGATCGTCGCCAGCAACCGGGTCATGACGCTGACCCGCTTGGTCAGATCCTCCCAGAATCCGGCGATGAAGACGGGAACGGCGCAGACCGCGAAGAGCCACCACTGATTGACGCCGGCCAAGCTCATCCAAAGCCCGCCCGCCAGCAGGCCGACGCCAACCGCCAGCCCACCGATTCGCGGCACCTCGCCGCGGTGAATCTTCTGGGCTCCGATCGTTCCGTCGACCGTGAACTGGCCGTGCAGGTGACGGGTTCGAAGGATCACCCCCCCGATGGCGAGGGATGTCAAAAAGGCAACCAGCAGCGGAACGAAAAGCATGTCAGTCCCTGATTTTGATCCGGTCTAGCCTTGCGCCGCCGGAAGGTCTTGATGAGTGGCGCCCCTACATCCCAAGAATGTCAGACGCGTGAAAACCTGCAATCCGCACCGCCATCAATTCGCGGGGCTGGAACTACCGTCCGCAACGATGCGACGCCTGTCATCGGAAGATGCGGCACAAACGACGGCTCGTCACGCATACAACCCTGCATCGCCCTTGAAATTCAAACGACCTAGAGAAAACTATAGCGAGCCCAACGTTGTTTCGCGATCGCATTCATGCACCCCCTCCAATATTTCTCGTTTTTTTGCATCCCTGTCTACACTTAGACAAGGATCACTATCGAAAACTGAGAATATTCGCCCTGTGATTGCTTTCTGCTTACAGGTTAATCGGTAAACATTTTATTACCCGCATATAAACCGGCGCCCGTCGACCGGTCTAGGCCTCAAGGCTGCGCGGCACGATGAAATCGACCATGCTGGCCTGGGCGAACTCGGCCTCTTGCCACTGCGATATCTCGAATTCGGCGACCAAGGTCGCGCCGGTCGGGAAGCGGCGGAACTCGGGGTGCGGCGGCGGTCGGATCAGCACGCGCTGCGCGAATTCCGCCAGCCCGGGGTTGTGACCGATGATCATCACCTCGCGGCCGGTAGCGTGGCGCAGCACTGCCATGATTACCTCGACCGAGGCATTGTAGAGCGTGGGCGTCAGTTTCGCCTCGGGTGCGTCCTCCAACGCCGGCGACAGCCGCGCCCAGGTTTCGGTGGTGCGCGCGGCATGCGAGCACAGCACCTCGTCGGGCAGGTGCCCGCGCGAGTTCAGCCAGGTCCCGATCGCGGCGGCGGCACGCCGGCCGCGCGGATTGAGGGGACGGGCAAGATCCGGCGTCATCGGGTCGTCCCAACTGGATTTCGCGTGCCGGATCAGGATCAGACGCTTGGTCATCGGTGGAACTGCTCCATGTGATAGGCCGACTGCGCCTCCAGCCTGCCATAGATCGCCGAGACCGGACAGGCCCGGCGCACCAGGCACCCGCCGGTCCGGCAGACAGCGCCCTCTGGCCGATCAAGAAAGGCATGACAGGCGGCAACATCATAGCCGTCCGCGCCCAGCGCCCCGGCCGGGCAAGCCCCGAGGCAGGGCCGGGCGGCGCAGGTCGCGCAAGGGGCCGCCGTCGGCACCGGGGGCAAGTCGAGCCGCTCCGGCACCAGCAGCGCCCCGCGAAAGGAAACCATCAGCCCGGCACTGTCATGGACCAGCAGCGCCACTGGCGAGGCCCAGGCGCGGCCCGAGGCCAGCGCCCAGGTATAGAATGGATGATAGGGCGGGCCGCCGAAGGGAAAGCGGGCCTCGGCGCCGAAATCCGCCGCGAGCGCGCCGATCACCCTTGCCGACCAGCGGTCCATCGGATGGGGGGCGCCATCACGCCATTCGGGTTGCGCGGTCAAATGCGGCCAGAAGCCGGGTTCCGCCGGTCCCAGCAACACCAGCGTGCCGCCCGTTTCGGGATGGAAAGCGCCCAGAACAGCCAGACGATCGCGGGCCGCGGCATCGGCGATGGCGCGCAGCCGGCTCACCTGATGCGCGGCCTCACGCTTGGCTCGGTCGAGCGGATGATGCTGCCAGCCCCGTGTTCGGTGTACAATTCCAGGAGGCAGGCGTTGGGCACGGTGCCGTCGATGATGGTCACGGCGCGCACCCCGTCCTCCAGCGCCTTCAACGCGGTCTCGGTCTTCGGGATCATGCCGCCGGCGATGGTTCCGTTGGCGATCATCTCGCGCACCTCTTCGGGCGACAGCTGGGTCACGACATTGCCCTGCGCGTCCTTCACGCCAGCCACATCGGTCAACAGCAGCAGACGATCGGCCTTCAGCGCGCCCGCGATCGCGCCTGCCGCGGTATCGCCGTTGACGTTGAAGGTCTCGTTGTCCTCCATCCCGGTCGCGACCGGGGCGATCACCGGGATCATGCCGGCGCGATAGAGGTCGCGGATGATCTCGACGTTCATCTCGACCGGCTTGCCGACGAAGCCCAGTTCCGGATCATCGGCAACGCAGACCATCAGGTCGTCATCCTTGCCGGAGATCCCCACGGCGCGCCCGCCCTCGTCATTGATCGCCTGGACGATACGCTTGTTGACAAGGCCCGACAGCACCATCTCGACCACCTCGACCGTGGCCTTGTCGGTCACCCGCTTGCCGCGCACGAATTCGGATTTGATCCCAAGCTGGCCCAGCAGCTTGTTGATCATCGGCCCGCCGCCATGCACGACCACCGGATTCACCCCGACCTGTCGCAGCAACACCACGTCGCGGGCGAATTCGGCCATGGCCTCATCGTCGCCCATGGCGTTGCCGCCGAACTTGATGACGACCACGGCGCCGCTATAGCGCTGCAGGTAGGGGAGTGCCTCGGAGAGGGTCCGGGCGGTGGCGATCGGGTCACGCATGATCTGCTTCTTCATGGGGCATGTCCTGGGGCTCGGAAAGAAGTGGTAGAACAGACGAAGCCCCCTGCCAAGGCCCGAGGTCCAGCTGACAGCCGCGGTTCCGCCCAGATCGCGCCGCGTTCGCTGCTGCGGACCATTGCACTTCCGGCTGGCGCGGTTAGGCTTTCCCGGGCGTCAGGAGAAAGCAGAATGGCGGAACGGCAGAAGACATTGGTTCTGACGGGGGCCAGCCGCGGCATCGGTCACGCCACGGTCAAGCGCTTCTCGGCCGAGGGCTGGCGGGTGCTGACCTGTTCGCGCCAGCCCTTCGATCCGCGCTGCCCCTGGCCCGGCGGCGCGGAAAACCATATCGAGATCGACCTGGCCGAACCGAACCGCACCATCGCCGCGATCGAGGTGATCCGCGAAAAGCTGGATGGCCGGCTCGACGCGCTGGTGAACAACGCGGGGATTTCCCCCAAGGGAGCGGGCGGGGCGCGGCTAAGCACGCTTGACACCGATCTCAAGACCTGGGGCCAGGTCTTTCATGTGAATTTCTTCGCCCCCGTGATCTTGGCGCGCGGCCTGAAGGACGAATTGGCCGCGGCACGGGGCAGCGTGGTGAACGTGACCTCGATCGCCGGTAGCCGGGTGCACCCTTTCGCCGGGGCGGCCTATGCGACATCGAAGGCCGCGCTGGCTGCGCTGACGCGCGAGATGGCGCATGATTTCGGCCCCCTTGGCGTGCGCGTCAACGCCATCGCGCCGGGCGAGGTGGAAACCGCGATCCTAAGCCCTGGCACCGAGAAAATCGTGGCCGAGTTGCCGATGCGCCGCCTCGGCCAGCCCGCCGAGGTGGCCAGCGTCATCTGGTTCCTCTGCGCCCAGGAATCGAGCTATGTCTCGGGTACCGAGATCGAAGTAAACGGCGCCCAGCACGTCTGAGGTCCCGCGCGGTGGCGGAGCGGCGGCAGGAAGATCATCTGCCTGAGCGGTTGGGGCGACAGGCTGCATCGGCAGCTTGCCCCCTATATCGCGGCAGAACGGCCGGACGTTCTGTGCCTGCAGGAGGTCGTGCATAGCCCCCGGGCCGGGCAGGACTGGCTGACATATCGAGACGGCAACCATGTGCTGCCGCAGCCCTGCCCGCGCATTGCGCCATCTTCTGCCCCGCCGCGCAGGGGGACCTGTGGGACGGCGACCGGGCCGTCGCGTCGCAATGGGGGCTTGCCACCTTCGTGCATCAGTCGCTGCCGGTGAGCGCGCAGGCCCAGGGCTTCGTGCTCAAGGGCTTCGCCGCCGATGGTTTCGGCGATCATCCAAGGTCGCGCAGCGCCCATGCGATCCGGGTCTACAACGGCGCGCGGCAAAGGCCGGTCAGCATCACGCACATGCATGGGCTGCGCGATCTGCGCGTCACCTGCGGCGATTTCAACGTCGAGCCAGGCAGCGAGACCCTGAACCACCTTGCAGACCACGGCTTCACCGAGTTGGTGACGACGCGCGGCTTCGCCGGCACAAGGACCGCGCATTACGAAAAACCGGGGCGGTTCGCGGATTACATGCTGGTCAATTCCGAGGACGCTGTCCGGCGCTTCGACGTGATCCGTTCCCCCGAGGTCTCTGACCACTGCCCCCTTGTGCTTGAGGTATAGCGGCGCGCCCCAATGCTGGCCAGATCCGCCTAGCGCGCCGCGTGCCCGATCATGCAGGGGGCTTCGCAAGTATCGCCGGGCGCCTCGACCTGCAACGTCGCATGATGAATTCCGAACTCGCGGTTCAGCATGCGGCGCACCTCGACCTCGGCCCCCGCGTCCTCGACGACCAGATGCACCTCGATCGAGGTCTCATGCTCGTCGATCTGCCACAGATGCAGGTGATGCACGCCGCTGATGCCTTCAACGTCGCCGATCCGAGCGATCAGCGCCTTCGCCTCGATCTCGGGCGGCGCGCCGAGCATCAGAATGCGGATCGCCGGCCCGATCTCGCGGACCGCGTGCCACAGGATCCAGCCCGAGATCGCCAGCGTCACGATCGGGTCGGCCAGCCGCCAGTCAAACAGCATGATCAGCCCGCCCGACACGATCACCGCGACCGAAGTCGCCGCGTCGGCCAGGTTGTGCAGAAAGGCCGCGCGGATGTTCATGCTGTTCTTCGACATCGCATAGGTAAGCGTGGCGGTTGCCAAATCGACGATCAGCGCCAGCCCGGCCAGCACGACAACAATCCCGCCCTCGACCTGCGGCGGATGGAACAGGCGCAGCATGGCCTCGCCCGCCAGCCAGATCGAGATCAGGATCAGCGATGTGTAGTTGACCATCGCGGCCACCACCTCGGCCCGGCCATAGCCGAAGGTCATCGTCGCATCCGCCGGGCGCCTGGCGATACGGCGCGCGGCATAGGCGATCACCAGCGTCAGCGCGTCCGAAAAATTGTGGATCGCATCCGCGATCAGCGCGACCGAGCCCGAGAAGATCCCGCCCGCGATCTGCGCCACCGTCAGGATCAAGTTCACGGCGACGGCCAGCGCGACACGTCCGTCGCCCGCCTCGGGATCGACGTGATGGTGATGGTGGTGATCATGCGGCATGGTGCTACCCGGGTGCGGTCCTAGCGGAATTTTGGCGGACGGTTTTGCAGGTTGGCCATCACCATCTCCAACTGGTTCGTCGCGCCGATGATATCAGCCTGCAGCCGTGCCTCTAGGCCAAGCCCGGCACCCGGCGGCAGGGTCCAGGCCTGTTCGACCAGCGCCTTCGAGGCCGCAAGCGCATCGGGCGAGCGGGTGGCAAGCGCAGCCGCCATGTCGCGTGCCGCCGCCAGCGGATCGGAAGAGATGCGGGTGATCAGACCCAGGCTCAGCGCCTCTTCCGCTTCCAGAACGCGCCCGGTCATGATCAGTTCCTTGGCCAGATCGGCGCGGATCAGCTTTGGCAGGCTCTGGCTGATGCCCATATCCGGAATTATGCCCCATTTCGCCTCCATGATCGACAGGCGCGCGCCGGGGCTTGCGATCCGGAAATCCGCCCCAAGCGCAAGCTGCATCCCGGCCCCGAAGGCCACGCCGTCGATCGCCGCGATCACCGGCACCGGCAGATCGGCCCAGGCCGTCACCGGCGCCTGGAAACGGTTCGCCGCCTGGCCATCGGGCGGCGTCAGCATCTGGGCGCGAATCGCATCGAAATCGGCGGCAAAGCCTTGCAGCACGCTCAGGTCGATACCGGCCGAAAAACACCCCCCGGCGCCGCGCAAGATCACCGCGCGCAGGCCCTTGCGGGCGCGCAAATCGGCCGCCGCCGCGGCCAGCCCGTCGAAGACCGCCATCGTCCAGGCATTCTTCTTCCGGGGGCGGTTCAGAACCACCTCGGCCACCCCGGCCGTGTCGACCTCGATCAGAACCTCGTCAGCCATGGTGCCCTCTCCGCTTTTGCGCCGCCACTATGGCCCGGCCCGCGCCCAGGTGAAAGCCCGGCGCCGCACCGCCCGCCGGATCAGGGCGCCAGGGCGTCCGTGGGGCGCCCGCGCGTCCGGGGAACGGCCTTTGACAAGCCGCGCCGCGCGGTCCAGCCTGCGCCAAACCCCGGGAGATACGCATGACCAGACCCTTGACCCTGATCGTCGGTGCGGGCGCCGGCCTGTCCGCTGCGCTGGCCCGCGCCTTCGCCGCACGCGGCGATGCCGTGGCACTGGCCGCCCGCGATACCGACAAGCTGGCCGACATCGCCGACGATACCGGCGCAAGCCGCCATTCCTGCGACGCCGCCGACCCAGCCCAGGTGGCGGCGCTGTTCGCCGCCTTGGGAACCGCGCCGCGCACCGTTGTCTACAACCCCTCGGCCCGGGTGCGCGGCCCGATCACCGAGGTCGATGCCGAAGAGGTCCGCCACGCGCTGGAGGTCACCGCCTTCGGCGCCTTCCTCGTGGGGCAGGCCGCGGCGCGGGCGATGCTGGCCGCCCCGGCACGGGACGGCATTCACGGCACGATCCTGTTCACCGGCGCGTCGGCCGGGGTGAAGGGCTTCCCGCAATCGGCCAGCTTCGCGATGGGCAAGTTCGCGCAGCGCGGCCTGGCCCAATCCATGGCGCGCGAATTGCACCCCAAGGGCATCCATGTCGCCTGGATCAACATCGACGGCCGGATCCGCAACCCCGGCCGCATCGAGGCCGCCGACGCGCCGGATTCGATGCTCGACCCCGCCGCGATCGCGCAAAGCTACCTGGCGCTGGTCGATCAGCCGCGCTCGGCCTGGTCCGAGGAACTCTCGCTGCGGCCCTGGGTCGAGACGTTCTGAACGCGGCGCGGTCCTCGGGCATCTGCAGGCGACCCAAGACGCGCGGCATCGCACCGGCGCGGATCAATGGCGGCGCGGGGCCGCCCGGCGATCTTGGCGTGACGTTGCCCCAGACGGGTGGTGGTTTCACCGCGCATCGGAAACCCGCACCGCCAGTCACATATCTTCTCGGCCGGCCGCCGGCAGTTCTCAGGCCCGCCAGCGGCGCCCGGATCCACGCCACGCAAGGCCGGCTGCCCGACAGACTGGTCATACCCGGCACCGCCGGGGCCGACATCAACGACGGCGCCCCCTGCACGCTTCAGCCTTCCGGCGTGAGTACTGTCGCCACCTTCGCTGTTCACCTTGGCGAAAATACTCCGGGGGGGATGGGGGGCCGCGCCCCCCTCGAACGCAAGAGGCTTGCGAAGCGCCGCTGAACGGCGCCGCCCCTAGTGCGCCTCGGCCCAGTTCCGGCCCCGGCCGGCATCGACGATCAGCGGCACGTCCAGCCTCACCGCCGGCTCTGCCGCGCCCTCCATCACCGCCTTCACCCGGGCGATGGTGGCATCGACCGCGCCTTCCTCAACCTCAAACAGCAATTCGTCATGGACCTGCAGCAGCATCTTCGCAGGCAGCCCCGCGATGGCCGCGGGCATCCGCACCATGGCGCGCCGGATCACGTCGGCCGCCGCGCCCTGGATCGGCGCGTTGATCGCCGCGCGACGGGCAAATCCGGCCTTGGGCCCCTTCGCGGCGATCTCGGGGGTGTGGATCTTGCGGCCGAACAGCGTCTGGACATAGCCGTGCTCCTTCGCGAAGGCGACGGTCGCGTCCATATAGGCCTTGATGCCGGGGAAGCGTTCGAAATAGCGGTCGATGAAACCCTGCGCCTCGGCACGCGGAATGCGCAGGTTGCGCGCCAGGCCAAAGCCGGAAATCCCGTAGATCACGCCGAAATTGATCGCCTTGGCCTGGCGGCGGACACCCGGGTCCATGCCCTCGATCGGCACGTTGAACATCTCGGACGCCGTCATCGCGTGGATATCGAGCCCGTCACGGAACGCCTGCTTCATCTCTGCCAGATCCGCGACATGGGCGAGAATGCGCAACTCGATCTGGGAATAGTCGAGGCTGACCAGAAGCTTGCCTTCCGGCGCGACGAAGGCCTCGCGGATACGCCGGCCCTCTTCGGTCCGCACGGGAATGTTCTGCAGGTTCGGATCAGTCGACGCCAGCCGCCCGGTGTTCGCCCCGGTCTGGACATAGGACGTGTGCACCCGCCCGGTGTCGGGGTTGATATGGGTCTGCAGGGCGTCGGTGTAGGTCGATTTCAGTTTCGACAGCTGGCGCCAATCGAGTACCCTGGCCGGCAGGTCGTGGCCCTCGGCGGCCAGATCCTCTAGCACGTCGGCCCCGGTCGCATAGGCGCCGGTCTTGCCCTTTTGGCCGCCGGGCAGCGACATCTTGTCGAACAGGATCTCGCCCAGTTGCTTGGGGGAGCCCACGTTGAAATCCTCGCCCGCGAGTTCCCGGATCTCGGCCTCGAGGCCGGCCATCTTCTGCGCGAAGGCGTTCGACATCCGGCTAAGGACATCGCGGTCGACCACGACGCCGGTCATCTCCATCTCGGCCAGGACGGGCACAAGCGGACGCTCGAGCGTCTCGTAGACCGTCGTCACCCGGGCGCGGTGCAATCGCGGCTTGAAAGCCTGCCACAGGCGCAGGGTGATATCGGCATCCTCGGCGGCATATTTCACCGCTTCCGCGATCGGCACCCGATCGAAGGTGATCTGCGACTTGCCCGAGCCCAGCAGCGATTTGATCGGAATCGGGCGGTGGCCAAGATATTCCTCGGACAAAGTATCCATGCCGTGGCCATGCAGCCCGGAATGCAGCGCATAGGACATCAGCATCGTGTCGTCGATCGGCGCTGCGTGCACGCCATACCGGGCGAAGATCTTGGTGTCGTACTTGGCATTCTGGAAGATCTTGAGGATCGCGTCATCCTCGAGCACGGGCTTGAGCAGCGCCAGCGCGCGGTCCAGCGGCATCTGGCCCTCTGCCAGCGCGTCCGAGCCAAAGAGATCGTCGCCCGCGTCGCCCGGCGGACGGTGGCCCAGGGGGATATAGCAGGCGCGCCCCGGTTCCACCGACAGGCAGATGCCCACCAGATCGGCCTGCATCTCGTCAAGGCTGGTGGTCTCGGTGTCGACAGCGACATAGCCGCGTTCACGGATCGCCGCAATCCAGGGGGCCAGCGCGTCCGCGTCGCGGACACATTCATAGGCGTCCGGGTCGATCGCGGGCTGTTCCGGCCGGGGCGCGGCCGCGGCGCTGTCGGCCTGGGCGTGGGCGACGGCTTCGGCCACCGCGGGTGGCTCGACCCCCAGCTTTTCGGCCACCCGCTTGGTCAGGCTGCGGAACTCCATCTGCGACAGGAACCCAAGCAGATCGTCGGGCACCGGATCGCGTACCTCCAGATCGTCCAGGGTGGTCCCGCCCATCGGGGTTTCGCGGCACAGTTCCACCAGCCGGCGCGAGGTGCGGATCTGTTCGGCCATGGTCAGCAGCGTCTCGCGGCGCTTGGGCTGCCTGATCTCTTCGGCGCGGGCCAGAAGGGTTTCGAGATCGCCGAATTCATTGATCAGAAGTGCCGCCGTCTTCACCCCGATCCCGGGCGCGCCGGGAATGTTGTCGATGCTGTCACCGGCCAAAGCCTGCACATCGACCACCCGGTCGGGCTTCACCCCGAATTTCTCGATCACCTCATCGACGCCGATCGTGCGGTTCTTCATCGCGTCGAACATCTCGATCCCGCCGCCGACCAGTTGCATCAGATCCTTGTCGGACGAGATGATGGTGACCGATCCGCCCGCCGCGTCGGCCTGGGTGGCCAGCGTCGCGATGATGTCGTCGGCCTCGTAATCCTCGCGTTCGATGCAGGCGATGTTGAAGGCGCGCGTGGCCTCGCGCGTCAGCGGGAACTGGGGCCGCAGATCTTCGGGCAGATCGGGGCGGTTGGCCTTGTACTGGGGGAATATCTCGTTACGGAAGGTCTTCGAGGAATAGTCGAAGATCACCGCCGCGTGGGTGGGGGCCTCGCCGCCGTTCCAGCCCTCGACATATTTGAACAGCATGTTGCAAAAGCCCGCGACCGCACCGACCGGCAGACCGTCGGATTTGCGGGTCAGCGGCGGCAACGCGTGATAGGCGCGGAAGATGAAGGCCGAGCCGTCGATCAGATGCAGGTGGTGGCCCTTGCCGAACGTCATCGCACTCTCCCTTGGGGCTCTTCGCCGCGCGCCCGCCGCCGAGCCCCGCGCGCGCCGGGGGCGATGCCATTATTCCTCGGCGGTGTCGGCGATCTTTTCCTCGAAGCTTTCGGCGACCGGGGCATTCTTGCTCTCGTGAATGTAGCGCTTGTCGCAATAGCCGCATTCGACGAAGCCGGTATCATGCGGGATCGTCAGCCAGACGCGGGGATGACCCAGCGCGCCCTCGCCGCCGTCGCAGGCGACTTTCCAGGCAGACACGATCTCGGTCTCGGGCACTTGCGTGGTCATCGGGCGCTCTCCGTTGGACATAGACGGGGGATAGGCGGCAGCGACCGGGCCGTCAAGACTGCCGCAAGGCGCGCGCCACGCTCAGGCTTGATCGAGGCCGGATTTCGCGCTATGGGGCAGTTATGTCGCAGATGACCGCCCAGATTAAACACACCGTAAAGACCACCGCCTCGGCGGGGGTTCTGCGGGTGTGTTCAGGCGACTGACGACCACCACCAGGCCCCTCCGGGATGGAGCGGGCCTGAAACGGAAATCAGCCCCCCTCCTCCCGCCGAACCGAGAGCGAGATCATGCTGACCGAACCACATCCCGATGAAGAGGCCCTTTCCCCGGCCGTCGCCGCCCCAGGCCTGGCGCCGCCGCGCAGCCGCCCCGCGCCCCGCGTGGCCGTCGTCGGCGCGACCGGCGCGGTCGGGGCCGAATTGATCGCCTGCCTGGAAGCGCGCGCCTTCCCCCTGGCCTCGCTGCGCCTCTTCGCATCGGCCCGGTCGGCGGGGCGGCGGGTGCGCTTCCGCGGCGCCGAACTGGTGATCGAGGAGCTTACGGACGAAAGCTTCGACGGCATCGACATCGCGCTGTTCTCGGCCGGGGCGACGATTTCACGCCATTACGCGCCGCTGGCGGCCGAAGCGGGCGCGGTGGTGATCGACAATTCCTCGGCCTTCCGCATGGCACCCGAAGTGCCGTTGGTCGTGCCCGAGGTCAACGGTGCGGTGCTGGCCGGGCATGGCGGGCTGAACGGTTCCGGCGGGATAATCGCCAACCCCAATTGCGTGGCCGCGATCATGACCGTCGCGCTGGCGCCCCTGAACCGCGTCCATCCGATCCGCCGGATCCAGGCCGCGACCTATCAGGCGGCCTCGGGCGGCGGCGCCGCGATGATGGAGGAGCTGCGCGCCGGCACCGCGGCGGCACTGGACGGCCGCGAATACACGCCCGCCATCCTGCCCCACCCTTACGCCTTCAACCTGTTCAGCCACAACGCAGAGGTCGACCCGCGCTCTGGCTACAACGGAGAGGAATTGAAGGTCATCGCCGAGACAAGGCGCATCCTGGGCGCGCCGGGCTTGCCGATCGGGATCACCTGCATCCGGGTGCCGGTGCTGCGCGCCCATGCCATCGCCCTGACGCTCGTTTTCGACGCGCCGGTCAGCGTGTCCGAGACCCGCGCGATGCTATCCGCGGCCCCCGGCCTGCGGATACTGGACGACCGCGAGGCAAATCATTTTCCGATGCCCTCGGAAGTGTCCGGCCAGGACGACGTCTTCGTCGGCCGCATCCGCACCGATCTGGGCGATCCGACCGGGTGCAGCCTGAGCCTCTTCGTGGTCGGGGACCAGCTGCGCAAGGGTGCCGCCCTCAACGCGGTGCAGATCGCCGAAACCTTGGTGGGCGGCTAGCGATGCGGACCGGTCGGACGCCGCGTGCGCAACAGGGGCGCTGGCGCCTTCGCGGGTCCCGGCGCCGCCCGTCGCCGCTGCCGCCGCAGGCCGGCAACCCGGCCCCGACGCCAGCAGCGGCGCGGCGGCGGCATCGGGCGGAATATCTGCGCCAGGAAACAGCGCCAGAAGCATTCTGTCCTACCGGCTGGAACGTCCCGGTGGCGCAGGGAGCGACGCCCCTGCCTAGACCGCCGGCACCAGCCCCCGCCCGCGCAACAGCGCCTCGACCCCTGGCAGCCGGCCCCGGAAGCTCATGTAAAGCGCCTCGGCCTCTTCCGAGCCACCGGCCGACAGGATGAATGTCTCCAGTTTCTCGGCGGTCACCGGGTCGAAAGCGTCGCCCGCTTCCTCGAAGGCTTCGAATGCGTCCGCGTCCATCACCTCGGACCACATGTAGCTGTAATAGCCCGAGGAATAGCCGTCGCCCGAGAAGACATGCGCGAAATGCGGCGTCGCATGGCGCATGCGGATCGCGCGGGGCATTCCCAGTTCGGCCAGCACCTTGGCCTGTTTCGCCATCGGGTCGGCCGGCGCCGGGCCGTCGTGGAAAGCCAGATCGACCAGCGCCGAGGCCACATATTCGACCGTCGCGAAGCCCTGATCATAGGTCGCGGCATTCAGCAGGCGCTGCAACATGTCGGCGGGCATGGCCGCGCCGGTCTGCCAGTGCTTCGCATGGGTCTTCAACACCTCGGGCACCTCCAGCCAATGCTCATATAGCTGGCTGGGCAGTTCCACGAAATCGCGCGCCACCGAGGTGCCGGAGATGAAGCCATAGGTCACGTCGGACAGCATCTGGTGCAGCGCATGGCCGAATTCATGGAAAAGCGTACGCGCATCGTCATAGCTTAGCAGCGCCGGCTGCCCCTTGGCCGGCCTGGCGAAGTTGCACACGTTCACCACGACAGGCCGCACCTCTCCGCCCAGCTTGCGCTGCGCGCGGAAGGCCGAACACCAGGCGCCCGAGCGTTTCGAGGACCTGGCGAAATAATCGCCCAGGAACACCGCCATGTGCCGACCTTCGCGCGTCACCTCCCAGGCGCGCACGTCCGGGTGGTAGAGCGCGGCGTCAAGTTCGCGAAACTCCAGCCCGAACAGACGATTGGCCACGTCGAAGGCGGCCGCGATCATCGCGTCGAGCGAGAGGTAGGGTTTGAGCTGCCCCTCATCGAGGTCGTGCTCGTCGCGGCGCCGCTGCTCGGAATAATAGCGCCAGTCCCAGGGCTCGAGGTCGCCGTTGATGCCGTCGCGGTGCATCAGCGCGGTCAGCACCTCGGCATCGGCATTGGCCTTGGCGCGCGCCGGGCGCCAGACCTGCATCAACAGATCGCGCACCGCCTGCGGCGTCTTGGCCATCTCGGGTTCCAGCTTGTAGGCCGCAAAATTCGGATAGCCCAGCAGATGCGCGCGCTCCTCGCGCAGCGCCAGGATCTCGCGCGCGATCTCGCGGTTGTCGTGGTCGTTGCCGTTCTCGCCGCGCGCCACCCAGGCCTTATAGGCGGTTTCACGCAGATCGCGGCGGGAAGAGAATTGCAGGAACGGCACGATCAAAGACCGGTTGAGCGTGATCGCCCAGCCATCGAGGCCGCGCTCTTCAGCCGCGGCGCGGGCCGAGGCGACAACGAAATCGGGCAAGCCGGTCAGCTGGTCCTCGGCCAGTTCCATGAACCATTCGCGTTCATCGGCCAGCAGGTTCTGGGTGAACTGGGTGCCAAGCACGGCAAGGCGGCTTTTGACCTCGGTCAGGCGCTGGGCCTTGCTTCCTTCCAGCTGGGCGCCGGCGCGCACGAACATCCGCCGGTAAAGGGTGAGCACGCGCATCTGTTCGTCGTTCAGGCCCAGGCCGTCGCGCCCCTGCCACAGCGCCTCGATCCGTTCGAACAGAGGCCGGTTCATAACCAGTTCGGACGAAAAAGCCGACAGTTTCGGCGCCAGGTCGCGCTGCAGCGCCTCACGCGCGGGGTTGCTGTCGGCACCGGCGAGGTTGAAGAACACCCCCGCCACGCGATCTAGGGTTTCCTCGGCCAGTTCCAGCGCCTCGATCGTGTTGGCGAAACTGGGCGCGGCGGGGTCTTCGGCGATCGCGGTGATCCTGGCGCGCGCCTCGGTCAGGGCGGCATCGAACGCGGGGGCGAAATCGGCATCGGCGATCGCGGCGAAGGGCGGAAGCTGGAACCGGCCGGTCCAGTCGGAAAGCAGTGGATTGGTCATGGCGGCCTCCTTTGGCCCCCATTAGCTATGGCCCCCGGGCGGGAAGGTCCAGCGCGGCGCCCGACGATTGCCGAAAGCCGCCTAGCCTGCCCGCGCGCCGCAGACGGGGCAGTCGGGGCGCCGGGCCAGCTTGAACTTGCGGCTTTCGCCCCAAAGCCCGTCATATACCATCATCTCTCCGCGCAGGGTGGCGCCCGCGCCGGTGACATGCTTCACCGCCTCCAGCGCCATCATCGTCCCCAGCACGCCCGGCAGCGGCCCCACCACGCCTGCCTCGGCGCAACTTGGCACCTGGCCGGGCGCCGGGCGTTCGGGGAAGACGCATTGGTAGCACGGCGTGCCATGGGCAGGATCGTAAAGGCTGATCTGGCCTTCCCATTGGGTGATGGCCGCGGCGATCAGCGGCTTTCCCTGACCCGCCGCCACCCGGTTCACCAGATAGCGCGTGTCGAAATTGTCCGAACCGTCTAGGATCAGGTCGTAGCGCGCGAAGATTTCATCGGCGCTCTCCTCGTCCAGCCTTGCGGGATATTCCTCGACCGTGACGAAGGGGTTCAACGCCCGCATCCGCGCCGCCGCCGACGCAACCTTGGCATTTCCCAACTGGGCCGTGTCGTGGATCACCTGACGTTGCAGGTTGGAAAGATCGACCACGTCGTCGTCGATCACCCCGATCGTGCCGACCCCGGCCGCCGCCAGATAAAGCAGCACCGGCGCCCCCAGCCCGCCGGCGCCGACGACCAGCACACGCGCCTGTTTCAGCGCCTTCTGACCCGGCCCACCGATCTCGCGCAGCATGATGTGGCGGGCATAGCGGTCAAGCTCTCCCTCGGCATAAAGGCGGGCGGGGGATGCGGGGGGCGTTGCGGCCGGCGGCGCGGCCGCATCGGTGTCACGCGCCGAGGCCGGGGGCCGGGCCCTGGCGCGCAGCCGGTGCAGCCCCTCGCGATAGGCCAGCACGATGGCCAGAATGCCCGCCACCAGCAGCCAGTTGCGGATGTCGCCGCCGGTCGCGATGCGCAGTGGATGGCCCGGGGGCAGCATCAGCTGAATGCCCATCACCACGCCGATAAGCAGCGCCACCAGCCAGGCCCGCGCCCTGAGCGACGCGCCCAGCGCCCAGCCCAGGACCCACAGCCCAATCGCAATCAGAAGAACCAGCTTCATTGTGCCTCACCGCCTGCCGGTCGAGCCGAAGCCGCCCGCGCCGCGCGCCGTCTCGCCCAATCCGTCCACCACTTCCAGCCGCGCCTGCACCACCGGTGCGACGATCATCTGCGCGATCCGATCACCATGCCCGACCGTGAAGGCCGTGGCCCCGAGGTTGATCAACAGCACCCCCAGCGGACCACGGTAATCGCTGTCGATCGTGCCGGGCGGGTTGGCCAGGCTGATCCCGTGCTTCAGCGCCAGGCCAGAGCGGGGGCGGATCTGCATCTCGTATCCTCGCGGGATCTCGACCCGCAGGCCGGTGGGCACCAGCGCCCGTTCCAACGGCGCCAGAACCAAACCGCCGGCACGATCCTCGGGGCGCAGATTGGCACGAATGTCGGCACCCGCCGCCCCTTCGGTCTGGTAACTTGGCAAGGCGATATCGCGGTCGGCCCAATCTTCCCACAGGACGCGCAGGGTCGGGGGGGTCATGCCAGAGCCTCCGCGATGCGGTCGGCCAAGCGGCGGGCGACTGCGTCCTTGGCCATGCGCGGCCAGGTCTCGGCGCCGCCGTCCGAAATCAGCGTCACGGCATTCTCGGCTCCGCCCATGATGCCCGTGCCTGCGCTTACGTCATTCGCGACAATCCAGTCGCATCCCTTGCGCGCGCGTTTGGCGGTGGCATGGGCCACCACATCGTCGGTCTCGGCCGCGAAGCCCACCACCAGTTTCGGCCGCCCGTCGCGCATCTTCGAAATCCTGGCCAGGATATCCGGATTCTCGGTGAATTCCAGCGCCGGCGCGCGGCCCGACCCGTCCTTCTTCATCTTCCGCCCCGCCGCGTTCGCAACCCGCCAATCGGCCACCGCGGCCGCGAACACCGCCGCATCGGCGGGCAAGGCCGCCTCGACCGCCGCCATCATCTGCTGCGCGGTCTCGACCCGCAGGACCTCTACCCCCTGCGGCGGCGCCACGCTTGCCGGCCCGGTGACGAAACTTACACGCGCCCCCAGCGCCGCCAACGCCGCCGCGATCGCCGTGCCCTGCGCGCCGGACGAGCGGTTGGCGATATAACGCACCGGGTCGATCGGCTCATGCGTCGGCCCCGAGGTCACCACCACATGGCGCCCGGCCAGCGGCCCCGCCCCCAGCGCCGCGCCGATCGCGGACAGGATATCCTCGGGCTCGGCCATCCGGCCGGGGCCGAATTCGCCGCAAGCCATCTCGCCCGCCTCGGGTCCGACCACCAGAACCCCGTCGCCTTCCAAGACGGCCAGATTGCGCCGGGTCGCGGGATGCTCCCACATCCGCACATTCATCGCGGGCGCGATCAGCACGCGCTTGTCGGTCGCCATCAGCAGGGTCGAGGCCAGATCGTTCGCCTGCCCGCCCGCCATCTTCGCCATCAGATCGGCGGTCGCCGGCGCCACCACCACCAGATCCGCCGCCCGCGACAGCTGGATATGGCCCATTTCGGCCTCATCCGTCAGATCGAACAGCTCGGAATAGATCCGCGCGCCCGCCAGCGCCGACAACGACAGCGGCGTCACGAACTCTGCCCCCGCGCGGGTCAGCACCGGCACCACCGAAACGCCCGCCTTGCGCAATAGCCGCACCAGTTCCAGCGCCTTGTAGGCCGCGATCCCGCCACCAACGATCAGAAGCACCCGCTTGCCCGCGATCATGCGCCGACCCTCCCAGAAAGGCCCCAGCGGCCCCACTCTGGTTCTAGGACGCCGCGCCGCCGCCGACAACCGGCCCGTCACCTTGGCCCCCGGCTTGGACATCGGGCACCTGCGGCTCCCTTCCCTTCATCTTGGGAAAAATACTCTCGGGGGGGGGCGTTCCGGACACCGTCCGGAACCGGGGGGGCAGACAGCCCCCCGCCGGCGGCGCTGTCAGGCCAGGAAATCGTGCAACTCGCGTGACTTTCCTTCCAGCGCCTTGCGCATCTTGGCAAAGGCCGCCGCCTCGATCTGACGCACGCGTTCCTTCGAAAGTTCCAACTCGGTGCCCAGTTCTTCCAGGGTCCGCGGCTGGTCACGCAGCTTGCGCTCGCGCACGATGAACCGCTCGCGGTCTGTCAGCACCGACATTGCCTCGATCAGCCAGCCGCGCAACGCGTCGCGGTCATGAATTTCCTCGACCAGTTCGGCCGCCTGGGCATGGTCGTCCTCGATCGTGTCAATCCATTCGCGGCCGTCCTCATCCGCCGCCTGGGTCGCATTCAGCGAAAAATCGGAACCCGAAAGCCGCCCTTCCATCATCTCGACATCGGCCAGCGGCACCCCCACCTCCGAGGCGATCTTGGCGCGCAGCTGATGACCGTCCAGGGCCTCGCCCCGGGCTTCGGCCTCGCGCTCCAGCTTGGCCTGCACGCGGCGCAGGTTGAAGAACAGCGTCTTTTGGTTCGAGGTCGATCCCGTGCGCACCATCGACCAGTTGCGCATCACATAATCTTGTATCCCCGCCTTGATCCACCACACCGCATAAGTCGAAAAACGCACCCCGCGGTCGGGGTCGAACTTGTCGGCCGCCTTCATCAGGCCAAGGCCCGCCTCCTGGATCAGATCGTTCATCGGCGCGCCGTAGCGGCGATACTTCGCCGCCATGGACACCGCCAGCCGCATATAGGCGTTGATCAGGCGATGCAGCGCCGCCTCGTCACGCCGGTCGCGCCACGCATAGGCCAGCCGCAGCTCCGTCTCGGCGTCGAGGAGTTCAGCCTTCATCGCCTGACGCGGCAGGATTTGGTCCGTCGGTCCGTCGAGCGCCATCGAAACCCCCTTCTCCGGCCACCGGTGGCCGGGTTTGCCAATGAGTATACGCATAAATGAACCGTTCGGTTCAAAACTTTTTTTGACGAATGCATCAAATCGGCGCGCAGAAGCCCTGTGCGAAGATGCACGGAACATTGGGGTCGGGTCGGCGGCGGCCCGCGATCGGCGTAGGAAACCGTCTGCGCAGAACGCCGGGCTTTTGATAAAATATCATAATTACATATGCTTATACATGCCTCCCGGGACGCAATCGTTTTTCGCTCGATCGGCGGCCGTCGATAGGCCTTGCCTCGACGGCGGCGGCCCCTGGAATGTCGGCGGGCCACCGCCAGCCGCCAGCCGCAGCGGACCGACATTGCCCGCGATGGGGCGGGAACCCGCCCACGACATGGCACGGCATCGCGCGACTCGTCCGGTCGCGTCAGATCGCGACTTGCTGCTCCGGCCCGCGGCGTCGGTCGCGTCGCCCGGCCCGGGCGCCGCCCCGCGATGCCCGACACTGCGCGGCATCGACCCCGCTGCCCTTGGCCACGTTTACACTTCGCTAACCAATCCGGGCCTAACCTTGAGCGCGGTGTTGCGGGGCAAGGGGGCGGAACGTGGCTAGGGCCCATACGGTGGCGTTTGAAGGGGTCGAGGCACGCGCAGTCGAGGTGCAATGCGCCGTCACCCCCGGCCTGCCGGGTTTCGCGATCGTGGGTCTGCCCGACAAGGCGGTCAGCGAGGCGCGTGAAAGGGTGCGGGCGGCGCTCAGCGCGCTGTCGATCGCGCTGCCGGCCAAGCGGATCACGGTGAACCTCTCTCCGGCGGATCTGCCGAAGGAAGGTTCGCATTTCGATCTGGCTGTGGCGATGGCGCTGCTCGCGGCGCTCGAAATCCTGCCACATGACGCGGTCGACACCAGCCTTGCCCTGGGCGAGCTGTCGCTTGACGGCTCGTTGGTGCCGGTCGCGGGTGCCCTGCCCGCCGCGATGGCCGCCGCCGAGGCCGACCGCGCCCTTGTCTGCCCGCGCGGCTGCGGAGCCGAGGCCGCCTGGGTTGGCGCCGCGCAAGTGCTGGCGGCGGGGTCGCTGGCCGATGTGGTGCGCCATTTCACCGGGCAGCAGCCGCTTTCCCCATCAGAGGCCGGCGAAGTGACCCCCGATGTCGCGGCGCGCGACCTGCGCGACGTCAAGGGGCAGGAACGCGGCAAGCGCGCCCTGGAAATCGCCGCCGCCGGACGTCATCACCTGTTGATGACCGGGCCGCCAGGTGCTGGAAAATCGATGTTGGCCGCCCGTCTGCCCGGTCTTCTGCCACCGCTTTCCGCGGCCGAGGCGCTGGAGACTTCGATGGTCCATTCCCTGGCGGGACTGATCGATTCGGGGGGGATATCGCGCGTCCGACCGTACCGCGAACCGCATCACACCGCCTCGATGGCGGCGATCGTCGGCGGCGGCCGCCGCGCCCGGCCGGGCGAAATCAGCCTGGCCCACAACGGGGTGCTGTTTCTCGACGAACTCCCGGAATTCCCGCGCCAGGTTCTGGAAACCTTGCGCCAGCCGATCGAGACCGGCGAAGTTACCGTCGCGCGCGCCAACGCCCATGTCCGCTATCCGGCGCGGTTCCTTCTGGTGGCGGCGGCCAACCCCTGCCGTTGTGGCTTTCTGTCCGACCCCGGTCGCGCCTGCGCCCGGGCGCCCCAATGCGGCGCCGATTACCTAGGCCGGATATCGGGGCCGCTGATGGACCGCTTCGATCTGCGGATCGAGGTGCCGCCGGTCGCCTATACCGATCTCGACCTGCCGCCATCGGGTGAGTCCTCGTCCGATGTCGCGACGCGCGTCGCGGCGGCGCGGGCGCGTCAGGCCGCGCGGCTCGATGGCACCACAGCGCGGGTCAACGCCGATGTCGAAGGCCGCCTGCTAGAGGAAATCGCCGCGCCGGACGATGAAGGGCGCGCCCTGCTTGCCCGGGTGGCCGAGCGTTTCGGCCTGTCGGCGCGGGGCTATCACCGGGTGCTTCGGGTGGCGCGCACCATCGCCGATCTGGAGGCCTCGGACCGCGTCCGGCGCCACCATGTGGCCGAGGCCGTCAGCTTCCGCCTGACCGGGGTGCCGGGCTGAAACTGTCGCGAATCGCCTGTCCCGCGGACAGCAACGCGGCGCGCGCCTCGGGGATCCAGCCGTCGAAGATCTGAAAGACATGCGGGGCACGCGGCCAACGCTGGACGGTCACCCGGGCGCCGAAATCCTCAAGCCGGCGGGCCAGGCGCAGGCTGTCGTCGCGCAGGATCTCATCGTCCGAGACCTGCAGCAGCACCGGCGGCGCCCCGGGAAAATCGGCGAACAGGGGCGAAACCCGCGGATCGTCGCGCGGAATCAGACCGGCATACATCTTCGCCAGTTCGTTGAAACGGCGGGCCGGCAGCAGCGCATCGCGCCCCGCATTGGCGGCAAGCGAAGCACCACGCCCCGTCAGATCGACCCAGGGCGCAAAGCCCAGGACCATGCGAGGCGGCGTCCCGCGGGCGCAAAGCGCGGCCAGCAGCGCGAAGGCAAGGCCGCCGCCGGCGCTGTCGCCGGCCAGGACGATGCGGTCCGGATCGTAGCCCAGCGCGAACAACCCGTTCCAGGCGGCGATCGCGTCGTCAAGCGCGGCCGGCGCGGGATTTTCGGGCGCCAGCCGATAGGCCGGCAGGAAAGCGCGCAGGCCGGCGATCTTCGACAGCCGCGCGACCATCGCGGCATGGGTCTGGGGGCTGCCGGTCACATAGCCGCCGCCATGCAGGTAAAGCAGCACCCGACGCTGATGGACCGGTCCGCAAGAGACCCAAAGACCTGGGATTTCACGCGCAGAGTGGGCCTCGCCCCTTACCGAACCGGGCAACATAACGGAATAGGGGGGTGCCCGGAACAGGCCGCGCGCGGTGCGGGCAAAATCGGCACGCGCTTGGATCGGATCGGTGACCCGTGCCAGGCGCGGACGTGCGACATGGCGCAGTAGGAAGGAAAGCAGGGCGAGCCGGCGGCTCACCCCTCGGCCCTCCGCGCCTCGATCACCTCCCAGATCCGCGCGGCGACATTGGTGCCGTCGAAACGTTCCAGTTCCTGGATACCTGTAGGCGAGGTCACGTTGATTTCCGTCAGCCAATCGCCAATCACGTCGATGCCGACGAAGATCTGGCCATGTTCGCGCAAGGTGGGACCAATGGCGGCACAGATTTCACGGTCGCGTTCGGTCAAGCCGACCTTTTCGGGCCGTCCGCCAACATGCATGTTGGAACGCACCTCCCCCGCGGCGGGGACCCGGTTGATCGCGCCGACCGGTTCGCCATCGACAAGGATGATACGCTTGTCGCCTTTGGTAACGGCTGGCAGATACTTCTGTACGATCAGTGGCTCGCGATTGATCGAGGCGAACAATTCATGCAGCGAGGCCAGGTTGCGATCTCCCTCGCCCAACCGGAAGACGCCGGCCCCGCCGTTGCCGTAAAGCGGCTTGAGGATGATTTCGCCGTGGCGCTCCTTGAAGGCCCGCAGGGTGGCCAGATCCCGCGCGATCGTCGTGGGGGGGGTGAGATCGGGGAAGCGCAGGACCAGCAGCTTTTCGGGGAAGTTGCGCACCCAGAACGGATCGTTCACCACCATTGTGCCCGGATGGATCATGTCCAGCAGATGGGTCGTGGTGATATAGCCCATGTCGAAAGGCGGGTCCTGCCGTAACCAGACGACATCGAAATCTGCCAGATCAACCTCGGTCTCATCGCCGTAGCTGACGTGATCGTCGCGCACGCGCCGAACCGTCACCGGCCGGCCCCGCGCCGTCACCCGCCCTTCTTGAAAGGCAATCCGGTCGGGCGTGTAGTAGAACAGTTCATGCCCGCGCGCCTGCGCCTCCTCGGCGATGCGGAACGTGCTGTCAGCGTCGATGTTGACCTCGCCGATCGGGTCCATCTGCAGTGCTATCTTCAATCCCATGCGCGCCTCCGGGTTTCAGCCCCTAGATGGCGCAAGTCCCGCGCAGTTGCAATTCCCGCTCTGGGGCGAAGACCCGTTGCCCGGCGCGCCGCCACCTCGACAGGAGGCGCCACCTTCCCCAACTGACACGGCAAAAGAAGCAGCCCTTGCCGGCCGGTTGACGCGCATCTGGCGCGGTCAGCCCATTCCTTGCGAAAAGGCTGGAACGTCGGCAACCGCGATTGTTCGGTCTTCGGTCGGCGTCGGGCAAGGTGGTGGAATTTACTTCTTGCCCACCAAACGGCTTCATAATCGAGACCTCTTCTTCATGGAGCGACTGATATGCCCGCCCCTCAAGCCTTTCGCGATTTCACGTTGCAACTCCACCAGGACCTCTACCTGGTATATCCGGGGTGGTTGTCGGAAGCTTCCGGCGCTCGCCACGAACTTTACCAAGGCTTTCGGCTTAGGTTTGGAGATCAAGCGGTGAAAGAACTCGCTGCCTACTTGAGGTACTTGCTCAACGACGCCGAGGCCGATCTCGCGGCCCATTGGATGGAGAACTCCAAAGCGGATTGGTTGTTCGATGAAGCAGGGCTTCGCTGGCTGTACGCGGATTTTGCAAGGTGGGCTTCGATTTCCTGAAGCTCGGCCCGCTTCCCGTTTCGTCGCGATCAGCCCGGGCCATTCGACGGGCGCCAGTTCAGCGTCGACGAGCATATCAGCACGCCCGAGCGACTTGTACCTTGCAGCGAACAGGCAGACCGGCGCTGCGAACAGCTGTTCCGAGAAATATTGCCGCATAGCAGCGGCCGCCCATCGGTCAAAGGGTTCGCTAATTGTTGCCCTATGCACGAACGGCTTCCGCCAAGGCGCCTTCCCGGCCTCGAAACGCCGACAGGCCCGCAGAGCAACGCCCACAGACTCCGCCCTGCGACTCGTTCGCCAGACTTAACCAGCACTCAGTCCGCTTCACTCGGCTCGCACTATGCGGCCCCGCCTGCGTTTGCATGCAAAGCCAAACCTACGTGTCCGCCCCTTGGCTCGGCCACCCAACGCTCGAAACGGAGGATCAGGCGGCGTAGGCGTTTTCTAGAATGTCGATCCGACCGGCCCCATCCACCAGCGCCACGTCGAAACGCGAAGGCGTATCCATCCCACCCGGCTCTCCGACCAGGAATTCGGAGGCCGCGGTGTAGACACGTTCCATCTGTCGCCGCGTCACGTGCTCGGCGGCGCGGGCGAAGTTACTGCTCTGTTTGACTTCGACGAAGATCAACTCTGTCCCCTTACGCAAGATCAGGTCGATCTCTCCCGCCGTTCCGCGCCAGCGCCGCGCCGCCACCCGATGACCGGATGCCCCATAACGGCGGGCCACGCTTTCCTCGGCAGCGAGGCCGGCCAGATACGATACCTTCCCGCGCAATCTTCGGTTCATCGCTCGCCCGCCAACTTCAGCGCCGCCTGATATACTTCACGCCGAGGCACGCCCAGTGCCGCCGCTACCTCTGCCACCGCGTCCTTCAGCGAAACCCGCGCAAGCGCCGCGCGCAAGGCCTCCTCCAGATCCTCGACCCCCGCGGGGGCCGCATCGGGCCGGTCGACCACCACCACGATCTCTCCCTTGACCGGTTTCCCGGCGAACGCCTCCGCCAATTCCGCCAGCGTGCCACGGGTCACGGTTTCGAAACGTTTGGTCAATTCCCTGCAGACGGCCGCCTGCCGTCCGTTCCCCAAATGTTTCATCGATTCGGTTAAGAGTTTATGAACGCGCTTGGGCGATTCATACAGCACCAGCGTCGCCTGCACCGGCGCCAATTCAGCCAGCCAACGGGCACGGGCGGCGCCGGAGGCGGGCGGAAAGCCCGCGAACAGGAACCTGTCGGTGGGCAAACCCGATACCGCGAGCGCGGCGAGCACCGCTGATGGGCCCGGCGCGGCATGGACAGGGTGGCCTTCCGCAAGCGCCGCGCGAACCAATTGATAGCCGGGATCGGCCACCAGCGGCGTACCCGCCTCCGAGGCGTAGACGACAGAGCGGCCCTCGGCCAACGCCCGCATCAGCCCCGGCCGAGCCCGGGCGCCGTTATGATCGTGATAGGCGATCAGCGGACGCGCCCCGGGGCTAAGGCCATGGATTTCCATCAGCTTGCGCAGGGTGCGGGTATCCTCGGCAGCCAGGACATCTGCCCCCGCCAGCAGGTCCAGCGCATGCAGGGTAATGTCTCGTGCCGCCCCGATCGGGGTTGCGATCAGATGCAACCCCGCCGGCACCGGGCGTGCGCCGGGCCGGGCTCCCGGGCCGGGGGTGGATTGCACCTCCGGAGGCGTCATATCTTCCGCCGCGGGCCGGCTATCGCCGATCATCATCGCCTCCATTCTCAGACACGTTTACTTCACCGGGCCATCAGCTTAGGCTTGCACCGAGCCAGCGCCCCGTGACAGCCTCAGGAACACAGATGTTTGCCTTTTTGAAGCGTGCCCGCAAGTCGTTGATCCGCCTTGGCTTCGGTCTGGCAGCGCTGGGCCTTGCCGCATGTGAGCCGATGACCGGCGGAGGCCCGCTGATCAACACCGGCGGCACCGTCCAGGTGGCCCTTCTGGTGCCCGCCGGATCGACCCAGCAAAGCGACAACCTGCTGGCGAAAAGCCTTGAAAACGCAGCGCGGCTTGCAATTGCGGACCTCAACGGCGTCAAGATCGACCTGCGCGTTTACCCGACCGCAGGCAATCCCCAGCAGGCGACCCAGGCCGCCACGCAAGCGATCAACGATGGGGCAAAGATCATCCTCGGCCCGGTCTATGCCCAGGCCGCGAATGCCGCGGGCGTGGTCGCCGCCGCACGTGGGATCAACGTGCTGGCGTTCTCGAACAACCCTTCGATCGCGGGTGGCAATGTCTTCATCCTGGGGCAGACCTTCTCGGACACGGCGAGCCGGCTGATGCAATACGCGGTCAGCCAGGGCAAGACCAAGATCGCCGTGGTGCATGACACCACCACCGCCGGGCAGATGGCCGACAGCGCGATCACAAATGCGATCGCCAGCGCCGGCGCCACCAAGGTTGCCGACGACACCTATCAATATTCGCAAAACGGCGTGGTGCAGGCCGCCCCGACGATCGCCAATGACATCAAGAACGCCAATACGGACGCGGTCTTCCTGGCCGCGAACACCGCCGGCGCCCTGCCCCTGCTGACCCAGCTGCTCAGTGAGAATGGCGTCGATTCGAAGACCGAGCAGTTCATCGGCCTGACCCGTTGGGACATCCCGCAGTCGACGCTGTCGCTGCCCGGCGTCCAGGGCGCCTGGTTCGCCCTGCCCGACCCGTCGATGAGCCAGCAATTCGCCGCACGCTACGCCCAGGCCTATGGCAACCCGCCGCTGCCGATCACCGGCCTCGCCTATGACGGGATCGCCGCGATCGGGGCGCTGATCAAGGCCGGAAAATCCAACGCGTTGACCGCCCAGGCGCTGACCCAGCCCTCGGGCTTCGTCGGCGTCAACGGCATCTTCCGGCTGCTGCCCAATGGCACCAACCAGCGCGGGCTTGCCGTCGCTCAGATCGTCAACAACCAGGTGCAAGTGATTGACCCTGCCCCAAGAAGCTTTGGCGGCGCCGGGCTCTGACCCCGGCCTCCACCCGATCCACAAACCGACGCCGGGCGCCCTGATCTGCCCGGCGTCGGGCATTTTCGACACGCCCGCCGTGATCGCCGAACTGGACAAGGCCGTTAGCGCCGTCCCCGCCGAAGACCCCAAGGCCCGCCGTGCCGCCGCCGTGAAGGTGCTGTCCGAGGCCAGGCGCCGCGGCAACGCCGCACTGGAAGAGGCGTTCCATGCCCACCCCCTGGCCGCGCGCGAGTTGATCACCAGCCAGGCCTACCTGACCGACGGGCTGGTGACGGCGGCGCTGCATGTCGCGCGCATCCATCTGCATCCACTACCCAACCCGACCAAGGCCCAGCGCATCGCACTGATGGCCGTAGGCGGCTACGGCCGGACCGAGATGGCCCCGCATTCCGACATCGACCTGCTGTTCCTGATCCCGTGGAAGCTGACCAGCTGGGCCGAAAGCCTGATCGAATCGATGCTCTACATGCTGTGGGATCTGCGGCTGAAGGTGGGCCATTCCACCCGCACCGTGGCCGAGTGCATTCGCCAGGGCAAGGGTGACATCACGATCCGCACCGCGCTGCTGGAACACCGTTTCCTGGACGGCGACGCCGAGCTTGCCGCGCGGCTGAAGGACAGGCTGTGGTCCGATCTCTTTGCCTCGACGGGGTCGGAATTCATCGAGGCCAAGCTGTCAGAGCGGGCCGAACGGCACAAGCGCCAGGGCGGCCAGCGCTATATGCTGGAGCCAAACGTCAAGGAGGCCAAGGGGGGGCTGCGCGATCTGCAGACGCTCTATTGGATCGCGAAGTACCTGCATCGGGTGGATCGCGCGGCGGAACTGGTCGATCTGGGCGTCTTCCGCCCCGAGGAATACGCGGCCTTCGCGCAGGCTGAAAACTTCCTGTGGGGGGTGCGCTGCCATCTGCATTACCTTACCGGGCGGGCGATGGATCAACTGACCTTCGACCTGCAGGTCGAGGTGGCGGAACGCATGGGCTATCAGGATGCCGCCGGGCGCCGGGCGGTGGAAGTCTTCATGCAGGATTACTTTCGCGAGGCGACCAAGGTGGGGGAACTTACCCGCATCTTCCTGACCCAGCTGGAAGCCCAGCATGTGAAGACCGAGCCGATGCTGGCCGGCCTGTTCCGCCGCCGCCGCAAGCTGCGCGGCGGGCTGGCGCTGCGCCAGAACCGCATCGACATCGCCGATCCCGAACGCTTCCTGGCCGACAAGCTGAACCTGTTGCGCATCTTCGAGGAAGGGCTGCGCACCGGCCATCTGCTGCATCCCGACGCGATGCGGCTGGTCTCGGCCAATCTTGATCTGATCGACGACGAGATGCGCGAAAGCCGAGAGGCGAACCGGATCTTCCTGGACATGCTGCTCAAGCACGGCAATCCCGAACGCGCGCTGCGCCGGATGAACGAGCTGGGCGCGCTTGGCGCCTTCATCCCCGAATTCGAGCGCATCATCGCGATGATGCAGTTCAACGTCTATCACCACTACACCGTGGACGAGCACACGATCCAGACGATCTCGGTCCTGACCCAGATCGAGCATGCCGAGCTGGTCGAGGAACTGCCGATCGCCAGCCGCATCCTGACGGAGGGTGTGAACCGCAAGGTTCTGGTGGTGGCACTGCTGTTGCACGACATCGGCAAGGGCCGGCCCGAGGATCATGCGATCCTGGGCGCCCAGATCGCCCGGCGTGTGGCGCCGCGGCTAAAGCTGAACGCCGAGGATTGCGAAACCGTGGAATGGCTGGTGCGCTATCACCTGCTGATGTCGGACATGGCGCAGAAACGCGACATATCCGATCCGCGCACCGTGCGCGATTTCGCCAAGCTGGTGAAGACCCGCAAGCGGCTGGATCTGCTGACGGTGCTGACGGTCTGCGACATTCGCGGCGTCGGGCCCAACACCTGGAACAACTGGAAGGCCATGCTGTTGCGCAGGCTTTACGCCGAGACGGCGGAAGCGCTGGAGACCGGCCTTGAGGCGCTGAACCGCGACAAGCGCGAAACCGAGGCCAAGCGTCTGCTGCGCGAGGCGCTGCCAGGCTGGGACCGCAAGGCGTTGCGCGCCGAAACCGGGCGCCATTACGGCCCCTATTGGCAGGGCCTGCCGACCGAGGCGCATGTGGTCTTTGCCGGCCTGCTGAAGGGCCTGGCCGATGACGAGGTGCGCATCGACCTGCACCCGGATCGCGACCATGATGCGACACGGGCCTGTTTCGCGCTGGCCGACCATCCGGGCATCTTCTCGCGGCTGGCGGGGGCGCTGGCGCTGGTCGGGGCGAACGTGGTGGATGCGCGCACCTATACGTCGAAGGACGGCTTCGCCACCGCCGTCTTCTGGGTGCAGGACGCCGAGGGCCACCCCTATGAAGAGGCCCGCCTGCCACGCCTGAAGCAGATGATCGGCAAGACCCTGAAGGGCGAGGTGGTGGCGCGCGACGCGCTGAAGGACCGCGACAAGCTGAAGAAGCGCGAACGTCAATTCCGCTTCCCGACCTCGATCACATTCGATAACGAGGGCTCCGAGATCTACACGATCATCGAGGTCGACACCCGCGACCGGCCCGGCCTGCTTTACGACCTGACCCGGACGCTGGCGAACAGCAACATCTACATCGCAAGTGCGGTGATCGCGACATTCGGGGCCCAGGTGGTGGACAGCTTCTACGTCAAGGACATGTTCGGGCTGAAACTGCATTCCCGGTCGAAGCAGGAAGCGCTGGAGCGCAAGCTGCGCATGGCGATCATCGACGGCGCCGAGAGGGCGATCCAGTAATGCAACCGATCCGACTGGTGCGCGGCTTCGTCACCGTGGGGGGCTGGACCATGGCCAGCCGCCTTCTGGGTTTTGCCCGCGACATCATGATCGCCGCCTTCCTGGGCGCGGGCCCCACCGCGCAGGCTTTCATCGTGGCCTTCGCCCTGCCCAACATGTTCCGCCGCTTCTTTGCCGAGGGCGCCTTCAACATGGCCTTCGTGCCGATGTTCTCGAAGCGCCACGAGGCCGGCGAGGCCGCCGGCGAATTCGCGCGCGACGCGTTCTCGGGACTGGCCTCGATCCTGATCCTCTTTACCCTGCTCGGCCAGCTGGCGATGCCCTGGCTGGTGCTTGCCATGGCCTCGGGCTTTGCCGACGACCAGCGCTTTGACCTGGCCGTCACCTTCGGGCGCATCGCGTTTCCCTATATCCTGATGATCTCGCTCGCGGCGCTGTGCTCGGGGGTGTTGAACGCTGTGGGGCGCTTCACCGCCGCCGCCGCCGCGCCGGTGTTGCTGAACCTGCTGTTCATCGCCGCCATGCTGGGGGCCGATGTGCTGCACTGGAACGTCGGGATGGCGCTGGCCTGGACGGTGCCGCTGGCGGGCGTGGCGCAACTGGCTCTGGTCTGGATCGCGGCGCGGCGCGCGGGGATCGCGCTTTATCCCCGCTGGCCGCGGCTTACCCCCGACATGCGGCGCCTCGCCAGGATCGCCGCGCCCGCGGTGCTGGCCGGCGGGGTGGTGCAGATCAACCTGCTGGTCGGGCGCCAGGTGGCAAGCTATTACGAGGGCGCGGTGGCCTGGCTTTACAATGCCGACCGCCTGTATCAGTTGCCGCTGGGGGTGGTGGCGATCGCGATCGGCGTGGTGCTGCTGCCGGATCTGTCGCGAAGACTGAAGGCAAGCGACGTGGCGGGCAGCCGGGCGTCCTATTCGCGCGCCGCCGAATTCGCCCTGGCGATGACCTTGCCTGCGGCGGTCGCCCTTGTGGTGATCCCGATGCCGCTGATCCAGGTGCTGTTCGAACGCGGCCGCTTCACCGCCGCCGATGTCCCGCCCACAGCGCTGGCCGTCGCGGTTTACGGTGCGGGCCTGCCGGCCTTCGTGCTGCAAAAGGTGCTTCAGCCGCTGTTCTTCGCGCGCGAGGACACGCGGCGGCCGTTCTACTACGCACTGGCCGCCATGGTGGTGAATGCCGCGATCGCGCTGGGTCTGGCGCCGGCGGTGGGGTTCATCGCGGCGGCGCTGGGCACCACGCTGGCGGGCTGGGTGATGGTCTGGCTGTTGCTGGCCGGCGCCCGCGCGATGGGCCCGGCGGCAAGCTTCGATGACCGCTTCCGCCGCCGGCTGCCGCGCATCTTGCTGGCTTCGGCGGGGATGGGGATGTGTCTGTTCCTGGCCGAAATGCTGCTTGAGCCGCTGTGGGGGATGGCGGGGATCAAGTATCTGGCGCTCTTGTCGCTGATCGGCGCGGGGGCGGTAAGCTATTTTGCGTTGGGCGTCCTGCTCGGCGCCTTTCGGGTCAGCGACTTCCGCGCGGCACTTCGGCGCGGCTAGGGCGCTAGCGCCGGCGGATCCGCGACAGCGCCCGCTGCCAGCCCCCGGGCGCCACCACGAAGGATAGCCCGAAGCCCGCGGCAAAACCCGCGAGATCTGCGATCCAGTCTCGCCCGGCACCGAAGAACAGCCCAAAGATCAGCTGGATCCCCAACAGCATCCCGATCAGCGAGAACGCCCCCCACTGGCTTTGCCCCTGTTCACCCAGCCGGGTCCACAGGATGAAGGTGAAGGCGCCGATCAGCCCGTAATCCGCGGGATATCCGCCCAGCAGCGGGATCGGCGAGTTGGCGAAGAGGCCATAGGCCACCGCGCCGGTGATCGCGGCGCCGAAAAAGATCACCAGCACGGCGATGGGCCGGAACACCTCGCCCACGAACTTGCCCAGCGCCAGCAGGAAGACGGCGACGAAGATCGCATGCATCGGGCTGGCATGGACGAAGGGATAGGTCACCAGCCGCATCACCGCGTCGGGCGGGAACTGGCCATTCTGGAACATCCACTGGAACAGCGGCGCCGAGAAGGCGAAATCCTGGATCGACTCGATCCGCCAGCCGATGCCGCCGGGCCCACCCGCCAGCCCGCTGGCCCCCAGGTCCACGACCACCTCCATCGCGACGATCGGCAAAAGCAAAAGCCACACGACCCACGGGATCGGATTGAGCGGCGGGGCGTTATGGTCGTGCTGCATGATCTGTCCTGCTCGCGCCCCGGTCGGGCCAGGGTTGTTGACGCCTGATCGCCCCGCAGATATGCGAAAGCGGCGCAGATTTCCAGACGGAGTAGCACGAATGACGGATGCGGTCCAAACGCCTCGCGTCGAAAGCCGGTTCACGCCTCGGGTATTCTCCGGCATCCAGCCCTCGGGCGGATTGACGCTGGGCAATTACCTTGGTGCGCTCAAGCGCTTCGCCGAGAAACAGGACGAAGGGATCGAGACGATCTATTGTCTTGTCGATCTGCATGCGATCACCGTCTGGCAGGATCCCGAGAAGCTGCGCCACCAGACGCGAGAGGCCGCCGCGGCCTTCATCGCGTCGGGCGTCGATCCGGCGCGCTCGATCCTGTTCAACCAGTCCCAGGTTTCGGGCCATGCGGAACTGGCGTGGCTGTTCAACTGCGTCGCGCGGCTTGGCTGGATGAACCGCATGACCCAGTTCAAGGACAAGACCGCGGGCAAGAACGCCGAGAACTCTTCGCTCGGGCTTTACGCCTATCCGTCGCTGATGGCCGCGGACATCCTGCTTTATCATGCGACGCAGGTGCCGGTGGGCGAGGATCAGAAGCAGCATGTCGAACTGACCCGCGACATCGCGGCCAAGTTCAACCACGACTACAAGACCGATTTCTTCCCGATCCCCGAGCCGGCGATCGAAGGCTCCGCGACAAGGGTGATGAGCCTGCGCGACGGCACCAGGAAGATGTCGAAATCCGACCCGTCGGACATGAGCCGGATCAACCTGACGGACGACGCCGACACGATCGCGCAGAAGTTCCGCAAGGCCCGCACCGACCCCGAGCCGCTGCCGTCCGAGGCCGAGGGCCTTAAGGATCGCGCCGAGGCCCGCAACCTGGTGAACATCTACGCAGCACTTTCGGGCGAAAGCGTGGACCAGGTGCTGCGCAGCCACGGAGGCCAGGGCTTCGGCGCCTTCAAGCCGGCGCTGGCGGACCTGGCGGTCTCGAAACTGGCACCGATCTCGGCCGAGATGGCCCGGCTAATGGCCGACCCGGCCGAAATTGACCGCATCCTGGGCCAGGGCGCCGAACGAGCCGATGCGATCGCCGCGCCGATCCTGGCGCAAACGCTCGATATCATGGGGATGATCCGGTCGCGCTGACGCGCGAGCCTGCGGCGCGAGTATTTGGGCCAAGATGAAGTAGAGCCGGCTTCCCTTCATCTTGGCCACAATACTCTCGGGGGGCGCAGGGGGGCAGACAGCCCCCCGCGTGCGGCCTAACCACCGCGCGCCCAGCCGGAGGCGAAGTCCACCCGTTCGCAGCCCGCGAACCGCGCCATGCGGTTAAGTTCCGCCTCCAGCCGCGCGCACCGGCCCTTGCCCATGTCGACGCCCGCCTCGGGCCAGAAGGCACGGACGCGCAGCACGCCCGCGTCGCGCCAGGCCTTCATGTCGATGCGGCCGATCAGGCGATCACCTTCTAGCACCGGGAAGACGTAATAGCCGTAGCGGCGCTTTGCCTCCGGAACGAAGACCTCGATGCGGTAAGAAAAACCGAACAGCCGCTCGGCCCGGGCTCGGTCGCGCAGGGCAGGATCGAAAGGGCTGAGGATTCGGACGCGTCCCGGGGGCACAGGGGCGGCGGAGGCAGCCTGAAGCACATCGGGGCGGGAGAACGCGCGACGAGGGCTGCCGTCGGCGCCTTCCACCAAGACTTCGACCAGATCGCCTTGCGCCAGCGCGGCGGCGCACCAGTCGCGCGCCTCGGCCGGCGTGACGGTGGCGAAGAAAGCCGCGATCTCTCCCGCGGTGGCGAACCCCAGCCGGTCGAGTGCCGCGTCGCAGGCCCAGTCGATCGTCGCGGCCTGCGGCGGGACCAGGGTGCAATGGCGCGGATGCAGCACCCGTTCGGTCAGATCGTAGAACTTGCGAAACCCCTCGCGCCGGGTGACCGAGAGCCTGCCCACCCGCCAGAGATACTCGAGCGCGGTTTTCGACGGGTGCCAGTCCCACCAGCCGCCCGACCCGCGGGCCTCGCCGGCACCGACCTCGGCCGAGGAGACCGGCCCATGCCGGGCGACGTGGTCAAGGATCTCTTCGAACTTCCCCTCGAACCCCGGACCTTGCCAGCGCCGCCAGCGCTCGGCCAGGCGGGCGCGGTCGCGATTGAACCGGATCTGCCAATGGGGGTAAAATCGAGCCGGGATAACCGAGGCATCATGGGTCCAGTGTTCGAACAGCGTCCGGTCGCGTTCCAGCAACTGCTTCAGCGCCGCAGGCCGGTAGGCCGGGCGGCGCGAGAACAGGATCAGGTCATGTGCCCGTGCCACCGTGTTGATGCTGTCGACCTGAACGAAGCCGAGCCTTTCGATCAGCGCCAGCAAATCGGCGCCACGCGCGGGCCCCGACGGCGACTCGGCCAGGCCGTGACGCTGCAGGAAAAGCCGCCGCGCAACTGGGTTCGGCAAGGCGATGGTCGCGGTCATGAACCCGGATTAGCAAGAGCTTGGAATTATTGCCATGGAAAGGCGCAAGACCTGCCCGAGAAAGGTCACGATCTGCTGGTGAAACGCCTGCACGACAACCTTATCTAGAGCGACCCTTCCATGCCTTTCGCAAATACTTACTATGCGCCCTGGCCGTCTCCACCGCCGCGTCCGCGCCGCCCACGCCCCAGGTTCCGCCCCGCGCTGCCGCCGCAGGGCATGCATCCGGTTATCTGGCTATATTGCCGCAATGCCCCGGCCCCGGTGCGACACTGACACGGCGCGGTGCGCGCTTTCCTGACAGACACAGCCGGGGCGGGATCACGTCCTGCCCCGATTTCTCACGCCCATATGCGCCAGGATGTGAAAGGTGGGAGGCAGTTCAGAGGCCAGCTTCGGCGGCGATCTGCGCGCGTGATTTCCGCGCCCGTTCCGTCGCCGATTTCAGCTGTCCGCAAGCGGCCATGATGTCCTCGCCGCGCGGCGTGCGAATCGGCGAGGCATAGCCTGCCTTGTGGACGATATCGGCGAAGGTCTCGATCCGCTCCCAATCCGAGCGCCGATAGGGCGCGCCGGGCCATTCGTTGAACGGGATCAGGTTGATCTTTGCCGGAATGCCGGCAATCAGCCTCACCAGGCGACGGGCGTCCTCGTCGCTGTCGTTCACGTCCTTGAGCATCACATATTCGAAGGTGATGCGTTCGGAATTCGACAGGCGGGGATAGTCGCGCAGCGCCCCCAGCAGGGTCTCGATGTTCCAGCGCTTGTTGATCGGCACCAGCCGATCGCGCACCGCGTCGGTGGTGGCGTGGAAGCTGACTGCCAGAAGGCAGCCGATCTCTTCCGCCGCGCGGGCGATCTCGGGCACCACGCCCGAGGTCGAGAGCGTGATGCGGCGGCGCGAAAGGCTGAGGCCCTCGTTGTCCATCACCACCTTCATCGCGTCGCGCACGGCGTCGAAATTGTAAAGCGGCTCTCCCATGCCCATCAATACGACGTTCGATACCAGCCGCGTTTCGTCCTTGGGCTGGCCGGGCTGGGGCCATTCGCCCAGATCGTCGCGCGCCAGCATCACCTGGCCCGCGATCTCTCCGGCCGTCAGGTTGCGCACCAGCTTTTGCGTGCCGGTGTGGCAGAACGAGCAGGTCAGCGTACAGCCCACCTGCGACGAGATGCAGAGCGTGCCGCGCCCTTCCTCGGGGATATAAACGGTTTCCACCTCGTGCCCGCCGGCGATGCGGACCAGATATTTGCGGGTGCCGTCCTCGCTGATCTGGCGGCTGATCAGTTCCGGGATCTCGATGCTGAAATGCGCGTCCAGAAGTACGCGGTAATCCTTTGCGAGATTGGTCATCCCGGCAAAGTCGCGCAGGCCCCAGTGGTAGATCCACTGCCAGATCTGACCCACCCGCATCTTCGCCTGGCGCTCGGGCGTGCCGGCGGCGATCAATGCGTCGCGCATCTGGTCGCGGGTCAGACCGACAAGATTGATCCGCCCGCCCTCGGGCAGCTTGCGGGGCAAGGTGACGACATCCTGGGTGATCGGCGCAAGCGGCGTCTTGCGGGGCGTCTCGGCGGTCATGGCACGGGTCCGGGCGTTGGAAAGTGGCTCATATAGGGCATGCACGGCGGCATTGGAACAGGGAAGATGAAAGACGCCGCGCCCCAGGGCCTTGGGGCGCGGCGTGTTCGTACATCTCCCGCGGGCCGGCAGCCCAGCGTCCGCGCCCTATTTGCAGCGGGTCGCGGCATCCTCGGCGGCGGCGGTGAAACCCGACAGCGAGAAGGTATCCTGCGTTTGTTTCCCGCGTGCGCTGTGGGCCGTAAGCACCGCATCGGCGCCCTGCTTCATCGCCGCGATCACCTTCGGGTCATCGTCGGGCGACTTGGGCCAGGCCCATTCGCCATCGGTGATCATGGTGAAGCTGTCATTGCCGATCTTTATCTCGGCGGTGGAATCCTTGGCGAAGGGATAGCCTCCGGTGAACGAGACCTCGCCCTTGCCATCATGGCCGGGGCGGTAGGTGACGAACAGAAGAATATCGCCGCGCTGCGCCTTCACCGGCTTGCCGTTTTCGGTGATGCGAGAGGATTTCGGGCTGGAAACGCCCCAGCATTCCTTCGGGTTGCCTTCGGTGAACACGCTCCAGTCGGTCTTCACGGCGACGCGGTTGTTGGAGGCCTGGGCGAAAGCCCCGGTTGCCGGCGCGAACATCGCCACTGCCGCGAGCGCGCCAATCAGGACGCGCGCTTTGGTGAGTGTCATCTCGGTCCCTGTCCCTATTCTATCCATGCCTCGCCCCGCCGCCGGTACGTGGATCGTACCTTTTCCAGTGGCGGGGGCCAACTCAACTCGATATCCCCGTGTTAGCTTGAAACGCGCGCGCTTTCAAAGGCCAATGGCAAGAAATCGCGCATGATTGAGGGGAAGCCGAATGGAACCTGCACCGATGATCGAATTGTGGCGTGGGGACCGGTGCGAAAGCGCTCATCTGGGCCATGCGGTGATCTGCGACGCCGGCGGCGATATCGTCGAGGCCTGGGGCGATCCGGATGCGCTGATCTATCCGCGCTCGTCGTGCAAGATGCTGCAGGCTCTGCCGCTGGTGGAAAGCGGCGCCGCCGATGCCGTGGGTCTGGATGCGCGGCGTCTTGCCCTGGCCTGCGCCAGCCATTCGGGCGCGGCGATCCACACCGACACGGTGCGCGGCTGGCTGGACGGGCTGGGCTTGGCCGAGGCCGATCTACGCTGCGGATCGCACATGCCGAGCGACAAAGAGGCGATGAAGGGGTTGATGTGCTCGGACACAAGCCCCTGCCAGATCCACAACAATTGCTCGGGCAAGCACGCGGGGTTCCTTACGCTGACCAAGCACCTGGGCGCGGGGCCCGAATATGTCGACCTCGCCCATCCGGTGCAGCAGGCGGTGCGCGCGGCCTTTGAGGAGGTCACCGGCGAGGCCAGCCCTGGCAACGGGATTGACGGCTGCTCGGCGCCGAATTTCGCTACTTCGATTGCCGGGTTGGGCCGGGCAATGGCCTATTTCGCCGGTGCCGACGGCAAGGCCGGCGCGCGGGCGGCGGCGGCGGCGCGGCTGCGCGACGCGATGCGCGCGCATCCCGAGATGGTCGCGGGCGAGGGCCGCGCCTGCACCGAATTGATGCGCGCGATGGGCGGCCGCGTGGCGATCAAGACCGGGGCCGAGGCGGTCTTTGTCGCGATCCTGCCCGAACAGCGGCTGGGCATCGCGTTGAAGATCGTGGACGGCGGCACCCGCGCCGCCGAGGCCGCGATCACCGCGCTTCTGATCCGGCTGGGCGTTCTGGATGCGGCCCATCCGGCGGCCCTGAAACGGCTGGGACCGGAACGCAACTGGCGCGGGATCGAAACCGGCGGGCTGCGGACCGCTCCGGGCTTCGCCTAAGGTATCTTTGCCTTCAAGTACTCGAAATTATGAACCCAGGATGTTACGAATCTAGGGCATCTGATTTAGCCCCCTGGGAAAGGTCGTTCAGTGGTCAAATTCCTTCAGGGCGTCGAACGCGCCGTCAAGCGGAAGCTGCCGCCGGGGCTGCGCCGCCGCCTGCGCAGTTCGAAGTTCGAACTGATCGCGATGCGCGCGCGGCCGGTCGACCTGGTGGTCCATGTCGGCGCTCATCACGCCGAGGATCGCGCGCTTTACGAAAGCTTCGGTGCCCGAACGGTGCTGTGGATCGAAGCCGACCCCGACACCCATACCACCTTGCAACAGGTGCTTGACGCTCACCGGGGCCCGGGCCGCCATATCGCGCATCTGGGCCTTGTGTCGTCGACGCCGGGGGCCAAGATGGAATTTCATCGCTTCAACGGCGATGGCGCATCATCCTCTGTCTATCGCGCGTCCGAGCGGTTCAGGCAACGTTTCACGCAGGTCGAGGAAACCGGCGAAGTGGTGCAATTGCATAGCCAGACCCTGCCAGAGATCATGGCAGATCACGGCATCGCCCCGGGCGCGGCCGGCAAGGCCTTGCTGGTGGTCGACGTGCAGGGTCACGAACTGGCGGTGCTGCGCGGCCTGGGCGAATCCCTGCGGGACTTCGCCTTCTGCAAATGCGAAATCTCGCGCGAGCCCTTCTATGAGGGCGGGGCGCGTTTTGACGATGTCGACACCCACTTCCGCGATCAGGGCTTCGCGCTTGTGTCGCACCCCTATCGACGGGTGCCGCGTCATGGCGACGTGCTGTATTCGGCCGGCGGACGCCAGCGCTAGCCAGCTTTACGGGGCGGCGACGATCTCGTCCCGGCCGTAGCCCTGAAGGTACAATAACGCGGTCAGGTCGCCGTGGTTGACCCGGACCTCGCATTGCGCGGCGACGGTGGGCTTGGCGTGCAGCGCCACGCCGCAGCCGGCCCTGTGCAGCATGTCCAGATCGTTGGCCCCGTCGCCCACCGCGATCACCTGATCCTCGGCCACGCCCAGCCGCGCGCAGGTGGCCTCTAGGGCGGCAACCTTGGCCGCGCGCCCCAGGATCGGCTCGGCCACCTTGCCCGACAGCTTGCCATCCTCGACAAGCAGCACGTTGGCGCGGTTCTCGTCGAACCCCAGGTAGGTCGCCACCGCCTCGGAAAACGCGGTGAACCCGCCCGAGACAAGCACGGTATAGCCACCCTGGGTCTTCATCGTACCGATCAGCTTGCGTCCGCCGGGGGTGAAGGTGATGCGCTCGGCCAGCACCTTGTGGATCACTTCGGCGGGCAGCCCTGCCAGCAGCGCGACCCGCTCGCGCAGGGCACCCTCGAAATCCAGTTCGCCGTTCATCGCGCGGGCGGTGATCTCGGCCACCCGGGGGCCGACGCCGGCCTCGGCGGCCAGTTCGTCGACGCATTCCTGGCCGATCATGGTCGAATCCATATCCGCCAGCAGCACTTTCTTGCGCCGCCCCTCGGCGGGCAGGATGTTCAGATCGAAGCCCTGATCCTGCAACTCCTGCCAGCGCGCGCGGAAATCAGAAGGCACGGATTCCAGCGGGAATTCCACCGCGATCCCGGGGTCGAGCCACCGCACCTCGCCCCCGCCCCAGGCGCGGCGCAGCGTGTCGACCCCCGTGCGCGACAGATTGGCGCGATCGGGATTGGCGAGGAGGGTAACGATCTGCATGGGGGCTCCGGTCGGGGATGGGGATGGCAATGAGGCGGAACAACAAAGGCGGGCGGCAAGGTCGCATACGGGCGATCAAGCGGCGCAATAGCGCAATAATTTCGCTTGCGCCAGTACCGGGCGGGGCGTATGAGCGGCGGTGGGACACCCCTCCCCAACGAGGGGCGCATATCTGTAAGGATACCACCGATGACCATCAAGACCCCGGCTACGCGGCCGGCCAATCCGTGTTTTTCCTCTGGCCCCTGCGCCAAGATCCCCACCTATTCGCTGGATCTGCTTGCCGACGCGCCCCTGGGGCGGTCGCACCGTGCCGCCGTGGGCAAGGCCAAGCTGAAGCAGGCCATTGATCTTACCCGCGAAATCCTCGGCGTGCCGGACGATTACCGCATCGGTATCGTGCCCGCGTCGGACACCGGCGCGGTGGAAATGGCGCTGTGGTCGATGCTGGGCGCGCGCCGCGCAACCATGCTGGCCTGGGAAAGCTTCGGCGCGGGCTGGGTGACCGACGTGGTCAAACAGCTGAAGATCGACGCCGATGTGAAGACCGCCGAATACGGCGAGATCGTCGATTTCGGAACGGTCGATTTCAACACCGACGTGGTCTTCACCTGGAATGGCACCACCTCGGGCGTGCGGCTGCCGAACGGCGACGCGATCCCCGCCGACCGCGCGGGCCTGACGATCTGCGACGCGACCAGCGCCGCCTTCGCGATGGATCTGCCCTGGGACAAGCTCGATGTCACCACCTTCTCCTGGCAGAAGGTGCTGGGCGGCGAGGCCGCGCACGGAATGCTGATCCTGTCCCCCCGCGCGGTCGAGCGTCTGGAAAGCTATACCCCCGCATGGCCGCTGCCGAAGATCTTCCGCATGACCAAGGGCGGCAAGCTGATCGAGGGCATCTTCAAGGGCGAGACGATCAACACGCCCTCGATGCTGGCGGTCGAGGATTACCTGGTGTCGCTGAACTGGGCGAAATCCATTGGCGGCCTTCCCGCGCTGATCAAGCGCGCCGATGACAATGCCGCGGCGGTGGCGGAATTCGTCGCCGCCCATGACTGGATCGAGAACCTGGCCGTGGACCCGGCGACGGCCTCGACCACCAGCGTGTGCCTGAAGTTCACCGATCCGCGCATCACCGACGGCGCGGCCTTTGCCAAGGCGGTCGCGAAGCGGCTGGAGAACGAGGGCGTGGCGCTGGACGTGGGCGCCTATCGCGATGCGCCGCCTGGTCTGCGGATCTGGTGCGGCTCGACGGTGGAAAGCGCCGATGTGCGTGCGCTGATGCCCTGGATCGACTGGGCCTACCGGGCCGAGATCGCCGCACTTTCCAAAGCCGCCTGAACAACCTTCCGGCCGCGCGCGTCCGCCCCCGATGCGGAGGGCCGCGCGCGTCGCCCCCACATTTCATGCGAAAAGGAGCCTGACATGGCCCCCAAGGTACTCGTTTCCGACAAGCTTTCCGAAACCGCCGTGCAGATCTTCCGCGACCGCGGGATCGAGGTGGATTTCGAACCCTCCCTTGGCAAGGACAAGGACAAGCTGGCCCAGGTGATCGGACAGTATGACGGCCTTGCCATCCGGTCGGCCACCAAGGTGACCGAGAAGATCCTGGCCCAGGCCACCAATCTGAAGGTGATCGGCCGGGCTGGCATCGGGGTCGACAACGTCGACATCCCGGCGGCGTCGAAGAAGGGCGTGATCGTGATGAACACGCCCTTCGGCAACTCGATCACCACCGCCGAGCACGCCATCGCGATGATGTTCGCGGTGGCGCGGCAGATCCCGGAAGCGAACGCCTCGACCCAGGCCGGCAAGTGGGAAAAGTCGCGCTTCATGGGGGTCGAGCTGTTCAACAAGACCTTGGGCGTGATCGGCGCGGGCAACATCGGCTCGATCGTCTGCGACCGGGCGCTGGGACTGCACATGAAGGTGGTGGCCTACGACCCCTTCCTGTCGGAAGAGCGCGCCAAGCAGATCGGCGTGACCAAGGTGGAACTGGACGAGTTGCTGGCGCGGGCGGATTTCATCACCCTGCATGTGCCGCTGACCGACAAGACCCGCAACATCCTGTCGGCCGAAAACATCGCCAAGACCAGGAAGGGCGTGCGCATCGTCAACTGCGCCCGTGGCGGGCTGATCGACGAGACAGCGCTGGCCGAGGCGCTGAAATCGGGCCATGTGGCGGGCGCGGCGCTGGATGTCTTCGCGGAGGAGCCGGCGACCGAGAACGTGCTGTTTGGCCTGCCCAATGTCGTCTGCACGCCGCATCTGGGGGCGGCGACCACCGAGGCACAGGAAAACGTGGCGATCCAGGTGGCCGAGCAGATGTCGGACTACCTGCTGACCGGCGCGGTGCAGAACGCGCTGAACATGCCCTCGGTCACGGCCGAAGAGGCCGCGATCATGGGGCCATGGCTGAAGCTGGCCGAGCATCTGGGCACCTTCACCGGCCAGATGACCGACGAGCCGATCAAGGCGGTGAACGTGCTTTATGACGGCGCGGTGGCCGAGATGAACCTTGCGGCGCTGAACTGCGCGGTGATCGCGGGGATCATGAAGGCGACCAACCCCGATGTGAACATGGTCTCGGCACCGATCGTCGCCAAGGAACGCGGGATGAAGATCTCGACCACCAACCAGGCGAAGTCGGGGGTGTTCGATGCCTATATCAAGGTGACCGTGGTGACCGAGAAGCGCGAGCGCTCGATCGCGGGCACCTGTTTTTCGGACGGCAAGCCTCGGTTCATCCAGATCAAGGGCATCAATATAGACGCCGAGGTGGGGACGCATATGCTCTACACCACCAACAACGACGTGCCCGGCATCATCGGCACGCTGGGCCGCACGATGGGCGAGGCCGGAGTGAATATCGCGAACTTCACCCTGGGTCGTTCGTCCGTGGGCAAGGATGCGATCGCGCTGCTCTACCTGGATGCGCCGCCGCCGCAATCCGTGCTGAAGGCGCTGACCGATACCGGCCTGTTCAACCAGGTGCGGCCGCTGGTCTTCGACGCGGCCTGACGGGGGCGGGGGCGCTGCCCCCGTGGCTGGCGCCCCGCCCGTTCGGGCCGCCGGATGTGGCCCCCGGAGTATTTTCGCCAAGATGAAGGGGCGGCGCGACGCGGGCGGGCCGCCCCTGTTCCTTGGGCGCCTGGCACGCTAGCCTGCGGCCGGACACTGAAAGTCGGAGACCCGCCAGATGCGCAGCTATGCGATTGGAGACATCCACGGCCAGATCGATCTTCTGCGCGGCGCACATGCGCGGATCGAACGCGATCGGGCCGAAACCGGTGACGCGGAGGCGCCGGTGGTGCATGTCGGCGATCTGGTCGATCGCGGCCCCGACAGCGCCGGGGTGATCGCATTTCTGTCAGAGGGGATCGCTGCGGGCGCGCCCTGGGTGGTGCTAAAGGGCAATCATGACCGCATGTTCGCGGGTTTCCTGGAGCGCGCCGATTTCCAGGATCCGATGCTGCGGCCCGACTACACCTGGCTTCACCCCCGCGTCGGCGGGCTTGAGACGCTGGCCTCCTATGGCATCGCCAACCCCGGGCGCCGCCCGGTCGCCGAGCTTCACGCCGAGGCGCGTGACAAAGTGCCCGCCGCCCACCATGCCTTTCTGGCCGGTCTTCCCACCCATCTGCATCGCGGCGAGGTCTTCTTCGTTCATGCCGGCATCCGCCCCGGCCTGCCGCTGACGGCACAGACCGAGGACGACATGACCTGGATCCGTCGCGCCTTCCTGGATGATCTGCGCGATCACGGTGCGCTTATCGTCCATGGCCATACCCCGGTCGAGCGCGCCACCCATTACGGCAACCGGCTGAACATCGACAGCGGCGCAGCCTATGGCGGGCCACTAAGCGTGGTCGTGATCGAGGACCGCGACGTCTGGGAACTGACCGAGCGCGGCCGCCAGCCTCTGCCGCCCTACTGAAGCAGCTTGCGAAACGTCAGAGAGGTCGGACGGTCGAAGCCCGGATGCGCCGTCTCGCCGGTCAGTTCGAACCCCATCGAGGCGAAGGCTGCGTGGTTTTCCACCAGTTCGATCCGCGACTGCAGTTCCAGCAGCTGCAGGCCCAGCGCCTCGGCCCGGGTCTGCGCCATCTCGACCAAGCGCCGCGCCAGGCCGCGGCCGCGATGGCTGGTCGCGACCGTCAGCTTGCCGATGTACAGCGCGCCCTCGCGCGGGGTCAGGAAGACGCAGGCGACCGGGTGATGATCATCCTCGATCACCCAGATCTCGCCTTCTTCGGCCTTGCGCGCGATCGCCCCCGCGGTCAGCCGATGCATCGACGAGGGTGGGTCGATCCGCCCTTCCATATAGGCAAAGTTCGTCTGGATCAGCCGCAACAGCGCCTGCCAATCATACGGGGGGATGGCGCGGATCGGGGTCATCGTCGCGGCAGAGTGTCGGATATGGAAAGCCATGGAAGGTGTTCGTCCCAATGGACATGTTCTTGAGGGCTGTAGGCGGCCGGATCGTCCAGCGTCGCCGCGTAGAAATGGGTCTCGTCGGGGTAGCGATCGGCGCGGTAGGCCATCGGCGTACCGCAGGTCCCGCAAAACATCCGCTCGACCCCAGGAGAGGAGACATAAACACTTGGGGCGGCGCCAGTCCAGCGCCAGCTGCCGTCGGAGACCCCGAAAAACGAGGTGAACGGCGCGGCGCAGTTGCGCCGGCAGCTTTCGCAATGGCAATGGGCCTGCCAAAGAGGTGCGCCGTCGAACTCGAAGCGCACGGCAGTGCAAAGGCAGCGCCCGCCACTCATCGCCAGGCCCGCCAAGAGGCCCGGCAGCCATCCTGGCCCGGACCGCGCCGCAGATAGGCGTCAGACATCCCCGTCTCCACTTGTGTGCCGGACATTAGGCGCCGCTGCCGCGCAAGGGTCAAGTCCGGCGTTACCAAATTGTTACAACGCCCAACATCTTGTGAATACCTTGCGGATCCCCGCCAGATGATGGGGTTCCCTGTTGACTCGCGCCGCCGTGATCTTGAGCATGAGACGGATACGGGAATCATTGAAAGGCCCCTGTGTTGCGCTTTACCCGGCTGCGTCTGAACGGCTTCAAAAGCTTCGTCGATCCGACGGATCTGATCATCCATGATGGTTTGACCGGGGTGGTCGGGCCGAACGGGTGCGGCAAGTCGAACCTGTTGGAGGCGCTGCGCTGGGTGATGGGCGAAAGCCGCCCCACGGCGATGCGCGGCGGCGGGATGGAGGATGTGATCTTCGCCGGCGCCGCCAGCCGCCCGGCGCGCAACTTCGCCGAGGTGACGCTGACGATCGACAACCAGGAACGCCTGGCGCCCTCGGGTTTCAACGATCAGGACCAGATAGAGATCATCCGCCGGATCACCCGCGACGCGGGTTCGGCTTACCGCGCCAACACCAAGGAGGTGCGGGCGCGCGACGTGCAGATGCTGTTCGCCGATGCCTCGACGGGCGCGCATTCGCCGGCGCTGGTGCGCCAGGGGCAGATTTCCGAGTTGATCAACGCCAAGCCCAAGAACCGCCGCCGGATCCTGGAAGAAGCCGCGGGGATCTCGGGCCTCTACCAGCGCCGGCACGAGGCCGAATTGCGACTGTCGGCGACCGAGACCAACCTTGCGCGGGTCGAGGATGTGGTCGAACAGCTGGCCGGGCAGATCGCCACGCTGGCCCGGCAGGCGCGCCAGGCCGCGCGCTACCGCGAAATCGGGGAAGAGCTGCGCCGGGCCGAGGGGACGCTGCTGTATCGGCGGTGGAAGGAGGCCGACGAGGCCCGCCTGGCCGCCGATCAGGCGCTGACCGAACGCACCAAGGCCGCCGCCCAGGCCGAAGCCGCGGCGCGCGCGGCCACCGCGGCGCGGACCAAGGCCGAGGACGGCCTGCCGCCGAAGCGCGAGGAAGAGGCGATCGCGGCGGCCGTCCTGCAGCGCCTGAACGTCCAGCGCGACGCCCTGAACGACGAAGAAGCCCGCGCCCGCCGGCTGATCGAGACCCTGACCGCCCGCATCGACCAGCTCGGCCGCGACATGGAGCGCGAGACCGGCCTCAATCACGACGCGGGCGAGACGATCACCCGGCTGGAATGGGAACAGGCGCAGATCGCAAAGGCCCATGCGGGTCATGACGACCGCCTGGCCGAAGCCGCCGAGGCGGCGCGCGAGGCGGCTTCCGTTCTGTCGGAGCGCGAGGAGATACTGGCCGAACGCACCGAGGATGTGGCCCGCCTTGCCGCGCGGCACCAATCGGCGCTGCGGATGCTGTCGGAAGTGCGCACCACGGTCGAGAAGAACGAGGCCGAAGCCACCAGGGCCCGCGAGGCGGTGGCCGCGGCAAAGGCGGCGCTTGACCGCGCGGCCGAGGATTTCGCGGGCGCCGAGGAGGCATCTGCCGCTGCGGCCGAAGCCGCCGAGGCCGCGGAAGCGCATCTGGCCGAGACCGAGGCCGCGCGGGCCGAGGTTCAGGGCCGCGAGGCCGACGCCCGCGCCCTGCGATCAGAGGCCGAGGGCGAGGCCAGCGCGCTGCGCGCCGAGGTCTCGGCGCTGTCCAAGCTGGTCGAACGCGAATCCCATGCCGGCAGCCAATTGCTGGATCGGGTGCGCGTGACCCCTGGTTATGAGGCCGCCCTGGGCGCCGCCCTGGCCGATGATCTGCGTGCCCCCGAACTGGACGGCGACGAGGGCTCGGGCTGGGCCGGTCTGCCCGATTACGACGAGACCCAGCCGCTGCCTCCGGGCGTCGCGCCGCTGTCGGCCCAGGTCGAGGTGCCCGAGGTGCTGCGCCGCCGGATCGCGCAGATCGGGCTGGTCGAACGCGCCGACGGCCCGCATCTGCAACCGATGTTGCAGCCCGGCCAGCGGCTGGTCAGCCGCGAGGGCGACCTGTGGCGCTGGGACGGCTTCCGTGCCGGCGCCGAGGATGCGCCCTCGGCCGCGGCGCTGCGGCTCCAGCAGTTGAACCGCCTTGTGGCGCTGAAGCGCGATCTTGAAGATGTGTCGGCCCGCGCGGCCGGGGCGCAGCAGGCGCATGAGCATCTGCAGCAGCAGCTTGCCGATCTGGCCCGTGCCGATCAGGCCGCCCGCGATGCCCGCCGCCGCGCCGATCAGGCGGTGACCGAGGCCAACCGGGCGCTGGCCCGGGCCGAGGCCGAAAGCTCGATCGCGCAGGGCAAGCTGGAGGCCGCCGATCTGGCCGTGAAGCGCCACGAGGAAGAGGCGATGGCGGCACGCGGACGGCTGAAGGAGGCCGAGCGCGGGCTGGAAACCCTGCCCGATCTGGACGCCGCGCGCGCCGGGATCGAGGACGTCAAGATGACGGTCGAGGCGGCGCGGATGACGATGATGACCCGCCGGTCGGGCCACGATGAGTTGCGCCGCGAGGGCGAGGCGCGGGTGCGTCGCGGGCAGGAGATCGTGAAGGAGATCTCGGGCTGGAAGCTGCGGCTGGAGACGGCCGAGAAACGCTCGGCCGAACTGGCAGAACGCCGCGCCGAGAGCGAGGCGGAACTGGAAACCGCCGCCGCCGCGCCCGAAGAGATCGCCGAGAAGCGTGCCGAGCTGTCCGAAGCGATCGAGGCCGCCGAGGCGCGGCGCCGCAAGGCCGCCGACGCGCTGGCCGAGGCCGAGACCGCCCTGCGCGAGGCCCAGATCGCCGAACGCGAGACCGAGCGTCTGGCCGGCGAGGCCCGCGAGGCCCGCGCCCGTGCCGAGGCCCGCACCGAAGCCGCGCGCGAGACCGTGACCCACGCCGCCGAGCGCATCCATGAAGAGACCGAGATGACCCCCGGCGCGCTGCTTGCCTCGCTGGCGACCGACCCCGAGGCGATGCCCGCCGCCGAGGCGCTGGAAATCGAGGTCGGCCGTCTGCGGCGTCAGCGCGACGCGCTGGGCGCGGTGAACCTGCGCGCCGAGGAGGACGCCAAGGAGGTGACCGCCGAGCATGACAATCTGGTCAGCGAAAAGGCGGATCTGGAAGAGGCGATCAAGAAGCTGCGCTCTGGCATCGCCGGGCTGAACCGCGAGGGACGCGAACGGCTGCTGACCGCCTTCGAGCAGGTGAACGGCAATTTCTCGATGCTTTTCACCCATCTGTTCGGCGGCGGCGAGGCCCGGCTGGTGCTGGTCGAAAGCGACGATCCGCTGGAGGCGGGGCTGGAGATCATGTGCCAGCCGCCGGGCAAGAAGCTGTCCACGCTGTCGCTTTTGTCGGGGGGCGAGCAGACGCTGACGGCGATGGCGCTGATCTTTGCGGTGTTCCTGGCGAACCCGGCGCCGATCTGCGTGCTCGACGAGGTCGACGCGCCCCTCGACGACGCCAACGTCACCCGGTTTTGCGACATGCTGGACGAGATGACCCGCCAGACCGACACGCGGTTCCTGATCATCACCCACCACGCGGTGACGATGAGCCGGATGGACCGCCTGTTCGGTGTGACGATGCAGGAACAGGGCGTCAGCCAGCTTGTTTCGGTCGACCTCAAGCGGGCCGAACAGATGGTGGCCTGAGGCCCGCGCCCGAGGGTTCAAAGCCGTTTCAGCAGGCCAAGCGTGGGCCAGGCATCGGCGGGCAGGTTCAAGCGCTTCTGTTCCTTCTGCACGGCGGTGCGGGTCTTGCGGCCAAGGATTCCGTCGACCTTGCCCACGTCATAGCCACGCGCTTGCAGCTTGCGTTGCAGGGCCTTCATCTGCGCCAGGTCAAGCTGTGGGTCGGGATGTCCCGGATCCAGACGCGGCGCGCCCTCCATCAGATCGGCGAAATAGGCCACGGTGGTGACGTAGACGAAGCTCTTGTTCCAGTGGAACAGCACGTCGAAATTGGGAAACACCATGAAGGCCGGGCCCTTGCGCCCCTGGGGCAGCAGGATCGAGGCCGGCAGGTCGCCCCCCGGTAGCTGCCCCTGCCGCGCCCGCACCCCCATCGCCGCCCATTGCCGTGCCGGCAGCCGGGTGTTCAGCCCGGTCCTGGCCCAGTCCAGATCCTTCGGCACCCGGACCTCGACCATCCAGGGCTGGTTCGCGCGCCAGCCCAGCATCTGCAACGTGTGGGCCGCCGACAGCAGCGCGTCGGGCACCGATGTCTTCAGCGTCACCTTGCCGTCGCCGTCGCCATCCACCCCGCGCTCCAGGATGTCCCGGGGCAGCATCTGCACCTGCCCGATCTCTCCCGCCCAGGCGCCGGTGGTGGTTTGGGGATTGAATTCGCCCTTCTCGTAAAGCGTGATCGCGGCCATCAACTGGGGCTGGAACACCTGCGGCCTGCGGCAATCATGGGCCAGCGTCAGCAGCGCGTCGCGGGTGTTGAAATTGCCCTGGACGGCGCCGAAATCGGTCTCGAACGCCCAGAAGGCCAGCAAGATGCCCTTGGGCACGCCATAATCGCGCTTGGCCCGGGCGAAGATAGCGGCGTAGCGGCGGGCGTTGCGTTCGCCGCCGACCACGCGGCTGCGGCTGATCAGGGCGCTGGAGAATTGCAGGAAAGTCTTGCGAAACACCCCCTGGGCGCCGTCGGCGGCCAGCACTTTCGGATCGATCCGGGCGCCGCGAAAGAAGGCGCGCACCGCGGCGGCGTCGTGGCCCTGGGCGACTGCGCGCGCCTCGAAGGCCTTCAGGAAGGCCGGCAGCGGACCGCCGCAGGGGACGGGCGCGGCGGCTTCGGCCAGGGCGGGGCCGGCAGAAAGCAGGACGGCGGCAAGAAGCGAGAAGGCGGCGCGGCGCATTGCGATCTCCGGGGCTGGGAAGGTTGGCCGGACCAGCCTAACAGGGCACGGGGCAAAGGCAAACCGGGCCTTTGCCGCGCGGGTCAGGGTTTGGGGTGCTCGTCCCATTCGTCCGACAGGATGCGCTGCGCGTCACCATCGGGATCCTCATACTGTCGGTGGCGCAGGGTCCAGAAGAACCCGGCCAGGCCGATGGCGCCGAGGAACAGCGAAATCGGGATTAGATAGGCAAGCACATCCATGACCATCCCCTAGCGCAGGCGCAAGGCGTTCAAAGACACGGTAATCGAGGAGGCCGACATCGCCAAGGCCGCCGCCAGCGGCGTCGCCAACCCCATCAGCGCGATCGGCACCGCGATCAGGTTATAGGCCGCCGAGATCGCGAAATTCTCCTTGATCCGGCGCACGGCGCGGCGCGACAGATGCGCGGCCTCGGCCAGCGGCGCCAGATCGGTGCCCAAAAGCACGATGTCCGACGCCACCCGCGCCGCATCCAGCGCCGAGGCCGGCGAGACCGAGACATGCGCCGCCGCCAGCGCCGCGGTGTCGTTCAGCCCATCACCGACCATCAGCACCTTGTGGCCCTCGGCGGCCATCTCGGCCAGCCGCGCGGCCTTGTCTGCGGGCAGCGCCCCGGCCTGCCAGCGGGCGATGCCCAGCCGTTCGGCCATCGCCCGCACCGCCGCCGGGCTGTCGCCCGAGATCAGATGCACGGCCTTGCCCTGGGCGGCAAGGCCGCGCACCGCCGCCTCGGCGCCGGGGCGCAGGCGGTCGGTGAAGGTGAAGGCGCGGGGGGTGCCCGCGCCGGTATCCAGGTAGGTGGCGGTGGCGGCCTCGGGCGAGGCCTGCAGCCATTCGGCGCGGCCCAGGCGCACGCGGCGCCCCTGCCAGCGGCCCTCGACGCCATAGCCCGGCACCTCGCGCAGATCGGTCACGGCGACCGGGGTCAGGCCGCGCGCCGCGACCCTCTGTGCCAGCGCCCGGGCCAGCGGATGCGACGAGCCCTGCGCCAGCGCCGCGGCCAGTTGCAGATCCGCCGTGGGGTGATCGCCCAGGTTCATCGGCTCGGGCGTGCCCAGCGTCAGCGTGCCGGTCTTGTCGAAGACCACCGCGTCGACCTCGGCCAGACGTTCCAGCGCGGTGCCGTCCTTGATCAGCAGCCCCTTGCGAAACAACCGCCCCGAGGCCGCCGTCACCACCGCCGGCACCGCCAGACCCAGGGCGCAGGGGCAGGTGATGATCAGCACGGCCACGGCGATGTTCACCGCCAGCCGCAGATCGCCCGAGATCCACAGCCAGCCCAGAAAGGCCACCAGGCTGAGCAGATGCACGCCCGGCGCATAGATCCGCGCCGCCCGGTCGGCAAGCGAGGTGTACTTGTTCTTCGCACTTTCCGCGACGGCCACCAGATCGGCCATCCGGTACAGTGCGCTGTCGCGCCCCGCCGCCGTGACCCGCAGGATCAGCGGCCCGGTCAGGTTTACCTCGCCCGCGCTGACATGTGTGCCCGGCGCGGCCTGTGATGGAAGGCTCTCTCCGGTCAACAGCGAGCGATCCAGTTCCGACGCGCCCTCGGTCACCACCCCGTCCGCCGGTGCCCGCCCGCCGGGGCGCAGGCGGATCAGATCGCCCACGCGAAGCTCGGCGATCGGCACTTCGGCTTCCTGCCCGTCGCGCAGACGCAGGGCGCGCGGCACCTCCAGCGCGGCCAGTTCCTGCGCGGCCGAACGCGCGACGGCGCGGGTGCGGTGATCCAGGTAGCGCCCGGCCAGCAGGAAGAAAGTCAGCGACACGGCGGCATCGAAATAGGCGTGACGCCCGCCCTCGATGGTCTCGAAAAGCGACAGCCCCGCGGCCAACAGGATCGCCAGCGAGATCGGCACATCCATGCCCAGCCGCCGGGCCTTCAGCGCCGCCAGCGCGCTGCGAAAGAAGGGCTGACCCGCGAAGGCCACCGTCGGCAGCGCGATCAGCGCCGAGATCCAGTGGAACAGGTCGCGGGTTTCGGCCTCGGCCCCCGACCAGACCGCGACCGACAACAGCATGACGTTCATCATCGCGAAGCCGGCGACGCCCAGCCGCATCAGCAGATCGCGGCCCTGCCGGTCGGCCTCGGTGGCGCTCAGGACGCCGGGGTCCAGCTCATGCGCCTCATAGCCCAGGCCGGCCAGCACCTCGATCAGCTGGGCGGCATCGACGCCGGGCGCGGCTTCGACCGCGACACGTTTCAGGGTCAGGTTCACCCGGGCATCGCGGACGCCAGGAACGGCGCGCAGACCGCGTTCCACCGTGCTCATGCAGGTCGCGCAATGGGCGGTGGGCAGCGACAACATCAGCCGCCCAGCCGCCCCGGCCGCCGCGGTCTGTTCGGCGCGCTGCGCCAGATCCTCTGCCGCCGGGGCGACGGCACAGGCGGGGCAGGCCGAAAAGCCGGGGGTCGAGACGCCGGGCATGGGCTAGCCCGGAACCACCAGCGACAGGCGCTGCTTGAAATGGGTGCCGTTCGTGGCCTGGGCGCTGATCACCACCATCCACTTGCCGCGCCGCAATTCCACGGGGGCCGAGAACCGGTCACCCCTGCGGGTGAAACTTGGGCGCTTGTCCTCCTTCGCCTCGGTCGGGCGGCCGACCAGCACGCCCAGGCTGGCCACGTCGGCGGGCGATCCGGGCGCGCGGTCGACATCGACGGTCAACACCCCGGACTCGTAGCCCAGCTGTACCGTCCAACCCAGCGCCTTCTGGGCCTTCATGTCGCGATTGAAGCTTTGGCTCGCGACATAGCCGTTCTCGACCTCGAGCCCGGGAAAGCTGTGCACCGCCTGGTAGGCGAGCAGCAGATTGACCCCGATGATCACCGAGAAGGCGGCCACGAAGATCGCCAGGACCTTGCGTCCGGTCAGTGGTGCCATGTCATTTCTCCTTGCCGAAGAACACGGTCTTTTCCTGCACCTTGTCAAAGCCGGTCATATCCTGCGCCCAAAGCCGCACCGCGGTGCGATCGGCCTTGGCCGGGGCGCTGCCCGGCGCGGCGACGATGTAGACACGCTGCAGGCGCGTCTCATCCGCGGGAACCTTGACCACATAGCCCGAGGTACCTTCCAGGCTGAGGCTCAGCCCCGGTATCGGATCCATGGTGATCGCGAAGGGGCGGGCCTCGTGCTGCTTGTTGCGCAGCCGCACGTCATAGGTGTTGCGGATCGACCCGTCCGACAGGGTGACGTACAGCGGATTGCGCACCGGGGCGACGGTCAGGCCGATCGGCGCGCGCAGGAAAAGCGCGGCAAGCAACCCCAGGCCCACCGCCGACCACAGCACGGTATAGACGATGGTGCGGGGGCGGAAGACGTGCTTCCAGATCCGGCGCGGCGCGCGGCCGACGCGTTCCGCGGTCTCGTCGGTCAGCGCCATGTAGCCGATCAGCCCGCGCGGCTTGCCGATCTTGTCCATCACCTCGTCGCAGGCGTCGATGCAAAGCGCACAGGTGATGCAGGCCATCTGCTGGCCGTCGCGGATGTCGATCCCCATCGGGCAGACGTTGACGCAGGCGTTGCAATCGATGCAATCGCCCAGCGAATCCTTGGGCGGGATGGCGCCGCCCACGCCCAAAGGCATCCCCGGCATCGGGATGTAGGGAGACCCGCCGGCCTTGGGCCCCACGGCGCGCAGTTCGGCCTCGGCCTGGGCGGTCTTTTGCTGCATCTCGGCGCGGCGGCGGTGCTTGCCACGCGGCTCTCCGCGCCATTCGCGATAGGCGACGGTGATCGTGTCCTCGTCCATCATCGCGGCCTGAATACGCGGCCAGGGGCAGGCATAGATGCAGATCTGTTCCCGCGCGAAGCCGCCGAAGGCAAAGGTGGTGCCGGTCAGCACCGCGACGGTCATATAGGCGACGGGATGGGCCTGACCCGTCAGCAGATTGACCAGCAGCGTCGGCGCATCGGCGAAATAGAACACCCAGGCGCCGCCGGTGGCCAGGCCGATCAGCATCCAGGCGATCCATTTTATTACCCGCAGGCGCAGTTTGCGCGCGCTCCAATCCTCTCGATAGAGCCGCAGGCGCGCGTTGCGGTCGCCCTCGATCCAGCGCTCGACCAGAAGGAAGAGATCGGTCCAGACGGTCTGCGGGCAGGTATAGCCGCACCAGACCCGGCCCAACGCCGAGGTAAACAGAAAAAGCCCCAGCCCGGCCATGATCAGAAGCCCCGCGACGAAATAGAACTCGTGCGGCCAGATCTCGATCCAGAAGAAAAAGAAACGCCGGTTGGCCAGATCCACCAGCACGGCCTGATCGGGCAGGTTTGGTCCGCGATCCCAGCGGATCCAGGGGGTGACGTAGTAGATCCCCAGTGTCACCGCCATGATCACCCACTTGAGGCTGCGAAAGCGGCCGCGCACCCGGCGCGGGAAGATCGGCGCCCGCGCGGTATAAAGTGGCTCGGGGCTGGTGTCTTGCGAACTCAACTGCGGCCTCCGCTGAAATCACGAACTCGTGTGATCGAGATATCGGACAACCGCAAGGGCCGTGCCTTGACCTGCGTCAATAACACGCCATGGCTTGAAAGAACGATAACGGGCGCCGCCTTTGCCCTTCTGCGACGCCCGGAAAGATAGACACCGGTGCCCCCAGGAAACGCGCGAACAGGACGGGGCACCGGTGCTGGCCCCGTTGCCAGGGCTCGGATCAATCTGGAACGTTCCGGGGGGATTCGCCTTGACCTGTATCAAATGGCGCGCCGCTTTGTGGTCGCGCCTTGCACGGCGTCAAGGCCGCGGTCGGGCGGGGGCGCCGCTCCGGCCTCCGCGTACGGACCAGCCGTAGCGTTTTTCCGGCCGCGGGCGGGGCAGCTGCCGCGCGCTGCAGCCGAACGGCACCCCCGCCCGACCGCGGCCGGAATATGTACCGCAGCCCCGCCCCCCCCCCGGCGCGGAAGGGCACTTCGCGGCGGCAGCGCAATCACGGCGCGATCACCTTGCGGTCAGAGTTCGCGAGCAGATTGTCACGATCCCGCGCGGCAATACAGACATGGATGACATGTGGTTTCGGCGGAGCTAGCTCTGCCTGTCATCGGTGGATTTCCACCTGTGGGTGCGCTCAGAGCAGAGCCACGCGCAAGACGCGGACGGGGCCGGGCCCGGACCCCGCCTGAGCCGCCGATGCCATCTATCGGGCCCGAAGAGGAGGAGACTCGATGAAGTTTGCCAATCCCGCCCCCTTGGGGCTTGCCGGTTTCGCCTTCACCACCTGGATGCTCAGCATGCATAACGCAGGCTGGTTCGGAGGTGCCGACGTCGACCTTGTGCTGGCGCTCGCGTTCGCCTACGGCGGCTCGGCCCAATTGCTGGCCGGGCTTCTGGAATACCCGCGCGGCAACACCTTTGGCTTGGTCGCCTTCGTCAGCTATGGCGCCTTCTGGTGGTCCTGGGCGCTGTTCACGATGATGTTCCACGGCAAGGCACCTGGCATTTTCATCGGCTGGTACCTGTTCGTGTGGGGGGTCTTCACCTTCTACATGTGGCTGGCCACCTTCCGCGCCAACAAGGCGCTGCAGCTGGTGTTCCTGGCGCTGTGGCTGACCTTCGTGCTGCTTGCCCTGGGCGTTTGGTTCGCCCCCGTGCTGGGCACCATCGGCGGCTATGTCGGGCTGGTGACCGCGGTGCTCGCCTTCTACCTTTCGGCCGCCGAGGTCATCAACGAGAACTACGGCCGTACGGTCCTGCCGATCGGCCCCTACGCCTCCGCCGTCTGAGGCCCCGCGCCCGCCACCTGCCGCCGCGCCCATCGGGCGAAGGCACGGGCCGGCGGGCGCAACACGCCCTCGGGCGTCACCAGGAAATACCCCTTCTTGCGATCGTCGGCATACAGCACGCGCAGCCGTCCCGCGGCGATATCCGCCGCGACGAAGGCCCCGGCGATCACTGCCACCCCCATTCCGTCGCGCGCCGCGTCGATCATCATGTTGCCGGGCAGCGATACGATCCCGCGTCGCGCCCTGGTGGCCACACCATGCGCCTGCAGGAAATCCGTGGCCTCGCTGGTGCCCAGCTCCTGCATCCAGGGATAACCCGCCAGATCGGCAAGGTCGCCCACCGGCCCCGCGCCCACCAGCCCGGGCGCCGCGACCACCACCATTCCCGAATCCACCAGCCGATGCACCACGTAGCCCGGCCAGTCACCGCTACCGTAGCGCAGGGCGATGTCATAGCCGCCGCGCCCCAGCGGCTGCACCGCCCCGCTGGGATCGATCACCACGTCGATGTCCGGGTGCTGATCGCGAAACTCGGCGATCCGCGGCATCAGCCAGCCGGCGGCGAAGCTGGGCGTCGTGGTCAGGCGCAACGGGCGCGCGGCCTCGGCCCCGGTCAGGCGCTCGACCATGCGGGCGATCTCTCCAAAGCCGCCGGCCAGCGCCCCGGCCAGAAGTTCGCCCTCGGGTGTCAGCGTCAGTGCCCGGCCAGCGCGGCGCAGAAGCTGCACGCCCAGATGGGCCTCGAGCACCCGCAATTGCTGACTGATCGCGGCATGGCTGACGCCCAGCGCATCGGCCGCGGCGACCACGGTGCCGGTTTCGGCATAGGCCGAAAACGCGCGCAGGGCGGTGAGCGGGGGAAGATCGCGCCAAGGTATCATTCAATCTGATCTTACATATCGAAAATATTCCAGACTCGCATGATGAACCGTTTTTGCCAAAGCTGAAAGGGCACCCAGGCACAGAACGGAGTCAGTTCATGTTGAGAATATTTGCAGATAGCTTTCTTCTGGCCAGCGGCGTCACCCGCCCCCGGCCCGAGCGGCGGGCGCAAGGCGTGGTCGACAGCCCCGCCGCCCACGACCCCGAGCGCGTCTGGCTTTCCGCCGACTTCGAGCGCCGCTACCGTCGCGCCGAACGGGTGGAGCACCGCCGCGCGAAGCCCGCATTCTGGCGCGGGCGGCGCAGGCCGTCGCCGGAAACCGGTGCGGAATGATCAGCAAAAAGGCCCGGCGGGGGCCGGGCCTTTCCGTCGGATTCTGCGGCCCGGGCGCAGCGTCTATTCGCCACCGCCCAGGCTGTGGACGTAATAGGTTACGGCCCGGATATCGGCCTCGGACAGACGCTTGCCCCAGGCGGGCATCACGCCGAAGCGGGCGTTGGTGACGGTTTCGGTCAGCGTCTTGCGGTCGCCGCCGTAAAGCCAGATCGCGTCGGTCAGATTCGGCGCCCCCATGGCGCGATCGCCCTTGCCCCCTGCGCCGTGGCAGGCGGCGCAATTGTCGGCGAAGATTGTCTTTCCCGCCTCGACCGCCTTCGGATCCGTCGCCGCATTTGTCAGCGACATCACATATTGCACGACCTGAGCGATCTGCGGCTGCGTCAGGATGCCGTCGCGGCCGAAGGCGGGCATCTGGGAATAGCGCGCCTCGCTGTCGTCGGTGTTGCGCACACCATGGGTCACGGTGAAGGCGATATCCTTCAACGTACCGCCCCAAAGCCAGTCGTCGTCAAGCAGGTTGGGGAAGCCCTTGTTGCCCTGCGCGCCCGAACCGTGGCATTGCGCGCACCAGGTGCGAAACACCGCGGCACCGGCATTGGTGGCATATTGCGACAGCGCAGGGTCGTTCTTGATCTGGCCCAGATCGGTCGCGACCAGCTTGGCCTGGATCGCCTTGTTCTGATTGGTCCAGCTTTGCATCTCGGCCTTCACGTCGCCGCGCGTCGACCAGCCCAGGACGCCCGGGGTCGCGCCGTTGATCAGCGGCCAGGCCGGGTAGAAGATCGAATAGCCCGCCGCCCAGATGATGCAGACGTAGAACACCATCACCCACCAGCGGGGCATCGGGTTATTGAATTCCTCGATCCCGTCCCAGCTATGGCCGGTGGTCTCGACATCGCCGGGCTTGCGGTCGGGTTTGGTCGGGTCGCTCATTGCGTCGCCTCCTTCTCGGCGGCGTCGGCCGCATCACGGGCCGGGCTGTGTTCGTTACGAAAAATCGCGGTCGCGGCCTCGTCCTGGTCCTTGCGGCTGCCTGGACGGAAGGCCCAGACGATGACGCCAAGGAAGACCAGAACCAGAAACAGCAGCATCCAGCTATCCGCGAAATGGCGCAGGGTGTCGTAGGTGCTCATCCCCGCCCCCTACCGGCTGGCGTCGGGGGTGAAGGTCGAGAAATCGACCATCGTGCCCAGCACCTGAAGATAGGCGACCAGCGCGTCCATCTCGGAAATTCCCGGGCGGCCGTCGAAATTGCGCACATTGGTCTTGGAGTAGCGCCGTTGCAGCGCCTCCACCCCGTCGGCATCGGGGTTGGCCTGCGCGGCGAAATCGGCGCGTGCGCTCTTGAGCATGTCGTCGGTATAGGGCACGCCCACGAAGCGGTTCGTCTTCATCGTGTCGGCGATGTATTCGCCCTCGATCATCCGGTTCAGCAAGAAGCCGTATTTGGGCATGATCGATTCCGGCACCACCGATTGCGGATTGGTCAGGTGATCCACATGCCAGGCATCCGAATAGCGCCCGCCGACCCGCGCCAGATCGGGCCCCGTCCGTTTCGAGCCCCATTGGAACGGATGGTCGTACATCGATTCCGCCGCCAGGCTGTAATGGCCATAGCGCTCGACCTCGTCGCGCATCGGGCGGATCATCTGGCTGTGGCAGACGTAGCAGCCCTCGCGGATGTAGATGTTGCGCCCCTCCAGCTCCAGCGGCGTGTAGGGGCGGACCCCCTGCACCTTCTCGATCGTGTTCTTGAGGTAGAACAGCGGCACGATCTCGACCAGGCCGCCGATGGTGACCACCAGGAAGGCAAGCACCAGAAGCAGGGTGGCGTTGGTCTCGATGACCTTGTGTTTGTCCAGAAATGCCATGTCTGCCTCCGCTTACTCGGCCGGGATCGCGGCGCCGGCGGGCGCCTTGGCCCCCACCGAGGTCACGGTCTTCCACAGGTTGAAGCACATGATCAGCGCCCCGGTCAGGTACATCGCCCCGCCCACGGCCCGCACCACGTTCATCGGGAATTTCGCGGCGACGGTGTCAGCGAAGGAGTTCACCAGGAAGCCGTTGGCATCGACCTCGCGCCACATCAGGCCTTCCATGATCCCCGACACCCACATCGAGGCGGCGTAGAGAATGATCCCGATGGTGGCGAGCCAGAAGTGCCAGCTGACCAGGCTGAGGCTATAGATCCGTTCGCGATGCCACAGCCGCGGCACCAGGAAGTAGAGCGCGCCGAAGGTGATCATGCCGTTCCAGCCCAGCGCGCCGGAATGGACATGGCCGATGGTCCAGTCGGTGTAGTGCGACAGCGAATTGACCGAACGGATCGACATCATCGGCCCCTCGAAGGTGGACATGCCGTAGAAGCCGACCGAGATCACCATCATCCGGATGATCGGATCAGTGCGCAGCTTGTCCCAGGCGCCCGACAGCGTCATCAACCCGTTGATCATGCCGCCCCAGGACGGCATCCACAGCATGATCGAGAAGATCATCCCAAGCGTCGAGGCCCAGTCGGGCAGCGCGGTGTAGTGCAGATGGTGCGGACCGGCCCAGATATACAGGAAGATCAGCGCCCAGAAGTGGATGATCGACAGCTTGTAGCTGTAGACCGGGCGTTCGGCCTGCTTGGGCACGAAATAATACATCATCCCCAGGAAGCCCGCGGTCAGGAAGAAGCCCACGGCGTTGTGGCCATACCACCACTGGGTCATCGCGTCCTGCACGCCCGAAAACACCTGCACCGACTTGGATCCGAAGATCGACACCGGAATCGAGATGTTGTTGAAGACATGCAGCATCGCCACCGTCACGATGAACGACAGGTAGAACCAGTTCGCGACGTAGATGTGCTTTTCCTTGCGGTTCAGGATGGTGCCCAGGAAGACCGCCAGATAGGCCAACCACACGATCGTCAGCCACAGGTCGACATACCATTCCGGCTCGGCATATTCCTTGGATTGGGTCGAGCCCAGGATATAGCCCGTCGCGGCCAGCACGATGAACAGGTTGTAGCCCCAGAACACGAACCAGGCGAGGTTGCCGCCCCACAGCCGCGCGGCCGAGGTGCGTTGCACCACATAGAACGAGGTCGCGATCAGGGCGTTGCCGCCAAAGGCAAAGATCACGGCCGAGGTGTGCAAGGGCCGCAGTCGGCCAAAATTCATGTAGCCCTGCGCCCATTCGAAGTTCAGCGACGGAAAGGCAAGCTGCGAGGCGATGAAGGTTCCCGCCAGGAACCCGACCACGCCCCAGAAGGCGGTGGCGACCACACCATAGCGTATGACGCTGTCGAAATATTCGCCCGCGGGCGCCGGCGCCCGGATGTCGCCTGTCCGCCGCAAGGAGATGATGAACATCACCGTCGCGACCACCAGGATAAGAAAGGCATGCACCTGATAGGCGACGTCATGCGCGAAATTGGCGGCGATGGCGGCGAAGATCGCAATCAACCCCAACGCGACCAGTTTGATGTAGTCCCACATTGCCCGTGTTTCCTCAGTCGTGCCCCGCCAACGCCGAACCGGCGGGCAGTCCTCGTTCCGAACGCTTGTGCCCCCCACCGGATAAAGACGCCTTGATCCATGTCAAGATTTCGTGAGCAAAAAGTGTGGCCGCGTGATGTTAAGATTGATCCCGATCAAGGCGCCGCCTGCGCGGCGGCGCCAATTTGGATATTGGTCGGAGCGGGCGATAACGCCCGGTGAAGATGTCGGAACGAATGCTTCGGGAGGCGCGGGATGTCCTACAAGACTTTGCTGACGGTACTGACCTCGCCCGACGGAGCGGAGGGGACGCTTGCCGCCGCGACCGCGATCGCACATCGCGAACGCGCGCATCTGGAGGTGCTTTGCCTTGGCATCGACCGCACCCATGCGGGCTACTACGAGGCCGGCGTTAACATGATGCTACAACAGGAAATGATCGACCGCGCCAAGGCCGACGCCCAGGATCTGACAAAGAAGACACGCGCGATTCTATCGGGCGAGACGATCGGCTGGTCGGTCGAGGCCGGGGTCGCTCAGATCGGCGGAGTCGGCACCACCGTGGCGCTGCACGCGCGCTTTGCCGATCTGGTCGTGCTACCGCCGCCCTATGGTCCGGGGCGGGGTCCGGAAGACGAAGCCACGATCGAAGCGGCACTGTTCGCAGGCCAGGCGCCGGTGCTCGTGGTGCCGGCCTCCGGGCTGCGCGAAGGCTTCGGGCGGCACATCGTCGCAGCGTGGAATCAAAGCAATGAATCCCTCATCGCCGTGCGCCGCGCGCTGCCGCTGCTGATCGAGGCCGACGTGGTGAACATCGCCATCGTCGACCCGCCCCAGCACGGACCCGAGCGGTCCGATCCCGGCGGACTGCTCAGCCAGATGCTGGCGCGCCATGGCGTGAAGGTCGAGGTGTCGGTGCTGGCGAAGACCCTGCCGCTGGTGTCCGAGGTGCTCAAGCGGCATCTGCGCGATCAGAACGCCGATCTGCTGGTGATGGGCGCCTACGGCCACTCGCGCCTGCGCGAGGCGATTCTGGGCGGCGCCACGCGCGCCATGCTCGAAGGCGCGGAATTGCCGGTGTTCATGGCGCATTGATCCGCCACCCGACCTGCGCATTCGCCGCCCGCGCCCCTCTTGGGTCGCCGCGCGCCCGCGTGGCGCGTTTCCCAAAGCCGGAGATGCCACGCCCCCCCGGGGGCCTGGGCCGGCAGCACGGCTGCCGACACTTCCGACGAAGCATTTCGCACGGCAAAACGCGCGGAACCTTCCGCCTTTCAGCGTTCCTCAAATACGCCCTGGCAGGCGCAGCACCCCCGCCGCCGACACGGGGAAAAACGCCTGCCCGAGCATCATTGATCAACCGCGCCTGCCGCCAAAGACCTATTGCGCGGCTTCGCTTCCCCAGCCGGAAATCGCCTTGGCCTCAAGGAATTCCTCGATCCCCCAGACGCCACCCTCGCGCGCCCGGCCCGAGGATTTCACCCCGCCGAACGGCGCCCCGGCACCGCGCGGCTGGCCGTTCATCTCGACCATGCCGGACCGCAGGCGCAGCGCCACGCGGTTGCGTCTTGCCGGGTCTTGGCTTTGGACGTAGTTCGCCAGCCCGTAGACCGTGTCGTTGGCGATCCGCACCGCCTCTTCCTCGGTGTCGAAGGGGATCATCGCCAGCACCGGGCCGAAGATCTCTTCCTTCTCGATGGTCATACCCGGGGTCACATCCGCGAAGACGGTGGGCCGCACGAAATAGCCTCGGTTCACGCCCTCGGGCCGGCCGGTGCCGCCGCCGACCAGCCGCGCGCCCTCGTCGATACCCGCCTGGATCAGACCCTGGATCTTTTCAAACTGCGCCGCGTTGACCACCGGCCCCATGTGCCGCCCCTCGTCGCGCGGGCTGCCCACCGAAAGCTTGCCGGCCACTTCGCGCGCGATCTCGACGGCCTGGTCATAGATCGGACGCTCGACCAGCATCCGGGTCGGCGCGTTGCAGCTTTGGCCGGTGTTATTGAAGCAATGCAGCACGCCGCGCTTCACCGCCTTGTCGTCGGCATCGGCAAAGATCAGGTTCGCGCCCTTGCCGCCCAGCTCCAGAACCACGCGTTTCAGCGTCTCGGCCGCCGCCTTCGAGATCGCCTTGCCGGCCCGGGTCGAGCCGGTGAACGAGATCATCTCGACATCGGGATGGGTGGAAAGCTGGCTACCCACGCCCGCGCCATCGCCGTTGACCAGGTTGAAGACGCCCGCGGGCACGCCGGCCTCATCCAGGATCTCGGCGAAAACCACCGCCGACAGCGGCGCCTCCTCGGAAGGTTTCAGCACCATGGTGCAGCCGGCCAGTAGCGCGGGGATCACCTTCAGGGTGATCTGGTTCATCGGCCAGTTCCACGGCGTGATCAGGCCGACCACGCCGATCGGCTCCATCGCGATGCGGTCGTCGGGCGCGTGGGGACCCAGAGGGCGCAGGAACTCGATCTGATCCATCGCCCGGATGAAGTTCTTGATATGGCCGATCCCGGCCGGTACCTGCTGCTGACGCGCCATGTCTATCGGCGCGCCCATCTCCAGGCTGATCGCCTGGGCCAGGTCCTCGCCGCGCGCCTTGTAGATCTCTAGGATCTTCTTCACCACATCGACCCGGGCAGAGGGATCGGTCCGCGACCAGGTCTCGAAGGCGCGCTTGGCTGCGGCGACGGCGGCGTCGGTATCGGCCTGGTCGCCCAGCGAGATCACCGCGCAGGGATCTTCGGTCGCCGGATCGATGACTTCGTGATCGCGCGCGGCGGCGGGTGCCACCCAGGCGCCGTCGATGTAGAAATCGGTCTTGCGGATCATTGGCAGCCCCTCCTCCTGGAAAACTGGCGCCACCCTGCCACCGGGCCCCGCGACCCGCAAGTGCGACCTCGGCTGCCCCAGGGGCGCCCGGACCCGGGCGCCCGGACCGGGGGAACCCGCCGACCCGCTGGAAAGAGCGGCATTTGGATCTAAGATCTTTATCTCGCGCGCACATTGTATATTTGTGACCCGGCGACCGCCTCAGACGAAAGGATCTACCATGGGACTGCGCATCAACGATATCGCCCCCGATTTCACTGCCGACTCCACCGAGGGCAAGATCTCCTTCCACAACTGGATCGGAAACAGCTATGCGATTCTATTTTCGCATCCGAAGGACTTCACCCCTGTCTGCACCACCGAATTCAGCGCCGTGGCCCAACTGGCCCAGGACTTCGAGAAGCGCGACACCAAGGTCATGGGTGTGTCCGTGGACAGCGTCGCCGAACACATGAAGTGGAAAGCCGACATCGAGAAGGTGGCGGGGGTGCCGGCGAACTTCCCGATCATCGACGACAGTTCGCTGACGGTATCGAAGCTTTACGACATGCTGCCCGCCGAAGCCTACCTGCCCGATGGCCGCACCCCGGCCGACAGTGCCACGGTGCGCACGGTGTTCATCATCGGCCCCGACAAGAAGGTGAGGCTGACGATGACCTATCCGATGTCGGTGGGCCGCAACTTCGCCGAGATCGTGCGCGCCCTGGATGCGGTTCGCGCGACCGACGGCGCGCCCTTCGCCACCCCGGCGAACTGGCTGCCCGGTCACGACATGATCGTGGCCATGTCGGTCTCGACCGAGGAGGCCCAGGCGAAATTCGGTGAAGTCGAGGTGAAGCTGCCCTATCTGCGCACGATCAGGGTTCCGTCCTGACCCGGACGCATGGCGACACCGGAAATGCGCAAGGCCCCGGAATTCCGGGGCCTCTTTCATGTCGCGGGCGCCCTGTCGCCCTGGACCGTTTGCGCCCGGATCCGCGCATTCCGGTCCGTGACCCCCCGGGGGGGGGCACGTAAAGCCCGCCTAGCGTGCGCCGTAATAAAGGCCCACGACATGTTCGGCCTCGGCGAAGAACAGCCATCGTGCCGCGGCGGCGCCGGTCAGGTGAAAGATCAGCGCCAGGGCGATGCCGAACAGGCTGCCCTCGGGGGCGATCAGCATAACCAGCGCGGGCAGGATGGCCGCGAAGGCCACGGCGATCACCCGCAACTTCTGGGCATGGCGGCGACCGACGACATAGATCATCTCGTCCATCAGATAGTTGGTGCCGGTATGCGGCCCCTCGTAAAGCCGCACCTTGCCGATCTTGCCCAGGCCCGTCGCGGTTTCCATGGTCGAACCGCTGTCGGCCAGGCGCTTGTCGCCGACGTTGAAGATCGCGACCAGCACGGCCGTCAGCACCACGCAAAGAAGGATCGACAGCACGTTGAAGCCGGACAGGATCGCCCCGCCGGTCAGGGCGAAGGTCATGAACATCACCGGGGTCAGCCACTGGTTCCAGCGCGGCACTGTCTTGAGCTGCGCGTAGATCATCGAGGTGCAGAACACCGTGACCAGCGCCAGCAGCGCGCCCGGCCAGCCCAGGGTGGCCAGCGGGAAGCCGCCGAAGATCTCGAACAGGGCGACGGGCGCCAGGATCAGCAGGGTAAGGACCGAGAAGATGCCCTCGCGGCTAAGCCAGCTGGTGCGCCACTGGCTGAAGGCGCGGATCGCGTTCTTGGGGTTGCCAAGGTGGAAAACCGACGCCAGCAGGCCGACCACGGCAAACCCGTAGCCCAGGCCCCAGACCAGGAAGGCCGCCCAGCCCGCGGGCGGCACCACGAGGCCGGCGCCGAGATAGGCGAGGAAGCCGAAACCCAGCCCCGAGAGCACGGTAAAGACGATGACGGAGGGCGCAGGATGCATCAGAGTTTCTCCAGCAGGCGGTCAAGGAAGCCGGCCACGCCGGTGGCCTTGACGTCGGCGATGGGGGTCAGCGGCGCGGCGGCCGGGCGATCCTTGGGACGCGGCGGCAGGTATTTGTTCACCGGCTTGGTGCCCTGTTCGGGCATCAGATCCATGCCGCCTCGTTCGGCCACCATGCGGCTGACATTGCTGTCGGGATCGGCAAAATCGCCGAAATGCCGCGCGCCGGCCGGGCAGGTACGCACGCAGGCGGGCACGCGGTCCACCTCGGGGAGGTTCTCGTTGTAGATCCGGTCAACGCAAAGCGTGCATTTCTTCATCACGCCCGCGGCGCGATCCATCTCGCGCGCGCCGTAGGGGCAGGCCCAGGCGCAAAGGCCGCAGCCCATGCAGGCGTCTTCGTTGACCAGCACGATGCCGTCCTCGGCGCGCTTGTAGCTGGCGCCGGTGGGGCAGACGGTGACGCAGGGCGCGTCCTCGCAATGCAGACAGGACTTGGGGAAGTGCACGGTCTGCGCGCAGCCCCCGCCCGAGGGCTGTACCTCGTAGGAATGGATGCGGTTGAGGAACGTCCCCGAGGGATCTTCCCCATAGGCATTCATGTCGGCCAGAGGCGCGCCGTAGTTTTCGGTATTCCATCCCTTGCAGGCGGTCACGCAGGCGTGGCAGCCGACACAGATGTCCAGGTCGATCACAAGGCCCAGCTTGCGATCGGTCTTTTGCGGCAGCTCGGTCATGCCTTTTCCCCCTGACGACGGTGCTTGGGTGCCTCGGGCACCGGCGACTTGATCGGCGGCAGGTTCGGCTCGGTGTGATGCCGGGCCGGGGCCTTCTCGATCTTCACCCGCAGGTCGAACCAGGCCGCCTGCCCCGTCACCGGATCGGAATTCGACCAGCGCAGCCCGTCGCCCTTGGCCGGCAGCAGTTCGTGGATCAGGTGGTTGAGCAGGAAGCCCTTGGTCGCCTCGGGCGCGTTCTCTTCCAGCGCCCAGGCGCCCTTGCGCTTGCCGATCGCGTTCCAGGTCCAGACCGTGTTCGGGTTCAGCCCCGCCATATGCGCCACCGGCACCACGATCTCGCCATGTGGCGAGCTTACCCGCGCCCAGTCGCCCTCGGCGAAGCCGTGCTTTTCCCAGATCCCGGTGGGCAGGTAGAGCGGGTTTTGCCCGTGGATCTGGCGCAGCCAGGCGTTCTGGCTGCCCCAGGAATGGTACATCGCCATCGGCCGCTGGGTCAGGGCGTGGATGGGATAATCCTCGGCGTCCTCGTCCCCGAAGGGGGTGTACCAGCAGGGAAGCGGCTCCATCGCCTGTTTCAGCCGGTCGCGCAGATGGTCCGGCGGCTGGCGGTCGCCATGACCCTCGGCGGCCAGCTGGAAGCGGCGCATCGGTTCGGAATAGAGCGAGAAGAGATAGGGCGAGGGCGCGTCGAACAGCCCGATCTTCACCGCCCAGTCCTGATAGCTCTTGTTCCAGGGTTTGAAGTAGGAGCCGTCCTCGGGCATGTGCGCCAGGAAGAAGGCGCCGTTCTCGATGTAGCGCTTGATCTGGTCGGGGTTCGGGGCGCCGCGGCCCACACCTTCGCCATTGCCACGAAAGCCCATCAGCGGCCCCACGCCGGGGCGGCGCTCGTGGCTGACGATGTAGTCGGCGTAGTCCTTGTACTTGGCGCCGCCGTCCTCATTGACGAAGCCCGGCAGACCCAGCCGCGCGCCCAGGTCGATCAGCACCGACTGGAAGCCGCGCACATTGCGATCCGGCTCGACCACCGGCCAGCGGATCGCATCCGCCGCCGCGTCGGCCTCGCCGATGGGACGGTCGAGCAGGCTGATGCAATCGTGGCGTTCCAGATAGGTCGTGTCGGGCAGGATCAGGTCGGCATAGGCGACCATCTCGGACGAATAGGCGTCGGAATAGATGATTCGCGGAATCACATATTCGCCGTCCTCGCCCTTGTCGGTGAGCATCTCGATCACCGCGCGGGTGTTCATCGAGGAGTTCCACGCCATGTTCGCCATGTATAGAAACAGCGTGTCGATCTTGTAGGGATCGCCGGCATGGGCGTTCGAGATGACCATGTGCATCATGCCGTGCGCCGACAGCGGGTTCTCCCACGAGAACGCCTTGTCGATGCGCGCGGGGCTGCCGTCTTCCTTCAGCGCCAGATGTTCTGGCCCCAAAGGATAGCCCAGATGCGGGCCGTTCAGCGGCTTGCCGGGCGTCACGCCGCAATGCGGCTTGGGATGGCCTTCCACGGGTTTCGGATAGGGCGGCTTCATGCGCCAGCCGCCGGGGCATTCCACCGCCCCCAGCAGCACCTGCAGCATGTGCAGCGCACGCGCGGTCTGGAAGCCGTTGGAATGGGCCGAGATGCCGCGCATCGCGTGGAAGCTGACCGGGCGGCCGATCATCTTGTCATGCTTGTCGCCGCGGAAATCGGTCCAGGGCTGGTCCAGCTCGATCGCCTCGTCGAAGGCGACGTGCGCCAGCTCGGCGGCGAAACCCTTGATGCGCTCGGCGCTGATGCCGACGCGTTCGGCCACGGCCTCGGGGGCGTATTTCTCGTCGAGGTATTTCTCGGCCATCACCTGAAAGACGGTGCGGCAGCCCTGGTGCGTGGCCCCCAGATCGGGCCGCACGCCGGGGGTGTCGAAGGGCACCGGCTTGCCCGAGCGCTTGTCGATCACCAGAAGCTTGTCGTCGGCATCGCGCAGAAGCAGGCCGTTCTCGGGGCCCGCGTCGGCCTTGACCAGACAGGGCGCGTTGGTGAACCGCGCCAGGTATTCGAGGTCGATCTTGCCGGCCTTGAACAGCTCATGCACCAGCGCCAGGATCAGCAGACCGTCGGCGCCTGGCGTGACGCCATACCAATCGTCGGCCACGGCATTATAGCCCGAACGGATCGGGTTCACGCCGATGACCCTGCCGCCGCGGGTCTTCAGCTTGCCGATGCCCATCTTGATCGGGTTGCTGTCGTGATCCTCGGCCACGCCGAACAGGACGAACAGCTTGGTGCGGTCCCAGTCGGGCGTGCCGAATTCCCAGAACGCGCCGCCGATCGTGTAGATCCCGCCCGCCGCCATGTTGACCGAGCAGAAGCCGCCATGCGCGGCGTAGTTCTGCGTGCCATAGGCCTGGGCCCAGAAACCGGTCAGCGATTGCGACTGGTCGCGCCCGGTGAAGAAGGCCATCTTTTCGGGGTTGGTCTCGCGCAGCGGTTTAAGCCAGCTGACGGCCAGTTCAAGCGCCTCGTCCCAGCTGATCTCCTGGAACTCGCCCGAGCCGCGCGGCCCGACCCGCTTCATCGGGTGGCGCAGGCGCGAGGGCGCGGTGACCTGCATGATCCCCGAGGAACCCTTGGCGCAGAGCACCCCCTTGTTGATCGGATGGTCGCGATTGCCCTCGATATAGGCGACACGGCCGTTCTTCATGTGCACGTTGATACCGCAACGGCAGGCGCACATATAACAGGTGGTCTTGCGGATCTCGTCGGATACCTTCGGAGAGGTGTCCAGTATCGGCTGCCGATATGTCATCCCTGTCGCGCTCCTCCAGCCACATATGCAGGCGTCCGAATATACTAATCAGCAATTTGTTCCAACTCCAAGTTTCCTCACGACGCTGTGTCGGCATTTTTCGCTTTCCGTCCGGACCGGTTAATTATCGGACGGACGGGTTGAATCGGGCCTCCGTGCCGCTTGACCCTCGGCGCGCAATGTCTAGGTTGCGCGCAACTTCCGCCTAACAGGAGCCTCGCATGACCCAGCGCCTTCATCTCGTCTTCGGCGGGGAGTTGATAAACCCCGCCCAGTCGGTCTTTAAGGATGTCTCGAAGATCCACATCGTCGGCATGTACCCCGATTACAAATCCGCCCATGCCGCCTGGAAAGCCGAAGCCCAGCGCACGGTGGACGACGCGCATACGCGCTATTTCATCGCCCACCTGCACCGCCTGCGTGACGAGGAAACCCCCGCCAGCGCGACGGAAGAGTTGGGCGACTAGGGCCGCCGATGGCCTTCCCGCTTGGGCTGAGACTCTACCTTTTCGCCACGGCACGGCGCGCGCGCCCTGGCGGACAGGAGCCGGCCGGCCGAGCGGATCGCCCTTCGGGGCCGCTGATCTGGATGCCGCTTGCGGGCGGCATTCCCCCAAGCCTGCCCCAGCTGATCGGCCACTTGCAGGAGGCACCCGGCGCGACCCGGAGCACCCCCGAGGTGCTGGTGACCCTGCCCGGCGACGCGTCCCCTTCCCTGCCGCCCGATGTGCTGGTGGCCTCGGCCCCGCCCCAGTCCCTGCCCGATATCCGCCGCTTTCTGGATCGCTGGCGCCCCGATCTGGTGGTGCTGACGGGTGACTGCCTGCCCGCGGCCCTGATCCACGAGGCCAGGCGCGCCGGCATCGCCGTGCAATGGATCGACGCCGCCCCGCCGCGTGCCGGGCACCCAAAGCGCTTTCCCGGCGTGCTGCGCGCGCTTTTGCAAAGCCTTTCCCTGATCGTCGCCCGCGATCGCGAATCCGCCCGTGCCCTGCGCCGCCTGGGCGCGTCCGACAGCCGCATCGAGATCGCCGGCGCCCCGCATGAGGAACCCATCGTCCTTCCTTACGTCGAGGCCGAGCGCGAGGCGATGGCGGCGCTGCTGCGCGCGCGCCCGATCTGGCTGGCCGCGGGCCTGCCCGAGGCCGAGGAAAACCTGGTGCTGGAAGCCCACCGCGCGGCGCTGCGCAAGGCGCATCGATTGCTGCTTATCGCCGTGCCGCACGATCCGGCGCGCGCCGAGGCGCTGCGCGCCAAGATGGAGATCGCCCAGGGCTGGTCCGTCGCCTGCCGTTCGTCCGACGAGGAGCCCGACGAAGAGGTCCAGGCCTATATCGCCGACACCGAAGGAGAGATGGGCCTTTGGTACCGCCTTGCGCCGATCAGCTACATGGGCGGCAGCCTCACGTCCGGCGCGCGGCGCTCTCCGCTGGAGGCCGCCGCGCTGGGTTCCGCCATCGTCCACGGGCCCGAGCACGGCCCCCACGGCGCCACCTTCGTACGCCTGGCCGAGGCCCGCGCCACCCGGCCGATCCTGTCCTCGCCAGAGCTGGGCCGCGCGGTGGCCGAACTGATCGCCCCCGACCGCGCCGCCGCATTGTCGCACAACGCATGGGAGGCCAGCACCGCCGGCGCCGAGGCCACCGACCGGCTGGCCGCGATGATCGCCGCCGCCCTGCCACAGCCAGCGGCCGACAACGCGGGCGACGAGGCTGACGCGGACACCGCCGCGGCGGGGCCCGGTCGCGGCGCTCCGACCGAAAGGGAAGCACCATGATGCGCGCGCCCGCCTTCTGGGACCTGCCCCGCGCCACGCTGGCCGCGCGGCTGCTGCAGCCACTCGGCGCGCTTTACGCCATGGGCACGGCACGGCGGCTGGCGCGCGGCGGGCCGGGCATGCGCGCCCAGGTCCCGGTGATCTGCGTCGGCAATCTCAGCGCCGGCGGCACCGGCAAGACACCCACCGTCATCGCCCTGGTTCAGCGCCTGGCCGAACGCGGCATCACCGCCCATACGGTTTCGCGCGGCTATGGCGGGCGGCTTGCGGGGCCGCTGCGCGTCGACCCCGCGCGCCATACCGCCGCCGATGTCGGGGACGAGCCCTTGCTGCTGGCCGCCTTCACCCCCGCCTGGATCGCCCGCGACCGCGCCGCCGGGGTGCGCGCGGCGCAAGCGGCGGGGGCGCGGGCGATCGTGCTGGACGACGGCTTTCAAAGCCCCGCCGTGGTTCAGGATCTGGCGATCGTCGTGGTCGATGCCGCGCGCGGCTTCGGCAACGGGCTGTGCCTGCCCGCCGGCCCGCTGCGCGAACCCGTCGCCACCGGCCTGTCTCGCGCGGGGCTGCTGCTGTCGATCGGCCCGGATCCGGCGCAGAGGTCGTTTCGCGACCGCTGGGGTTCCTCCCTGCCCCCGGGCCTGCCCCTTCTGACGGGCGAACTCGCACCGTTGCAGATGGGGATGGACTGGCACGATCAGCCGGTGCTCGCCTTCGCCGGCATCGGCCACCCCGAGAAATTCTTCGCCACGCTGCGCGGCCTGGGCGCCCGGATGATCCATGTCGAGGCGCTGGAAGACCACCAGCCGCTGACCGAGGCGCTGATGACCCGGCTGGAACGCGACGCCGAAGCCGCCGGTGCCCAACTGGTGACGACGGAAAAGGACGCCGTGCGCCTGCCCGCGCACTTCCGCCCGAAGGTGCTGACGCTGCCGGTGCGGCTGCAACTGGACGCGCCAGAGGCGCTGGACGCGCCCCTCGACCGGCTCTTCGGCGCCTGAGCCTGCACCCTTCTTCATCTTGGCGGGAATACTCCGGGGGCGCAGGGGGCGGCGCCCCCGCCCGCGGCGTCTCACCCCAGCGCGGCGATACGTTCATGCGCCGGGCAGGTCATCAGATGGTCGTTCACCATGCCCACCGCCTGCATGAAGGCATAGGTGATCACCGGGCCGCAAAAGCGAAACCCCCGTGCCTTCAGATCCTTCGAGATCCGGCGCGACAGCTCGGTTTCAGCCGGCACCTCGGCCTGGCTTTGCCAGCGGTTGCGGATCGGCGCACCACCCACCCGCGACCACAGGAAATTCTCGAAACCTTCGTCGGCCTCGATATCCAGCCAGGCTCGGGCATTGCCGATCGTCGCCTCGATCTTGGCGCGCGACCGGACAATCCCCGCATCACCCAGCAGGCGCTGCACCTCGGCCTCACCCCAGGTCGCGATCACGTTCGGATCGAAGCCCTCGAACGCGGCACGAAAGGCTTCTCTCTTGCGCAGGATGGTGATCCAGGACAGACCCGCCTGAAAACCGTCGAGAACCAGCTTTTCCCACAGCGCGCGGCTGTCGCGCTCGGGCACACCCCATTCGGTGTCATGGTAGGCCATGTACACAGGATCGCTGCCACACCAGCCACAACGCTCGCCCATCTGCCTTCCTTTCCACCGCGCTTGTGCAAAATGCCCGTGGAAAAACTAGTGGGGATGGCGCGGATTCACCAGTTCTTTACGCCCCACGCTGCAAGATCGCCGGGCAGGGGAAGGAGCGCGCGATGGCAGAGGCTGGAAAACCTGGGTCGGACCCAGCGTCCCGGGACGCGACGATTGCGGACTCGGACGCGATGATCGCGGAAACGATCATCCATGGCGCTGACAGCCCGCTTTCCTGCGCGGTGACGGAGCGCGACCGCGACGTGATGCAAATGGTGCGCCGCGCCCTGAAATCGGGCCATGCCTGCCTGGCGTTCCAACCGGTGGTGCATGCGCGCGATACAGCGCGGGTGGCCTTCCAGGAAGGATTGATTCGGCTGATGGACCACACCGGCCGCGTCATCCCTGCCAGAGAATTCATCACGGTGACCGAAACCAGCGAACTCGGCCGTCTTATCGACACCCGCGCGCTGGAACTGGGGCTGGCGGCTCTACAGCGGTTTCCTGCGCTGCGCCTGTCGATCAACATGTCGGCACGGTCGATCGGCTATCCCGAATGGAAGGCGGCGCTGACGCGTGCGATCAAGACCGATCCGACTTTGGCCGAGCGGCTGATCCTGGAGATCACCGAAAGCTCGGCCATGCTGATGCCGGATCTCGTCTCGGTCTTCATGCGCGATCTGCAGCGCGTCGGGGTGTCCTTCGCGCTGGACGATTTCGGGGCGGGCTACACCGCGATCCGGCACTTCAAGGATTTCTACTTCGATATCCTCAAGATCGACGGGCAGTTCATTCGCGGGGTCCATGCCGATCCCGACAATCAGGTGCTGGTGCAGGCAATGGTTTCGATCGCGCGGCATTTCGACATGTTCAGCGTCGCCGAATTCGTCGAGGATCAACGCGACGCGGACTTCCTGGCGCGGGTCGGGGTGGATTGCCTGCAAGGCTACCTCTTCGGCGCGCCCACGACCAAGCCGCCCTTCGTCGCCCGGATGGACCGCCGCCAGTTGCGCGCCTGATCACCGTGCCGCCGGCCCGCCCGTACGTGGACGGGGGCCTTCCCGGGCGCGGGCCCACCGCCACCGCGCCCCGCCGACGTCCCCCTTTTCGTTGCGCTTCATCCCGCAAAAGCCTAGTCATGCTGCAAAGCGGCGCATCCGCCAGCCTGCGGGCGCCGGAATCGGCAATGGAAAGGATGCAGCATGACCAATGTCGTTATCGTCTCGGCCGCCCGAACGGCCGTGGGTTCGTTCAATGGAGCCTTTGCGAACACCCCCGCGCATGATCTTGGCGCCACGGTGCTCGAAGCCATCGTCGCCCGCGCCGGAATCGACAAGGCGGATGTGTCCGAAACCATCCTCGGCCAGGTGCTGACGGGCGGCCAGGGCCAGAACCCAGCGCGCCAGGCCCATATCAATGCCGGCTTGCCGATCGAAAGCGCCGCCTGGGGCATCAACCAGGTCTGCGGATCGGGGCTGCGCGCCGTAGCGCTTGGGGCGCAGCACATCTTGCTGGGCGACGCCCGGATCGTCGCCGCCGGCGGGCAGGAGAACATGAGCCTTTCGCCCCATGTCGCGCATCTGCGCTCCGGCCATAAGATGGGCGACATGAAGTTCATCGATTCGATGATCAAGGACGGGCTGTGGGATGCCTTCAACGGCTATCACATGGGCCAGACCGCCGAAAATGTCGCCGCCCAGTGGCAGATCAGCCGTGACGCGCAGGATGAGTTCGCCGTCGCCAGCCAGAACAAGGCCGAGGCGGCGCAAAAGGCGGGCCGCTTCGCCGACGAAATCGCCCCCTTCACCGTCAAGACCCGCAAGGGCGACATCGTGGTCGATGCCGATGAATACATCCGCCACGGCGCCACGATCGAGGTGATGCAGAAATTGCGCCCCGCCTTCACCAAGGACGGCTCGGTCACCGCGGCCAACGCCTCGGGCATCAACGACGGTGCGGCGGCAGTGCTGCTGATGTCGGCCGAAGAGGCCGAAAAGCGCGGGCTGGAGCCACTTGCCCGGATCGCCAGCTACGCCACCGTCGGCGTCGATCCCAAGATCATGGGCACCGGCCCGATCCCCGCCAGCCGCAAGGCGCTGGAGAAAGCGGGCTGGAAGGTATCCGACCTGGACTTGGTCGAAGCCAACGAGGCCTTCGCCGCCCAGGCCTGCGCGGTGAACAAGGACATGGGCTGGGATCCGGCGATCGTGAACGTGAACGGCGGCGCCATTGCCGTCGGTCACCCGATCGGCGCTTCGGGCGCGCGCATCCTGAACACGCTGCTCTTCGAAATGAAGCGCCGCGACGCGAAAAAGGGACTGGCCACGCTGTGCATCGGTGGTGGCATGGGCGTCGCCATGTGTCTCGAGCGCCCCTGATCCCGCGCGGGACCGATAGGCATCAATTCTGCGCGCAACTTTATTGCGCGTGGAACTTTTTCTAGGTAATACTGTTTCAAAGCCAATCGAGTCCCGGGAGGAAGCATGTCCAGAGTAGCCTTAGTGACTGGTGGAAGCCGCGGAATCGGTGCCGCAATTTCGGTCGCGCTGCGCGATGCAGGATACAAGGTTGCGGCGAATTACGCCGGCAATGACGCCGCCGCCGCCAAGTTTTCGGACCAGACCGGGATCAAGACCTACAAGTGGAACGTCGCCGATTACGCGGCCTCAAAAGCCGGGATGGCGCAGATCGAGGCTGATCTGGGCCCAATCGAGATCGTCGTCGCAAATGCCGGCATCACCCGCGACGCACCGTTTCACAAGATGACGCCCGAGCAATGGCACGAAGTGATCGACACCAACCTGACGGGTGTGTTCAATACCATCCATCCGAACTGGATCGGGATGCGCGAACGCAAGTTCGGCCGCATCATCGTGATCTCGTCGATCAACGGCCAGAAAGGCCAGTTCGCCCAGGTCAACTATGCCGCGACCAAAGCCGGGGACCTGGGAATCGTCAAGAGCTTGGCGCAGGAAGGCGCGCGGTTCGGCATCACCGCGAACGCGATCTGTCCGGGCTACATCGGGACCGACATGGTCATGGCGGTGCCCGAAAAGGTGCGCGAAGCGATCATCGGACAAATCCCCGCCGGACGTCTGGGTCAGCCGGAAGAAATCGCGCGCGTGGTGACCTTCCTGGCCGCGGACGACTCCGAATTCATCAACGGGTCAACCATTTCGGCGAACGGGGCGCAGTTCTTCTCTTGACCGCTGCGGGTTTCGGCGGAAGGAGACCATCTGCGCCTGTTCCGGCCTGAATAGCCGTCCTACAGCCCGCCCGGCCTCGGCGCGAACAAGGCCCGCCGGGCCGCCCGCTTCGACAATCGTAGATCACGGCCCGAGTGTCGCCTCGGTGTCACGTCAGACGACACCGGGGCGACACCAAGTGCTGACGCCAAACACAAGGGGCGTGGGTTTCCCCCCGCCCCTTCGGCCACTTGGGCCGGGTACCAAGCTTCTCCCCACCGTCAGGATTGGCTGAGCCGCTGGATCTCTTCCTTCAGGCGAAGTTTCTGCTTCTTCATTTCGGCGATCTGCAACCCATCCATGGCGGGGTTACGTTGCGCCTGTTCCACCTTTTCAGAGAGGGTCTGATGCTTCCGCCGAAGCTCCTGCAGGTGGGACACGATGGTCATAGTCTTCCTCCTCTTCTGAAATAGGACAATTTCATGACAGCACGTTTGCCGAGTCGTGTCATCCCCGATGCCGAGTCACGCACCATCACTGACATTGGAACCGCCAAAACTTGCCGAAACCTTAAGAACCGGTTACCGCGCCGGCCAATTCAGCGCCTCGCCGTGGCGTAGAATGGCTTCGGCGGCAGCGGAATGGCTGTTTTCGTCGCGCAGATGGGCCGCGCCCTCGTGCAAAACGAAGGGGGAAAGCAGGCGAAAGCCGCCACGGCCGCCCTTGCGGGCCCGCAGCAAGATGCGCGTTGCCGGGCGCCCGCCGCGCGGCGCCAGAGGCAGCAGATCCATGCTGCCCAGCCGCCCATCGCAGCCCGCCAGCAGATCCGGCAGGCGCGCGGCCAGGTGAATCAGCGTCAGCCAACCGCCGGGCCGCAGCCTGCGAACGGCAAGGTCGATCCAGGCGGCAAGCGGCGTGGCCTCGCGCAGGCCGGTCTCTCGGCCCGGATCCCGCGCCTCCGTCCCGCCGCCCGCTGGGTACCACGGCGGGTTGATCATCACATGATCGAAGCCAAGCGCGCGCAAATCCGCCGGCGGCCGGGCGACATCGCCTTCGATCACCCGCAGCGCTATGCCGTTCGCGCGCGCGTTGCGCCTGGCCAGGTCGGCGTAGGCGTGCTGCAGTTCCATGCCGGTCTGTTCGACCCCCGCGACGCGCGCGCCCAGGCAGATCGAGGCAACGCCGGCGCCACAGCCCAGCTCCAGCACCGCCTGGCCAGGGCGGGCGGGGCAGGCGGCGGCCATCAGCACCGGATCGGTCGCGGCGCGGTAGCCGTTTCGGGGCTGCGCGATCCGCAACCTGCCGCCGAGAAAGCCGTCTTCGGTTAGCTCGTCGGCGGCGAAGGCCCGCTCAGCGCCCGAGGTCGACATCGTTGTCGCGCAAGATCAGTTCGGCGCGGTACAAATCCCGATCGCGCACCATCAAGCGGCGCGGCAATATGCCGATCGAGCCTTCGAGGACGCTCATATTTACGTCCAGTGGAAAGCTGTCTATACCCTCGCCTTGCAGAAGCGCTGTGGCGAAGGCGATGATCGTCGGATCCGTGGTACGCAGAAGTTCTTTCATGCCCGCGAGTTAAGGCCAATCGCGGGCGAATGTCGAGAAGCCTTGAGGGCGGCATGGGGTTGATGGAAACCACGAACAAGCCTCAGGACCAGCTGGCGCGCTGGCTGACCGAGGACATGAGCGCCGTGAACGGGCTGATCCGCGACCGGATGGCAAGCGAACATGCGCCGCGCATTCCGGAAGTCACCGCCCATCTGGTGGAAGCCGGCGGCAAACGCTTGCGCCCGATGATGACGCTGGCGGCGGCGCGGCTGTGCGGCTACGGCGGGCCCTATCACGTCCATCTGGCGGCGACGGTTGAATTCATTCACACCGCCACGCTGCTGCATGACGATGTCGTGGACGAAAGCCGGCAGCGTCGTGGCCGACCGACCGCGAACCTGCTTTGGGACAACAAGTCAAGCGTGCTGGTCGGCGACTATCTGTTTGCCCGCGCCTTTCAGCTGATGACCGAATGCGGCAACCTGCGCGTACTGTCGATCCTGTCGAACGCGTCGGCGGTAATCGCCGAGGGCGAGGTATTGCAACTGACCGCGGCGCAGGACCTGGGCACAGATGAGGATATCTACCTCAAGGTCGTGCGCGGCAAGACGGCGGCGCTGTTCTCGGCGGCAACCCAGGTCGGCGGCGTCATCGCCGGTGCGCCCGAGGATCAGGTCGACGCCCTCTTCGCCTATGGCGATGCGCTGGGGATCGCCTTCCAGATCGTTGACGACCTGCTCGATTACGGTGGCACCAGCGCCGTGATCGGCAAGAACGTTGGCGACGATTTCCGCGAACGCAAGCTCACCCTGCCGGTGATCAAGGCCATCGCCACCGCCGATGCGGACGAACGCACGTTCTGGACCAGGGTGATCGAGAAGGGCGATCAGCGCGAAGGCGACCTGGAACAGGCTCTTAAACTGCTCCGCGCCCATGGCGCACTCGACGCGGCCCGCGCCGAGGCCATGGACTGGGCCGCCAAGGCCAAGGCCGCGCTTGCCCCGCTGCCAGCGCACGAATTGCGCGACATGCTGCGCGATCTGGCCGATTACGTCGTCGAGCGGGTCGCCTAGGGCGCAAGTCCACGCCTCGGAAACCACCCCCTTCATCTTGGCGCAAATACTCTCGGGGAGCGCGAGGGGCAGACAGCCCCTCGCCACCCAGCCAACAATCGGCGCTCACGCCTTGGCGTAATCCCGGGCGCCGAAGATCGCGCTGCCCACGCGCACGTGCGTAGCCCCGGCGGCGATCGCGGCCTCAAAATCCGCGCTCATGCCCATCGACAGTCCGTGCAAGCCGCTCTCCGCCGCAAGCCGCGCCAATGCCGTGAAATGCGGCACCGGATCGGCCCCCTCGGGCGGGATGCACATCAGCCCGGCCAAAGGCAGGTCCATCCGCCGGCAATCCGCAATGAAGGTCTCGGCCGCTTCGGGCAGGACGCCCGCCTTCTGCGGCTCGCGGCCCGTGTTGACCTGCACGAACAGTTCGGGCGCCGCGCCGCGCGCCTGGACCTGCGTGGCCAGCTTCTTCGCCAGCGACGGCCGGTCGAGCGTATGGATCGCCTCGAACAGCTCCAACGCCTGCTTGGCCTTGTTCGATTGCAGGGGGCCGATCATATGCACCTCGAGCCCGGGAAACCGCGCCCGGAAATCGGGCCATTTCGATGCCGCTTCCTGTACATAATTCTCGCCAAACAGGCGATGGCCCGCCTCCAGCACGGCCTCGACCCGCTCCAGCGGCTGCACCTTCGACACCGCGATCAGCCGCACCGAGCCTTCTGCCCGGCCCGCCGCCGCCTCGGCCGCGCGCACCCGCGCGGTGATCTCACTCAGTCCCATCTCGCCTCCGTTTCCGGCGCCAAATGGACACAGACCGGCGCAAAAGAAAAGAGCGGGCCAAGGCCCGCTCTTCCCAAGTCACTGTCCCGTTCCGAATTAGAACGTGAAGATCACACCGAAGTCGGCTTTGGTCGCGCCCGACGGATCTTTCGCGACGCCGCCCTGCAGCGCAGCGCCGCCCAGGTCGTACTTCGCGCCGACGCCGTAGGCGTTCGACGGAGCGTTCTTGTCCTGATGCGCGTAGTAGGCGTTCATCGTGACCGCACCCATAGTGTAGGCCGCGTTCAGCGCGTACTTGGTCACGTTGGTACCCTTGGTACCGTTAGTGACCGGAGCGTTGCTCGCAGCACCCAAGGTCAGATTGACCGGGCCGATCTTACCGGAAACGGTGCCTACAACGCGACGGCTCTGCGAACCGTTGTAGCTGCCGGTCGAATAGCCGAGAGCACCGGTGAACTGACCGAAGTTGTACGAGATCATCGCCTGAGTGCTGGTGTTGCCGGCGCCGGTCGCAAGGCCACCGCGGGCAAGCTCGGCGTGCAGAGCGCCCATGGTGTAGTTGACCTGAACACCCGAGGCGTTGCCATAGGTACCATTAGCGCCGTAGCCTTGATAATTACCCATCCAGTCGAACGAGTGGTAGGTGCCGCCAGCGTCATAGTAGTTGGTCACCATGCCGCCGTAGCTCAGGCCGGTCAGACCGGTCGTCGGAGCGTAAACACCAGGCATATCTTCGATCGGGCCATCGACGTTGTCGAACTCAACCTTCACGCCGTTCTGCTGAATCCAGATCTGGCTAGCGCCGTTCTGCAGGACGCCGGTGCCGGTGCCGCTGATGTTGGCTCTGTTAGAATCGCTCTGGAAGCGGGTCTTGACGCCCAACTCCAGGCCCGAGTCGGTTTTCTTGTCGACTTTCAGGTAGAGGCGGAAGCGGTCGGTCAGCGCGGTGGTCGCGGTGCCGTTCTTCGGCTTCGAGTAGCTGATACCAGCGCGGGCATAGCCGCTGAAGGTCACGTCGGCCGAAGCGGCGCCAGCGGTCAGAGCCACTGCAGCGGTCGCAAGGAGGATCTTTTTCATGGTTTCCCTCGTTGTCTCAAAAGGTCGGCCCAACTCGGGACAGTCCAAATTGGGTATGGCTCTATTTCCCGGTTCCACCCTTTCAATGCAAGGTGAACCCGAGACCCGTGCCGCGAAGGTCCAAAAATTGGTGCAGCTTTGCCACAGTCCCGCCGGGGCCCCGCCGGGCAGCCGGCTGCGCCCCGGAGCGGCTTCTTTCCCTGGCCCCGGACACGCCCCCGGGGGCACGCACGCAAAAGCCTTGTTCGCGCGGGGTTGCTCGGCTAGACAGACCGAAACGGAAGAGGGCAGGCAGTATGAGCTTGAAACGCATTCTCCGCGCGGGTCTGATGAGCGGCGCCCTTGCCGCGCTGGCCGCATGCGGCACCAGCGGTTTCAGCGGTAATCTGTTCGGGCGCGGCAAGGCGGCCCCCAAGACCTCGGCGCAGGGCACTGCGGCCACGCCTGAGGCAAGCCGCGAAGAAAACCCGACGGGGCTGGGCCGTACGCCCTCGATCAAGGCGCTGTTCGCGCCGGGCAAGAACCCGAACGTCACCATCGAGGTGAACAAGTATATCTGGAACGCCGCACTGCAGGTGCTGGATTTCCTGCCGATCGAATCGGTTGATCCGTTCAGCGGCGTGATCGTGACGGGCTATGGGCGCCCGCCGGGCGGTGGCCGCGCCTACCGCGCGACTGTCTATGTGCAAGACCCCGCGCTTGACGCGCGCGCGCTGCATGTGGCGCTGGCAACGCGATCAGGTCCGGTCAGCGCCGCGACCCAGCGCGCCGTGGTCGATGCGATCCTGACGCGGGCGCGCCAGTTGCGCGTCGCCGACGGCAAGCTGTAGGCGCCCGGCCGCTCAGACATTCACGATCGGTCCTTGGCGTCGGCATTGACGCCTCGGCGGTGGGGGCTGTGCCCGCTGCACGCCCCAGGCTACCTCTGCCAAAGCGAACACCACAGGACCAATCGTGCCTGTGCGTGGGGAAAGCACGCCACGGGGGCGTGAGCGCGCGGAACAGGTATCCGCGGCGGGACTCGGCCTACTTGATTTCAAGCCATGGCTTGCCCGGTTCAGCCGCGCCGCGCCGCAAGCCTGAACACCGCCGCGAGCGTCAGGCAGAGAGCCGCGGCAATCCCCGCGAGCACGACCATCAGCCCGGCGACCAGATTGCCTGCCAGGATCGGCGCAAGAACCGTTCCGAACACCGGGCCCAAGGGATTCGCTCCGCCCGCCGCGGCGGCGCCCGCATCTTCGCCTGCCCGCATCGCGACGCCCGCCAGCGGCAAGGCCCCAAGGCCAAAGGACAGCCCCAGCGCCAGAAAACCCCGGCTGGTCTGGGCCGCCGCCCCGGCACCCATCGCAACGTAGCGGTGTCCGGCAAGCGCCGCCGCCGCCAGCGCGATCAGCGCCGGCAGCACGGCGCCGGCCAGTCCCAGGCCAAGCGCCTGGGCCAGCGCAAGCGCGACCCTGCCCCACCAAAGGCCAAGGACCGCCGCAAACAGGATCGGCGCCGGCCCCATCGCCTAGATCGCCCGCCCGCGCAGCAGCCGCGGCACGTCGCCCGACAGCCCCGCGGCCTCGCGGATGAAGCGCCGGCGCAGGCCTGGCAGGGCGTTCACCGCGCCCAGCCCCAGGTCTCTCGCACCGCGCAGCACCGGGTTGTCGTTGGAAAAGAGCCGCGTCACCGCATCCATGCCAAAGGCCAGAAGGGTCGCATCGAAGCGCCGCCAGGCCTGGTAGCGGGTCAGCACATCGAGCGCGCCGATATCCTCGCCCCGCCTCGCGGCCTCGACCAGCACCTCGGCCAGGGCGCCGACATCGCGCAGCCCAAGGTTCAGCCCCTGCCCGGCGACCGGATGCACGCCATGGGCGGCGTCCCCCACCAGCGCCAGCCGCGGCGCGACATAGGCATTGGCAAGCGACAGCGACAGCGGATAGGTGAAACGCTTGCCCACCAGGTGGAAGGCGCCCAGATGGTCGCCCACCCGCAGATGCAGTGCCTGCAGATAGGCCGCATCATCCATCGCCTGGATCTGCGGCGCCAGCGATTCGTCCTCGGACCACACGATCGCCGTGCGGTTGCCGGACAGCGGCAGCAATGCCAGCGGCCCGCTCGGCAGGAAGAACTGCTGCGCGACGCCGTTGTGCGGCAGCTCATGCTCGATCGCGCAGACCAGCGCCAACTGGCCATAGCCATGCCCGATGCGCCGGATCCCGGCCCGCGCCGCGGTGCCCGAGGCCCGCCCATCGCAGCCCGCCAGCACCCGGCCCCGCACCTGCCCGCCCGAAGCCAGCGTCACCGTCACCCCCGCGGCCTCGACCGCCTGCGCCACCACCGTGTCAGCCGAGATCCGCGTGATCCCCGGCACCTCGGCCATCGACGCGATCAGCGCCCGGCGCAGGAAACGATCCTCGAGCATATAGCCCATCGGCCCTTCCTCGATCTCGCCCGAGTCGAAATGCAAAAACAGCGGCGAAGGCCCCTGGCCCGCGCGCCCGTCCGAGGCCTTGACCTGAAGGATCGGCTGCGCCCGGTCCGCGACCCGCTTCCACACCCCCAGCGCCGCCAGCATCCGCTGCGAGGCCAGCGCCAGCGCATAGGCGCGGCCGTCGAAATCCTCGGCCTCGCGGGCGGCTTCGGGCAGCGCGTCGATCACCGTCACCGACAGCCCCCCCTGCGCCAGCGCCAGCGCCAGCGCCGGCCCGTTCAGCCCGCCGCCGACGATCACCACATCGCTGTCCCGTGCCTCCGTGCCTGCCATCGTCGCCCACTCCTGCATCCGTTGCGGCGGTTCCGAAATGCTCATCGGATGAGCGATCGGCACCGGCCACCTTGGGGCCACTATGCGCGTCGCGACGGGATTGTCCATGCGCGCCCGCGCCGCTACCGTCGCGCCGGACAGATGGCGGAGACCCACATGGAAAATTGGCGGAAACAAAGTGCATCGGATCTGGGCCGCGGGATCGGCGCGGGACGGATCGACCCGGTCGCGCTGGCCGAGGCATTCCTTGATGCGATCGCGGCGCATCCCGACGGCCGCCGCATCTATGCCCGCACCACCGCCCCCCGCGCCCTGGCCGAGGCCGAGGCCGCCCGCGCCCGCGCCCGCGCCGGGTTGCGCCTGGGGCTGCTGGACGGGGTGCCGATCTCCTGGAAGGATCTGTTCGACACCGCCGGGGTGGAAACCGAGGCCGGATCGGCCCTGCTGCGCGGCCGCACGCCCGAAGCGGATGCCCAGGTGCTGGTCGCCGCCACGCTGGGCGGCGCGGTCTGCCTGGGCAAGACCCATATGTCGGAGCTGGCCTTTTCGGGGCTGGGCCTGAACCCGGTCACCGCGACGCCGCCCTGCGTCAACGACCCCGAGGCGGTGCCAGGGGGCTCTTCCTCCGGTGCGGCGGCTTCGGTGGCCTTCGATCTGGCGCCGGCGGCGATCGGCTCTGACACCGGGGGTTCGGTACGCATCCCTTCGGCCTGGAACGATCTTGTGGGGCTCAAGACCACGCTTGGACGCCTCAGCAACAAGGGCGTGGTGCCGCTGTGCGAACGTTTCGACACCGTGGGCCCGCTATGCCGCACGGTCGAGGACGCGGCCGAGGTTCTGGCGCTGCTGGAAGGCCGGCGCGCCTGCGATCTGCGCGGCGCGACGCTGGCGGGCGCGCGGCTGGCGGTGCTGGACACGGTGGCGCTGGACGATCTGCGCGCCGAACCGGCGAAGGGATTCGAACAGGCCTCTGCCCGCCTCGCCCAAGCCGGGGCAAGCCTGACCCATATCGCCGCGCCGGAGGTCACCGAAGCGATGGCGATGGCGCAGGTGCTCTTCTCGACCGAGGCCTATGCGATCTGGCACCAGCAGATCGAGGCCCGGCCCGGGTTGATGTTCGCGCCGATCCTCGAGCGTTTCCGGGGTGGTGCCGCGACCACCGCCACCGATTACATCGCCGCCTGGCGCCGGTTGGAGGAACTGCGCGCCGCCTGGAACGCCCGCATCGCGCCCTTCGACGCGGTGATCCTGCCGACCGCGCCGATCCTGCCGCCCAACGCCGCGCGCCTGATGGAAGACCCCGATTACTATGTTCCCGAAAACCTGATGACGCTGCGCAATACCCGGATCGGTAACCTGATGGGATCGGCCGGGCTGACGTTGCCCACGGGCGTGCCCTCGACCGGGATCATGTTCCTGGGGCTGCCTTTCGCGGAAGAGCGCCTGCTGCGTCTGGGGGCGGCGGCCGAGCGCGCCATCGGGCGTTGACCTCCGGCGGCGGGGGTCGAATCACCTGCGTGCGGCGTCGGGGCGAAAAAGTCACAATCAAGCCATTTAAACGCCCGCAAACGGGGCGTTTTTCTGGACCCTCGGACAAAGCGACGATAGATTGAGCGCTGAAACGGGACGGCATGATCCCGGTCACGAGGCAGCATATGGCATTTCCGGAGCGGTTTTCGAACCTGCCTGATTACGCATTTCCGCGCCTGCGCGCGCTAATCGACTCGCACCAGCCGGGCGGGCCGCCGATTGCCATGACCATCGGCGAGCCGCGCCATGCGCAGCCCGATTTCGTGGCCGAGGTGCTGGCCGCCCATGTCGGGGAATTCGGCAAGTATCCGCCCAACGACGGCACGCCCGAACTGCTGGAGGCGATCGCAGCCTGGGTCGCCCGCCGCTATGGCGCCGCGCTGGACCCCGCGCGCCAGATCATGGCACTGAACGGCACCCGCGAGGGGCTGTTCAACGCGGCCGTCGCGCTTTGCCCCGAGACCAAGCGCGGCGCCAGGCCGATGATCCTGACGCCGAACCCCTTCTATCAGGTCTATGCCGTGGCCGCCCTGGCCGTCGCGGCCGAGCCGGTCTATGTGCCCGCCACAGCCGCGTCGGGTTTTCTGCCCGATTACACCGCCCTTCCCCCCGAGGTGCTGGACCGCACCGCGATCGCCTATCTATGTTCGCCCTCGAACCCGCAGGGCGCGGTGGCCAGTGCCGAATACCTGGCCGATCTGATGGCGCTGGCGGAAAAGCACGATTTCCGCATCTTCGCCGACGAATGCTATTCCGAGATCTGGCGCACCGCGCCGCCCCCCGGCGCGCTGCAGGTGGCACAGGCGCAGGGCGCCGACCCCGAGCGCGTCTTCGTCTTCCATTCGCTGTCCAAGCGCTCGAACCTGCCGGGGCTGCGCTCGGGCTTCGTGGCGGGCGGGCCCGAGGGGCTGGCGCGGATCAAGCAGTTGCGCAATTATGCCGGCGCGCCGCTGCCGCTGCCGCTGCAACGGGTGGCGGAACACGCCTGGGCAGACGAAGCCCATGTCGAGGCAAGCCGCGCGTTGTATCAGGAAAAGTTCCGCCTGGCCGACAAGATCTTCTCTGGTCTTCAGGGGTATCAGCGCCCCGAGGGCGGCTTCTTCCTGTGGCTGCCGGTGCCCGACGCCATCGGCGACGGCGAGACCGCGGCGCTGAAGCTTTGGCAAGAGACCGGCGTCCGGGTGCTGCCTGGTGCCTATCTGGCGCGGGACGTGAACGCAGAGAACCCCGGAAAGGGGTATATCCGGGTCGCCCTGGTGGCCCCAAAAGACGAGATGCAGCGCGGGCTGATCCAGCTGCGCGACTGCCTCTACGGGTAAGGTGAGGACGACAGGCATGGCTTCCTATCAGATCAGACAGCGCGATCCGCTTCTCGACCAGAAGATGCAGGCATTGCTTGAACGACGCGGGCGCGAACTGATCGGCGTGGCGCTCTTGCTGGCGACGTTGATGATCGCGCTGATGCTGGGCTCCTACACCGCGGGCGATCCGGGCTGGATGGCGGCGACCGACGGGCCCGTGCACAACCTGCTGGGCAAGTTCGGGGCCACGATCGCCTCGCCACTGATCATCATCGCCGGGCGCGGAGCCTGGGGCCTTGTGGTGGTGCTGCTGATCTGGAGCCTGCGTTTCATCTTTCACCGTGGATCGGAACGCGCCCTGAATCGGGTCATCTTCGCCCCGATCGCGATCGCGGTTCTGTCTGTCTATGCCTCGACCCTGACGCCGGGGCCGGGCTGGCACCATTCCTTCGGCCTGGGCGGGCTGTTCGGCGATACGGTGCTGGGGGCGGTGCTGGGCGTCGTACCACTGCCCGCCGCTTTCGCGCTGAAGCTGATGTCGCTGATCATGGCGGTCGCGGTCATCGCCATGGGCCTGTTCGTGACCGGCTTCGACGGCGCCGAGGTCAAGACGCTGGGCAAGTTCCTGGCGCTGGGGGTCGTGCTGCTTTACGCTGGCCTGCTACGGCTGATGGGGCGTACCGCCTCGGGCGGGGCGGGGCTGGCGCGCAGCTATGCCGACACCCGCCGCAGCCGCCGCGCGGAAGTGCGCGCGCGCGCCAAGCAACATGACGCCAATGACTATCTCCCCGATGCGGAACCGAACCTGCGCCCCGAGCCGATGACTGTCGGTTCTCCTTTGCGGCGGCTCGTGCAGTCGCGCGACCATGCGCCCGAACCGCATTTCGCGGCCGAACAGCACCCCGCCCCGCTTGTGCAACCGACGAAAGCCACGTTCCTGTCGCGGATGCCGGGGCTGGTGAAACGCGCGTCGATGCCGGCGCCCGAGCCCGAACTGGTGGAACCCGGGCCCCAGGAGTGGGACGAAACAGCCCCCAGCGAAGATCGCATCCGTGCCCGTATCACCAGCGCGATCCATGCCCGCGCCCAGGCCCGGCCCGAGCCGGTACGCGACACGGCTAAGATCACCGTCCCCGAGGATGTGCCGCCACGCTTCCGCCTGCCGCGCTTCGGCGGCGGATCCCGTGCGCCGCGGCAGGAACCGCCGCTGACCGCCTCGACCCGCGCCGAGCCGCCAGTTACCGCCAACAGCCCGGCGCCGGCGCCCGCCGCCTCGGCCATCAGCCGCGCGGTCGGCGCGGCGCTGGCGCGCGCACCGCGCAATGCCCCCGCCCCGATGGCGGTCGATGTCGAGGATCTGGAGGGCGACTACGTCCCCGATCACCTGGCCGACTACGACGCGGTGATGGAGCCCGACTATGCACCGGCGGACCCGCAGATGGACCACGCCGCCGGCACCGCGGATTATCCCGACGCCGATATCGCCGCGGCCCCCTCCCCCACCCCGCGCGTGGCCGCGCCCGAGCCTCGGCGCGTGGTGCAGCATCCGCCGCACAAGCCCGCCCAACCCTCGCGTCGGGCCCAGGAAGAGGCCCAGCCCGCGCTGCGCTTCGCCGAGCCGCAGGCGCCCGCCTACGAGCACCCGCCCCTGGGCCTGCTGACCAACCCGGCCGAGGTCGAGCGTCATCACCTGTCGGACGAGGCGCTGGAGGAAAACGCCCGGATGCTGGAGACCGTGCTCGACGATTACGGCGTGAAGGGAGAGATCGTCAGCGTCCGCCCCGGCCCGGTGGTCACGATGTATGAGCTGGAGCCCGCCCCGGGCCTGAAGGCCAGCCGCGTGATCGGCCTGGCCGACGACATCGCGCGTTCGATGTCGGCGCTGTCGGCGCGGGTTTCCACCGTGCCGGGCCGCTCTGTCATCGGCATCGAACTGCCCAACGCCAACCGCGAGAAGGTGGTCTTGCGAGAGATCCTCTCGGCGCGCGATTTCGGCGACAGCCATCTGAAGCTGCCACTGGCACTGGGCAAGGATATCGGCGGCGGCTCGGTCGTGGCCAACCTTGCAAAGATGCCCCACCTGCTGATCGCCGGGACCACCGGCTCGGGCAAGTCGGTGGCGATCAACACGATGATCCTGTCGCTGCTTTACAAGCTGAGCCCCGAGGAATGCCGGCTGATCATGATCGACCCGAAGATGCTGGAACTGTCGGTCTACGACGGCATCCCGCATCTGCTGTCGCCCGTGGTGACCGACCCCAAGAAGGCGGTCGTCGCCCTGAAGTGGGTCGTCGGCGAGATGGAAGAGCGCTATCGCAAGATGTCCAAGATGGGCGTGCGCAACATCGAGGGCTTCAACGGCCGGGTGAAGGAAGCCCAGTCCAAGGGCGAGCTTTTCAAGCGCACGATCCAGACCGGCTTCGACGAGGACACCGGCGAGCCGGTGTTCGAGACCGAGGAATTCGAGCCGAAGTCGCTGCCCTACATCGTGGTCATCGTCGATGAGATGGCCGACCTGATGATGGTCGCCGGCAAGGAGATCGAGGCCTGCATCCAGCGCCTGGCGCAGATGGCGCGGGCCTCGGGCATTCACCTGATCATGGCGACGCAGCGGCCTTCGGTCGATGTCATCACCGGCACGATCAAGGCGAACTTCCCCACCCGGATCTCGTTCCAGGTGACCTCGAAGATCGACAGCCGCACGATCCTGGGCGAACAGGGTGCCGAGCAACTGCTGGGCATGGGCGACATGCTGTACATGGCCGGTGGCAGCCGCATCATCCGCGTCCACGGGCCCTTCGTGTCGGACGAGGAGGTCGAGGAAGTGGTAAACCACCTCAAGAGCTTCGGCCCGCCGGAATACATGTCGGGCGTGGTCGAGGGACCGGATGACGAGAAGGCCGACGATATCGATCTGGTGCTGGGCCTGGGCGGCAATACCGACGGCGAGGACGCGCTTTACGATCAGGCGGTGGCGGTGGTGCTGAAGGACCGCAAGGTTTCGACCTCCTACATCCAGCGCAAGCTGGCGATCGGCTACAACAAGGCCGCGCGCCTGGTCGAGCAGATGGAGGAAGAGGGCCTGGTCAGCGCCGCGAACCATGTCGGCAAGCGCGAGATCCTGGTGCCAGAGCAATAGGGCGACCCCCAGCATGGCGTTCGTGCCAGGGCCCTCGGGCCCTGGTTTTCGTTTGCGGCGCCGGCGGCGGGGGCTCTGCCCCCTGCACCCCCGGAGTATTTGGACCAAGATGAAGATCAAGGCGCTTTCCGCCCTCGGCTTCGCGGAAACACGTCCCGGACGGGCCTTAGGCGCTCAGGTCACGTCGATCCAGGGGAAGCCTTCGGTGACCTCGCCGATCACCGCAGCGTGCGCGCCAGCGTCCCTCAGAGCGGCGCACAGGGCCTGGGCGCGCGGCCCGGGCACCGCCGCAAGCAACCCGCCCGCGGTTTGCGGATCGAAGAGCAGATCCGGTTCGGGGCCGTCGGGCACCGCCATCCGCGTGGCGGCCCGCCGGTTGGCGGGATAGAGCGTCGAGCGATGGCCCCGACCGGCCAGATCCGCAGCGCCCTCAATGAAGGGGATCTGCGCAAGGTCCAGCTTGGCGGCACAGGCCGAGGCGTCGAGGATCTCGAAAAGATGCCCGGCCAGGCCGAAGCCGGTCACATCGGTCATCGCATGGGCCTCGGGGGCCAGGATTGCGGCGTCTGCTGACAAGGGCCGCGACTGGCTGGCAAAGCAGGCGGCGACGGCACGGCCGGGGGCGGCGCGGGCCATCTCGGCGGCCAGAATGGTGCCGGTGCCCAGGGGTTTCGTCAGGATCAGGAGGTCACCGGGGCGCGCACCGCCCTTGGCCGTGGCGCGGGGCGCGAGGCCGGTGAGGGTGAAGCCGAGCGTCAGTTCCGACCCGACCGAGGTATGGCCCCCCACCAGATCCGCCCCCGCTGCGCGAAAGACAGACTCGGCGGCCGCCATGATCTCGGCCAGGGTGCGGGCCTGCAGGTCGGGCGACAGCCGAGGCAGGGTGATCTGCGCCAGCGCCGCCTGTGGCGCCGCGCCCATCGCCCAGATGTCGCCAAGCGCATGAATCGCGGTGATCTGCGCCATCAGCCAGGGATCTTCGGTGAAGGCGCGCAGATGGTCGGTGGTGATCACTTGCACGCCGTCGCCATGGGTCAGCACCGCGGCATCGTCACCCGGCCCCGACAGGGTATCGGCGCGCTGCGGCCCCGGCAGCCCCGCAAGCGCCGCGAACAGCGCCCCGGGCCCCACCTTGGCGCCGCAACCGCCGCAAAGCGGCTTGCCGTCGGCCAGTTCCTCGGCCACGCCGGCGGCGACCTCTCGCGGCAGCGGTGGCCGAGGCATCGCCGGCAAGTCATGGAATTTGCGCATGAACTTGCGGTCGATCCGATCCTTCCAACGCCAAAGCCAGCGCCCGCCCAGCCGCAGCCCCGCCTTGTCGGCCACCGCGCCCCTGAACCCGGTCGAAACAAGTTTCAGGTAGTCGCGCTGCGGCCGATAGGGCCGCAGGTCGCCCGCCCCCAGCGCGGCGCGCAGGTTGTGATACAGCACGGGCGCTTCGCGCACCGCGAAGACCCCGGCCTTTGGCCGCGGCGCATGGCTGAGATGCGCGCAATCGCCGACCGCGAAGATCGCGGGATCGGTCAGCGACTGAAGCGTCGGGCCGACGCTGACATAGCCCTCGTGCAGCTCCAGCCCCGTGTCGGCCAGCCAGCCCTGCGGCCGCGCCCCCGCCGCGCCCAACTGGAAGGCGGCGGGGATCAGGCGACCATCGGCCAGACGCAGGCCTTCGGCGGTGGCAGTCTTGGCCACCGCATCGGTGATCAGGGTCACGCGGGCCTCTGCCAGATGACGTAGCAACGCGGAACGCGCGCCCTTGCCGATGTTGGGCAGCGCCTCGGGCGCGCGTTCGACGATCGTGACCTGCGGGTCGGTGATGCCCACCTGCCGCAGCCGATGCGCGGCGGCCAGCGCCAGTTCCACCCCGGCAATGCCGCTGCCCAGCACCACGACCTGCGCCGCCACCTCGCCGCGCGCGGCGAGGGCGGTGAACGCCCCCCAGCGCGCGGCGAAATCGTCCATCGGCTTGGCCGGCGCGCCATGCGCGGCAAAGCCCTCAAGCTCGGGCATTTCAGTGGTGATGCCGATGTCGATGGAGGCCACGTCATAGGCCACCGGCGGGCGGCCGGGAACATGGACGGTGCGCGCCGCGCGGTCGATGCCTTCGGCCCGGCCCAGGATCAGCCGGGCGCCGGCGTGACGGGCAAGGCGCACCAGGTCGATTTCCAGCGCGGCACGGTCGTAATGGCCGGCGATATGGCCCGGCAACATGCCCGAATAGGGCGCCGTGGGATGCGGGTTGATCAGCGTCAGCCGGGCGCCGGGCAGCGGCCGCATCCCCCAGCGGCGCAGCACCAGCGCATGGGCATGGCCGCCGCCGATCAGCACCACGTCCCGGGTGGCGGGGATCAGCGGCTGCATTGGATCAGCGCCTCGATTCGGGCCGCTAGACCGGGTAGCGCGGCCTCGCCCAGATCTTCGGTGGTGACGGTGCGGGCCTGGTCGCCGGCGGTGCGGGCGCGCTGCTTGTCGTAGCGCGGGTCGTAATGCTGCCGCATCAGTTCTGCCGCAAGCGTCTGGAACCGGCCCGTGTCCGCAAGGCCGTGCCAGTGCTCGATCGACTCGGCGGGCTGCATCGGGCGCAGCTTGTCGATCACCCGATGCAGGGCCTCGCGATCGGCGGTCAGGTCGGCATAGGCGCGCGCCAGGAAGGCCGCGCGCGCCTCCAGCGGGGCCGCGACATGGATGCGCGGCGCGTCGCACATCGCGCGCCACAGCTTCGGCGGCAGGCGCAGATCGCCCACCTTGCTCGATTCGGCCTCGACCACCACGGGCCGGGTCGGGTCGAGCGCCGCGATCTCTTGCACCAGCGCGGTCTCGAACCCCTTCTGCGCCGGCTGCCCGCCCACCATCTGCCCGAAGAGAGACCCCCGGTGATTGGCCAGCCCCTCGAGGTCGATCACCTGCACGCCGCGCGCCCGCAGCTGATGCAGCAGTGCCGTCTTCGCCGTTCCGGTATTGCCGTCCAGCACCACCACCGGCGCCGGGAAGGGGGTTTCGTAAAGTGCCTTCACCACCAGCGCGCGCCAGCTTTTGTAGCCGCCTGCGACGGTTTCGGCCCGCCAGCCGATCTGGCCCAGGATCGTGGCGAAGGAACCCGACCGCTGGCCGCCGCGCCAGCAATAGACCAGCGGACGCCAGCCGCCGTCCATATCGGCCAGGGGCCCTTCGATATGGCGGGCGGCATTCTTCGCCACCAAAGCGGCGCCGATCTTGCGCGCCTTGAAGGGGCTTTCCTGCTTGTAGATCGTGCCGACCCGGGCGCGTTCGGCATCGTCGAGGACAGGCAGCGAGATCGCGCCGGGCATGTGGTCCTCGGCGAATTCGGCGGGGGAACGCACGTCGATCACGGCGTCGAAGCCCAGCGAGGCGAGGTCGGTCAGCGATGTCAGGGTCACGGCCATGGCCCGGGATTACCCTGTGCGCGCGGCGCTGGAAAGGGGGCCCGGATGCGCGACCGTCAGGCCAGCGCGTCCCAGATCAGCTTGGCCCCGGTCAGCACCAACAGCACATAGGTCAGGGCGAAAAACCATTTCTCGGGCACCATATGATGCGCCTTGACCCCGATCCAGGCACCGAGGACGGCGAAGGGGGCCAGCATCAGATCGCCCAGAACGGTCTGGTGGGTGAAGATGCCGAGATAGAGGAAGGGGAAGAATTTCAGGATGTTGATCACCCAGAATACGACCACAGTCGTAGCCTGGTAGGTGGTCTTTCCGATGCCGATCGAAAGCAGGTAGATCGCCGCGGGCGGGCCACCGGCGTTCGACACGAAGCTGGTGAAGCCGCCGATCACGCCCATGGCGACACCCAGGCCCCGACCCGACTTGCGCCGGCCCAGCCGCACCCAGCCGCGCGCCAGCACGAATTGCCAGGCGACAAAGGCCAGCGCCATCGAGCCGATCAGCAGCCGGAAGAATTCCGGATCGGCGATATGGTAGATCGCGGCCGCCAGCGCGATACCCGGCACCGCGCCGATCAGAAGGGCGCGCGCCGCGCCGCCGTCCCACTTGCGCCAATAGGGGCGCAGGTTGGTCACATCCATCAGCATCAAGAGCGGCAGCATCAGCCCCAGCGCCTGGCCGGGCGTCAGGATCAGCGCCAGAATCGGCGTCGCCGCAAAGGCCGCGCCAGAGCCGAACCCGCCTTTCGAGATGCCCGCGAACAGCACCGCCGGGATCGCCAGCGCGAAGAAGGTCAGGTCGAATACCATGACTGTGTCCTGCCTTTCACCCGCGCTAACCCCGCGCGCTGGCCGGATTTAGCGCAATCGCTTGGCCCCCGCCAGCCCGCCACCGCCCGGCACGACCCTGTCGCCGCAGCGCGGCACCCTTGCGCGTCCGGCCCGAAGGGACTACGCATCGCGCAAATTCAACCGATCCGGAGACCCTTCTCATGGCCAGACCCAAGATCGCCCTCATCGGCGCCGGTCAGATCGGCGGCACGCTCGCCCATCTCGCCGCGATCAAGGAACTCGGCGATGTCGTCCTGTTTGACATCGCCGAAGGCATTCCCCAGGGCAAGGCGCTCGACCTTGCCGAATCCGGTCCCGCGGAGGGGTTCGATGCCTCGCTGAAAGGCACCAACGACTACGCCGACATCGCGGGTGCCGATGTCTGCATCGTTACCGCCGGCGTGCCGCGCAAGCCGGGGATGAGCCGCGATGACCTGCTGGGCATTAACCTGAAGGTCATGAAATCGGTCGGCGAAGGCATCAAGGCGCATGCCCCGAACGCGTTCGTGATCTGCATCACCAACCCGCTCGACGCGATGGTCTGGGCGCTGCGCGAATTCTCGGGCCTGCCGCACAACAAGGTCTGCGGCATGGCCGGCGTGCTGGACAGCGCACGCTTCCGCCACTTCCTGTCGCTGGAATTCGGCGTCTCGATGCGCGACGTCACCGCCTTCGTGCTTGGCGGCCACGGCGACACCATGGTGCCGCTGCCGCGCTATTCCACCGTAGGCGGCATCACCCTGCCCGACCTGGTGGAAATGGGCTGGACCAGCCAGGAGAAACTGGACGCGATCATCCAGCGCACCCGTGACGGCGGCGCCGAGATCGTTGGCCTTCTGAAGACGGGTTCGGCCTTCTACGCCCCCGCCACCAGCGGCATCGAGATGGCCGAGGCCTACCTCAAGGACCAGAAGCGCGTGCTGCCTTGCGCCGCCTGGGTCGACGGCGCGCTGGGCCAGAACGGCATCTATGTGGGCGTGCCCACGGTGATCGGCGCCGGCGGAATCGAGAAGGTCATCGACATCAAGCTGGACAAGGAAGAGAAAGCCGCGTTCCAGAAATCGGTCGACGCCGTGAAGGGCCTGGTCGAAGCCTGCAAGAGCATCGACTCCTCGCTCTCCTGATGACGAGGCAGCCCCCGGCCAACGAAAACCCCGGCCGGGGGCATGCACTGCGCCGCACGGTCTTTCTGCATATCGGCAAGACCGGGGGCACCGCGTTGCGGGCGATGCTTCGCGCCCATTTTGCGCGGACCGGGCAGCGCCCGTTCGTGATCCTTCCCCATAGCGTGACGCTGGACCAGGCCGCGGCCCGGTATCCGCGCGCCGAGATCGGGTTCTTCATCCGCGATCCGCTTGATCGGCTGGTGTCGGGCTTTCTGTCGCGCCAACGGCGGGGCTGGCCGCGCCATGACATCCCCTGGACCGAGGACGAGGCCCGCGCATTCGCGGATTTCGACAGCCCCGATGCCCTGGGCCGCGCTCTGGCCGCGGACGATCCCCGTGCCCACGCCGCGCTGCAGGCCATACAGCACACGCGCGAAGGTCTGGCGCATTTCCTGGGCAGTCCCGAAACGCTGGACCATCTGGCGCCGCGGATCGGCTTCATCGGCCAGACCGAAAGGTTCGCGGCCGACATCGCGCGACTGAAGGCGCGCTTTGGGCTGGCGCACGATCTCGCCCCGCCCGAAGACGCCGTCGGCGCCCATCGCAACCCCGAACCGCAGCGTGCCCGGCTTTCGCCCGAGGCGGCGGCGGCGCTGCGCGGATGGCTGGCCGCGGATTACGCGGTGTACGCCTGGTGCCGATGCCGGCCGTGAGTCGTCCATGCGGCCGACTCGGCCGCGACACCCTGCCGCAGAGAGGGGCCGCATAGATATGTGATCACAGCTTCAAATTGCGTGATCACAAAGCCCCCTTTTTTTTCGCAAATCCGCGATTTCCTGTAGATATCCGTTTCTCCGCCCGCCGCGATGTGCCATGTCGGCTGAAATTTCTCAGAGACGGGACGAGTTCATGAACATCCATGAATACCAGGCCAAGGCCCTTCTGCGCGACTACGGCGCTCCGGTGTCGGACGGGCGCGTTGTGCTTCAATCCGATCAGGCCAAGACGGCGGCGGGCGAACTCGATGGACCGCTCTGGGTCGTGAAGGCGCAGATCCACGCCGGCGGGCGCGGCAAGGGCCACTTCAAGGAGGCCGAGGCGGGCGACAAGGGCGGCGTGCGGCTGGCCAAGTCGGTCGAAGAGGCCGAGGCGATGGCCAAGCAGATGCTGGGCCGCACCCTGGTCACCCACCAGACCGGCCCGGCCGGCAAGCAGGTGAACCGGATCTACATCGAGGCCGGCTCGGGCATCGAGCGCGAATTGTACCTTGCGCTGCTGGTGGACCGCCAGACCAGCCGCGTTTCCTTCGTCTGCTCGACCGAGGGCGGCATGGACATCGAGGATGTGGCCGCCAACACCCCCGAAAAGATCCTGTCGTTCAGCGTCGATCCCGCGACCGGCTACCAGGCCTTCCACGGCCGCCGCATCGCCTTTGCGCTGGGGCTGAAGGGTCCGCAGGTCAAGCAATGCGTCGCGTTGATGGGCACGCTCTACAAGCTGTTCCTCGACAAGGACATGGAGATGCTCGAGATCAACCCCCTGATCGTGGCCGAGGGCGGCGATCTGAAGGTGCTCGACGCAAAATTCGGCTTCGACGGCAACGCGCTTTACCGCCATGCCGACATCGCCGCGCTGCGCGACGAGACCGAGGAGGACCCCAAGGAACTGGCGGCGTCCAAGTATGACCTGAACTATGTCGCGCTGGACGGCGAAATCGGCTGCATGGTGAACGGCGCGGGCCTGGCGATGGCCACGATGGACATCATCAAGCTGTACGGGGCAGAGCCTGCGAACTTTCTCGACGTCGGCGGCGGCGCCACCAAGGAGAAGGTCACTGAGGCCTTCAAGATCATCACTTCGGACCCGAACGTGAAGGGCATCCTGGTGAACATCTTCGGCGGCATCATGCGCTGCGACATCATCGCCGAGGGCGTCATCGCCGCAGTGAAGGAAGTCGGGCTGAAGGTTCCGCTGGTGGTCCGCCTGGAAGGCACCAATGTCGAGAAGGGCAAGGAGATCATCCGCAATTCCGGCCTGAACGTGATCGCGGCCGACAACCTGTCGGATGCGGCCCAGAAGGTCGTCAAGGCGGTGAAGGGTTGAACCACGACGCCTGAGTCAAATACATCACGCGACTTGTCCTTTGGCACAGTGAAGCGAAGGCGGTGAACGGCAAGCGCCCGATCCGTGGTATGAGTGAGCATGGGTATGCCAAAGAGGAGAGTAACGGAATGAGGATACACCTTCCGAAAGCAGGACTGGCAGCCATTCTTGGCTGCGTGGCCCTGGCGGGCTGCGCCGACGGGATCCATGTCGAGGAACACACCTACAAGGGCACCCTGACCTGCCCGAACCTCGACCCCGTGGCTCAGAAATACATGCACGGCACGCCGAGTTCGCCGGTGCGTTGTGGTCCGCAGAAGGTGAACTACTGGGATCCGACGGTCACCACGACCGGCGGGCATTCGAAGCCCGCCGGCTGACCTGGATCCCCTCGCGGCGGCTGGCTGCGCCGTCGCGCCGACAGGCCATCCCCGCGCCCTAGGGCGGGCTGCGGCGGGGGATGTTTTGCAGCCGCAAGATTTACAGGCGCTTCGCGGCGCCCGACCCTAAGACCAAGCAGGAGGGCCAGATGGCCGTACTCGTCGACGAAAACACCCGCGTCATCTGCCAGGGCATCACCGGCAGCCAGGGGACCTTCCATTCCGAACAGGCGATCGCCTATGGCACCAAGATGGTCGGCGGCGTGACCCCGGGCAAGGGCGGCCAGACCCATCTGAATCTGCCGGTCTTCGACTCGGTTCACGAAGCCGTCGCCAAGACCGAGGCGAACGCCACCGTGATCTACGTCCCGCCGCCTTTCGCCGCGGATTCGATCCTGGAAGCCATCGACGCCGAGATCGAGCTGATCGTCTGCATCACCGAGGGCATCCCGGTGCTGGACATGATGAAGGTCAAGCGCGCGCTGAACGGGTCCAAGTCCACCCTGATCGGTCCGAACTGCCCGGGCGTCATCACCCCCGACGCCTGCAAGATCGGCATCATGCCCGGTCACATTCACAAGCGCGGCTCTGTCGGTGTTGTTTCGCGCTCGGGGACGCTTACCTATGAAGCCGTGAAACAGACGACGGATGTAGGCCTGGGCCAGTCCACCTGCGTCGGCATCGGCGGCGACCCGATCAAGGGCACCGAGCATATCGACGTGCTGGAATGGTTCCTGGCCGACGACGAGACCCAGTCGATCATCATGATCGGCGAAATCGGCGGCTCGGCCGAGGAAGAGGCGGCGCAGTTTCTGCGTGATGAGGCAAAGCGTGGCCGCAAGAAGCCGGTCGCGGGCTTCATCGCCGGCCGCACGGCGCCGAAGGGCCGGCGCATGGGCCATGCCGGCGCCATCGTTGCAGGTGGCAAGGGCGACGCGGAATCGAAGATCGAGGCCATGAAATCGGCCGGGATCGTCGTGGCCGACAGCCCGGCGGGCCTGGGCGAGGCAGTGTTGAAGGCGATCGGCTGACCCCGGCCGCCACGCGCAGAAGAGGGAGTTCCCCCGATGGGGTTCGCGCAGGCAATCAGGACGTGTTCGGGGAAGCATCGCTTCTTCGCGCGGCCTGACGCGCCCGCCCTGCTGCGGCGGCCCCCCCTTCGCGCCCAGCCGGACGACGCCGAGGCACCGCGTCCCGGCGCCCGGCTTGCGGGGCGCCCCCACCCTGCCCGGCGCCTCCGGTCCCTGCATCCGAACTCCTGCATTTTCCATTCCGGGGCACATCCCGCCCCCGGGCCGCTTCGGCGGCCTTTCCGGCGCTCGCAGCCCGGCCCCCTTCCCTACGGTCCAAACCCGCTCGAGGTAACATCATGACCGACCAATCCCCCAACGACCAATTCCGCGCCTCGTCGTTCCTCGACGGGGCGAATGCCGATTACATCGCCCAGCTCGAGGCCCGCTATGCCGCCGATCCGGCCAGCGTCGATGCCGCCTGGGCCGAATTCTTCGCCGCCGTCGGCGATGAGGCCCCCGCCGCGCGCAAGCAGGCCGCGGGCCCCAGCTGGGCGCGCGCCGACTGGCCGCCGGTTCCGACGGACGATCTTACCTCGGCGCTGACGGGCGAATGGCCCGCCGCGGCGGCCGAGATGAAGGACGCGGGCAAGAAGATCGCCAAGCAGGCCGAGAAATCCGGCGTCAGCCTGACCGACGATCAGGTCCAGCGCGCGGTGCTGGATTCGATCCGCGCGCTGATGCTGATCCGCGCCTATCGCATCCGCGGCCACCTGGCCGCCGACCTGGACCCGCTGGCGCGCAGCGAAACCACCCACTACCCCGAGCTGGACCCGAAATCCTATGGTTTCGCCGAGGCCGACATGGACCGGCCGATCTTCATCGACAACGTGCTGGGCATGCAGCTGGCCTCGATGCGGCAGATCCTGGAGATCGTGAAGCGCACCTATTGCGGCACCTTCGCGCTGCAATACATGCACATCTCGGACCCCGAGCAATCGAGCTGGCTGAAGGAGCGGATCGAGGGCTACGGCAAGGAGATCAGCTTTACCCGCGAGGGACGCCGGGCGATCCTGAACAAGCTGGTCGAGGCCGAGGGCTTCGAGAAGTTCCTGCATGTCAAGTACATGGGCACCAAGCGCTTCGGCCTGGACGGCGGTGAAAGCCTGATCCCGGCGATGGAGCAGATCATCAAGCGCGGCGGCGCGCTGGGGGTGAAGGAGATCGTCATCGGCATGCCCCACCGGGGCCGTCTGTCGGTGCTGGCCAACGTACTGGCCAAGCCCTACCGCGCGATCTTCAACGAATTCCAGGGCGGCAGCTTCAAGCCCGAGGACGTGGACGGGTCGGGCGACGTGAAATATCACCTCGGCGCCTCGTCGGATCGCACCTTCGACGACAACACCGTGCACCTGTCGCTGACCGCCAACCCCAGCCACCTGGAGGCGGTGAACCCCGTCGTTCTGGGCAAGGCACGCGCCAAGCAATCGCAGCTCAACGATGCCGAGCGCAGCCAAGTGCTGCCGGTGCTGCTGCATGGCGACGCGGCCTTCGCCGGCCAGGGTGTGGTGGCGGAATGCTTCGGCATGTCGGGGCTGGTGGGCCACCGCGCGGGCGGCACGATCCATCTGGTGGTGAACAACCAGATCGGCTTCACCACCGCGCCGCATTTCTCGCGCTCGTCGCCCTACCCGACCGATATCGCGCTGATGGTCGAGGCGCCGATCTTCCACGTCAACGGCGACGATCCCGAGGCCGTGGTTCATGCCGCCAAGGTGGCCACCGAGTTCCGCCAGAAGTTCCACAAGGACGTGGTGATCGACATCTTCTGCTACCGCCGCTTCGGTCACAACGAAGGCGACGAGCCGATGTTCACCAACCCGATCATGTACACCAAGATCAAGAAGCAGAAGACCACGCTTCAGCTTTATACCGAGCGTCTGGTGAAGGACGGGCTGATCCCCGAGGGCGAGATCGAGGACATGAAGGCCTCGTTCCAGGCCCATCTGAACGAGGAATTCGAGGCCGGCAAGGATTACAAGCCCAACAAGGCCGACTGGCTGGATGGCCGCTGGTCCGGGATCGACCGCGAGGGTGCCGAATACACCCCGGGCCAGACCGCGATTTCGCCCGACACGCTGGCCGAGGTCGGCGAGGCCCTGGTGCGGGTGCCGGAAGGCTTCAACCTGCACAAGACCGTGGGCCGGCTGCTGGAAGCAAAGCGCAAGATGTTCGAAACCGGCCAGGGCTTTGACTGGGCCACCGCCGAGGCGATCGCCTTCGGCAGCCTGACAACCGAGGGCTTCCCGGTCCGTCTGTCGGGCCAGGACTGCACCCGCGGTACCTTCAGCCAGCGGCATTCGGCCTTCTTCGATCAGCAGACGGAAGAGCGTTATTACCCGCTCAACCACATCCGTGAGGGTCAGGCGCGCTTCGAGGTGATCGACTCGATGCTGTCGGAATACGCGGTGCTGGGTTTCGAATACGGCTATTCGCTGGCCGAACCCAACGCGCTGACCCTGTGGGAAGCCCAGTTCGGCGACTTCGCCAACGGCGCGCAGATCATGTTCGACCAGTTCATCAGCTCGGGCGAACGCAAATGGCTGCGGATGTCGGGTCTGGTGATGCTGCTGCCGCACGGCTTCGAGGGCCAGGGACCGGAACATTCCTCGGCCCGGCTGGAGCGCTTCCTGCAGATGTGCGCCGAGGACAACTGGATCGTCGCGAACTGCACCACGCCGGCGAACTACTTCCACATCCTGCGCCGGCAGTTGCACCGCAGCTTCCGCAAGCCCTTGGTGCTGATGACGCCGAAATCGCTGCTGCGCCATCCGATGTGCATCTCGGACGCCGAGGATTTCACCACCGGTTCGCATTTCCACCGCGTGCTGTGGGACGACGCCGAAAAGGGCCATTCCGACACCAAGCTGGTGGCCGACAAGAAAATCAAGCGCGTGGTGATGTGTTCGGGCAAGGTCTATTTCGATCTGCTGGCCGAACGCGACGCGCGCGGCATCGACGACATTTACCTGATGCGGCTTGAGCAATTCTATCCCTTCCCGGCGCTGGCGCTGGTGAAGGAGCTGGAGCGCTTCAAGCAGGCGGAAATCGTCTGGTGCCAGGAAGAACCGAAGAACCAGGGCGGCTGGACCTTCATCGAGCCGAACATCGAATGGGTGCTGACCCGGATCGGGGCGAAACATTCGCGGCCCCGCTATGTCGGCCGTCAGGCCTCGGCCTCGCCGGCGACCGGTCTGGCCAGTCAGCACAAGAAACAGCAGGAAGCGCTCGTGAACGAAGCGCTGACGATCGAAGGATAAGAATATGGCAACGGAAGTGCGTGTTCCCACGCTGGGTGAAAGCGTCTCGGAAGCCACGGTCGCGACCTGGTTCAAGCAGCCGGGCGATGCGGTCGCGGTGGACGAGATGCTGTGCGAACTGGAAACCGACAAGGTCACCGTCGAGGTGCCCAGCCCGGTTTCCGGCATTCTCGACGAAATCGTCGCCAAGGAAGGCGAAACGGTCGGTGTGAACGCTCTGCTCGCGCAGGTCGCCGAAGAGGGCAAGGCCGGCGCGGAAGAGCCCCGGCCGCGCAAGACGGCGGATCAGGACACGATTGTTGCAGGCGGCGGAGAAGAGAGCAAGATGGTCGACGTGATGGTGCCCGCGTTGGGCGAAAGCGTATCCGAGGCGACGGTCGCCACCTGGTTCAAGAAGGAAGGTGAGGCGGTCGCACAGGACGAGATGCTGTGCGAGCTGGAGACCGACAAGGTCTCGGTCGAGGTGCCGGCGCCCGCCGCGGGCGTGATGGGCAAGATCCTGGTGGGCGAAGGCGAGACCGTCGCCGCAGGCTCGAAACTGGCCGAGATCTCGGCGGGCGCCTCTGCCGCCGCCTCGGCACCGGCACCGGCCGCGAAGGAAGAAGCGGCCCCCGCCCAGTCCGAGGCGCCCCGGAAGGATGTCGAGGACGCGCCCTCGGCCAAGAAGGCGATGGCCGATGCGGGTATCGGCCGCGATCAGGTGCAGGGGACCGGCCGCGACGGCCGTGTGATGAAGGACGACGTGGCGCGCGCCGTGGCCGCGGCTTCCGCGAGCACGACGAAGACCAGCGCCCCGGCCCCGGCGCCGCGCGCCGCGGTGCCCGCCGATGACGCCGCGCGCGAGGAGCGGGTCAAGATGACCCGACTGCGCCAGACCATCGCGCGGCGCCTGAAGGACGCGCAGAACACCGCCGCCATGCTGACGACCTATAACGAGGTCGACATGAAGGCGATCATGGATCTGCGCAACGAATACAAGGGCGTGTTCGAGAAGAAGCACGGGGTCAAGCTGGGCTTCATGTCGTTCTTCGTGAAGGCCTGCTGCCACGCGCTGGCCGAAGTCCCCGAAGTCAACGCCGAGATCGACGGCACCGACGTGGTCTACAAGAACTACGTCCACATGGGCGTGGCCGTGGGTACACCGCAGGGCCTGGTGGTGCCGGTGGTGCGCGACGCCGACCAGATGGGTTTCGCCGCGATCGAGAAGAAGATCGCCGAACTGGGCGCCCGCGCCCGTGACGGCAAGTTGTCGATGGCCGAGATGCAGGGCGGCTCCTTCACCATCTCGAACGGTGGCGTCTATGGTTCGCTGATGTCCTCGCCGATCCTGAACCCGCCGCAATCGGGGATCCTGGGGATGCACAAGATCCAGGAACGCCCGATGGTCGTCGGCGGCCAGATCGTGATCCGGCCGATGATGTATCTGGCGCTCAGCTACGATCACCGCGTGGTCGACGGCAAAGGCGCGGTGACCTTCCTGGTGCGGGTCAAGGAAGCGCTTGAGGATCCGCGCCGCCTGCTGATGGATCTGTAGTCCATACCCAAGCAATTCGGGCCCCGGCCAGGCGCCGGGGCCCGCCATTCAGGTTGAGCCATGACCCCTGAACTCAGCGCCCTTGCCGTCGCGATCTTGCTGCACGTCGCCCTTCAGGGCCTCTTTGCCGTCCGTGCCAATCGCGAACTCGGCCCGCGCTACACCACCGGCCCGCGCGACACCCTGCCCGAGCGCCCGCTGGGCAGCACCACCGCCCGCATCCAGCGCGCGACGGACAACTCGCTCGACAGCCTGATCCTGTTCGCGCCGGCGGCGTTGATGGTCGGCCTCAGCCACTACGGCGGCCCCATCACCGCGGCGGCGGCCTGGGTGTTCGTGGCGGCTCGGCTGCTTTATATTCCCGCCTATGCGCTGGGTCTGGCCCCCTGGCGTTCGGCGGTCTGGATGCTGGGACTTGCGGCGACAGTGGTTCTGGTCGTGGCCACGCTGGTGTGATCCCATGATCCTTCCGGGCGCAAACGGGCAAAGGGGGGCGTGGCCGACGGGCCGAAGGAAGGCTTGCCTGTCCGCACGCCGTGCGCGTCGGGGCTGGTGCTGTTATGCTGCCCCCGGTGCCATAGCCTGAAAGGAACGCTTCATGTTCACCGACGAACTCGGCATTCTCGCCCTCTACGGTCTTTTTGTCTGCCTCGTCCTGTTCTTGCAGGTCTCCGGCGCGGCGACGCAGTTCGACATGGGCTATCTGCTGTCCTCGCGCGATGAGAAGCGCACCCTCGAAGGGATGGTCGGCCGCATGGAGCGCGCGCTGAACAATTCGATCGTCGCGCTGGCACTGTTTGCCCCGCCGATCCTGATCCTGGCGCTGCGTCAGCATGGCGACGGCCTTAGCCTGGTCGGGGCCCAGATCTTCCTGATCGCGCGCATCCTGTATGTTCCGGCCTATGTGTTCAATCTGATCGGTCTGCGCACCCTGCTGTGGCTGGCGGGTTTTGCCTGCACCATCGGTCTTTACCTGCTGGCGCTATGATGCTGTCCAAGGCCCGCCCCCTCTGCCGTGCCATCCAGGCCCTCGCGCTGCTCGCGCTGCTTGCCAGCATCGGCGCGATGGGGCTTTTCGGCACGCCGCCCTTAGGGAGGGCCGGGGCGACGCTGCTGGCGTTGCTGGCGATCGCGCTGCTGGTGACGGCGGGCCTGGGGTTGCGCAGGCTTGCCGAATTGCGCGCCTACGCCGTGCCGGAATTCGAGGCCGCCCTGCTGCGGTCGATCATCGGCGGGATGATCTTTCTCGCGGCGGTCTATCACCTGTCCTGGGTCATGCGTACCTTCGCCATCATCCACGTCTCGTTGGACCGGTTGATGCCGCTTTGGGCGGACCATGTGCTGGGCCTCGCCCCAAGTGTTCTGATCGTGCTCGCGGCGGAACGGATCCTGCGCCACACCCCCGGCGCCGACGGATTCCGCACCGCCGGCAAATTGAAATCCTTCCGGCCACGCGCCGGACAGACAAAGAAGAAATCCAAAGGAGGCCTTCATGGCTAGCTATGATGTGATCGTGATCGGCGGTGGCCCGGGGGGCTATGTCTGTGCCATCCGCTGCGCCCAACTGGGGCTGAAAACCGCCTGCGTCGAGGGGCGCGACGCCCTGGGCGGCACCTGCCTGAACGTGGGCTGCATCCCCTCGAAGGCGTTGCTGCACGCCAGCCACATGCTGCACGAGGCCGAGCACAACTTTGCCACCCTCGGGCTGAAGGGCAAGGCGCCTAGTGTCGATTGGGCGCAGATGCTGTCCTACAAGGACGACACCATCGCCCAGAACACCAAGGGCATCGAATTCCTGTTCAAGAAGAACAAGATCGACTGGATCAAGGGCTGGGCCACGGTGCCCGCCGCGGGCAAGGTCAAGGTCGGCGACGAGACCCATGAGGCCAAGAACATCGTCATCGCCTCGGGGTCCGAACCCGCGCCGCTGCCGGGCGTCGAGGTCGACGAGAAGGTGATCGTCACCTCGACCGGCGCGCTGTCGCTTGCCAAGCCGCCGAAAACCATGGTGGTGATCGGCGGCGGCGTCATCGGGCTGGAACTGGGCTCGGTCTACGCGCGGCTTGGTGCCAAGGTGACGGTGGTCGAATTCCTCGACGCGATCGTGCCGGGCGCCGATGCCGAGGTCGCGCGCACCTTCCAGCGCATGCTGAAGAAGCAGGGGATCGAGATCGTCACCGGCGCAGCGGTGCAGACCGCCACGGTGGCGAAGGGCAAGGCCAAGGTCACCTACAAGCTGCGCAAGGACGACAGCGAGGCAACGCTTGACGCCGACGCGGTGCTGCTGGCCACCGGCCGCCGCCCCTATACCGAGGGGCTTGGCCTTGACGGGCTGGGCGTGGCGCTGACCAAGCGCGGCCAGATCGAGACCGACAAGCAGTGGCAGACCTCGGTCAAGGGCATCTACGCGATCGGCGACGTGATCGAAGGGCCGATGCTTGCCCACAAGGCCGAGGACGAGGGCATGGCGGTGGCCGAGGTGATCGCCGGCCAGCATGGGCATGTGAACTACTCGGTGATCCCAGGCGTGATCTACACCACCCCCGAGGTCGCCTGGGTCGGCCAGACCGAAGAGGCGCTGAAGGCCGAGGGCCGGGCGTTCAAGGCGGGCAAGTTCTCGTTCATGGGCAATGCGCGCGCCAAGGCGGTGCTGCACGGCGAAGGCTTCGTGAAGATCCTGTCGGACAAGGAAACCGACCGCATCCTGGGGGTTCACATCATCGGCCCCTCGGCGGGTGAGCTGATCCACGAGGCCTGCGTCGCGATGGAATTCGGCGCCGCCGCCGAAGACCTGGCGCGCACCTGCCACGCGCATCCGACCTTCTCGGAAGCGGTGCGCGAGGCCGCGCTTGCCTGCGGTGACGGCCCGATCCATTCGTGATCAACGGGGGGCGCGCGGCCGTCCGGGCGCCCCCACTGCCCCATTTGCGGGCGCCGCCCCCCCCCCGCGCCTCCGGCCGGCTGGGGCACCGGGGTACAACCGGCTTTCCCTTCGCCCCCGTTGTGCTTAAAGATCGCCCGGACTTAGGGGCAGGACATGACCGAGACATTCCGGATCACACTGGCGCAGCTTAACCCCACGGTCGGGGCGCTGGCCGCCAATGCAGAAAAGGCCTATGCGGCCTGGGCGCGGGGCCGCGACGCCGGCAGCGATTTCGTCGCGCTGCCCGAGATGTTCCTGACCGGCTACCAGACCCAGGACCTGGTGCGCCGCCCCGCCTTCCAACGCGATGCGATCTGCGCCCTGGACGCCCTGGCCGAACGCTGCGCCGATGGCCCGCCGCTTGGCATCGGCGCCCCCTGGGTCGAGGGCGCGGCGCTTTACAATGCCTATCTCGTCTTGCAGGGCGGCAAGATGATTGCGCGGATGCTCAAGCACGAATTGCCCAACGACGATGTCTTCGACGAGGTTCGCCTGTTCACCTCCGGCCCGATATCGGGGCCGGTGCGGATAGGACCGCTGCGGCTGGGCATCCCGGTCTGCGAGGACGCCTGGCACCCCGACGTGGCCGAGACCCTGGCCGAAACCGGGGCCGAGGTGCTGTTCGTGCCCAACGGATCGCCCTATCGGCGCGGCAAACGCGATTTGCGGTTGAACGTGACGGTGGCACGGGTGGTCGAGACCGGGCTGCCGCTGATCTACCTCAACACCGTGGGCGGGCAGGACGATCAGGTCTTCGACGGTGCCAGTTTCGCTCTGAACCCGGGCGGCGAACTGGCGATGCAACTCGCGCCCTTCGAGGAGGTGATCGAGGAGATCACGCTGAAGCACGGGCCGGAGGGCTGGCGCGTGGCGCAGGCGCCCGAGGTCGCGCTGCCCGACGAATGGGAACAGGACTACCACGCCATGGTGCTGTCCTTGCGCGATTATCTGGGAAAGTCTGGCTTTTCCTCTGTGGTGCTGGGCCTGTCGGGGGGCATCGATTCCGCGCTGGTGGCGACGATCGCCGCTGATGCGGTGGGGCCAAAGAACGTGCATTGCGTGATGCTGCCGTCTGAATTCACCTCGCAGGGCTCGCTGGACGATGCGGCCGCGGTGGCGGGGGCGCTGGGCTGCCGGCTGGACACGGTGCATATCGAGGCCGCGCGCGGCGCCGTGGGCGAGGCGCTGGCGCATCTGTTTCAGGGCACCCGCCCCGACGTGACCGAGGAAAACATCCAGTCACGCCTGCGCGGACTGATGCTGATGGCGCTGTCGAACAAGTTCGGAGAGATGCTGCTGACCACCGGCAACAAATCCGAAATGGCGGTGGGCTATGCCACGATCTATGGCGACATGGCCGGCGGCTACAACCCGATCAAGGACCTTTACAAGACCCGGGTGTTTCAGACCTGCCGCTGGCGCAACGCCAACCACCGCCCCTGGATGATGGGCCCGGCCGGCGAGGTGATCGCGCCGCGCATCATCGACAAGCCGCCCTCGGCCGAGCTGCGCGCCGAGCAGAAAGACGAAGACAGTCTGCCGCCCTACGAGGTGCTGGATGCCATCCTAGAGCGGCTGATCGAGGGCCAGCAATCCATCGCCGAAATCGTCGAGGCGGGATTTGATCGTGCGACCGTCGAGCGCGTCGAGCATCTGCTTTATATCAGCGAGTGGAAGCGGTTCCAGTCGGCGCCCGGCACGCGGCTGTCGACCATGGCCTTCTGGCTGGATCGGCGCTACCCGATCGTCAACCGATGGCGTGATCGTGGATAGGGCAAGTTCCGTGCATCAGCGCACATAAGCCGCGCGATCTTTTGCAGTTTACCACAGAGGCGCACGATATAGTTTCCTTAGGGACAGCCCCGCATAGGAGATGCATCATGTCCGCAGTGAAACTTGCGATCATCTATTACTCGACCTACGGCACCAACCACCAGATGGCCGAAATCGCCGCCGAGGCGGCCCGCGCGGCCGGCGCCGAAGTGCGGCTTCTGAAAGTCGCCGAGACCGCGCCGAAGGAGGTCGTGGCCGGCCAGGATGCCTGGGCCGCGCATGCCGAGAAGACCTCGGATGTCCCGACTGTCAGCCATGACGACATGGTATGGGCTGATGCCTATCTGTTCTCGGCCCCCACCCGCTACGGTTCGGCGCCGTCGCAGCTGCGCGCCTTCATCGATACGCTGGGCCCGCTTTGGCAGCAGGGCAAGCTGGCGAACAAGGCGGTCAGCGCGATGACCTCGGCCTCGACCCCCCATGGCGGGCAGGAGGCGACGACGCTGGGTCTTTACACCAGCTTCATGCATTGGGGCGCGCTGATCGTGGCGCCGGGATACACGCATGAGAAGATCTTCGTGACCGGCAACCCCTATGGCTACAGCCACAAGCAGGGCGACGCCTTCGATGACACCGCGAAGACGGTGATCGGCCATCAGGCGAAGCGTCTGGTCGAGGTGGCGGGCAAGCTGACGGCCTGACTTACGGCCTGACGCGGGCATCTCTTGCGTGATCCGCGCCCCGGCCCCGGTCGGGGCGTGCGGCTATTGCGGCAGCAGCAATTCGCCCAGGGTCAGGGCCATGACGCGGGCCGCGTCCATCATGTCTTCGACCCCGATCCATTCATCCGGCTGATGCGCCAGATCCAGGATCCCCGGCCCATAGGCGATGCAGTTCTTCAGCTTGCCGATCCGGTCGATATGCTTCTGATCGTAGGTCCCGGGCGAGACGACATAGCCCGCCTCGCGGTCCAGCACCGTCTGGATCGCGCGCGCCACCGAACGCACCACCGGCGCCTCGCGATCGGTCATCGAGGGGACCACCTCGAACAGGTCGCGGAGGTCGTATTCGAACGTCGGCCGCTTTGCCTTCACCCGTTCCAGCAGGCGGGTGATCTCGGCCTTCACCTCGTCCAGATCCTCCTCGATCAGGAAGCGCCGGTCGATCACGATGCGGCAGCGGTCGGCGACGCAGGCCGACGGGAAGCCGGTGTAATCGGCCTCCTGCTCGGGCTCTCCGCCGTGGATCGAGTTGATGTTCAAGGTCGATTGCCGCGCGCCCTCGGGGATTACCGGCATCGCGGTGTGCTTGGTGGCAAGCAGCGGGTAAAGGACCTCTTCGATCTCTTCCAGCACCGCGCCCATGTGGCGGATCGCGCTGTCGCCCAGAAAGGGCATCGAGCCATGGGCGATGCGGCCCTTGGTCTCGATCTCGGCCCACCAGACGCCACGGTGACCCAGGCAGATGCTGTCCTTGTGCAGGGGTTCGGGGATGATGACGTGCTGCACGCGATCGGGCGCGAAGAAGCCCTGTTCGGCCAGATAGGCGACGCCACCGAAACCGCCAGATTCCTCATCCGCGGTAGCCGAGATCTCGATCGCGCCGGCGTGGTCGGGATGGGCGGCGATGAACGCCTCGGCCGCGATGATCGAGGCGGCGATGCCGCCCTTCATGTCGCAGGTGCCGCGGCCATAGATGCGGTCGCCGTCCAGTTCCGCGCCAAAGGGATCGCGGGTCCAGCCGTGGCCGACCTCGACCACGTCGTGATGGCCGTTGAAATGCACGCAATCGCCGGGGCGCGTGCCCTCGCGCCGGGCGATCAGGTTCCAGCGGGGGTATTTGTCGCTGTCAGCCGGCGCGCCCTTTGCCCGGATCATCTGGCAGTCGAACCCGCGCGCGCCTAGGTAGCGGTCGAGATAGGCGCAGATATCATGATAGTGGCGCCCCGGCGGGTTGAGCGTTGGGATGCGCACGAGATCCTGCGTCAGCGCGACCAGCGCGTCGCGGCGGCGTTCCAGTTCCCGGTAGAGGCGATCATCTTGCGGCATGCGCAAAGCCTATTGCGGCCCGAGGGACACCGCAATGGGGGTTGCGTCATGGTGGACTGCGTCGTCGCCCGGCAAGGGCGCTTTCCCGCCCGCGGCGATGCGGGGGCGTTTCAAGGTTTGGTCACGATGTAAGGCGTGTCGAACCAATGTTCCTGAAGGTTCGCGCCCTCGCCGATACGGTCGACCACGGCGAAAAGACCGGGGGCGTGCAGCGGTGTCAGCACGCCATGCCAGGTGCCGCGGTGCAGGTTGATCGCCTGTCCGGGCGCGGTCAGGAAAGCGCGCGGCATCGCCGGCACCCCGTCCGCGTCCGGCGCGACGACCACCAGAAAGGGATGTTCGTGCATCGGCAGGAAGGCCTGGCTGCCCTCGGGGTGGCGCTCGACCATCTGCAGGCTGTAGGGCAGGCTGCGCGGCTCGGCCCGGAACAGGCTGATCCCGGCGCGTCCGCCGGAGCCGAAATCAAGCCGCGCCCGGTCGTGCCAGCGCCCGCAAAGTCCCTGATTGATAATCTTGTCGGGTGCGCCCGACGCGTCGAGCACATCGCCAAAGGGGGCGAAGGCGGCGGCGGTGAGCGGTTCGGGCGTGAGCGTGCGGGTCATGCGCCGGCGGCGGGGGGCTGTCTGCCCCCCGCACCCCCCGAGAGTATTTTTGCCAAGATGAAAGTGCGTATCATCCTGGGGCCCCGAAGGCACCGGGGCCGCGCAGGTTGGCGTGGCGATTCACGTCCTTGTAGAGCAGGTAGCGGAAAGGGCCGGGGCCGGCGGCGTAGCAGGCTTGGGGGCAATAGGCGCGCAGCCACATGAAATCGCCCGCCTCGACCTCGACCCAGTCGCGGTTGAGCTTATAGGCCGCGCGGCCCTCAAGCACGTAGAGACCATGCTCCATCACATGGGTTTCCTCGAAGGGGATCAGGCCGCCGGGCTGGAAGGTGACGATGTTGACATGCATGTCGTGGCGCAGATCGTCGGGGGCGACGAAGCGGGTGGTGGCCCAGCGCCCCCCGGTGTCGGGCATCGGGATCGGGGCGATATCGGCCTCGTTGGCGACGAAGGCCCCGGGGGCGGGCAGGCCCGGGGCGGGTTGATAGAGCTTGCGGATCCAGTGGAAGCGCAGGGGGGTGTCGCCGGGGTTCGCCACGCGCCAATCGCTGCCGGGCGGGAGATAGGCATAGCCGCCGGGGCCCAGTGCATGGGCCCGACCTGCGAGGATCAGCGTCATCGCGCCCTCGGTAACGAACAGCACATGCTGGGCGCCGATTTCGGAATCGGGCGCGTCGGAACCGCCGCCGGGGGCGACCTCCATCACATATTGGCTGAAGGTTTCGGCGAAACCCGAAAGCGGCCGCGCGATGATCCAGGCGCGGGTGCCGGTCCAGCCCGGCAGGAAGGAGGTGACGATGTCAGAGAACACCCCCTTTGGGATCACCGCATAGGCCTCGGTGAAGACCGCGCGGCCAGTCATCAGCGCGGTCTGTGGCGGCAGGCCGCCATGCGGGGCGTAGTAATTGCTCATGCCAGCATGTCCTTCAGGCGCAGTTCCGCGATACGTTCGACCTGGGTGCAGGCCTCGGCGAATTCGGCGTCGCTGTCGTTGGCAAGGCGGCGCTCAAAGGCCGCAAGGATGCCCGCCTTGTCATGGTCGCGCACCGCGATGATGAAGGGAAATCCGTGCTTTTCCATGTATCTGGCGTTCAGATCCTCGAAACGAGCGCGCTCGGCATCGGTCAGGGCGTCAAGCCCTGCGCTGGCCTGTTCTCTGGTCGAATCCGCGGTCAGCCGCCGGGCCTGGGCAAGCTTTCCGGCCAGGTCCGGGTGGGCCTTGAGCACGCCCAGCCGTTCCTCGGGGCGTGCGGCGCGGAAGATGCGGCACAGCGCGCTGTGTACGCCGGTCGGCGTGTCATGCGCCGGGCCCAGTTCCAGTCCCCAGGCGCGGTCGGCGATCCAGGGGGAATGTTCGAACACACCCCCGAAGCGCGCGACAAAGCTGTCGCGCGACATGGCCGAGGGGCGCTCGAGCCGCCGGTGGGGGTGGTGCCGGGCCCAGTGGCGCGCGATGTCGAGGCGGCGCGGGAACCAGACGCCCTCATGCGCCATCGCATGATCGAGGAACCGCGACAGCCCGGCGATCTTTCCCGGGCGCCCGATCAGACGGTTGTGCAGCCCGATCGACATCATCTTCGCCGCCCCCGCCGCGCCCTCGGCATAGAGCACGTCGAAGGCGTCGCGCAGATAGGTGAAGAACTGTTCCCCCGTGATCCAGCCGGGCGAGGTGGCGAAGCGCATGTCGTTGGCTTCCAGCGTGTAGGGGATGATCAGCTGGTCTCGGTCCCCGACCTCGATCCAGTGGGGCAGGTCGTCGTCATAGGTGTCGGAGATATAGGCGAACCCGCCCTCCTCGGCCGCCAGGCGCACGGTATTGGCGCTGCAGCGCCCGGTGTACCAGCCCAGCGGGCGTTCTCCGACCACCTCGGTATGCAGGCGGATGGCTTGCGCGATGGCGGCGCGTTCCTCGGCCTCGGGCATGTCCTTGTGCTCGACCCATTTCAGGCCGTGAGAGGCGATCTCCCACCCTGCCGCCTTCATCGCCGCGACCTGTTCGGGCGCGCGGGCGAGTGCGGTGGCGACGCCATAGATCGTCAGCGGGATGTCGCGGGCGGTGAACAGACGGTGCAGGCGCCAGAACCCGGCCCGGGCGCCGTATTCGTAGATCGATTCCATGTTCCAGTGGCGCTGGCCCGGCCACGGCGCGGCGCCGGCGATGTCGGACAGGAAGGCCTCGGACGCCGCGTCGCCGTGGAGGATGGAATTCTCGCCACCCTCCTCGTAGTTCAGCACGATCTGCACCGCGATCTTCGCGCCGCCTGGCCAGGCGGCATCGGGCGGGTTGGCGCCGTATCCCAGCATGTTGCGCGGATAGCGGTTCATCGTGGTCTCCCTGCCATGCCTCGCGGGTTTCTAGCGTGGATCCGCGGGCCGGTTTTTCAAATTCTCGCAGAAAGTCCTATCTTGGCGCCGGCGGGTCGCGCCGCGCAAGCGCCCGCGGCAGGATTGCGCAAGGAATGTTCACGGAAAGGGAACCCCGATGCCCGAGGGATATCTGACGACCCATGTGCTTGACACCGCGCGGGGCCGGCCTGCGCAGGGGCTGGAAATCACCCTGTTCCGCCTTGGCGGCGCCGGCCCCGAGAAGATCGCCGCGGCGGTGACCAATGCCGATGGCCGCACCGATGCGCCGATCCTGCCCCGCGCGCAATTCGCGGCGGGCAGCTATGAGCTGGTGTTCTTCGCCGGTGCCTATCTTCGCCGCACCGGACAGGCGGGGGCGGATCCGCTGTTTCTGGACGTGATCCCGATCCGGTTCGGCATCAGCGACGCGGACAGCCATTACCACGTGCCCTTGCTGCTGTCGCCGCATGGCTATTCCACCTATCGTGGCAGCTAGAGCGCAGGCCGCCGCGTTGACAGGGCCGTGGCGGTCGCGCATGACGACAGGGCGCGGGTTACCGGAGGCTGGTGAATGAAAATCGCGATGATCGGCACGGGCTATGTCGGCCTGGTGTCCGGGGTCTGTTTCTCGGATTTCGGGCATGAGGTGGTTTGCGTCGACAAGGATCCGGCAAAGATCGCCAAGCTAGAGGCCGGCAAGGTGCCGATCTACGAGCCGGGGCTTGAGGCGCTGATGGCCAAGAACGTAGAGGCCGGACGGCTGAGCTTCACCCGCGATCTGAAATCGGCGGTGGACGGGGCCGAGGCGATCTTCATCGCGGTCGGCACGCCGACGCGGCGCGGCGATGGCCATGCCGATCTGACCTATGTGATGAACGCGGCCGAAGAGATCGCCGGCGCGCTGACCGGCTACGCCGTGGTGGTGACCAAATCGACCGTGCCGGTTGGCACCAACAGGCAGGTCAAGGAAGCGATCGCCAGGGCCAATCCCGGCGCCGGTTTCGACGTGGCCTCGAACCCGGAATTCCTGCGCGAGGGCGCCGCGATCGACGATTTCATGCGCCCCGACCGCGTGGTCGTGGGCGTAGAGAGCGAACGCGCGAAAGTGGTGATGGGCGAGATCTACCGCCCCCTGTTCCTGCGCGAATTTCCGATCGTCTATACCGATCTGGAATCGGCCGAGATGATCAAATATGCGGCCAACGCCTTTCTGGCGACCAAGATCACCTTCATCAACGAGATCGCGGCGCTGTGCGAGCGGGTGGGCGCGGACGTGAAGGCGGTGTCGAAGGGCATGGGGCTGGACGGGCGGATCGGCAACAAGTTCCTGCATGCCGGGCCGGGCTATGGCGGGTCGTGCTTTCCCAAGGACACGCGGGCGCTGGCGCGGATCGGGCAGGATCATTCGATGCCGCAGCAGATCGTCGAGACGGTAATCGCGGTGAACGAGGAAATGAAGCGGCGGATGATCGACCGGATCGTCGATCTTTGCGACGGCTCGGTGAACGGCAAGACGATCGCGGTGCTGGGGGTGACGTTCAAGCCCAACACCGACGACATGCGCGAGGCGCCCGCGCTGACCATAGTGCCCGCGCTGGTGGGCGGCGGCGCCAGGGTAAAGGTGGTCGATCCGCAGGGCCGCAAGGAGGGCGAGGCGCTGCTGCCCGGGGTGACCTGGTGCGACGATGCCTATGCCGCGGCGCAGGGGGCGGAAGCGGTGGTGATCTTGACCGAATGGAACGAGTTCCGGGCGCTGGACCTGAAGCGCCTGGCCACGGGGATGGCGGCGCCGCGGATGGCAGACCTGCGCAATATCTATTCGGCGCGCGACGCCACGCGCGCGGGATTTGCGGCCTATATCAGCGTCGGGCGCTAGGCAGGTTGCGTTTCTCGGCGCCGGGGTTGTTATCCCCGGATCCCCGCGGGAACCCCGAGCCAGCAAGAATGCGCAACGCGATCGTCGCCCTGCCAAGCGGTTTCCGCGGCCGTGCCGCAGGCCCCGGCCCGAGGGGCCGCACGCGCACCGAGACGGACCCCCTTGGGGCGCGATCGGCGGTTTTGGCGGGCGCGCAACTTGCGCTAGACTGCCGCAAGAACGACATGAGGACGACATGGGCGATTCCGAACAGATTCGAAACGCGCTGGCGATTCTGATACCGGTCGTCGTGCTGGTGCTGATCGCGGCGGCGGTGCCGCTCTGGCTGGCCCGGCGGCTGGGCCACGATCTGCGCGCCCGCGCGGTGAACATCGCGGTCTCGTCGCTGGCCATGCTGGTTCTTTCGGGCGGCTATTTCGCGGTGCTCTATCTGCTGGAAGCGCCGGGCGTCGCGGGCGCGATCGGCGCGCAGCCGGTACAGGCGGCGGCCCATTTCCTTTGGCTCGGTCTGATGGCGGGGCTGGTCTGGGCGCCGGTGGTGGTTCTGGCCGCAACCCTGCGGCCCGGCCAAGGGCGCAGGTGACAAGATGGGCTTCGCCCGCGCACTTCTGCTGGGCTTCGGGATCCTGACCGTGTTCTATGTGCTGATCTCTCTTTACGCGCGCTCACTGGTGCGCGAACGGCTGGAGAAACAGCTGCAGGCAGAACATCCCGGGCTGGGCGGCGCAGAGCGGAACGCCTATATCGAGGCCGGCATGGCCACCTACCGTCGATCCTTGCGCCGCAAGCTGATCCTGGGGGTATATGTCGTGCCACTGCTGGCGGTTGCCGCGATCGCCTATTTCATCAACCGGCAATAGGGGCGGGAATGCGACGCACTTTCAAATGGGGCTTCATCGGGGTGATGGTGCTGATCGTCGGGCTGTTCCTCGACTACACGCTGCCGCAGCACGACGTGGTGCGCATCACCGACACCTATAACCGGGTGACACCGCTGGGATCGCTGAACCGGCTTTTCTACGCCTCGCCCGATGCCGGCACCAAACCGGGGACCGCGGCGCCCGATATCCGCTTCATCGCCGCGGTGCGGCCCAACGGCAAGGTGATCGTCTATCGCAATGAGGATACCGGCTGGATCTGGCCACCGTTCTTCAAATTCAACAGTTCCAACCTGCAGGCCGAGGCCTCGGCGATGAAATCCACCGCCGATGCGCCGCGCTGGGTGATGGTGACGAATTACGGTTGGCGCATTCCCTTCCTTTCGACCTATCCGAACGCGATCGGCATCCGCGCGGTGTCGGGGCCCGATGTCAAGGTATTCCCCTGGCTCAACATCTTCATCCTGGTCGTGCTGGCGCTGATCGTCGTCTTCTTCTGGCGCATGTGGGTGCGATTTCGCGAACGCACGCTCGATCCGCTCATCGCCGGCGGGCAGGAACGCTGGGACCGGACCGAGGCGCGCGCTGAAAACGCGGCGGCGGATGTGAAGAGCTGGTGGCGGCGGATCATCAGACGCGGGCGGTAAGGGCCGCCGCCGGGGCCGCCTTCGCGTCGCCGCCCGCGTCTGCCAATGGATCGCACCATCGGGTTCGCGGGGGCTCGCCATAGCGGAAACCCGCCCCGGGACCTGGCCTTCATCGCGTGCGCTTGTCAGACCGGGGGACGTCCCTTAGGCTTCGCCGCAACCGGGCACGGACCCGGCGGCAGACAGCGAAGTCAGGGAGCATCCGGGTGGTGAAAAAATCGGGTGGGAAGCGTCTGAGCACGCTGGTCGTGATCGCGGCCCTGGCAGGCGGGGCGGCGGTGGCCCAGGGCAGCGGCTCTGTCACCAAGCAATATGACAACGGCGGCGTCTATACCGGCAGCTTCAAGGACGGCAAGCAGAACGGTCAGGGCACCTACAAGCTGCCCAACGGCTATGAATACACCGGCCAGTGGGTGAATGGAGAGATCAGGGGCCAGGGCACCGCGCGCTTCCCCAACGGCTCGGTCTATGTCGGGCATTTCTTGCAGGGCAAGCCCAACGGCAAGGGCAAGATCACCTTCGCCGACGGATCCACATATGAGGGCGACTGGGTCGACGGCCAGATGACGGGGCAAGGCACGGCGACCTATGCCAACGGCGTGACCTATGTCGGCGGCTTCAAGAACGGGGTGCATGAAGGCCATGGCCGGATGACCGGCAAGGACGGATATGTCTATGACGGTACCTGGGCGAACGGCCAGAAACAGGGCAAGGGCAAGATCACCTATCCCGACGGCACCACCTATGTCGGCGACCTGAACAACGGCAAGCGCGACGGCGAAGGCACCCTGACCATGAAGGACGGCATGGTCTACACCGGCCAGTGGAAGGACGGGCAGATCAACGGCAAGGGCAAGCTGACCCAGCCCAACGGCGATGTCTATGTCGGCGATCTGGTCAACGGCAAGCGCCAGGGCCAAGGCAAGGTCACCTATGCCAACGGCGACATCTACGAAGGCGCCTTCGTCGCCGACAAGCGCCAGGGCCAGGGCACCTTCAAGGGCAAGGACGGCTATGTCTACACCGGCCAGTGGAAGGACGGGCAGATCACCGGCAAGGGTAGTGTCACCTATCCAGACGGCTCCAGCTATACCGGCGATCTGGTCAACGGGCTGGCCGATGGCGGCGGCAAGATCACCTATCCCGACGGCTCGACCTATGAGGGCCAGTGGAAGAAGGGCGTGATCGACGGCAAGGGCGTCGCCCATTACGCCAACGGGCTGACCTATGACGGCACGTTCAAGAACGGCCGCAACGACGGCCAGGGAACGATGACCTATCCGGACGGCTACAAGTATGTCGGCCAGTGGAAGGATGGCCAGCGCGAGGGCCAAGGCACCGCGACCTATCCCGACGGCACCGTCTACACGGGCCATTTCGCCAACGGCCAGCGCGACGGCCAGGGCGAGATCACCATGAAGAACGGCTTCAAGTACACCGGCGAATGGAAGGCCGGGCAGATCGACGGCAAGGGCGTGGCGACCTACGCCAATGGCGATGTCTATGACGGCATGTTCAAGGAAGGCCACCGCGAGGGGCCGGGCGTGATGCATTACGCCTCGGGGCAAGAGGCCTCGGGCGAATGGAAGAACGGTGCCCTGACCGGACAGGACGCGCCCGCCAGCGCCAATGGAACAGAGGCCGCGCCAGACGCCGCCGGCACCAAGGCCCAGACCAAGTCCCAAACCAAGGCCCAGCCCTAGGCCAAAAGGCGGGCTCGGGCGATTGAGGCCCTGCTAGGCCCGCAGGATCGGCCAGAGCGAGGCAACCAGCAGCGCGGCCATCGTCCAGTTGAACAGCGCCAGCCGGCGCGGGCTGGTCAACACCCCGCGGATCTGCCGCCCCATCATCACCCAGGTCGAGATCGACGGCAGGTTCACCGCGCCGAAGACCAGCGCCACCCAAAGCCCGCCCAGGGGGCTTTCGGGCGGCGCATAGGCGGCGATCGCCGTGGTCGCCATCGCCCAGGCCTTGGGGTTCACCCACTGGAAGGCCGCGGCCTGAAGAAAGCTTAGCGGTCGGCCGTTCGCCGCCGCCTGGCCGGGCGGCGCGGCATGGGCGATCTTCCATGCCAGCCACAGCATGAACACCGCGCTGACCGCCTTCAGCACCACATGCAGCGGCGGCCACAGCGCGAAGATCTGCGTCAGCCCCAGCGCCAGCAGCGCCGCCATGAAGACGAAGCCCAGCGCCACGCCCAGCATATGCGGCAGCGTCCGCAGCAATCCGAAATTCGCCCCCGACGCCATCAGCATCAGGTTGTTCGGCCCCGGCGTGATCGACGAGACGAAGGCGAACAGGATCAGGGCAGAGAGGATTTGATAGGTCATGGCCGCAATATCTACCGCCCCATTGACGCAACCTGCTTGCGATCTGCCGCAGGTCCGCGGATAATTCACAACCAATGACGGATCTTGATCGCATTAACGAACATATATTGCGTGAACTCTCCCGCGATGGCCGGATCTCGAATCTGGACCTCGCCGCACGGGTGGGGTTGTCGCCCTCTGCCTGCTTGCGCCGGGTGCAGGAGTTGGAGCGCCGCGGCATCATCCTGGGCTACCGCGCCCGGCTGAACCCAGCGGCGCGCGGCCTTGGTTTCCTGGCCTATGTGACGGTGGGATTGTCGCAGCACACCAAGGCCGCGCAAGAGGCGTTCGAGCGCGCGATCGCCCGGGCCCCACAGGTGACCGAATGCCACAATGTCACCGGCGGCGTCGAATTCCTGCTGCGCGTCGAAGTGGCCGATATTGCGGCCTACAAATCCTTCCACACCGAGATCCTGGGCGCCCTGCCCCAGGTCGCCTCGATCACCTCCTATGTCGTTCTATCCTCGCCCAAGGACGACCGCGCCTGATGCGCCCTCGGGGGTGAAGGGCGGTGCGGCGGCCTCGGCCCGGGTCACGCGTGGCGCGTGGCGAGCGGTGGGCGATTGGCCATGTCGCGATCCTTCCGGCATCGTGGCGCGGCGCGTCAAGACGGGGCGGCCCGCCCATGGTGGGCTGCTCGACTTGCCGCCTCTTGCAGTCGCGCCCACCCTCACCCACATCTTGACGGAGGCCCGCAAGGGAACGTGCCGCGGACAGGGCGTTTCGAACGACGGGTGCTAGCAAAGGAGATACCGATGAACCTGGAAAAGTTCACGGAGCGGTCGCGCGGATTCCTTCAGGCCGCACAAACGATCGCCATGCGGGAAGAGAACCAGCGTCTCGCCCCCGAACATCTGCTGAAGGCCCTCATGGATGACGATCAGGGCCTTGCGTCGAACCTGATCAAGCGCTCGGGGGGGAACCCGTTGCGCGTGGCCGAGGCGGTGGACCTTGCCATCGGCAAACTGCCCAAGGTGTCCGGCGACGCCGGTCAGGTCTATATGGACCCCGCCCTTGGCCGGGTCCTGGACGAGGCCGAGAAGATCGCCAAGAAGGCCGGCGACAGCTTTGTCCCGGTCGAGCGCATCCTGATGGCGCTGGCGATGGTCAAGTCGCCCGCCAAGCAGGCGCTGGAGGCCGGCACGGTGAATGCCCAGGCGCTTAATGCCGCGATCAATGACATCCGCAAGGGCCGCACGGCGGACAGCGCGAGCGCCGAGGAAGGCTACGACGCGCTGAAGAAATACGCCCGCGATCTGACCGAGGCCGCCGAGGAAGGCAAGATCGACCCGATCATCGGCCGCGACGACGAGATCCGGCGCACCATGCAGGTGCTGTCGCGCCGCACCAAGAACAACCCGGTGCTGATCGGCGAACCCGGCGTCGGCAAAACGGCGATCGCCGAGGGGCTGGCGTTGCGCATCGTCAACGGCGACGTGCCCGAAAGCCTGCACAACAAACGCCTCCTGGCGCTGGACATGGGCTCGTTGATCGCCGGTGCCAAGTATCGCGGCGAGTTCGAAGAACGCCTGAAGGCGATCCTGTCCGAGGTCACCGCCGCGGCGGGCGAGATCATCCTGTTCATCGACGAGATGCACACGCTAGTAGGGGCCGGCAAGGCCGACGGCGCGATGGATGCGTCGAACCTGCTGAAACCCGCCCTAGCACGCGGGGAATTGCACTGCGTCGGCGCGACCACGCTGGATGAATACCGCAAGCATGTGGAAAAGGACGCGGCGCTTGCGCGGCGGTTCCAGCCGGTGATGGTCAGCGAACCCACGGTCGAGGACACCATCAGCATCCTGCGCGGCATCAAGGAGAAATACGAGCTTCACCACGGTGTGCGGATCTCGGATTCGGCGCTGGTGGCGGCGGCGACGCTGTCGCATCGCTACATCACCGACCGCTTCCTGCCCGACAAGGCGATCGACCTGGTGGACGAGGCCGCAAGCCGCCTGCGGATGGAGGTGGATTCGAAGCCCGAGGAACTGGACGCGCTGGACCGGCAGATCCTGCAGATGCAGATCGAGGCCGAAGCGCTGCGGCGCGAGGATGACGTGGCGTCGAAGGACCGGCTGGAAAAGCTGGAAAAGGAACTGGCCGAACTGAGCGAGCAATCCTCGGAGATGACGGCTCGGTGGCAGGCCGAGCGCGACAAGCTGGAAGGCGCGCGCGAGTTGAAGGAAAAGCTCGACGCGGCGCGCAGCGAACTGGATGGCGCCAAGCGCGCCGGCAACCTTGCCCGCGCGGGAGAGCTGTCCTACGGAATCATTCCGCAGCTTGAAAAGCAGCTGGCCGAGGCCGAGGCGTCGGAAGGCGATGTGATGGTCGAAGAGGCCGTGCGCCCCGAACAGATCGCCGAGGTGGTGGAACGCTGGACCGGCATCCCCACGTCGAAGATGCTGGAGGGCGAGCGCGAGAAACTGCTGCGCATGGAAGACGAGCTTGCCAAGCGCGTCGTCGGCCAGCGCCAGGCGGTGCGGGCGGTCGCGAATGCCGTGCGTCGGGCGCGCGCGGGCCTCAATGACGAGAACCGGCCCTTGGGGTCTTTCCTGTTCCTTGGGCCCACCGGCGTCGGCAAGACCGAACTGACCAAGGCGGTGGCCGAATACCTGTTCGACGACGACAACGCGATGGTGCGCATCGACATGTCGGAATTCATGGAAAAACACGCTGTCGCCCGCCTGATCGGCGCGCCTCCGGGCTATGTCGGCTATGACGAGGGCGGGGTGCTGACCGAGGCGGTGCGGCGCCGGCCCTATCAGGTGGTGCTGTTCGACGAGGTCGAGAAGGCCCACCCAGACGTGTTCAACGTGCTGTTGCAGGTGCTTGACGATGGCGTGCTGACCGATGGCCAGGGCCGCACGGTCGACTTCAAGCAGACGCTGATCGTGCTGACCTCGAACCTTGGCAGTCAGGCGCTGAGCCAGCTGCCCGAGGGCGCCGACAGTGCCCAGGCCAAGCATGACGTGATGGACGCGGTGCGCGCGCATTTCCGCCCCGAGTTCCTGAACCGTCTGGACGAGACGATCATCTTCGACCGCCTGGGCCGCGAGGACATGAGCGGGATCGTCGAGATCCAACTGCGCCGTCTGGTGAGGCGGCTGGCGGGGCGCAAGATCACGCTCGACCTGAGCCCCTCGGCGCGGCAATGGCTGGCCGACGAGGGCTATGACCCGGTGTTCGGTGCGCGGCCCCTGAAGCGGGTGATCCAGCGTGCGCTGCAGGACCCGCTGGCCGAGATGATCCTGGGCGGCGAGGTTCTGGACGGCTCTACCGTGCCGGTCACCGCCGGATCCGACGGGTTGATCATCGGCGACCGGGTCGGCCGTTCGAACCGGCAGCCGCCGCAGGATGCGGTGGTCCACTGACAGGGGGTAAGGCCGGGGGCAACCCCGGCCTTCTTCGTTCCGTCGCCGCTGGCGGGGGTTTCACACCCCCGCACCCCCGTGGAGTATTTTCGCCAAGATGAAGGACCATGCGTGGGACGGGACCATGCGATCGGTGTTCAGCGGGCGGTGTCCTCTTGTGCCAGCAGCGCGGCCAAGCCTTCGCGGTAGGTCGGATATCGCAGGCTGACGCCCAGTTCGGCCTTGAGGCGGTGGTTTAGCACGCGTTTCGATTCCGCATAGAAGCTGCGCGCCAGCGGCGTCAGATCGGCGGTTGCGAAATCCTCTTCGGGCGGCGGGGCAAGGCCCAGCAGGCGGGCGGCATGGGCGATCACGTCCTCGGGCGGGGCCGGGTCGTCGTCGCAGACATTGTAGATCGCGCCGGGCCGGGGATGCGCGATCGAGGCGGCCAGCACCTGGGCGATATCTTCGACATGGATGCGGCTGAACACCTGGCCCGGCTTTACGATCCGCCGCGCCGTACCTGCGCGGAGCTTTGCAAAGGGTCCGCGCCCGGGGCCGTAGATGCCGGCCAGCCGGAAGATGTGCAGCGGCAGACCCAGCGCCTGCCAGGCGGCCTCGGCCCGTAGCCGGGCTTGGCCGCGCCGGGTCGAGGGCGTCAGCGGCGTCTGCTCGTCCACCCGGCCGCCGCGGTGATCGCCGTAGACCCCGGTGGTCGAGAGGTAGCCGACCCATTCGAGACGCGCCGCCGCTAGCTGGGGCGCAAGTGCCCGCAGGACCGGATCGCCTGCGTCGTCCGGGGCCACCGAAGACAGCAGATGCGTCGCCCGCGCCAGCGCCGGGCCCAGGTCGGCACCGGGCCAGACCAGCGCCTCGACCCCTTCAGCGGCAAGTATTGTCGCGCGTTCGGCGCTGCGGGTGGTGCCGATGACCTGCCAGCCCGGCGGAAGGCTGCGCGTCAGCGCCCGCGCCGAATAGCCGTGGCCAAGGGAAAGAAGCACCTGTGTCATGACGCGGACTATCGCGGCCGGGGGACGCGCCCGCAAGCGCCTGACAACATGTTACGAAATTATGTTGAATTATAATCATTCGTAACATATGATCGAATCCGGGAAGGCCCGACTCGCGGGCCAGGGAGGCTTGGATGTATTCTCAGGGATTGATCGGGGCCGATGGCCGGACCGAGGAGGACGCGGCATTCCTGGCCGCGTTCCAGGCGCGTATCGACGCGGAAGAGAAGATCGAGCCGAAGGACGCGATGCCCGAAGGCTATCGCCGCACGCTGGTCCGGCAGATCGGTCAGCATGCCCATTCCGAAATCGTCGGGATGCTGCCCGAGGGCAACTGGATCACCCGCGCGCCCAGCCTGCGCCGCAAGGCGGCCCTTCTGGCCAAGGTGCAGGACGAGGGCGGGCATGGCCTGTATCTTTATTCCGCGGCCGAGACACTGGGCGTCAGCCGCGAACAGATGACCGAGGAATTGTTGTCCGGCAAGGCCAAGTATTCCTCTATCTTCAACTATCCGACGCTGAGCTGGGCCGATATCGGCATCATCGGCTGGCTGGTTGATGGCGCGGCGATCATGAACCAGATCCCGCTGTGCCGATGCTCGTTCGGCCCCTATGCACGGGCGATGATCCGGGTCTGCAAGGAGGAGAGCTTTCACCAGCGTCAAGGCTACGAGATCGTCATGACGCTGATGCGCGGGACCGAGGCACAGAAGGCGATGGCGCAGGACGCACTGGATCGGTGGTGGTGGCCGGCGCTGATGATGTTCGGGCCCCATGACAGCGAGAGCGCGCATTCCGAGCAGTCCATGGCCTGGAAGATCAAGCGGTTTTCCAACGATGCGCTGCGGCAGAAGTTCATTGATGCGACCGTCCCGCAGGCCGAGTTCCTGGGGCTGAAGGTGCCGGACCCGGACATGGTGTGGGACGCGGGCCTGAACGACGGCCAGGGCGGTTATCGTCATGGCCCGATCGACTGGGACGAATTCTGGCGCGTGGTGAAGGGCGGCGGGGTGATGAACCGCGACCGTATCAGGGCGCGCAGGAAGGCCTGGGAGGATGGCGCCTGGGTGCGCGAGGCCGCGCGGGCCCATGCTTTGAAGCGCGCGGCGCGGAAGGTGGCGGCCGAGTGAGCCAATTGAAACGCCGGCGCCGGGGGTTTTCCACCCCCGGACCCCCGGAGAGTATTTTCACCAAGATGAAAGGGTGAGGAGATGGTTGAGGCAACCCCGCTTTGGGAGGTGTTCATCCGGCCGCGGAACGGGCTTTCGCATCGGCATGTGGGATCGCTTCATGCCGCGGATGAGGTGATGGCGCTGCAGGCGGCGCGCGATGTCTATACCCGGCGGGGCGAGGGCACCTCTATCTGGGTGGTGCCGTCCTTGGCGATCACGGCTTCGGATCCGGACCATGCGGACGAGATGTTCGAGCCGACCGCCGACAAGATCTATCGCCATCCGACCTTCTACGAGATCCCGGAAGAAGTGGGGCACATGTGATGTCGGAGGCTTTCGTCACCGCGCTGCTGGAGCTGGCGGACGATCATCTGGTGCTGGGGCATCGGCTGTCGGAATGGTGCGGCCATGCGCCGATGCTGGAAGAGGATCTGGCCCTGCCCAACATGGCGCTGGACCTGATCGGCGCGGCGCGGGGCCTTTACGCGCGGGCCGGCGAGATCGAGGGCAAGGGCCGCGACGAGGATGACCTGGCCTATCTGCGCGGCGAGCGCGCGTATCTGAACTGCCTGCTGGTCGAACGCGAGAACGGCGATTTCGCCCAGACCATGCTGCGCCAGCTGTATTTCGCGGCGTTCATGGAGCCTTATTGGCGGGCCGCGGCAAGTTCGGATGACCCGGTGCTGCGCGGGATCGCCGCCAAGGCGGTGAAGGAGGTGGCCTATCACATCCGCCATGCCGGCGAATGGGTGGTGCGGATGGGCGACGGCACCGGCGAAAGCGCGCGGCGCATGGCCGAGGCGGTGGAGGAATTGCACCGCTTCACCGATGAATTGTTCTTCTCTTCGCCCGCGGCGGAGGCGGCGGAAGCCGCGGGGCTGTTGCCGGTGCGGGCCGAGACGCGCGGTGCATGGGAGGCCACGATCCGCACCGTCTTCGCCGAGGCGCGGCTGGGCTGGCCGGCGCAGGTCTGGGCCCAACAGGGCGGACGCGCGGGCGCGCATGGCGAGGCTTTGGGCCATTTGCTGGCCGAGATGCAATCGTTGCACCGCGCCCATCCCGGGGCAGCGTGGTGAGCGTCACCGACCTGAGCGAGACGCGCGCCTGGGAGGCCGCGGCCGCCGTGCCGGACCCCGAGATCCCGGTGCTGACGGTGGCGGATCTGGGCATCCTGCGTGGCGTTTCGTTGAAGGATGGCGTCGCCGTGGCGCGGGTCACGCCCACCTATACTGGCTGTCCGGCGGTGCTGGCGATCGAACTGGCCGTCGAGGCCGCGCTGCGCGACGCCGGGTTCGACGCACGGATCGAGCGGGTGATTTCCCCGCCCTGGACAACGGACTGGATCACCGAGGAGGGGCGCGAGAAGCTGCGCGCCTATGGCATCGCGCCGCCGGCGGCGGCCGGCAATTCGGTCCGGGCGCTGTTTGGCGAGACAGTCGTCGCCTGCCCGCGCTGCGGATCGGAAGATACCGAGAAGCTTTCGGAATTTGGCTCGACCCCCTGCAAGGCGCACTACCGCTGCAAGGCCTGCCTGGAACCATTCGAGCATTTCAAATGCATCTGAGGGAGGAAGCCATGTCACACGGGTTTCACAAGCTGACGATCGCCGAGGTCCGGCCCGAGGGCGAAGGTGCCGTCGCCGTGCGCTTTGATCTGCCCGAGGATCTGGCCGAGGCCTTCGCCTTCGTCCCGGGTCAGCATCTGACCTTGCGGCAGGGGGATCTGCGGCGCTCCTATTCCATCGCCTGCGCGCCAGGCGAAGGCCTGAGCGTGGGCATCCGCCGCTTGCCCGGCGGCGCGATGTCGGACCCGGCGCAGGGCTGGCGGCCGGGTGACAGCCTGGAGGTGATGCCGCCCGAGGGCCGCTTCATGCTGGGCGAGGAACGGGATCTGCTGCTGATCTCGGCGGGCTCGGGGATTACGCCGATGATGGCGATCGCCAAGGCGGCCCTGGCGCGCGGCGGGCGGGTGACGCTGGTCTATGGCAACCGCGGGATCGGCACGATCATGTTCCGCGACACGCTGGACGCGCTGAAGGACCGCTATCTTGACCGTTTCACCCTGATCCATGTGCTCAGCCGCGAAGGCCAGGACGTGCCGCTGCTCGAGGGCCGGATCGACGGCGCCAAGATCGCCCAGCTGGCGCGGGCGGGCGCGATCGATCCGACCGGCGCGGACGGGGTGTTCCTGTGCGGGCCCGGCGCGATGATCGAGGCGGCGCAGGCCGCGCTGCTGGATCTGGGCGTCGCCCCCGGCAAGATCCACCACGAATATTTCACCCCCGCCGAGGGCAGCGCGCCGCCGCGCGCGCCGGTCCCGCGCCCGGCCGAAGGCGTCGCGGTAGAGGTGATCCTTGACGGCGCGCGGCGCAGCTTCCGGCTGGAGGCCGAGGACGAGGACCTGATCGCCGCCGCGCATCGTGCGGGGGTGGAACTGCCCTGGTCCTGCCGGGGGGGCATGTGCTGCACCTGCCGCTGCAAGCGCGTCGAGGGCGAAGTGGAGATGGCGCAGAACTGGTCGCTCGAACCTTGGGAAATCGAGGCCGGCTATGTGCTGGGCTGTCAGGCGCAGCCCAAGGGCGACAAGCTGGTGCTGGATTTCGACGCGGCCTGAGGTGGCGCGCGTGCCCCCCGCGGGGCATCTTCGCGAAGGGAAAAGGGCAACAGAAAGACCCGGCCCTTTGCGGGAAAGAGTGTACCCCTCGGCGTTACGTAGCAGGTGCTGGTTTGCACAATGGACTGAAACGGGCTGGAAGAAGACCCATCCGCTTCATCTTGGTGCAAATACTCCTTCGGCTTGCGAGACAAGACCAGCCCCGCAGGCCGTCTATCAGCGCCTGGGAAGCGGCCTCTCTTGATTTTCGCCGCCCCGGCTGGCCCAATGGCGCCATGTCCGACAAGAAACCCGACCTCGGCGCCGCCTATGTCCTGAAGACACCCGAGGATTCCAAGCGCCTCTATCGCGACTGGGCCGAGAGCTACGACGCAGACTTCGCCCGGGCCCATGACTACCGCCTGCCGCAGGCCACCGCCGACGCCTTTGCCGACGGGCGCGGCGCGGGGCCGGTGCTGGACGTGGGTGCGGGAACGGGGCTTCTGGGCGCGGCGCCGGCAAAGCGGGGGATCGGTCCCATCGACGGGCTGGATATCTCTGAGGAAATGCTAGAGGCCGCGCGGCGCAAGGGGGCCTATCGGGCGCTATCGCCGGCCGACCCGACCAAGCCCCTGCCAATCGCGCGGGAAAACTATGCGGGGATCACCTCTTCGGGGACGTTCACACATGGCCATGTCGGGCCCGAGGCGCTGGACGGGCTCATCGCGGTGGCCGCGCCCGGCGCGCTTTTCGCGCTGTCGATCAATGCCGGTGTCTATGCCGCGCGAGGTTTCGACGCGAAATTCGACACGCTCGGCGACATGATCGCTGGGCTTGAGTTGCTGGACGTGCCGATCTACGGGGACAGTGGCGCGGCGGACCATGCAGGGGACCGCGCCCTGCCCGCTTCCGCAAACGCTGAAGCCGCCTAACGCCTGCCGCGCAGATGGGGCAGCGAGAAAATGGAAAGGGCCGCACGGAGGCGGCCCCTAGACACCCCGAAACCGGGATGCGATGCCAGTCGGATCAGCCGTTGACGCTGTCCTTCAGAGCCTTGGCGATGGTCATCTTCACGACCTTGTCCGCCGGCTTCTGGATCTGCTCGCCCGTGGCCGGGTTGCGCACCAGGCGCTCGGGGCGCGCGCGGCAGGCGATCTTGCCGAGGCCCGGCAGGGTCACGGCACCACCGGCAGCAACCTCGCGGGTCACGACGGCGGTCACCGCGTCCAGCGCAGCGCTTGCGGCTTTCTTGTCCGAACCCATCTCTTCGGCCAGGGCCGCGACGAGCTGCGTCTTGGTCATCGGTTTCGACATCCTAGTCTCCTCAATCGTGCCCCGCTTTGTGCGGGGTCTGTCATCGCCCCAACGGGCGCATCTAGTGGCTACACAGGTTTTCAGGGCACAAATCAAGCCCTATCGGACGGCTTTCGGCCTTTGTCCCCAGCAAATTGCCACTATTTTCGGAAATCCCACCCACCTTCCCCTGCGGCAGAAGCGCAAAACCGCGCAATCACCCAAGTTCACGGGCCCAAAGGGGCATCAAAGAAACGCCGTTTCCTCGAAACTGCGCAACTTGCGGCTGTGGATCCGCTCCAGCGGCATGTCGCGCAGAAGCTCCATCGCGCGGACCCCGATCTTGAGGTGGCGCGAGACCTGGGTCTTGTAGAATTCCGTCGCCATGCCGGGCAGCTTCAGCTCTCCGTGCAGGGGCTTGTCGGAGACGCACAGAAGCGTGCCGTAGGGCACCCGGAAGCGGAAACCATTGGCCGCGATCGTGGCACTTTCCATGTCCAGCGCGATCGCCCGCGACTGGCTGAGCCGCTGCACCGGGCCGGATTGATCGCGCAGCTCCCAGTTGCGGTTGTCCAGCGTCGCCACCGTGCCGGTGCGCATGATGCGCTTCAGTTCGTAGCCCTCCAGCTGGGTGATCTGCGCCAGCGCCTCCTGCAGGGCGATCTGGATCTCGGCCAGGGCGGGGATCGGCACCCAGACAGGCAGGTCGTCATCCAGCACCTTGTCCTCGCGCAGATAGGCATGGGCCAGGACGAAATCGCCCAGGGATTGCGAATTGCGCAGCCCCGCGCAATGGCCGACCATCAGCCAGGCATGCGGGCGCAGCACGGCAATATGGTCGGTCGCGGTCTTGGCGTTCGAAGGCCCCACCCCGATGTTGACCAGCGTGATCCCCTGCCCGCCCGGGCGTTTCAGATGATAGGTCGGCATCTGAGGCAGTTTCGCGACCGCCGGCAGCGGCGCCCGCGCATCGGTGATCTCGACATTTCCGGTGGCCACAAAGCTGGTGTAGCCCGAGGCCGGATCGGCCAGCTGGGCACGGGCGAAGGCCTCGAATTCCTCGACATAGAACTGGTAGTTGGTGAACAGGACGTGGTTCTGGAAATGCTCGGCCGCGGTCGCGGTGTAGTGGCTGAGCCGGGCCAGCGAATAATCCACCCGCTGCGCCGTGAACGGCGCCAGCGGGCGCGAGCCGTCGGCATTGGTCAGGCGGGTGCCGTTGACGATGTCGTCGTTGGTGGTGTTCAGGTCGGGCACATCGAAGACGTCGCGCAACAGAAAATCCAGCGCGCCCTCTTGCGGAACCGACAGGTCGGGCTGCCCGGCCACCGCGAAATGCACCGGGATCGGGGTGTCTGACGGGCCGATGCTGACCGGCACGCCATGGGTCTTCATCAGCAGGCCGATCTGCTGCACCAGATAATTGCGAAACAGATCGGGCCGGGTGACCGTGGTGGCATAGGTGCCCGGTTCCGGCACATGGCCAAAGCTCAGCCGGCTGTCGGCCTTGGCGAAGGTCGACGTGGTAATGCGGATCTCGGGGTAGAAGGCACGGATCCGGGTATCGGGGCGGCCCTTTGCCGTCGCACGAGAGAATTCGGCGATCAGGAAGGCCGTGGCGGTTTCATAGATATGTTGCAGCCGATCCACGGCGGCCTCGGCATCGGTGAATGCCTCGGGCGCCGGTTGCTCGGGGTAGCGGAAAGGAAGGTTCTGTGCATGTCGGATTTTCAAGACCTGGCTCCTGCGGCGGTCGCCCCGCACGCGCGCCACCGGGGCGAGGGGCATCGGGCTGCCCCTTCGTCATGCCGCGCGCGGGCGCCGGACGCAAGGGGCCGGGCAAGGCGGCGCAGGCCCGGGCGGCGGCGGAAGGCGGCGCGCCAGGACCGATCCGCGGGGCTCGCGCGCCCAGACGCCGGGCAGGTGTGGGGCCGGATCAGGGGCGGCCGCGGATCTTGCCTGCGCGGCTGCCGGATGATCCCGCGCGGGGAGGGTGAACATTCGTGAAGCTTGCTGGATTACACGCGATCCCTGCCGATGCACCGCGTGTGTGCCGTCATGCGCCCCGCACGCATGCCGCGCATTGCGGCACGTCGGATTTTACGCCACTGTCCGTGACGTTTGGTTCAGAGGGAATGGCATGGATCTGCGCGCGATCGGAATGGGGCTGGCATTTGCACTGATGTGGTCTTCGGCCTTTACATCGGCGCGCATGATCGTGGCCGACGCGCCGCCGCTATACGCGTTGTCGCTGCGTTTCCTGATTTCGGGCCTTCTGGGTATCGCCATCGCCTTCGCGATCGGGCAGCGGATTCGGCTGACCCGGGGACAATGGCGCGCGACCATCATCTTCGGGATCAGCCAGAACGCGCTTTACCTCGGGCTCAACTTCGTCGCGATGCAATGGGTGCAGGCATCGCTTGCGGCGATCGTCGCATCGACCATGCCGCTGATCGTGGCCTTCGCCAGCTGGGCGCTTCTGGGCGAGCGGATCCGCCCCCTGGGCATCGCCGGTCTGGTCGCCGGCGTCGTCGGCGTGGCGATCATCATGGGTGCGCGGATGGAGGCCGGCGTCAACCTGCCGGGGCTGGCGCTGTGCGGGCTGGGCGTGCTGGCGCTGGCGGCGGCGACGCTGTCGGTGCGAGGGGCCTCGTCGGGGGGGAACCTGCTGATGGTGGTCGGGCTGCAGATGCTGATCGGCTCTGCCTGCCTGGGCGTCGTCGCGGGCGCGACCGAACATTGGGCCGTGCAGTGGAGCCCGCGCCTGGTGATCGCCTTCTTCTACACCACGCTGGTGCCGGGCCTGGCGGCCACCTGGGTCTGGTTCGAACTGGTCAAACGGATCGGCGCGGTGCGGGCGGCGACCTTCCATTTCCTCAACCCGTTCTTCGGGGTCATCATCGCGGCGCTTCTGCTGCATGAGCGGCTTGGCTGGGCCGACGGTCTGGGGGTGGCGATCGTCGCCTTCGGGATCCTCGCGGTGCAGATTTCGCGGGCACCCAACCGTGCCGGCGCGGGCGGGCGGCAGGTTTTTGCCGCTGAAATCCCCGTGAGGGGACGCGATTCCCTTGGCCCCGGGTCCGCAATGCCCCATCATACCCCCCGCACGGAGCAAACCCGTGCCGAGGAACCGACATGAACAGACGAGACTTTCTGAACCTGACCACGACGATCACCCTGGCCGCTCCGCTGGGCGCCACGCGGCTGCGGGCGGGTACGCTGGAATACCGCCCCGGCATGGTTTCACGCGCGCTTCTGTCGGGGCGCACGGTGCTGGTCGATTTCCACGCCTCCTGGTGCGCGACCTGCCAGGCACAGGGCCGGATTCTGGATACGCTGCGCGCCGGCCATCCCGCCTATGATCACAAGATCGACTTCATCGTCGCCGATTGGGACCGCCACCGCATCGGCGACATGACCGACGCGCTGGGGGTCGAGCGGCGCGGCACCCTGATTGCGCTGACCAAGAAGGGCGAGATCGGCCGGCTGGTCGGCGTGACCCAGACCTCGCAGATCAAGGATCTGCTCGACCGGGCGCTAAGCGCCAGCATCTGACGTCAGCCCGCCAACGCCGGCTGGTCACGCGCCATGGTGCGCGCCACGCTTGGCCGGGCAAGGCAGCGGTCGATCCAGTCGCAGATGACCGGATCATCGGGCCGCCCCTCGGGCCACCAACCGAACGCCGACGACAGCAGGAGATCTGCCGCGGTATAGCGATCTCCCGCCAACCACGGCGTCTGGTCAAGCGCCCGCCGGAAGGCGGCGAAGGCCTCGGGCAGACCACGGTAGTTGTCCCGCAGGAAGGGGTCATCTATGCCGCGCCGGGTCAGCATCACCACCGGCTCGAAAACCGAACCGTAATAGGCGATCCAACTCAGGAATTCGCCGCGCCGCGCCGCGCCCGGCTCGATCCCAAGGCCGGTTCCGGGGAACCGCTCCAGCAAGTAGAGGATGATCGCGGGGCTTTCACGGATCATCTCTTCACCGTCGACCAGCAGCGGCACCTTGCCTTCGGGGTGGGGATTGGCGGGATCTGGCCCGCCGCCTTCGGGAAACATCCGGTGGATCTCGACATCGCGGATCTGCACCTTGTCCTGTACGCCCATCTCGTCGATCAGGGTGACGATCCGGGACGATCGCGAGTTGGGCGCGTGATAGAGCGTCAGCATGGTGGGTCCTTTCACTTTGCGGGTTTCGACCAGGAAGACTATATTGCACCCCTGCTGACAGATCCCGACAGGAGCCCTCATGGCGCGCGCCGACCGCCTGTTTCGCCTGCTTGACACCCTGCGCCGACTGCCGCCGCCCGTGACGGCGGCGCGGCTGGCGGCGGAAACCGGGGTAGGCCCGCGCACCCTGTACCGCGACATCGCGGCGCTTCGGGCGGGTGGCGCGCTGATCGACGGGGCGGCGGGCTACGGCTATGCGCTGGTCGAGGATCCGATGCTGCCGCCACAAAGCTTCAGCCGCGAAGAGATCGAGGCGCTGGTGCTCGGCCTGGCCGAGGTTCGCTTTGCCGGCGACCGGGCGCTGGCGGCGGCGGCAGAGACCGCGCTGGCGAAGATCACCGCCACCCTGCCCGAGCGCCAGCAGCGCCAGGCGATGCACGCGGTGGTGCAAAGCTATCGTTTCGAGCGCCGCCCCGAGCCGTCCGTGGACATGGGCCTGATCCGCACCGCCTGCTGGGAGGAACGCGCGCTCGACATCTCTTACATCGACGCCGAGGGGCACGACACGACGCGCCGGATCTGGCCGCTCTCGGTGGTCTTTCTCGACCAGGTGCAAATGCTTCTGGCCTGGTGCTGCCTGCGCCACGATTTCCGCCGTTTCCGGCTGGACCGGATGCGGGCGATGGCCGAAACGGACGAAAGCTTCCGCCCGCGCCGGGTGGCCCTGCTGCGCGAATTCCGCGACCAACTTCATGACCACGTCAGAACCGATTGAAGACGACCCGGATCCCGGCGGGGGCGAAGGTACCAATTTGATGCCGGGAAACGCGATGGCCGCGTGACGGCACCGGCGGCGCGCGCCTGTCCCGGGCGGCGGGGCCGTCATCCAGGGCTGTTTTACCAGCCGGGCGGTGCCGTCCCGATCTCCTCGGCGAGCGTTGCGAGATAACCGCGCAAGACCTGTGCCCGCCGCGCGCCGATCCGCCGCCCTGTGGCGGTCTGCATCGCGGCGGGCAGGCGCAACAGTTTCACCGCGAAATGATCAAGGGCCCAACGCCCGTCGTCCAGCCCCCGGTCCGTGGCGAAGGGATCCGCCGGATCGTACAGCGGCCGGCCCAGCGTTCCGGCGACCGCGAAGACCCGAGCCAGCCCCACCGCGCCCAGCGCGTCCAGCCGGTCGGCGTCTTGCAGGATCCGCGCCTCTTGCGTCTGTGGCGCGATCCCGGCCGAGAAGCTGTGTGCCGCGATCGCGTGGCAGGCGGTCGCGATCTCTTCGTCACTCAGTCCCAGCCGTGCAAGGACAGGGCGCGCAGCCTCGGCCGAGCGGCGCGAGGCAAGCGCGCGCCCGGGGTCATCCTTGGGTGGCGCCACCAGATCGTGCAGCCAGACCGCGCCCTGCAAGGCGCGCGACACGGCGATCCCTTCACCGGCCGCGATCGCCCGCGCATTCGCCCAGACACGGCGGATATGGCCCAGATCATGCGCCGTATCCACCTTGGCCCCGGCCAGGGCGCGGGTCAGGTCCTTGTCGAAACTCACCCGATCCGGCCGCGCGGGCCGGCCCCGACCTGGCCACGGTGCAGCAGCAGATGGTCAAGCAGCACGCAGGCCATCATCGCCTCGCCCACCGGCACCGCGCGGATGCCGACGCAGGGATCATGGCGGCCCTTGGTGACCAGTTCGGTATCCTCGCCGCTCAGCGTCACCGAGCGGCGCGGCGTCAGGATCGACGAGGTCGGCTTGACCGCGAAGCGCACCACCACGTCCTGCCCCGTGGAAATTCCGCCCAGAATGCCGCCGGCATGGTTCGACAGATAGCGCGGCCCGTCATTGCCCATCTGCATCTCGTCGGCGTTCTCGACGCCGGTCAGCGCGGCGGCGTTCATGCCCTCGCCGATCTCGACGCCCTTGACTGCGTTGATCGACATCATCGCCGCGGCCAGATCGGTGTCGAGCTTGGCGTAGATCGGCGCGCCCAGCCCCGGCGGCACACCCTGCGCCACCACCTCGACCACGGCGCCCACGGAATTGCCGGACTTGCGCAGATCGTCCAGATAGACCGCCCAGTCGGCGGCGGCCTGCGTATCGGGCACCCAGAAGGGATTGCGCTCGATCTCGGCGGCGTCGAAACGCGCGCGGTCGATCCGGTGCGGCCCCATCTGCACCATGTAGCCGGTGATCCTCACCTCGGGTGCCAGCGCCGCCAGGGCCGCCCGCGCGATGCCGCCCGCCGCCACCCGCGCCGCCGTCTCGCGGGCGCTGGAACGGCCGCCCCCACGCGGATCGCGGATGCCGTACTTCTGCCAATAGGTGATGTCCGCGTGCCCCGGGCGGAAGGTCTTGGCGATCTCGGAATAATCCTTCGAGCGCTGGTCGGTATTCTCGATCATCAACTGGATCGGGGTGCCGGTGGTCTGCCCCTCGTAGGTGCCCGAAAGGATCCGTACGGCGTCGGCCTCGCGGCGCTGGGTGGTGTATTTCGACTGCCCGGGCTTGCGTCGGTCCAGCCAGCGCTGAATCGCGGCCTCCGAAACCTCGACGCCCGGGGGGCAGCCGTCGACCGTGGCGCCCAGCGCCGGGCCATGGCTTTCGCCCCAGGTGGTGACGCGAAAAAGATGACCGAAGGTGTTGAGGCTCATGCGCTGGCTCCTTTGGCCTAGGGGTCTAGCGGGGGGCGCGGGTGCTCTCAAGAGGTTTCCCCCCAAGGCAGGCTGCAAAGTCCGGGGCGGGGGCGCTGACCCCCGCACCCCCGGGATATTCGGGCTGGAAAGAACGCGATGAAGCACTTTCGTGCATTCGTTCCGATCCGAATTCCCACGGGGCCGCCAGCTGGGCCGCCATCGGGCCGGGCGACGGCCGGCCCCGGGGAAAACCCGTGGCTGCGCTATTTCGGATCCGGGCCGACACGCACCAGCTGTTTGCCGAAATTGCCACCCTCCAGCAACTCCATGAAGGCCGCGGGCGCGTTTTCCAGCCCCTCGGCAATGGTTTCGCGGTAGTGGATCTTGCCCGATTTCACCAAGGGCGCGACCTCGGCCAGGAAATCGGGGCGGCGGTTCCACCGGTCGAAGATGATGAAGCCTTCGACCCGCAGACGCTGGCGCAGGATCGCCGACCAGACCAGAGGCGCGGGCGGGGCGTTTTCGGCGCCCGAATACCAGGCGATCATGCCGCAAATGGCGATGCGGCCGAAATCGCGCATGTTGGGCAGCACCGCCTCCAGCGTCTTGCCGCCGACGTTTTCGAAATAGACATGCACGCCCTCGGGCGCGGCCTCGGCGATCGCCGCGGTCAGCGCCTTGCGGTCCAGCGCGCGGTGGTCAAGGCAGACATCATAGCCCAGCTCCTTTTCCGCATAGGCGCATTTGTCGGCCCCTCCGGCGACGCCGATCACCCGCATTCCCTTCTGCTTCGCCAACTGCCCGACGAGCGAGCCGACCGCGCCGGTGGCGGCCGAGACCACCACGGTTTCGCCCGGCTGCGCGCCGCCCACGTCGTTCAGGCCGACCCAGGCCGTGGTGCCGGGCATCCCCAGCACGCCAAGATAGGCCGAAAGCGGCGCGGCGCCGGGGGTGATCTTTTCCAGCATGGTGCCGTCGCTGATGCCGTGGCTGGCCCAGCCGATCGGCGCGATCACCAGATCGCCCACGGCAAAGCCGTCGTGCTGCGACGCGATCACCTCGGCCACGACCTGGGCGGTCATCGTCTCGCCGATCTCGACCGGCTTGGCATAGCTCTTGGCCGCCGACATCCGGCCACGCATGTAGGGATCAAGCGACAGCCAGATCGTGCGCAGCAGGACCTCGCCCTTGCCGGGCGTCGGCATCGGCGCATCTTCGAGGCGGAAGTTGGCGGGTTCGGGTTTCGCCTCGGGCCGGCTGGCCAGGACGATGCGCTGCATCTTGTCGCTCATGTCTGTCTCCCTGTTCCTTTGGCGCCGCAAGCTAGGGCGCGGCGCGGCGACGGCAAGCGTGACGCTACGGGATCAGCTTGCCGGGGTTGAGGATATTTTTCGGGTCCAGCGCCGCCTTCACCGCCCGCATCACGTCAAGCGCCACCGGATCCTTGCGCCGCGACATGGTGGCAAGCTTCGACACCCCGATGCCGTGTTCGGCCGAGAAGCTGCCGCGCAGCTCGGCCACCACGTCCTCGACCGTCTCGGTGATCTTGTCGGCCAACGGCGCATCCGCGCTGGTCGGATAGACGGTGAAATGCAGGTTGCCGTCGCCCAGATGCGACACGGTCAACGTCTCGGCGCCGGGATCTATGGCGGGCAGGCGGGCATGGATGCGCTCAAGGAAAGTCGCCACCTGATCAAGCGGCACCGCAATGTCGCAATTGACCAGCGGATGGCGGCTGAGGGTGATCTCGGCGGCGGCCTCGCGGCGCGCCCACATCTCCTGGCGCTGGGCCTCGGAGGCGGCGACCACGGCATCGGTAATCAGGCCCTGTTCCAGCATTTCGGCCAGGGTATCCTGCAGCAGGGCGACGACCGGAACCGTGCCGTCGGGGCCCGGGGTCACGTCGCGCGGCGCGGTGGCGCCGACCTCGATCAGGATCGAGACCTCGGGGATTTCCTCGAAGGCGGGACGCCAGTCGGGGTGGACGGCGGCGAGGCGCTGCATGTAGACGCGAGGCATGAATTCGAAGGCCTCGACCGCGCCGCCGGTGGCCTCTTGCAAGCGGTTCAGCAGATCCAGCGCGGCGGGCAGCGCGGGCGCGGCGACCATGGCGGTGGCATGGGCGCGGGGTTTCGGCACCAGCTTCAGCACGGCGGCGGTGATGATGCCCAATGTGCCCTCGGCGCCGATGAACAGATCCTTCAGGTCGAGACCCGAGTTGTCCTTGTGCAGCTCGCTCATCAGATCCATCACCCGGCCGTCGGCAAGGACCACCTCGAGCCCCAGGCATAGCGCGCGGGTATTGCCGTAGCGCAGCACGTTGGAGCCGCCCGCATTGGTCGAAAGGTTGCCGCCGATCATCGCTGAACCGCGGGCGCCGAAGAACAGCGGAAAGGCAAGGTTCCGGGCGTCGACGGCCTCGTGCAGCTTCGACAGCACCACGCCGGCCTCGACGATGGCGATGCGGGCGGCGGGGCGGATTTCGCGGATGCTGTTCATCCGTTCGAGCGAAAGCATCAGCACGCCTTCCGCCGTGGTGCCACCCGCAAGGCCGGTGTTGCCCGAAACCGGCACCACCGCCACCCCGGCCTCATGCGCAAGACGCATGCAGGCCGAGACCTCGGCGGTATCGGCGGGACGCAGCACCGCGCGGGGCGTCCAGCTGTAAAGCCCGGTCCATTCGCGACCATAGCGCTTGGCATCGGCGCCGGTCAGCACGTGGTCGCGGCCCAGGGTGGCGCGCAGCGCCTCGATCAGTTCCATGTTGTCCTCCCTCCCCCGATCGTGCCCCGATGAGGGACCCGACCCCGGGCGAAGGTGGACCCAGGCTTCTTCCGGGTCAATGGGGGGCGGGCGGAACCGCCCCCCGGCGCTACTTCGCCTCGGCCAGCAACTTCTCGACCTCGGGGCCGATCGCGGCCACGATCAGCTTCACCCCCTTGGCCGAGGGATGCAGATGGTCGGACTGCATGTATTCCTGCATCGCGGCCGGCGTTTCGCCCTTCGCCTTCAGCGCGGCAAAGAAATCCGGCACCAGGAGCGCGTGATATTTCCGCGCAAGGTCCGGATAGACCGCGTCGAAGCCCGCCTCATAGTCCGGCCCGTAATTCGCCGGCGCCTTCAGCCCGATCAGCAGCACGGGAAGTCCCTTGGCGCGGATCGCCTGCAAGATCCCGTTCAGGTTCTTGCGCACCTCGGATACCGGCAGGCCGCGCAGCATGTCGTTGCCGCCCAGTTCCACGATCACCGCATCGGCCTTCTGGCCCAGCGTCCAGCCGATCCGCGCCAGCCCCCCGGCCGTGGTGTCGCCCGAGACCCCGGCGTTCACCACCGTCACGTCATGCCCATGCGCCTTCAGCCAGTCCTGAAGCTGCGGCGCGAATCCTTCAGCCTGCGGCAGCCCGTGCCCCTGGGTCAGGCTGTCGCCAAAGGCGATCACCGTCTGCCCCGCCGCCACCGGACCCGCCGCCACAAACGCAAGCACAACTGCGGCAAGAAACTTGCGCCCTCCGCGCATTGTCCCATATCCCCATGGAAACACCGCCCGGAGGCCCACGATGACCGATCCGATCCTGACCCTGGCCGACGTGCGGCTGACGCTCGACGGCAATGCCGGGCCGGTCGAGATCCTGCGCGGGATCGACCTGCGGGTGGCGCGGGGCGAAACGTTGGGCCTGGTGGGGCCGTCGGGTTCTGGCAAGTCGTCTCTCCTCATGCTGATGGGCGGGCTCGAACGCGCCACCGGGGGCCATGTCCGCGCGCTGGGCCAAGACCTCGGGGCGATGAACGAGGATCAGCTGGCGCGCTTTCGCAGGGGGAATATGGGGGTTGTGTTCCAATCCTTCCACCTGATCCCGACGATGACGGCGCTGGAAAACGTCGCCGTGCCCCTGGAACTGGCCGGCGCCGCCGACGCCTTCGACCGCGCCGAGGCAGAGCTGGCGGCGGTGGGCCTGGGCCCCCGCGCCGGGCACTATCCCGGCCAGCTTTCGGGCGGGGAACAGCAGCGTGTGGCGCTGGCGCGGGCGGTGGTGACGCGGCCCGCGATCCTGCTGGCGGACGAACCGACCGGCAATCTCGACAGCGCTACCGGGGCCGCGATCATGGATCTGCTCTTCGATCTGCGCGAAAGCCACGGCGCGACGCTGGTGATGGTTACCCATGCGCCGGAACTGGCGGCGCGCTGCGACCGGGTGGTGGGCCTGGCCGACGGGCGCATCGCGGAGGGCGCGGCATGAGCCTTGCCCTTGCCGCCCGGCTGGCGCGGCGCGAACTGCGCGGCGGGCTGAAGGGGTTTCGCGTCTTCCTCGCCTGCCTGGCGCTGGGCGTCGCGGCGGTCGCCGCCGTCGGCATGGTGCGCGCGGCGATCGAGGCCGGCCTTGATCAGCAGGGCGCGGTGTTGCTGGGCGGCGACGCGCAGATGGAATTCACCTACCGCTTCGCGGACGCGGCCGAGCAGGCCTTCATGAAGGCCCATGCCAAGCGGGTTTCAGCGGTGGTCGATTTCCAGTCCATGGCGGTGGTGGGCGATCGTCACGCGCTGACCCAGGTGAAAGGGGTCGACGGCGCCTATCCCTTGACCGGCAGCGTCGGACTTTCCCCGGCAATGCCGCTGCAAACCGCGCTGGCCGGCGCGAACGGAGAGCCGGGCGCGGTGATGCAGAAGGCGCTGATCGAGAAACTGGGGCTGAAGCTGGGCGACAGTTTCCGCCTGGGTACGCAGAGCTTCCGCCTGATGGCGGTGCTGACGGACGAGCCCGACAGCGCAACCTCGGGCTTCACCCTGGGGCCGCGCACCATTGTGGCGACACCAGCACTGGCCGCCTCTGGCCTGCTGGTGCCGGGCGCTTTGTTTCGCACCAAGTACCGGCTGATGCTTGCGCCGGGCGCCGATCTGGCCGCGCTCAAATCGCAGGCGGAAAAGGCCTTCCGAGACAAGGGAATGCGCTGGACCGACCGGCGCAACGCGGCGCCGGGGATCGCAAGTTTCGTGCGCCGGATCGGCTCATTTCTGGTGCTGGTCGGGCTGGCGGGGCTGGCGGTGGGCGGCATCGGCATCTCGGCGGCGGTGCGCGCCTATATCGAGGGCAAGACCGCCACCATCGCCACGCTGAAAACTCTGGGCGCCGAAGGGCGACTGATCTTCGCGGTCTATCTGATGCAGGCGGGCGCGCTGGCGGGGCTGGGCATCGTGCTGGGTCTGGCGCTGGGCGCGGCGATGCCGCTTCTGCTGGCGCCGCTGCTGGGCCGCATGCTGCCCTTTCCGGCGGAATTCGCGCTTTATCCGGTGCCGCTGCTGCAGGCGGTACTCTACGGGGCGCTGGCGGCGCTTCTGTTCACGCTCTGGCCGCTGGCGCGGGCGCAGGGAATGCGGGCAGCGGCGCTGTACCGCGACGACGGGCGCGGCCATGTGCCGGGGCCGCGAACCATACTGGCGGTTGCGCTGACGGCGCTGGCGCTGGTTGCCACGGCGGCGTGGTTTTCGGGGCTGGTGGTGCTGACGCTCTGGGTCGCGATGGGGGTGATCGCGGCGCTGGAACTTCTGTGGCTGGCGGCCTGGGCGCTGCGCCGCCTGGCGCGGCGGCTGGCGCGGTCGCGGGCCTTGCGCGGGCGCACGGCGCTGCGTCTTGCGCTGGGCGCGATCGGCGGCCCGGGGGGCGAGGCCGCCTCGGTCATCCTGTCGCTGGGCCTTGGACTATCGGTACTGGCGGCGGTGGGGCAGATCGACGGCAACATCCGCCGCGCCATCGCCACGGACCTGCCCGAACGGGCGCCGGCCTATTTCTTCATCGACATCCAGCCCGATCAGATGGCCGGCTTCCTGAAGACCGTGAAGGCCGATCCCGCGGTGACCGGCGTACAGACCGCGCCGATGCTGCGCGGCATCATCACCAAGATCAACGGCCTGCCGGCCCGGCAGGTCGCGCCCCATTCCTGGGTGCTGCGGGGCGACCGCGGCGTCACTTTCTCGGCCCGCCCGCCCAAGGGCACCAAGATCACCGCCGGCGAATGGTGGCCGCCCGGCTACAACGGCCCGCCCCAGATCAGCTTCGCCGCGGACGAGGCCCGCGACATGGGGCTAAGCCTGGGCGACACGATGACGATCAACATCCTGGGCCGGGACATCACCGCCACGATCACCAGCTTCCGCAACGTCGATTTCGCCAGCGGCGGGATCGGTTTCGTCATCGCGATGGACCCGGCGGCGCTGGCCGGCGCGCCGCACAGCGCCATCGCGACCGTCTATGCCGACCCGGGGGCGGCGGCGGGCATCGTGGGTGCGGTCGCCCGACACTGGCCGAATATCACCGCGATCTCGGTCCAGGGGGCGATCGACAAGGTCACCCAGGCGCTTTCGGCCATCGCGGCGGCCACCTCGGCCGCGGCGGGGGCCACGCTGCTGACCGGTTTCGCGGTGCTGATCGGCGCCGCCGCGGCAGGAGAACGCGCCCGGATCTACGAGGCCGCCGTGCTGAAGACCCTGGGCGCCAGCCGTGCCCGCATCCTGGCAAGCTTTGCGCTGCGCGCCGCGATCCTGGGCGCCGCGGCGGGGGTGGTGGCGCTGTTCGCCGGCAGCCTGGGGGCCTGGGCGGTGATGCGCTTCGTGATGCAGTCGCCCTACCGGTTGGAACCCGGCCCCGCGATCGCGATCGTTCTGGGCGGCATCCTCGCGGTGCTTCTTGCCGGCGCCCTCTTCGCGCTGCGCCCGCTGGCCGCGCGCCCCGCCCGGATCCTTCGCGCCCGCGACTGACCACGCCCGCCCTTTCATTGTTCTCCAAATACGCCGGCGGCGGCGGTCTTAGCCCTCCAGCATCATCTGGTAGGAGGCGGGAACATAATGGAACCCCTGCCCGCGTGCCTCGACGAAACCCACCGCCGGAAAGGGCATGTGGTAGCCGATGAAGGGCACCCGGTCGGCGGCCAGCATCCCCAGCATCTTGCGCCGGGTCGCCGCGGCGGCGGGCTTGTCCATGTCGAACTTCACCTCCCAGTCGGGATGGGCCAGCGACCAGACATAGTGGTTCGCCGTGTCAGCGATCAGCAGCAGCCGCCTGCCCCCGCTTTCCAGGTGATAGCCCATATGCCCCGGGGTGTGGCCCGGCGCCGATAGCGCGGTGATCCCCGGCACCACGGCTCCGCCTTCGCCCAGAAACTCGGTCTTCTCGGCCAGCGGCTTCATGTTGGTGTCGAACAGCGGGTTTCCGGCGGCAGCCCAATGGTCGTATTCATGGCGCCCCGTGACATACCGGGCATTGGCGAAGGTGGCAAAGCCGCCGTCGGCCAGCCCGCCGATATGGTCGCCGTGCATATGGGTGATGACGACCACATCCACCTGATCGGGCGCATATCCCGCCGCCTCCAGCGCCGTGGTGATGCCGGCGGGGTCCAGCCCGGTGTCGAAAAGGATCAGCTCCTTGCCGGTGTTGACCAGCGTCGGCGTGAAGAAGAACTGCGCCACGTCGGTGGGCAGGAAAGCCGCGCGCGACGCCGCCTCGAACGCGTCGTTTGGTGTCGAGAGGCCGAAGATCTTGTGCGGCTCGGGCACCGCGCGGGTGGCGGCCAGCAGGGTTGTCACCTCGAAGGCGCCCAGCTTGAAGCGGTTGAAGGGAGGGCGCCCCCGTCCCTGCATCGGTGCCGCGGCGCGAGCGGCGGGGGCAAGCGCGCCGACAAAGGGCAGCGCGGCGGTGGCGGCCAGCGCGGCGCGCCGGGTCAATCTGGTGGTCATGGGCTTTCTCCCCGAAGATCCTATCCGAAAGAATAGCACGCTTCGGGCCGATTCGGGGCATCGCGGCGCGGGCGGGGCGCGGCGGCGATCATTCCCACCAGCGGTCGATCTGTGCGATCTGCGCGTCGGACCAGCCGAAATGATGCGCCAGTTCATGGACCATCACATTGGTGACCAGATCGGCCAATGTCACATCCCCGCGCGCCACCCATTCGTCAAGGATCGCGCGGCGAAACAACCAGATCGCCTGCGGGCGTTGCGGCTGATCGGCCACCGACGCCTCGGTCAGCGGGATACCGTCGTAAAGGCCGGTCAGCGTGTAGGGATCGTCGATGCCCAATTCGTCGAGCATCGTATCGGGGGCAAGATCGACAACGCGCAGCGCCAGCCTCTGCGCGGCGGTGCGATAGGTTTCAGGAAGCGCGGCGAGGCTGGCGCGGGCCAGCGCCTCGATCACCTCGGCGTCGGGGGCGGCGATGTCTTCCCAGCCGGTTTGCGGGTTGGTCATGCGGTGCTCCTGCGGCGGATCCGTGGGGAAGGCCGGTGCCGCAGGCGTATTTGGGGAACAATGAAAGGCAGGCGCAAGGGGGGGGCGGGTCAGGCCTTGAAGGTCAGCCGGACCAGAAGGCCGGGCCTGGCGTCGTCGAGTTCGAGGCGGGCCTCGTGCAGTTCCGCGATCACGGCGACCAGGGCAAGCCCCAGCCCGCTGCCCGGCGTGGTGCGCGAACGTTCCAGCCGATAGAGGCGGCGCAGCACATTTTCACGCTCTTCCTCGGGGATGCCGGGGCCGGTGTCGGCCACCTCGAGCACCACCGCGCCGAGCGTGCGACGCAGGCGCACGGCGATTTGGCTGCCCGCCGGCGTGTGGCGCAGGGCGTTCTCGATCAGGTTGGCCAGCACCTGGCCCAGCAGGCCTTTCTCGCCCATCACCCTGGCCCCGCCCTCGCTGTCGCGGCAATCGTCGCTGAGCGAGATATGCTGGCCGCGGTCCTCGGCGCTGGGCTCGAATATCTCGACGAAGGTGCGCGCCAGATCCGACAGATCGACCGGGGCGAAGCGGGCCTTGGGGCTGCCGCCCTCGATCTGGGCGATTTGCAGCAGCGACTGGAAGGTGGCGACGATGCGGTCGGCCTCGGCCCGGGCGCGGGCGGCAAGTTCGGCATCCTCGGGGCTGAGGCTCTCGCGTTCCTCAAGCTGGTTGAGCATGACCGAGACCCGCTGAATCGGGGTCTTCAGGTCATGGGCGATGTCGGCCGAGACCTGGCGGAGCGCCTCGGTCGCGGCCTGCTGGCGGGCGGCCATCCGGTCGATGCGATCTCCGATCAGGCTCAGGTCGTCGCCGCGGCCGCGCATCTTGGGCACCCGCGCGGCCAGATCGCCGGTGGTCAGCCGTTCCAGCGTCGCGGTGATGCTTTCGACACGTGCTTTGGAGCGCAGCGCCAGCAGGATGCCGCCCCCCAAGGCCAGCGCGACGGTGGGCAGAAGCGTCAGGATCAGTACATTGCGGAACATGTCGCCCAGGCCGCTCATCTGGTCGCGGCTTTGGGCCACGATCAGCTGACCACCGAAGAAGTTCCCGGCAAGGCCAAGGTAGTTGCCGCCCGAGCCCTTGGACCCCGGCGGCAGATTGATCTGAAGATAGCCGTTCTGCCCGCGGCTGAGCGCCACGTTGCCAAACACCTGCCCATCGGGGGCCAGGTAGGTGAGGATGCGGCGCGAAGGGTCGGTGACCTGGGCCTCGGCCTCGATCAGCGCGGCCAGCGCGCCGGCCGAGGGCGCGGCGCGGAAACCCGCCATTTCCTGCGCCAGATCGGCGCGCATCGTGCCTTCCAGATTGTTGCGCACCACCATGTAGCTGGCACCGAAGGCCAGCGTGCTGACCAGCGCGAACAGCATCACCAATGCCAGCGCCAGGCGCAGCGGGGTCGAAAGCAGCAGGACGGACCAGCGCCGCGCCATGGCGCCGCCGCCGGGGCCCCAGGCGTGGCGGCTTGGCGCCGGCGCCATCGTCAGGCCTCGATCCGGTAGCCGGAGCCGCGCACCGTCTTGATCAGTTCGTGGTCAAAGGGCTTGTCGATCTTGGCGCGCAGGCGGCTGATATGGGTTTCCACCACGTTGGTCTGCGGATCGAAGGAAATGTCCCAGACCGCTTCCAGCAGCATGGTACGGGTCTGCACCCGGCCCTTGCGGCGCAGCAGATGTTCCAGCAGCGCGAATTCGCGCGGCAGCAGGTCGATCTCTTGTCCCGCGCGGGTGACGCGCCGGGCAAGCAGATCCATCTTCAGATCGCCCGCGCTCAGGACGGTGGTTTCCTCCTTCAGATGCGGGCGGCGGCCCAGGGCCTGGATCCGGGCCGAAAGCTCGCCGAAGGCGAAGGGCTTCACCAGATAGTCGTCGCCGCCGGCATTCAGGCCCTCTATCCGATCATCGACCCCGCCCAGCGAGGTCAGGAACAACACCGGCGTGCGATTGTGGGCCGCGCGCAGGGCCTTTACCAGCGACATGCCGTCCAGCCCCGGCAGCATCCGGTCGATGATCATCACGTCATAATCGCCCGAGGTGGCGTGGATCAGCCCGTCGCGCCCTTCCGCGGTCAGGTCGACGGTGTGGCCCTCTTGGCGTAGGCCCTCGGCAATGTATTCCGACGTCGTCGCGTCGTCTTCCACGACCAGTATCTTCATGTCGTCCCCGGATCTGGGCTTGCGGCTGCCTTGCGCGGCGCGGGGCGCCTGTTCTGATGTCCTAGCTTCACTCGCCGCCGCGCGCCAGCCTTGCGGGGCATGCGCGTCGGGTGCCAGAGCGCGTCCGGCGCGGGCAGTCGGGTCCTTGCGGGGCATCAGAACCGGGTGCTGCGGTCGGTGGCAGGGCCGGGGCCGGCATCGGGGCCGGGGCCGGGCCGGGCGCTGCGGCGATGGTCGCGCGGCAGCCGCAGGGTGATCGGGCGGGGGCCGGTCCCCAGCCAATAGGCGATCGCCGCCGCCGCGCTGCAGGCGAGCAGGGTGAAAAACACCAGCGTCCCGAGCCATAGCGCCGTCACCCCCGCCAACACCGCGAGGAAGCTCGCTAGATAGCCTTTGATCGTCTGCATCGGTGAGCCCTCCGAATGATCTTTGCTGCCCTACATCTGCGCGATCAAGCTTCCAGCGCGATTGTCCAAAGATTGCAAAACTGTAATCTGTGCGCGGAATCTCCCGGCCGCCGGGTCCAAGGCCAGCCCATGCGGCCGCCCGCCGGTGTTCGGTGCCCGCGCTTGACCGGCGCGATCATATCGGGAAGGGTCGAGACCGAAGCGCGCTGGCCGGGGCGCGGCGCATGCCCCGGCGCCCCGGCCAGCCGGCGGGACCTGCAGCCAAGAGGGGCCTGAATGACCGAAACCGCGAAACCCAGGCAGGGTGGCAAGGGCAGCAAGAAAGGCAAGACGCGGCGGCGCAAACCCGCCCGCGCCCCGGCCGGTGCCCCGCCGGGGCGCATCGTCGCCCAGCCCGGCGCCCACGCGACACGGCTGTCTTTCACCGCCTTCCATCCGGGCGGGCTGAGCCATCCCGAGGATCTTGATGCGGCGCTGGCGATCCTGGCCGCGCCGCCGCCCTCTGCCGGGCAGGATGCCCCCGGCGGCGGGTTGTGGATCGATATCGTCGGCCTCGCCGATACCGCCCGGATCGAGTCGGTCTGCGCGCGGCTGGGCCTGCACACGCTGTCGGTCGCGGATATCTTCAGCACCGGGCAGCGTCCCAAGACCGAGATCTACGAGACCTACGTCCATGTCGTGCTGCGCCAGCCGCTGAGCACCACCCCCTATGTCGACGAACAGCTGACCCTGATCCTGGGCGACCGGTTCGTGCTGACGGTGCAGGAGCGTCCCGGCGACAGTTTCGATCCGGTGCGCCAGCGGCTGACGGTCGGCGGGCCGAGAATCCGCAGTTCTGCCGGCTATCTGGCCTATGCGCTGATGGATGCGCTCGTCGACGCCTATTTTCCGGTACTCGAAGCCTATGGCGAACGCACCGAGGAACTGGACGACCGGATCCTGGACGGCGCCGGCGATGGCGTGATCGGCGAAGTCCACAGCCTGCGGCGGGAATTGCTGTCCTTGCGGCACACGCTCTGGCCACAGCGCGAGGCGGTCTCGGCGCTGATGCGCCACGACGTGCCCTATGTGACCGAGGAACTGGCCACCTATTTGCGCGACGTGGCCGATCACTCCTCTCAGCTGATGGATATGGTCGAAGTCTATCGAGAGGTGGCACAGGGACTGGTCGATCTGCATCTGTCGATGATGTCGAATCGGATGAACGAGATCATGAAGGTGCTGACGATCATCGCCACGATCTTCATCCCGATCACCTTTATCGCCGGTCTCTACGGGATGAACTTCTCGACCGAGTCCCCGTGGAACATGCCCGAGCTGAAATGGAAATACGGCTACCTCTATGCGCTGGGGCTGATGCTGTGCTCGACGGCGATCATGCTGTTCACCTTCTGGCGCCATGGCTGGATCGGCGGGCGGCAGAAGACCGGCGCCAGGACGCCCGAAAGCCAAGGCCACCAGCGCGGGCGACAGGACGGCGCGGGCTAGCGCGGCCCATCTGGCCGCGCTAGGTGAGGCGCCCGCCGATCAAATGTGGGCCCTCCGCCGACCGCCGGCTTCACCCCGGCGCGGCGCGGGGCTCACGGGCGTCGTACACGCTGCCCCAAAGTTGATTGCAGATTTGTAACCTTGGCGACAGGGGGATGCGAAGCTGCCTTGGCATCTGTCATGCATCGCGTCGGAGCAGGCACGCCTGACCGACTGGCAGGAACAGGAGCAATGCTTATGAATACCCCCACACCGAAATCTCCTCGTCGGCGCCTGGCATCATTGGCCCTGGTCGCTGCGTTGGCCTCGTCCTCGGCGATGATCGCCGTGCCCTCGGCCAGCTTCGCCGAACCGCCCGGAGGCTGGGCCAACCTGGTGCAGAAGGTCTCGCCCGCCGTGGTCTATATCGAGGTCACCGAAACGGCCGCGAAATCGCAGCAGGAAGAACAGCGGAACATGCCGGACTTCCCGTTCCAGGAGTTCAGCCGCCGCTTCGGCATTCCCTTCCCCGGCATGCCCCAGCAGCAGGCGCCGCAGGGCCGGATGCATGGCGTGGGCTCGGGCTTCATCATCAGCCCCGACGGCTACATCGTGACCAACAACCACGTCGTCGCGGGCGCGCAGACCATCAAGGTGAAGCTGACCGACGGCAAGGACTACACCGCGAAGGTGATCGGCCGCGATCCGGGCACCGATGTGGCATTGATCAAGATCGACGCGACGAACCTGCCCTTCGTCAAGTTCGGCTCATCGACCAAGATGCGCGTGGGCGATGACGTGATGGCGGTGGGCAATCCGTTCGGTCTGGGCGGCACCGTGACGTCTGGCATCATCTCGGCCAAGGCGCGCGACATCGGTGACGGCATCTATGGCGACTTCCTGCAGACCGACGCCGCGATCAACAAGGGCAATTCGGGCGGGCCGCTGTTCAATGAACAGGGCCAGGTGATCGGCATGAATACCGCGATCATCTCTCCGACCGGCGGCTCTGTCGGGATCGGCTTCGCGGTGCCTTCGGACATCGTGCAGAAGATCGTCGGTCAGCTAGAGCACGGCGGCCGTGTCGATCGCGGTTGGCTGGGCGTTCAGATCCAAAGCGTTTCGCCCGACGTGGCGGCCGCGCTGGGAATGGACAAGCCCCAAGGTGCAATGATCGCCGAGGTGATGCCGGACAGCCCGGCGATGAAGGCGGGTTTCAAGCGCGGCGACATCATCACCAAATTCGGCGCGACAGAGATCAAATCCGTGCACGACCTGCCGCGCGCCGTGGGCATGACCGCTCCCAACACCCAAGCCCAGGTGCAGATCCTGCGCGCCGGCAAGCCGATGACGATCACAGTCGATGTCGGGCAGATGAAACAGACCCAGAAGAAAACCTGATCGCGGTCGGACGCGGAAAATCGCCCGGGTGGCGCGGGTCTTGGCGCCTCCCGGATCCGGAATCGGGCCGGGCGAGCGTCTGTTCGAACTTCCCCGAAAGTCCCGTCCCCTCGGGACGACGCCATTCGGTCTGATGCGCGGGTCCGGCCCTTTCCCTAGGGTCGGGCCCGTTGCCGTTTCGGCGTCCTGGCCGCGGTCATGGCGGGGCCCTTGAACCGTTCGGGGCCACCGCTGCGCGCTCGCAGGGCGGCGGGTTCTTCTTGCATTCGCGGGCTCGGGAAGAAATGGTGCTGCTGGACAGGATTGAACTGTCGACCTCTCCCTTACCAAGGGAGTGCTCTACCACTGAGCTACAGCAGCGCCGGTGGGCGGCTGATTAGACGATGATGCCCCCCGGCGCAAGGGCAATCTGGACCCTTTTCGGCCGCTCTTGTAGGAAGGGCCCATGGAGCAAAAACCCCGCAAGTCCGACCCCACCGACAAGCCCGCGCCTTCGGCCCGCGAAGAGCGCCTGAAGGCAGCGCTGAAGGCCAATATCGCGCGGCGCAAGGCACAGGCGCGTGCGCAGGCGCAGGCACGCGGCGACGACAGCAACGACAAAACAACATGAGGGCAGGCTGATGGATTCCATTCTGGTACGGGGCGGCTCGGCGCTGAACGGTACGATCGAGATCGCCGGGGCGAAGAACGCCTGCCTGGCGCTGATGCCGGCGACCCTTCTGTCGGAAGAGCCGCTGACCCTGACCAACGCGCCGCGGCTGTCCGATATCCGCACGATGACGCTGTTGCTGCAATCTCTGGGCGTCGAGGTGCAGGGGCTGCAGGGCGGCAAGGTGCAGGCGATGTCCTCGCATGGCGAGATTTCGCCGCTGGCCGATTACGACATCGTGCGCAAGATGCGGGCCTCGAACCTGGTGTTGGGGCCCTTGCTGGCGCGACTTGGCAAAGCGGTGGTGTCGCTGCCCGGCGGCTGCGCGATCGGGGCACGGCCGATGGATATCCATATCGACGCGCTCGAGGCTCTGGGCGCCGGGATCGAACTGCGCGATGGCTATCTGCACGCGACGGCGCCCGGCGGGCTGAAAGGGGCCAGCTACGCAATGCGCTTTGCCTCGGTCGGCGCGACCGAGAATTTCCTGATGGCGGCGGTGCTGGCCAAGGGGGGCTCGGTTCTGCGAAACGCCGCGCGTGAACCCGAGATCGTCGATCTGGCGAAATGCCTGCGCGCCATGGGGGCGCAGATCTCGGGCGAGGGGACCTCGACCATCGAGATCCAGGGCGTGGACCGGCTGCATGGCGCCACCCACCCGGTGGTCGCCGACCGGATCGAGCTGGGCACCTACATGCTGGCCCCGGTAATCGCCGGCGGAGAGGTCGAGTGCCTCGGCGGCCGGCGCGACCTGATTGGCGCCTTCTGCGACAAGCTGGAGGCCGCGGGCGCCGAGATCGAGGAGACCGAGCGCGGGCTGAAGGTGGCGCGCAAGAATGGGCGCGCGCGCGCGGTTGACGTGGTCACCGCCCCCTTCCCGGGCTTCCCGACCGACCTGCAGGCGCAGATGATGGCATTGATGTGCACAGCCGAAGGCGTCAGCGTGCTGGAAGAGACGGTGTTCGAGAACCGCTTCATGCATGCGCCGGAACTGATGCGCATGGGGGCCGATATCGACGTCCACGGTGGCCACGCCACGGTGACCGGGGTAGAGCGGCTGAAGGGTGCGCCGGTGATGGCGACGGATCTGCGCGCCAGCGTTTCGCTGATCTTGGCGGGGCTGGGCGCCGAGGGCGAGACGCTGGTCAGCCGGGTCTATCATCTTGACCGCGGCTATGAGCGGGTCGAGGAAAAGCTGGGCGCCTGCGGGGCGCAAGTGGAACGGGTGAAGGGCCAATGAGCGACGCACGGTTCGAGGACGGGGGAGAGAAGCCGCTCTATCTGGCGGCGCGGGATGCCGAGGATCTGCAGGTGCTGTCCTCGTTGGTACAGGACGCGGTCCTGACGGCCGGAGACATATCCTGGCAGAAAGGCCGGCGCCGGCTGGCGCTGCTGCTGAACCGCTTCCGCTGGGAGGACCACAAGGCCGCCCAGGTGGCGCGACGCCCATATGAGCGGGTGCGCGCGCTTCTGGTGGTCGAGGGCGCCCTGTCGGTGCGCACCCAGGGCATCGCGCGCGACGACCGCGAGATGGTGCTGTCACTGCTGTCTGTCGCCTTCGAGCCGGGCGAGGACGGCGCCGGGCGCGTGGTGCTGACGCTGGCCGGCGACGGCGCGCTGGCGATCGAGGTCGAGGCGCTGGAGGTGACGCTGAAGGACGTGACGCGGCCCTATGCGGCGGCCTCGCGCAAGCCGCCGGAGCATCCGGCCTAGGCAGGCCGGGGTGCCGATCTCGGCGCCGGGGGTTTCACACCCCCGGACCCCCGTGGAGTATTTCCACCAAGGCGAACATCAAGAAGCGCCCATTGCTTGCTTTCATTGTTCCTCAAATACGCCGGGGGAGCAGGGGGCAGCGCCCCCGCCTGCCGGCCGGCCTGCGCTTTGCCCTTGCCAGCCCGGCCCCCGCGCCGCATCTTGGCGCCCGAGCCGGTGGCGATGGCGTCGCCAAGGGGGCCGGTCGCGCCCCGGGCTTGGCGGCATCCGGTATCCGGCCCGCCCTCGTCCTGCACGCCGGGACCTTTCGGGGCCCGGGCGGACGCCAGGCCCTCAACCTAAGGTCTGAACGATGAACACCAAACGCCCCGCCTTCTATCGCTTCGCCAACGGTGACAAGGCCCCGCTGCCCTTCGCGCCCGAGGAATACGAAGACCGCATCGCCGGACTGCGCGACATCCTGGATCTGCATTCGCTCGACGCCGCGGTCCTGACCTCGATGCACAACATCGCCTATTATTCGGGCTTCCTCTATTGCAGCTTCGGGCGTCCTTATGCCTGCGTCGTTACCCGCGACGCCTGCGTCACGATCAGCGCGGGCATCGACGCGGGCCAGCCCTGGCGCCGCTGCCATGGCGAAAGCCTGACCTATACCGACTGGACGCGCGACAATTTCTGGCGCGCGGTAGCCCATGTGACGGGCGAGGGCCGCGCGCTGGGGTTCGAGGCCGATCATCTGACGCTGGTGCAGTCGGAAAAGATCAATGCCTTCCTGAAGCCGGCGCGCGGCATGGATATCTCGCCCGCCACGATGCAGCAGCGCATGGTGAAAAGCCCCGCCGAGATCGACCTGATCCGCGCCGGCGCCGCGGTGGCGGATGTCGGCGGCTACGCGATCCGCGACGCGATCCGCGAGGGCACGCGCGAGATCGACATAGCCATGGCCGGCCGCGACGCGATGGAGCTGGAGATCGCCAAGCGCTTCCCCGATGCCGAATACCGCGACACCTGGGTCTGGTTCCAGTCGGGGCCGAACACCGACGGCGCCCACAACCCGGTGACGGCGCGCAAGCTGAGGCGCGGCGATATCCTGTCGCTCAACGCCTTCCCGATGATCTCGGGCTATTACACCGCGCTGGAACGCACGCTTTTCGTGGGCGAGGTCGACGCCGCCAGCCAGGGCTACTGGCAGGCGAACGTGGCCGCGCATGAATACGGGATGAGCCTGCTCAAGCCCGGTGCCTCCTGCGCCGAGGTGACGGCGCAGATCAACGCCTTCCTGGCCGAGCGCGACCTGCTGCAATACCGCACTTTCGGATATGGTCACAGCTTCGGCCTGCTCAGCCATTACTATGGCCGCGAGGCCGGGCTGGAACTGCGTGAGGATATCGACACGGTGCTGGAGCCGGGAATGGTGATCTCGATGGAGCCGATGCTGACCATCCCCGAGGGCCGGCCCGGCGCCGGCGGCTACCGCGAGCATGACATCCTGGTGATCGGAGAGGACGGGTCCGAGGACATCACCGGCTTCCCCTACGGCCCCGAGGCCAACGTCCTGGCGTAAGCGCAGCGCATTTCTTCTTCACGTCCGGCGGTCCTTGGGTCGGCGCGAAAACGGGCGAACAGGGCGCGTCGGACGTGTCACGGAACTGGCGTGATGATTGTTGCGTTGCGGCAAGGCAGCTTCGCACCGTAAAAGAATATGTCGGGCTTGACGCCAAACTTGCTTCATGGCGCTGATGCGCAAGTTCCGACCCGAGTTGAAGAAAGGACGCCCGGATGACCCTTGCCAAACCGACCCTTCTGGTCAGCCGACGCCAGACGCTGCGCGTTCTGGGGGCTTTCGCGATGACCGGGGCGGTTGCCGCCTGCGCCGGCCGGCCAGACGATGTGGCCAAGTCCGAGACCGATCCCGCCGTTGCGCCGGTCGAGGCGCCCTCGCCCGCCACTATCGCCCGCTATCAGGCGATCCAGGATCACGGCTATACGATCCAGGCCGTCAACCCGGGCTATCTGACCGGATCGAACGCAAGGGCGCTGGTCTATTACAACGGCTCCGAGCAGCCCGGGCATATCGTCATCGACCCCTATGCGCGCCGGCTGTATCTGGTGCTGGAGAACGGGATGGCGATCCGCTACGGCTGCGCCGTCGGCAAGCAGGGCAAGACCTTCTCGGGCGACGGGGTGATCGAGCGCAAGGTGCAATGGCCCAGCTGGCGCCCGACCCAGAACATGATCGAGACCGAGCCCGAAAAATATGGCGATTACGCCGATGGCGTCGAGGGCGGGCCGGAAAACCCGCTGGGCGCGCGCGCGCTCTATCTTTATCGCAACGGGCGCGACACCTATTACCGCATCCACGGCACCAACAACCCCTCGACCATCGGCCGGGCCACCTCGGCCGGCTGCATCCGGCTGTTCGACCAGGATATCATCGACCTCTACAACCGCGTGCCGCGGGGAACCCAGGTCCATGTGCGCACGCCCGACGAATCGGCTATGATGATCGGCCCGCTGCGGCCCGGATTTGACGGCTATGTGACCCCGGTCAATGATCCCGATCAGAAGGTCACCGGACCGCTGGCCGACCAAATCCTCGATAACAGCGAAACCGCGACCGACGTGGCTGTGGCCTCTGCCACCCAGGCGCTGAGCGCGCAGCAGCCGCAGCTGACCCCCGCGGCGACCGGCCAGCCCAAGAAAGTCTACTAGCCGCCGCCGCCTCGCCCCTTAGAACGGACAGGTGGCCTTGAAGGTGGCGCCGTGGCCGCCGTCGGGGTGGTTCAGGCGCAGGCTTTCGGCATGCAGCATCAGGCGTGGGAAATCGCGCGCCGGACCGTCTGCATAGAAGGGATCGCCCAGGATCGGGTGGCCGATCTCCTTCATATGCACCCGCAGCTGGTGGCTGCGCCCGGTCTGCGGCATCAGCCGCACGCGGGTGGTGCCGTCTTCGTGCTTCAGCACGCGCCAATCGGTCACCGCGGGCTTGCCGCGGTCGTGATCGACATGTTGCAGCGGCCGGTTCGGCCAATCGACGATCAGCGGCAGATCCACGGTGCCGGTCTTGTGCGCCACTTCACCCCAGAGCCGGGCGACATAGATCTTCCTGGTCTTGCGGGTCTCGAATTGCAGCGACAGGTCGCGCTGGGCGGCCTTGGTCAGCGCGAAGACGATCACCCCCGAGGTGTCTCGGTCCAGCCGGTGCACCAGCAGCGCCTCGGGGAACACCGCCTGGGCGCGGGCGATCAGGCAATCGGCCAGGTCCGGGCCCTTGCCCGGCACCGTCAAAAGGCCCGGGGGCTTGTCCAGCACCAACAGGTGATGGTCGTGGTGCAGGACGCGCAGCGCCTCTTGCGGCGGGTCGTAGGCGTCGCTCAAGGGATCATCCGCTTGATCGCGGCGACATGTTCGGCGCGCGCGGCGCAGGCATCGACGGTCAGGTCCGCGACCGTCGCGGCCAGTGCCTCGGGGGCGACGATACGATCGATCAGGCCCCAGGCGGCGGCCTCTTCCGCGCCGATGCGGGCGCCGGCCATCAGGATCATCTTGGCACGGGCGGGCCCGACCAGCGCGGCCAGGCGCGCGGGGTCCGAGGGCTGCGGCAGAAAGCCCAGCTTCATCACCGGGTAGAACAGCTTGGCGCCCGGTACCGCGATGCGCAGATCGCAGGCCAGCGCCATGCCCATCGCCCCACCCGCCAGCGTGCCGTTCAGCGCGGCGATCGTCAGACAGGGCAGCGCGGCGATGGCGCCCGACAGCCGTTCCCACACCGGATCGCGGGCAAGGCCGGCGCGCGCCTCGTCCAGATCCGCCCCAGCCGAGAACACCTTGCCGGTGCCGGTCAGCACCAGCGCGCGGGCGCCATCGGCCCCGGCGCGTTCGACGCCGTCGGCCAGCGCGGCCAGCATCTCGCGGGTCATGGAATTGGCCTTTTCGGGGCGGTCGATGGTCAGCGTCCAAAGCCCGCCCTCGGCCCGCGTCTCGATCATTCGGTCAGGCCGATCCGGCGGCGGATCGCCTCGTCGCGCAGCTGTACCTCTTCGCCCAGCAGGTCGTCGGCCTCTGCCGAGCACATCCACAAAAGCGCCTTGGCGGGCCAATCGGCGGGGACGTGGACGCCCGGGTCCAGCTGGCTGACCGGGTTGATGCCCGAGGCGCGGATCTTCACCTGCATCTCGGTCGCCACGGTGCCGGGCGACAGGCCCATGATCCGCAGCCCCGCGGGCCCCGCCTCATGATGCGCGACCCGGGTCAGCATCGCCGCCCCCGCCTTGGCCGAGCAATAGGCCGACCAGCCTTCCAGCGGGTTGTGCGCCGCGCCGGAACTGACCGTGATGATGGTGCCCGAGCGCCGCGCGATCATCCCGGGCATCACCGCGCGCATCCCATGGAACACGCCCTTCAGATTGATGTCGATCGCCTTGCCCCAGGCGGCGGGATCGGCCTGGGCCAGCGGCGCGATCGGCTCGATCACCCCGGCGTTGTTGATCAGCACGTCGACCGGGCCGAAGGCGCCTTCCAGCCGCTGCACCGCGCCCATCACCGCCGCCGATGAGGCGATGTCGCAGGGCAACGCGATGGCCCCCGCCCCGAGATCTGCCGCCAGTGCGGAAATCTCTGCCTCGGAACGCGCGATCAGACCAACCTTGGCCCCCGCCTTGGCAAAGGCCCGCGCCGCCTCTGCGCCGATCCCCCGGCTTGCCCCGGTGATCGCCACCACCTTGCCCGTCATTCCTGCCGTCGCGCTCATCGCGGTCTCCTTCATCGCCAATCCGTGAAGTCTTAGCGCAGCGCCCGGGGGACGGAAAGCCTTGACCGCCCCCGGTTGCCGCGCAAGGGTTTTTACAACCAGACGCCGTGCAAAGGATCGCCATGCGAGGCAACATCATTCTGGCCGGACCGGCGGCGCTGGCGGCGCTGCTGGCCGGATCGGCGGCCTTCGCGGATGTCACGGTCGATCAGGTCTGGCAGAACTGGACCAAGACGTTCGCGTCCGGCACGGACGGCATCACGGTCGGTAGCCGCAAGCGAACCGGCAAGACCCTGGCGCTGAAAGACGTGCACACGACGATCATCAACCAGGGCTCGACCACCCGGTTCGCGATCGGCGAGATCGACCTGACCCAGAGGCCGGACGGGACGGTCGCGATGCGCATGTCGCCCACGATGACCTATGCGGTTGACGTCGCGGCCCCGGGCAGGCCGCCGATGTCGTTCACGCTGCTGGCCACGCAGAAGCACATGAAGGCCGTGGTCTCGGGCAGGCCCGACGACATGATCTATGATTTCAGCGTGGGCGATGCGACGCTGCGGATAACCGACGCCAGGGTCGGCGATCAAGCGGCTCATGTCGGGCTGACGGCCACCCTGACCGGCGCGACCGAACGGCTGGAGAACACAACCACGGCCAGGTACGGCCCGGTCAACGTCGCCTTGACGGCCAAGGTCGGCGGCCTGGCCGTGGCTTTCAGGGCCGGGCGGCCCGGGGCCGCGCAGGGCGGCGTTCTGGATCTTGACGTCAAGGGGCTGACATTCGCGCTGGATGGTCACGATATCCGGGCCATGGCGGCAGGGCATCTGGCGCGGGTATTGAAGGCTGGTGCCTTTATGTCGATGGGGCTGGGCTTCCGGTCGCTCGACGCAAACTATTCGCTGGACTTCAAGGACGGCCATAGCCACGGCAGTGCCGCCGTGCGGAACGCCAGGATGAGCGTCGCGATGGCTTCGCCCGGGGTCAGCGTTGACCTTTCCAGCGGCCGGACAGGGGTTTCGGCCTCGTTGCCCAAGGGGCCGCTGCCCAAGGTGTCGCTGAATCTGGCGCGCGCCGTTCTTGACGTGACGATGCCGCTGCGCCCCGACGCGGCGCCGCAGGATTACGCGATGAAGCTGGATCTGGAGCGGTTGACGACGGGCAAGGGGATCTGGCGGCTGATCGACCCCGGGGACCTGCTGCCGCATGATCCCTGGACCATGGCGGCGGATCTGGCCGGCAAGATGACGGTCCTTGGGGATTTCGCTGGGCGGGCCCAGACGCCGGGGGGCGCCCGGGCTTTGCCCGCCAGGCCCGACACGATCGACCTCAAGTCGCTGAAGCTGGCGGTCGCGGGGGCGACGCTTTCGGGGCATGGCGCGTTGGCCTTCCAACAAGCGGCGGGCGCGGCGAAGCCTGCGCCCACGGGCGAGATCGACCTGCGCATGGCCGGCGTCGAGACGCTGATCAAGGATCTGGTCAGGATGGAGCTGGTGCCCAAGGACCGGGCGACCGAGGCCAGGGTTATGCTGGCGGCGTTGACCGAGCCGGGCAAGACGTCCGGCACACTGGTCTCGAAGATCGCATTCACCAGGGACGGTCATGTGCTGGCGAACGGACGACGGGTGAAATAGCGGCGTTTGCGACCGCCTTCCGGCCCGGCGCCGGTGCGCGTCTTGCGCGGCGGGCGCAGCCGGGATAGGCCGGAAGGAATTCGCGCAGAGCAGAGAGAGAGCCGCATGTCCGACAGTCTCGAAACCCTCGCCCATGCCCTATTGGATGCCGCCCGCAAGGCAGGCGCCGAAGCCGCGGATGCGCTGGTGGCCGAAGGCACCTCTGTGTCCATCGACGTGCGGGGCAGCGTATTGGAACAGGCCGAACGGTCCGAGGCGGTGGAACTTGGGCTGCGCGTTCTGATCGGGACGCGCCAGGCCTGCGTTTCGGCCTCGGACACGCGTGCGGAAACCCTTAGCGCGGTGGCCGAACGCGCCGTCGCCATGGCCCGCGAGGCGCCCGAGGATGCTACGGTGGGGCTGGCCGATCCGTCACAACTGGCAACTTCTTGGGATCTGGCGGCGCTGGAAATGGCCGACCCGACCGATGAGCCCGACCCCGCCGAACTGGAGAACGACGCACGCCGCGCCGAGTCCGCCGCGCTGGCGGTGAAGGGCGTCAGCCAGGTGCAGGGCGCCGGTGCGGGGTATGGCCGCAACCGCATCCATCTGGCTGCGACCAACGGCTTTTCGGGCGGCTATGCCCGCACCTCGCGCGCCACCCATTGCGTGGCGATCACCGGCGAGGGCACGAAGATGGAACGCGACGGGTTCGGCGACGGTCGGGTCTGGCAGGCCGATCTGATGCGCCCCGAAGAGATCGGCCGTACCGCCGGCGAACGCGCGGTGGAACGGGCCGGCGCGCGCAAGCCACGCACCGGCGCCTATCCGGTGCTTTACGATGAACGTGTCGCGGCCTCGCTGATCGGGCATCTGCTGGGCGCGGTGAACGGCAATGCCATCGCGCGCGGCGCCAGCTGGCTGCGCGACGCGCTGGGCGAGTCGTTGCTGCCCGAAGGGCTGAGCCTGATCGAGGATCCCTTGCGCCCCCGCGCGGGATCGACCCGGCCCTTCGATGCCGAGGGGCTGCCGGCGACGGCGCGCGCGATCGTCGATCGCGGTGTGCTGACCGGCTGGACGCTGGATCTGGGCACGGCGCGCAAGCTGGGGATGGAAAGCACCGCCAGCGCCTCGCGCGGGACCTCGTCGCCGCCTTCGCCCGGCATCACCAACGTGGCGCTGACCCAGGGCAAGAAAAGCCGCGCGGATCTGATCGCCGAGATGGGCACCGGCCTTCTGGTGACCTCGATGATGGGTTCGTCGGTGAACCCGACCACCGGGGATTATTCGCGCGGCGCCGCGGGCTTCTGGGTTGAGGGCGGAGAAATCGCCTATCCGGTGAACGAATGCACCATCGCGGGCAACCTGCGCGACATGCTGCGCCGGATCATTCCGGCCAACGATGCGCGGCTGCATCTGTCCACCGTCGTGCCCTCGCTGCTGGTCGAGGGGCTGACGCTTGCCGGCGCCTGACGACGATCTGGCGCTGCTGACCGACGCCGCGCGCGAAGCGGGGCGGATCGCGCTGCGCTACTGGCGGAAATCCCCCGATGCCTGGGAAAAGGCCGACGGTGCCGGCCCGGTGACAGAGGCCGACCTGGCCGTGAACCGGATGCTTGCCCAGGAACTGCGTGCCGCCCGGCCCGATTACGGCTGGCTTTCCGAGGAAAGCGAGGACGACCCCGCGCGGCTGGAGGCCGAGCATGTGTTCATCATCGACCCGATCGACGGCACCCGCGCCTTCCTGCGCGGCGAGGACACCTTCGCCCATTCGCTGGCCATCGCCCGGCGCGGCAGGGTGGTCGCGGCGGCCGTGTTCCTGCCGGCGCTGGGACGGTTCTATTCCGCCAGCCTGGACACGCCGGCGCAATGCGATGGGGCACCGCTGGCGGTCTCGCCCGCGACGAGGGCCGATGGCGCGACGCTGCTGACCTCGCAGGCGGGACTGCGGCCGGGGCTGTGGCCCGGTGGGGTGCCCGCGGTACGCCGAAGCTTTCATACCTCGCTAGCCTATCGGCTGTGCCTGGTGGCCGAGGGGCGCTATGATGCCGCGATCACCTTGCGCGACGCGTTCGAGTGGGACATCGCGGCGGGCGATCTGATCGCGCGGCAGGCAGGTGCGACCGTCAGTGACAAGCTGGGCCGGCCACTGGCCTACAACGCGCCGACGCCCCGTGCCGCCGGCATGCTGGCAGCGCCACCAAAGCTGCACGCGGCGCTGATGACCCGTCTCTCCGTGGCTTCCCCGCCCGGATCCGCCGGCTAGGCATCCTTCAGGCCCCCGTCATGCCTTGGCGGGTCAGGCCTTGCCGATCAGCCCCGCGGGCGCGTTCTCGGCCTGGACGAAATCGCGCGGCGGGGTATCGACCACGGCGGTATTGAGCTTGAATTCGCAAATCACCTCGCCCTCGGCGTTGTCCTCGGTCGAGGCGACGATCAGCGCGCGGTACAGGTGTCGGCTGCCATCGTAGATGTCGACCACACCGCGCAGCTGTGGGTCGCATGCGGCATCCAGGGCAAAGCCGCCGTCCCACAGGCGCAGGACCGGATAGACCGCATCCCCCACATGGACCCGCAGGCGCGACCGGCGCCGCTGATCTTCCTTGCGCGCCAGTTTCAGACTTTCGCGGATCTCCGCGGGCAGATGTTCCAGCATGGCAGCCTCCTACAGACAGACAAAGTCTGACGCCCAAACTCCGAAAATCAAGTAAAGGTTTCACGTCTTTGTGCCACGCCCGTGACCCGCCGGGGTCACGCCACGGAACGAAAATGCTCGACCATCGCCACCAGATCCTCGGGTGGGGTCGAGGCTGGCAGATAGGCGCAGGCGTTGCCGGCATGCATGAAGATCGACCCGTCAGAGAACATGTTGCTGTCGGTCAGGAAGATCACCTTGGCATTCGGGTGGCGATAGCTGGCGAAATCGGCCACCGTCAGCGCGCTACCCTCGGTCAGGTCGAGATTGACGACCAGCAGGCTGACGCTTCGGGTCTGCATGACGATGACGGCCTCGCGCTGGCCGGGAACGGAAATGACCTCCAACCCCTGGCACTGGAGAGAGGTCTGCCAGCGCCGGGCGCGCTCGGTGTCATGTTCGACAATGAGAACGGGCATGCCGTTGCTTCCCCACCTTTTTCACCGCATCCCGCCGACCCCGTTCGGGGGAAAGATTAGCAAATGATGCGGCCTTTTGACAGCAACCGCCGACGTTTCGGCCATTTCATGCCCGATTTTGGGCGAACGGGGCCGTTTCGACAGTGTAGAAAAGGGTAGGAAAAGGGACTGGGACCATGATCGCGCAAGGATATGACACCGGGCTTCCGCAGGATTCGGTTCTTTATGCAGCCTTGCTTGCGCGTGATTCGGCTTGGGACGGACGGGCGTTCGTCGGCGTTACGTCGACAGGTATCTTCTGTCGCCTGACATGCCCGGCACGCAAGCCACGCCCCGAAAATTGCCGCTTCTTCCCTTCGCCGGCCGCTGCGCTTGCGGCCGGGTTCCGTGCCTGCCGACGCTGCCACCCCCTGGCCCCCGAGGCCTTGGCCGATCCCCTGGTCGACGCCCTTCTGGCCGCGCTCGACGCCGCGCCCGAGGTGCGCTGGACCGAAGCGCGCGTGACCGCGGCCGGGTTCGATCTGTCCACCGTGCGCCGGGTCTTCCGGCGGCATTTCGGCGTGACATTCCTGGATCTTGCCCGCCAGCGGCGCCTGGGCGCGGGGCTGAAGACGCTGGCCGCGGGGGGCAAGGTGATCGAGGCGCAGCTGGAGGCCGGCTTCGAATCCCCCTCGGCCTTTCGCGCGGCCTTCGCCCGGTTGCTGGGGGTCGCCCCCGGCGCGCTGGCCCGCGACGCGCTGCTGCGGGCCGATTGGCTGGAAACGCCGCTTGGGCCGATGATCGCGGTGACGGATGCACGGACGCTGCATCTGCTGGAATTCGTCGGACGCAAGGCCCTGCCGACCGAGCTGCGGCGCCTGCACGCGGCGGTGCGCGGCAGCCTTGGCGTCGGCACCCTGCCGCCGCACGACCTGATCGCGCAAGAGCTTGCCGCCTATTTCGAGGGCCGTTCCGCCGACTTTGCCGTCCCGCTATCGCTGCATGGCACACCATTCACCCGGCGCGTCTGGCAGGCGCTGCGCGCGATCCCGGCTGGAGAGACGCGATCCTACACCCAGGTGGCACAAACCATCGGCCGGCCCGATGCGGTGCGGGCCGTGGCCCGCGCCAATGGGGCCAACCAGATCGCGCTGATCGTGCCCTGCCACCGGGTGATCGGCGCCGACGGGGCGCTTACCGGCTATGGCGGCGGGCTGTGGCGCAAGCAGCGGCTGATCGAACTGGAGCGCCAGTTCGCCCCGGCGCCAAGCTGATCGCCGCGCTCAGGTGATCGTGGTGGTGACCTGGCCCACGCCCTCGACCGTGACGACGCAGACATCACCCGCCGTCAGCGCGCCCACCCCGGCCGGCGTGCCGGTATAGATCAGATCGCCGGGCAGCAATTCCACCTGCGCGGACAGGAAGGCGATGATGTCGGGCAGCGGCCAGATCATCTGATCAAGGGTCGTGTCCTGCACCACCTGACCATTCACGCTACAGGTCAGCCGCGCGCCGGGGTCCGGATGCCCATGCTCGGCCACCGGCAGCAGCGGCCCGCAGGGGGCCGAGTTGTCGAAACCCTTGGCCATGTCCCAAGGCCGGCGCATTTGCTTCGCCTCGGCCTGCAGGTTGCGCCGGGTCAGGTCGTTGCCCGCCGCATAGCCCCAGACGTGCGCCAGCGCCCGATCGGCCGGGATTTCAACCCCGCCGGTGCCGATCGCCGCGACCAGTTCGGCCTCGTAATGCAGGTTCGTGGTGGCCAGGGGATAGGCTAGCGCCGCGCCGTCGTCGATCACGGTGTCGCCCGGCTTGGTGAAGAAGAACGGCGGCTCGCGGTTCGGATCGGCGCCCATCTCGCGGGCGTGGTCGGCATAATTGCGGCCGACGCAGAAGATCCGCCGCACCGGAAAGCGTGCCGTCGATCCGGCGATCGCGACGCTGGGAACAGCGGGGGGAGAAATGGCGAAATCAGGCATGGGACGTCCTCCTGACGCCTCTATGCGCCGATCCGCAGAGGGCCGCAATGGTGGGCCGCGAAGGGCCGAAGTGGTGCGCGGCGATCAGGGGGCCAGGGCAAAGCACTGGATATCGCGCGCCTGCAGCCGGGCGCAGGCCAGCGCGGCCTGGTCCTGGGTCAGCCCCATGAAGTTCGCATCGAACCCGTTCGGGCGGCGCACCACCTTGCGCTGCCCATCGGACAGCGCACTGCTTTCGGCCAGCGCGGTGCGCAGCAGCGCCTTCTCGGCCTGGAACTGCGACGCGAAACGCCCGACGTTGACGCCCCAGTTACGCCCGCCCGTGCTTGACATCCGGGTCACGACGACCGGGCGCGCCTCGGGGCGGGGCACGTCGCGCGGCGCGATCGAGGCAAACAGCACCCCGCCGGAATCGGTCGGCCGCGGCAGCGGCGCCGCGGCATCCGCAACGGCGGGGCCGGAAGGCGCCTCGGCCGGATCGGTCGCGCGCACCTTGTGAACCCGCCCGGTCTCGGCCGAAGCGACGGCGACGATCGGCTTGACCACTTCGGTCTGATCGGCGGTCGCGGTCTGCGCCGCGACGGCCGGTGTCTGGTGGTCGGGTGCGGGCGTGGGGCTGGCGGCTTGGGCCGTGGCGCCCAGCGATGCCCCCCCAAGCGCGGCCGGGCGCAGGGGCGGCGGCATGTTGGGCCGGCCGCTGGTGCCGATATCGGTGCGGTCGGCATCCGGCAAAGCGGCCTTGATCGGGACGGCGGCGGCCTCGGCCGGCGTGGGCGCGGCAGGGCTGTCCTTGACGTCGGCCGCGTTCGCGACGGCCATGCTGCTTAGCGCACTGGAAATATCGTCCTTCATCGCCACCATCAGCGCCTTCGGTGGCGCGGCGACCGGCCGGCGCGACGGCCGCGGGCTGGACGCCAAGGCAACGGCAGAGGCCCTGTCATGCGCAAGCGCGATCCGGGTCGCCTTCGGATGGATCGTATACATCGCCGCGATCCGGTCGAGGTTCGGCTTCTTGGGCCGCTGCACGGCGACATGCGCCGGCGCCCGCTTGAAGCCCAGATCCAGTAGCTGGGCCATCTTGGCGTTGCGGTTCGCGACCGAGGAGCCGCCGAACTCCGCCGCGATGATCCGCTTGCCGCCGCGTCTGGCCGAGGCGACCAGATTGAACCCCGACGCATAGGTGTAGCCGGTCTTGATCCCGTCCGCGCCGGCATAGGAATTCAGGAACTTGCGGTTCGTCGAATAGACCTCGGCCACGCCCGCGTAGGTCGAGCGACGTGAGAAGATGTTGTAATACTGCGGGAAATCGTAGAACAGGTGGCGCCCCAGGATGGCCATGTCGCGGGCCGAGGACAAATGCCCGGCCAGCGTCAGCCCGTTTGGATTCTCGAAATGCGAATCCCGCAACCCCAGTTTCTTTGCCGTTGCATTCATCCGCTTGGCGAATTCGGTGACATTGCCGGAGATCGCGTCGGCAATCGCCCAGGCCGCGTCATTGGCCGATTTCACCGCAGCCGCGCGGATCAGATAGCGCAGCTTGATCTTCTGCCCCGCCCGCAGCCCCAGATGCGAAGGCGGCTGCGCCGCCGCCTCGCGCGACACCGTCACCACGGTATCCAGGCTGATCTCACCGCGCTGGATCGCGTCGAAACAGATATACAGCGTCAGCATCTTCGTCAGCGAGGCCGGATGCAGCCGCGCATCGGCATTCTTGGAATAAAGAACCTGGCCGGTCCGCGCATCCATGACATAGGCCGCATAGGGCGCGGCCTGAACCCCGGCGGCCCAGAGCAGCAGGCCACCGGAAACCCCGGCCCATATCCACAAATTACGGAGATTCCGCCCGACTTGCGTCATCACGTCACTGCCCATTGTCCTGCCTCTTACCCCGTCTTTGGCGCGGGGCGATTTACTGCTTCGCTTCAGGATAGCACGGGTCAGCGCTTGCGAAAACCCCCGTGTTTCAATGGTTTTTCAGGCTCTGTTCACAAAATCCCGGAAATATGTTGCGATCCCGCGCGCGACGCCGCCCAAGATCGTGACCACGTCAGAGCCGCTCCAGCAGGTCTGGCAGCGCGCCCAGGTCCGGCAGTTCGCAAAACCGCGGATGCCCGACCGGCGCGGCGTCATGTTCCAGCGCCCAGGTCAGGTCATGGGGCACGAATACCCCCCAGCCGCCGGCCTCGAGCACGGGGATCACATCCGATCGCATCGAATTGCCCACCATCATCGCCTGCCCCGCGCCGCCGCCATGGCGGGCGAAGATCTCGGCATAGACCGGGGCGGTCTTGTTGCTGACGATCTCGACGCCGTCGAACAGATCGCCCAGACCCGATTGCGCCAGCTTGCGCTCCTGATCCAGCAGATCGCCCTTGGTGATCAGCACCACCCGATAGCGGCCCGCCAGCGCCTCGACCGTGGCCCGCGCATGGGGCAGCAGCTCGACCGGATGGCGCAGCATCTCCTGCCCCGCGGCGATCAGGTCAGAGATCACCGCGGCCGGAACCTGGCCCTCGGTCACCTCGATCGCGGTCTCGATCATCGAAAGGGTGAACCCCTTGATGCCAAAGCCATAATGGCCGACATTCCGGCGCTCGGCGGCAAGCAGCCGCTCCTCTAGATGCGCGGGTTCGGCGTAGTCCTTCAGCAGTTCCGCGAAATGGTCCTGCGTCATGCGGAAGAACTGCTCGTTCTGCCAGAGCGTGTCGTCGGCGTCGAAGCCGATGGTGGTGAGCTGGGCCAAGGCCTCCTCCCGCGGGGTTGTGCTCAGGGCCATTTCGCGATCGGCGGCAGGCTCATCAGCACCGCGTTCGCGTCATGGCCGGTGGCCAGCCCGAATTTCGTCCCCCGATCGTAGACCAGGTTGTATTCGGCATAAAGGCCGCGGTGGATCAACTGGGTATCGCGGTCGGCTTCGGTCCAAGGCATGTCACGGCGGCGGTGCGTGACGCCCAGGAACGCCGGCAGGAAGGCACGCCCCACCTCCTGGGTGAAGGCGAAATCGGCATCCCAATCGCCGGTGTTCAGATCGTCGAAGAAGACCCCCCCGACGCCGCGCGCGCGGCCGCGATGGGGGACGAAGAAATACTCATCCGCCCAAGCCTTGAAACCGGGGTAGTAGTCAAGGTTGTGGCGGTCGCAATGCTCCTTCAGCACGCCATGGAAAAAGGCGGTGTCGTCGGGATATTCGAGGCAGGGGTTCAGATCCGTCCCGCCGCCGAACCACCAGGCCGACGGCGTCCAGAACATCCGCGTGTTCATGTGCACCGCCGGACAATGGGGGTTTTGCATATGCGCGACCAGGCTGATCCCCGACGCCCAGAAACGCGGATCCTCGGCCACGCCGGGCACGCCGCGGGCCGCCATCGCCTGCTGCGCGGCTTCGCCCAGCGTGCCATGCACCTGCGACCAGTTCACGCCGACCTTCTCGAACAGGCGCCCGCCGCGCAGCACGCTCATCAGCCCACCGCCCGCGTCACCGCCGTCGTCAGAGGCGCGCTTGGTCGGGCTCACCTCGAATCGGCCGGGGGGAAGGGCGGCGAAGGGCCCGGTCGCCTGTTCGTCCTCGAGCGCCTCGAAGGCGGCGACGATCTTGTCGCGCAGGGCGCGGAACCACGCGGCGGCACGGTCCTTGCGGGCGTCGAAATCCTGGCTCATCGCGATCTCCTTCGCAGCGGGCCCCGACCATAGGCCGCCCCGCGCGCGGCGCAAGAGGATAGCGGGGGATTTGGGAATCGCGCGGCAGGCGCTATGCTGGCGCGCCGCCCATGGAGACGCTCATGCGCCCGATCACCACCCTACCCGCCCTGGCCATCGTGCTGACGCTGGCCGCCTGCGCCACGCCGCAGCAGCGCTGCATCAACCAGCATACCCGCGATCTGCGGGTGGTTGAGGGGCTGATCGCGCGGCTGAAGACCGATATCGCGCGCGGCTACGCGCTGGTGCCGACCCCGACGGTGATGCCGCGCTGGGTCTTCTGCGGTGGTCCCTATTCCGACGACGGCCCCGGCATGTGCCTGATCGACACGCCGGCCACCGTGGCCCGCCCGGCCGCCTTCGACATCGCCGAGGCCAAGCGTCAGCTGGCGCAGCTGGAGGTCAAGCGCCGCGAACTGGAGCGCACGGCCAGCCCCGCCGTCGAAGCCTGCCGTGCGGCGTTTCCCGACAAGGGTTAGCGACGCGCCGATAGCGACGGGGGGGCGGGAACGCAGGGCTGGCGGCGCGGGCGTCTAGTGGACCGGCGCCGAGGCCGCATCAAGCAGGCTGCGCCCGCCGTCCAGCGTCAGGATCTGGCCGGTCATGAAACCCGCCCCATCCGAAGCCAGGAATTGCGCCGCGTCCGCCAATTCGCCCGGCGCGGCGATGCGTTCCAGCGGCGTATGCGCGCGGATCTCTTGGCGCATCTCGGGGTGGTCCTTCAGCGCCTCCTTCAGCGAGGTGCTCATCACCGACCCAAAGGCGATCGCGTTCACCCGGATCCGCTTGGGCGCCAGCGCCACCGCCAGCGAACGCGTCATCTGGTCAAGCGCGGCGCAAGAGATCGAATAGGCCATCAGTTCGGGTTGCGATCGCCGCGCGGCGATCGACGAGATGTTGATGATCGACCCGATCGCGGCGCCGTTCGCCTCGGCGCTGTCGCGTTCGGCCTGCTGGATCATCCGCCGGGCGACCTGCTGCGATACCCGAAGACTGGTCAGCAGGTTCTGTTCCAGCAGCGCCTCGACGCCGTCTTCGTCGGCGTCCAGCGGATCGGCGGCGTACATCTGGCGGCTGGCGTTGACCAGGATGTCGACCCGGTCGAAGGCGTCGATCGTGGCCGACAGCAGGTTGGCGATGGTCAACTTCTGGCGCAGATCGCCGCCGAACATGCGGATCGGGCCGTCATCGCCCGCCGCGTCGCCCAATTCGTTGGCCAGGCGGGCCTCATCCATATCGGCGAACATCACGTTCGCGCCTTTCTCGACGAACTGGCGGGCGATGGCCAGGCCGATGCCCTTTGCGGCACCCGTGACGATGGCGGTCTTTCCGGCGATGGCGAAGGACATGACTTCCTCGTGATCGGTTTTGGCGTTTGGGGGCGGTTCGGTATCAGCGCGCGTTGGGCGCGGGGCGCGTGGCGTGAAGCACCTTGAAGGCTGAATCTCCGGCGATTTCCTCGACCTCGCGGAACAGCGTTGCAAGGCTGCGTTCATAAGGCAGGTTGCGGTTCGCGACAAGCCAGAGCTGCCCCGAACCCGTCAGCATCCGCGCGGCCGAGGCAATGAAGGCCACGCCCAGCGCCGGGTCGGCGGCACGGCCCGCATGAAAGGGCGGGTTGGTGACGATGGCCTGAAACGGCGCGCCCGGGCAGGGCTGGGTCGCGTCGGCCCAGTGAAACCGCGCCCGCGGATCAGTGATGTTTTGCCGCGCGCAATCAAGCGCGGTCCTCTCGGCCTCGATCAGGTGCAGTTCCTCGACGCCGTCGCGGGCCAGGATCGCACGCGCAAGGTATCCCCAGCCGGCGCCAAGATCGGCCACCCGGGTAGGCAGCTTCGCCGGCAGCGACCGGGCCAGCAGAACCGAGGCCTTGTCCGGCCCGTCGGCCGAGAAGACGCCGGGCAGGGTGATGAAGCCCTCTGCCACCGGCTGCGGCGCGGCCAGCCAGTCGGCGAAGGCACGCGCACCGGGATTTTCCAGGGCGAAGAGCTTGCCATGCGCCTTTGACAGCGGCACGCCTACCGGGGTGCGGGCGCGCAGTTCTTTCAGCATGGAATCTATGCCGTCGGTCTTTTGCCCGTCGATCAGAAGCGGCGCGCCCGGGGGAAGGTGCGCGGCGGCGGCGGCGATCAGCGCGCGGCCTTCGGCGCGGGCGCGGGGCAGGCACACCAGCGCCGCGGCGTAATCGCCCTCTGGCACGGCGACGACCTTTAGCCCGCGCCGGGTCAGCGCATCGTGATCGGGCCGAAAGCTTTGGATCACCTCGATCCTGTCCGCCGGCAGCGGGGAAAGATCCTCGTCCCCCGCCGGACGAAACAGCGCGATGCGCCCCGAATCGGGTAGGCGAACGGCGCCGGTTTCCAGCGCAAGCGAAAGGCGGGATGAACGCATGGCGGTGCGGCCGCGGGCTGCGGCGCTACTCCTTTTCCATCGTGCATTGCAGCGGGTGCTGATGACGGCGCGCGAAATCCATCACCTGCGCGACCTTGGTCTCGGCCACCTCGAACGAGAACACGCCGACCACGGCCAGGCCCTTCTTGTGCACCGTCAGCATGATCTCGAAAGCCTGTGCATGGGAAAGGCCGAAGAAGCGTTCCAGCACATGAACCACGAATTCCATCGGCGTGTAATCGTCGTTCAGAAGCAGCACCTTGTACAGCGGCGGGCGCTGGGTCTTGCTCTTGGTCTGGGTCAGCAGCCCGCCCTCGCCCTCGCGGTCGCCCTGACGATTGCCAGTGCCACCCTTCTGGGCGGACAGGTTCAAGGGCGAAATGGTCGCCGGGAAAATCACAAGGCAGGCTCCGGTCGAAGGGTGTCTGGTCGAAGGTTCAATATAACCTGCCTGGCGTCTGAGAAAAGAGGCGCGTGGCCGCAGGCGGCATTCCCGGCGCCTGCGCAGACCTTATCGGCGTTTGCGCCGCACGCAGCGGCCCGCCAGCGATTCACAGCCTGGGCGGGGCTTGGCGGCGCGTCCGGATACACTTGCGAACATGCACTCGCGAACGGTATGCCCTGTCGCCGCCACCGCCGCTTGCCGGGGTTCGCGGGCTTCGCTAAAACCGCGCAACCCGGCGAAAGGATCCCCAATCATGAACTCACGCTCTAATCCGGGCCCTGCGGGGCTGTCCCAGGCGGATGATCGGCTGATCGTGGCGCTGGACGTGCCGAACGTGATCGAGGGGCTGGATCTGGCCGGGCGCATCGGGGATGCGGTCAGCTTCTACAAGATCGGGCTGGGCATGCTGGCGGGCGGCGGGATGGCGCTGGCGAACGAGCTGAAGGCCGAGCACGGCAAGCGCATCTTCCTGGATCTGAAGCTGTTCGACATCGGCGCGACGATCGAGGCCGCGGCGCGCGGGATCGCGCAGTTCGAGCTGGATTTCCTGACCGTCCATGGCGACCCGCAGGTGGTGCGCGCGGCACAGGAGGGCAAGCGCGGCTCGGATCTGAAGATCCTGGCGGTGACGGTGCTGACCTCGCTCGATCGGGAGGACCTGGACGCCAACATGATCCGGCCCGGCGATCTGACCGAAATTACCGTGGAACGCGCGGCGCGGGCGCTGGCGGCCGGGGCCGACGGGGTGATCGCCTCTCCGGCCGAGGCCGCGCAGATCCGGGCGCTGCCCGAGGCCGCGGGCAGGCTGATCGTGACGCCGGGCGTGCGCCCCGTGGGCGCGGCGCCGGGGGATCAGAAACGCGTGGCGACGCCGGCCCAGGCCATCGCGCGCGGCGCCGATCATGTCGTCGTAGGGCGGCCGATCCGGTCGGCCTCGGATCCGCGGGCCGCGGCGCAGGCCGTGGTGGCGGAAATCCGTGCCGCGGGGGCGAGCCGGCCCTAGGAATGCAGGACCGACCCGCCAGGCCAGACGGCCGAGAATTGCCGCGCAGGCCAACTGCCCGATCCTACCTGGGGGTGCGGAACCGGCAGCCTTCGCGGGGTGGTCCCGGGCGGTCGGCCACGCCGTTCCTATGCCCCGCGATGGAAGGAAAACCCGCAACCCGCCGGCCCGGTTCATCCGCCGACGCCGTCACCGGCGGGGACTTGCCCGACAGGCCGCCCCGGATCGGCAAACACCCGCTGTCAGGCGTGCGCGTTTCGCTTGCGGCGACCGCCGCACCCCGGGGCCGCTGAGCCGCGGCCTAGTTGTCGTTGATATCGTGATGGATGATCCGCACCTGCCCCTTGCGCAGTCCGACGACCGCGCGCAGACCCAGCCAGGCGATCAACGACAGCACCCCGAAGATCAGGAAATGGCGGAACAGATCATCCCCCATCCAGGCCGCGGGCGGCAGCCCTGACCAAAGGATCAGCCCGGTCAGCACCGCGCCGATCGCGAAGCCCAGAAAGACGAAGGCGGGCATCAGGATCTCGAAGATCCCCAGCAGCAGCCCGCCGACCACCCAGACCCACCAATCCGTCCAGCTCATGCGCCCCCCTTGCCCTTGAGCATCTTGAAGGCGTCGCCGAAGGCTTCCAGGGCATTCGCCGGCACGAAGATGGTCTGCTTGCCCGCGCCCTGGCCCACGGCGGTCAGCGCCTCGACCTGTTTCAAGGCGACCTGGTATTGCGCGGCCTCAAGCCCGTTGTCGGCGATCGCCTTGGCGACGACCTGGGTCGCGTAGCCTTCGGCATCGGCACTGATCCGGCGGGCCTCGGCGGCCTTCTGGGCGGCGTAGAGGTCGGCATCGGCCTTCAGCTCGATCGCGCGCTTGCGGCCCTCGGCCTCGGTCACCTGGGCGCGGCGGGCGCGTTCGGCGTTGAGTTGCTGAAGCATGGCGTCGCGGGTCTGCTGGTCGAGGTTCACATCCAGGATTTCGGCCCGCGTCACCTCGATTCCCCAATCTTCGACCGCATAGGCCACCTGGGCCTTGATCTGGTCGATCAGCTGCTGGCGATTGGACTGCACCTCGTCAAGGTCCATCTCGCCGATACCGGCGCGCACGATGCCCGCCACGGTGGTCGAGATCGCACCGTCGACGTCCCGGATGCGGTAAACCGTCTTTTCCGGCTGCAGGATGCGGTAGAAAACGCTGGTTTCGACCTTCACCAGCACGTTGTCCTTGGTGATCGCGTCCTGTTCGGCATTGGGCAGCTGGCGTTCGAGGATGGAAATCCTGTGCGCCACCCGGTCGAGAAACGGCACGATGAAGTTGATGCCGGGGCCAAGCACCGCGCGCAGCCGGCCGAAGCGCTCGACCACATGCTTTTCCGATTGCGGCACGATGTTCACCGCTTTCCAGACCGCGAGGATGACCAAGGCGGCTAGGAAAAGCGTCACCCCGTTCGTTGCGAGAAACTCGTTGATGTCCATGACCTGCCTCGAAAACCTGGCCGGAGCGCGGCCTGCGGGACAAGTATGCCCCTGAATCGTGGCTGCGGGCAAGTTCCGCACGGCCCGGCACGCCCGCAGCGCCTATGCAAGCCGGCTTGCAAGCGCCGCGGCCAGGGCTATGCTGGTGCCACCTCGGGGTGCCGCAAGCCGGGCTGAGATGCGATCGCAAACCCGTTGAACCTGAACCGGTTAAGACCGGCGGAGGGAAGGTGACAGGATGATCCTCCACTGCCCCGGCCGCCGCGAATGGAGGAACGCATGAAACTTTCGATGCTTGCCGCGGGCCTATTGGCGCTTGCGCTTGGCACTGCGGCGCAGGCCGATGAGAAGCCCGTTCTGACCGTGTATACCTATGACAGCTTCGCCTCGAAATGGGGACCGGGACCAGAGGTCAAGACAGCCTTCGAGAAAACCTGCGGCTGCACGCTGAAATTCGTCACCGCCGGCGACGGCGCGGCCCTTCTGTCGCGCATCCGGCTGGAAGGGAAACGTACCAAGGCCGATGTGGTGATCGGCCTCGACACCTCTCTGACCGCCGCGGCGCGCAAGACGGGCCTCTTTGCCGATCACGGGCCGCTGCCCAAGCTGGACATGCCGGTGACATGGACCGATCCCACCTTCGTGCCCTTCGATTGGGGCTGGTTCGCCTTCGTTTATGACAAGGCCAAGGTCAAGGACGTGCCGCGCAGCTTCGAGGCGCTGGCCAAGTCGAACCTGAAGATCGTGATCGAGGATCCGCGCTCTTCCACGCCGGGGCTGGGGCTGCTGCTTTGGGTCCAGAAGCTCTATGGCGACAAGGCCGGCGAGATGTGGAAACGGCTTGCGCACAACATCGTCACGGTCACGCCGGGCTGGGACCAGGCTTACGGGATGTTCCTGAAGGGCGAGGCCGACATGGTGCTGAGCTACACCACCTCGCCCGCGTATCACATCAACGTCGAGCATGACGACAGCAAGGGCGCGGCGCTGTTCGACAAGGGCAATTACATGGAAATCGAGGTCGCCGGAAAGATCGCCGGCACCAAGCATCCGAAGCTTGCCGACGCCTTCATGCATTTCATCACCACCGAGGCCTTCCAAAAGCTGATCCCCACGACCAACTGGATGTATCCGGTGATCAAGCTGTCCTCGCCGCTGCCCAAGGGCTTTGCCGAATACCGGCCGAAGATCTCGCTGCTTTACCCCTCGGCGGAGGTGCCGAAGATCAAGGACAAGGCGCTGGCGGAATGGCGCGACGCGCTCAGCCAGTAGGCCGCCGCGCGGGCGCCGCCGTGGCCCTGGGGCTGGTGGCGCTGACGCTGGGCACGCTGGGCGCGGTCGCGTGGCGGGCGGTCGGAACATGGGGGCTGGTCGAAGGGCTGGGGCCCGCCGACTGGGCCGCGCTGCGCTTCACGTTGCTGCAGGCGGGGCTTTCGGCGGTGCTTTCGGTAGCGCTGGCGGTGCCGGTGGCGCGCGCGCTGGCGCGGCGGCGGTTCTTCGGGCGCCGCGCGCTGATCGCGCTGATGGGGGCGCCGTTCATCCTGCCGGTGATCGTGGCGGTGCTGGGGCTGCTTTCCGTCTTCGGGCGTGGCGGGATCCTGAACGCGGGTCTGGCCGCCCTTGGCCTGGCGCCGCTGTCGATCTACGGGCTGCATGGCGTGATCCTGGGCAATGTCTTCTTCAACCTGCCGCTGGCGGTACGGCTGATCCTGCAAGGCTGGCTTTCGATCCCGGCAGAGCGGTTCCGCCTGGCCGCCGCCCTCGGCTTTGGCCCGTCCCAGATCGCGCGCCAGATCGAAGGCCCGATGCTGCGAGAGGTCATCCCCGGCGCGGCGCTGGCGATCTTCCTGATCTGCCTGACCTCCTTCGCCATCGCGCTGACCCTGGGCGGCGGCCCCCGGGCGACCACGATCGAACTTGCCATCTATCAGGCCTTTCGCTTCGATTTCGACCTGGGCCATGCCGCCCTGCTGGCGGCACTGCAATTCGCGATCTCGGGGGCGGCGATGCTGCTGGCCCTGCGCCTGACCCTGCCCCAGGCCAGCGCGGCAGGACTCGACCGCCCGGTCGAGCGCTGGGACGCGGCAAGCCCCTGGCTGCGCGCCCAGGACGCCGTGCTGACCACGCTTGCCGCGCTATTTCTGCTGACGCCGCTGGCGTTGATCGTGACCCAGGGGCTGCCCACCCTTCTGTCGCTGCCCGGTATCGTCTGGACCGCGGCGCTGAATTCGCTGGCGGTGGCGCTGGCCTCGGCGCTGCTGGCCACGGCGGCGGCCCTTGCCCTGGCGCTGGCCATCTCCGGCCCCCGCCCCGCGCTTTACGAGGCTGCGGGGATGCTGCCGCTGGCGACCTCTCCGCTGGTCCTGGGCACGGGGCTGTTTCTGATCCTCAACCCGGTGATCGACCCGTCGCGACTGGCGCTGCCGGTCACCGCGCTATCGAATGCCGCGATGGCCCTGCCCTTCGGGCTGCGCGCGCTGGTCCCCGCCCTGCGCGAGGTCGAGGCCAGCCATGGCCGCTTGGCCGATGCGCTGGGGATGCGGGGCCTGGCCCGGCTGCGGCTGCTGATCGTGCCGCGCCTGCGCCGGCCCCTGGGCTTCACCCTGGGTCTGGCGGCGGCGCTGTCGATGGGGGATCTGGGGGTCGTGACGCTGTTCGCCCCGCCCGAAGGCGGCACCCTGCCGCTGCAGCTTTACCGGCTGATGGGCGCCTACCGGATGAACGAGGCCGCGGGCGCCGCCCTGCTGCTCCTGATCCTCAGCTTCGCGTTGTTTTGGGTCTTCGACCGCGGAGGCCGCGCCGATGCTGACACTTGAGAACCTGCGCCTGACCCATGGCGACTGGACGCTTGAGGCCGATCTGAACCTGGCCGCGGGCGCCCGCTGTGCGCTGATCGGGCCCTCTGGGGCGGGGAAATCGACGCTTCTGGGCGCGATCGCGGGCTTCATGGCACCCACGCGGGGCCGCATCCTGTGGCAGGCGCAGGATCTGGCGCAGCTGGCACCGGGCGAACGGCCGGTCAGCATCCTCTTCCAGGACAACAATCTTTTCCCGCATCTGACGGCGGCGCAGAACATCGGGCTGGGACTGCGTCCCAACCTGCGCCTGTCGACGGCCGAAAAGGCCCGCGTGGCCGAGGCACTTGGCCGCGTCGGGTTGGCTGACTACGCCGATCGCAAACCCGCCGCGCTGTCCGGCGGACAGCAAGGCCGGGTGGCGCTGGCACGGGCGCTGCTGCGGGCGCGGCCGCTTCTGCTGCTTGATGAACCCTTCGCGGCACTCGGCCCCGCGCTTCGGGCCGAAATGCTGGATCTGGTCGCCAGCATCTGCTCCGAGACCGGGGCGACGCTCTTGATGGTCAGCCACGATCCCGGCGACGCGCGCCGCATCGCCGACCAGACCATCGTGATCGGAGACGGGCGCGCCGCCCCACCGCAGAAGACCGAGGCCCTGTTCGCCGACCCTCCGCCGGCGCTGCGGCGCTACCTGGGCACGAACTGAGCCTGCGTCACCCCAGAAGATCGCGCAGGGTGCGGTGGAAGATCTGTGTGCCCAGGGCAATCAGTTCGTCTGGGAAATCATAGTCGGGATTGTGCAGCGCCGGCCGGTCGCGCCCGGCCCCCAGCAGGAACATCGCCGACCGCGCCACCGCCCCGAAGCGGCCGAAATCCTCCGAAGCGCGCATCGGCAGGTTCTCCGCGTCATGGGCGATGCCCTCGGCCCCTAGCGCCGCGCGCAGCCGGACCACGGCCTCGGCATCGTTGCGGCAGGCCAGGAACAGGTCATGCTCGGAAAACGCGATCTCAAGGCCATCCGCGCGGGCCTCTTCGCGGGCGATCTCCTTCGCCCGGGTCAGCAGGTCTTGCAGATCGTCGTCCAGCAGCGCCCGCAGCGTCAGCCACAATTCGCCCGCGCCCGGGGCCACGCCGAAGGCCGGCGCGCCCAGCCGCGCATGGGTAATGGTCGCCAGCCGAAAGCCCGGCACCAGCGCGCCGCCGGGGCCCAGCGCCGTCAGCACGGGGATCAACCGGGCAAGGGCGGCGGCGGGCGAGACCCCGTCCTCGGGCATCGAGGCATGGGCGGTGCGCCCGCTCAGCGCGATCCGCAACCCGACCGAGGCGCAATTCGCCGGCCCCTCGGCCAGCGAAACCCTTCCCAGGGCCAAGCCCGGCATGTTGTGCAACGCAAAGGCCCAATCGGGCGCGATCTGGCCGAAGGCGGGATCTTCCAGCACCGCGGCCGCGCCCTCGCCGGTTTCCTCGGCCGGCTGAAACAGCAGCACCGCCCGCCCCCGCGCGGGGCGCCGACGGCCCAACAACCGGGCAAGGCCGACCAGAATCGTGGCATGGCCGTCATGGCCGCACAGATGGCCCTTGCCCGGGGTTTCCGAACGATAGGGTAGCGTGCCGACCTCCTCGATCGGCAGCGCGTCCAGTTCGGCCCGGATCAGCACCGTGGGCCCGGGCGCCCCGCCCGCATAGACGGCGGCAACGCCGTGACCACCCAGATCGGTAAGCAGTGCATCCGGGGCGGTCGGGCCAAGCGCGGCGACGACCGCGCGGGCGGTCTCGCGCTCCTCTCCCGAAAGTTCGGGGCGGCGATGCAGGGCGCGGCGAAACTCTGTCAGTTCGACGATATCGCGGTTGCTCAGCCCCCGCGCCCCGTCCTGCGCCGCCGTCGATCCAATATCCTGCCGCAAGCCTGCCCCCGGTCCGTCCTGGTGACGGACCCTATCAGCCCTTCACGGCGCGGCAAGGGTCAGAACGAACGGCGCGATCGCCGGCCGACCCGATCACAGCCCGCAAAGAACATCCGCGCGGAAGCGAAGGCCGAACAGCACCTCTGCCCTTCATCTTGGCAGAAATACTCCGGGGGTGCAGGGGGCAGCGCCCCCGCCGCCGAGCCGGCCACCAGGGCCGCCGCCGCCCCCCGGATCAGCGGTTACAACCGGGTCTGCTTGCGCTTGATCGGCGCCCAGAGCTTCTTGTTGGTCAGGTAGAGCAGCGTCGCCAGAATGCCCAGGAAGATCACCGCCAGGAAGCCGGTCTTCTTGCGGCTGTCCAGCTTCGGCTCTGCCGTCCACATCAGGAAGGCGGCAACGTCCTTGGCCATGTGCGGCACGTCGTTGGGCGAACCGTCGGCGAATTCCACCTGGCCCTTCTGCAGCGGCGGCGGCATCGCGATCCAACCGCCCGGGAAGGTCCGGTTCTGGTAGAAGGTCTTGCCCGCCTGCTCCTTGGTCTTGCCGGTATAGCCCGTCAGGATCGAATAGATGTATTCCGGCCCGCCGATGCCATGGATCAACTGGTTGACCCCCAGCCCATATGGCCCCGAGAAACCCTTGCGCGCCTTGGCCATCAGGCTGAGGTCCGGCGCCTGGGGATCGCTCGACTTCGGGAAGAAATCCGACGCCTTTCGGTCCCGCGACTCTCCGGTTTCTGGGTCGTCGACCGGGGCCAGGTTGGCGGCATAGGCCCGCACCTGCTTGGCCGGAAGCTCCGGCCCGCCCTTGTCGCCCAGGGTGCGGATCGGCACATATTTCAACCCGTGGCAGGCCGAACACACCTCGGTATAGACCTGCAGGCCGCGCTGAAGCTGGTTGCGGTCGTACACGCCGAAGGGGCCTTCGAACGGGAAGGCCACGTCGGTGACATGGCTTTGCGCATGACCGCCGGCGTTCTGGTCGGCCGCCGCCTGGGCATCGGCATGGCTGGTCTCGGTCGCGCTGAGCGCGACGTTGCCGGTTTCCGAGGCAGTCAGCGCGAAGGGCGCGGCCAGCGCCAGGACGGACAGGGCCGTGGTGAGAACGATTTTCCGGATCATCTCCATCGGTCCTTTCGTCATTCTGCCGGTTCGGCCAGATCGGCCGCCGGGTAATGGGCGTCGAAATCGGCCTCGATCGTCGCCGGCAGCGGATCCGGGCGCTCGAACACGCCCAAGAGCGGCAGCAGGATCAGGAAGTAGAAGAACCAGTAGGCCGAGGCCAGCAGCGAGATCGCCGGCATCCACCCCCCAAGCGCGTCAGGGCTTTGCGAACCGGCCCACATCAGCACCAGGAAATCGACCACCAGGATCCAGAACCACCAGCGAAAGCTGGGCCGGTACTTGCCCGAGCGCACCGAAGAGGTATCCAGCCAGGGCGCCAGCGCCATCACCAGGATCGCGCCAAACATCGCGATCACGCCGAAGAACTTTGCGTCGATGATGCCGAAGCTGACGAAATGCGCGATCTGCACGATCCAGACATCCGAGGTGAAGGCCCGCAGGATCGCGTAGAACGGCAGGAAGTACCATTCCGGCACGATATGCGCCGGGGTCATCAGCGGGTTGGCCTCGATATAATTGTCGGGCTCGCCCAGGAAGTTCGGCATGAAGCCCACGATCGCGAAGAAGACCGCCAGGATCACCGCCAGGGCGAAGAGATCCTTGATGACGTAATAGGGCCAGAACGGCACCGTATCCTTGGCGGCCTCTTCCTTCGATCCGCGCCGCACCTCGACCCCGGTGGGATTGTTGTTGCCGGTGGTGTGGAAGGCCCAGATATGCACCGCCACCAGGCCCGCGATGACGAAGGGCAGCAGGTAGTGCAGCGAGAAGAAGCGATTCAGCGTGGCGTTTTCCACCGCCGGTCCGCCCAGCAGCCAGGTCTGGATATCGGGGCCGATGCCGGGGATCGCGCCGAACAGGCCGGTGATCACCGTGGCGCCCCAGAACGACATCTGCCCCCAGGGCAGCACATAGCCCATGAAGGCGGTGCCCATCATCAGCAGATAGATCAGCATGCCGATGATCCAGGTCACCTCGCGCGGGGCCTTGTAGCTGCCGTAGTAGAGGCCGCGGAAGATGTGCAGATAGACCGCAAAGAAGAACAACGAGGCGCCGTTCGCATGCAGGTAGCGCAGCATGTAGCCGCCGTTCACGTCACGCATGATATGCTCGACCGAGGCGAAGGCCAGCTTGGTATTGGGCGTGTAATGCATCGCCAGAACCACGCCGGTGACGATCTGCAACGCCAGGCAGAAGGTCAGCACGATGCCCCAGATCCACATCCAGTTCAGGTTCTTGGGCGTGGGGATCATCAGCGTGTCGTACAGCAGCCCGACGATCGGCAGGCGCGAATGCAACCACTTCTCAAAACCCGCCCTGGGCTTGTAATGGTCGTGCGGAATACCGGACATACCTGCGTCCCTCCCCTAGCCGAGCTTGATGGTTTTTTCGTCCTCGAACTTCACGACCGGAATTTCGAGATTGCGAGGGGCGGGGCCTTTGCGGATGCGGCCCGCGCTGTCGTAATGCGAGCCATGGCAGGGGCAGAACCAGCCGCCGAAATCGCCGGCATTGCCCAGCGGAACGCAGCCCAGATGCGTGCAGACCCCGATCATCACCAGCCACTTGCCCTCCTTGTCGAGGGTCCGGTTCTCATCGGTTGCCGGCGCGTCGCGGGCGATATTCTCGTTCTCGGCCAGCGGATCGACCAGTTCGCTCAGCTTGACCGAACGTGCCAGGTCGATGTCCTTCTGGTCGCGGTGGCGGATGAACACCGGCTTGCCGCGCCACTTGACCGTCAGCTGGGTGCCGGTCTCGACCCCCGAGATATCGACGAAGATCGAGGCAAGCGCCTTGACGTCGGCCGAAGGATTCATCTGGTTCACCAGTGGCCAGACCGCAGCCCCGGTGGCGACGACGCCGGCGGCGCCGGTCGCGTAATACAGGAAATCCCTGCGGCTCCCGCCTTGGTCTTCAGTGTTGGACACAGGCATCCTCCTTCCCCGGGATCCTTACCGGATCATTGATCGCGAAGCCGTGAACGAATGCAAGACTTCCTTTTTGCGCTGTTTAGCCTTCGAAAATTACTGCGTCCAGCGGTCAATAGGTCCCACCCCGCCCTTCGAAGCCGCGCGCGACCTAATGGCCGCACTCCGGCTCAGGCCCGGAGATCACGAATGATCACGCCGGCGGCACCGTGCTGCACAGGCTGTCGCGGGCGGCGAAGCCCTCGTGCCAGGCGGCCAGCGCGTCATGTCCCTTGCGCCAATCGCGTGCGCCATGACGGAAATCCAGATAGCCCAGCGCACAGGCGATCGCGATCTGCCCCATGTCCAGCGGCCCCTGCAGATGCGACATCCAGCGGCTTTCCAGAGCGTCCAGCGCACGCCCTACCTTGGCCCATTGGCCTTCGACCCAGGCCTCGAAACGATGGGTCTCGGGGCGCAGGCGGCCCTCGTAAACCATCAAGATCGCAGCATCGAGGATGCCGTCGGCGGTGGCTTCCAGCGTCAGCGTGTCCCACAGGCGCGGCGCCGCCGGGTACAGGCCCTTGCCGCCGCGATCGTCCAGATAGCGGCAGATCACCCGGCTGTCGTAGAGCGTCGGGCCGTCGCCGCGCTCCAGCGCCGGGATCTTGCCCAGCGGATTGTGCGCGACAGGCATCGATCCGGGATCGACCGGCGTGCCGGCGGCGGGGACAAGGTCGACATCCCCCTCCTGTCCGGTCTCCTTGAGCAGCACCATGACCTTGCGGACATAGGGAGAGGTGGGCGAATGATAGAGCCGCATAGGTTCCTCCTTGATGGCTAACCGCGACCATAGGACGCGGGCGGGCTTTGGGGCAATGGGGCGTTTTCGAGGGCGCAGACCCCGCCGGCGGCTCAGGCAGGGCCGAGCGCGCGCATCAGGTCGGACAGCGCGGCCGCCTCGGGCGAGATGCCCGCCGCCTGCAGCCTTTCGGCAGCGGCCAGGCGCACCGGGTCGGGCTTGTTCTGGCTTAGCTTCCAGGTGCTGTCGACATGGGCAATCTCCAGCGTCGCGGGCACGATCTGGCGCATCATCCGGTCCAGGGCCGCCGAATCCATCTTGGCCGCGGTCCAGGGCGCCTTGGGGGCCAGATCGGATTCGAACCGGGCCGAAAGCGCGTCCAGATGGGCGCGCAGCGCCTCGGGCGGAAGCAGCGACAGCGGGCCGCGCAGATGCACGGCGACATAATTCCAGGTCGGCACCTGATCCTCGATCCCGTACCAATCCGGCGAGACATAGCCCTGCGGCCCGGTGACGGCGAGCACCGCGGGGCGCGGACCCTCGGCCAGCGCCCGCGCGATCGGGTTCGAGCGTACCAGATGAAAGGCCGCCTGATGCCCGCCCTGCGCAAGCACGAAGGGCACATGCGACAGCAGCGGCCCCTCGGGGCCGTTCAGCGCCAGGGTGCCAAAGCCGCGCTGCGCCGCGAACTCCAGGCTTTGTTCGGGCGGCACCTGGCGAAAGGCGGGATTGGGGTGCATCAGGCGCCTTCCCCGATTTCCCCGGCGGACTTCAGGTTGAAGGCGGCGGCAAGCAGCGCCCGGGTATATTCCTCTTGCGGGTTGTCGAAGATCGCCTCGCCCTCGCCGGTTTCCACGACGTCGCCCTGGCGCATCACCATCACCTTGTGCGACAGCGCCCGCACCACCCGCAGATCGTGGCTGATGAACAGATAGGCCAGGCCATGGCGGCGCTGCAGGTCGCGCAGCAGATCGACGATCTGCACCTGCACGGTCATGTCCAGCGCCGAGGTGGGTTCGTCCAGCACCACCAGCCGCGGCCGCAGGATCATCGCCCGGGCGATGGCGATGCGCTGGCGCTGCCCGCCCGAGAATTCATGCGGGTAGCGTTCCATCGCGGCGGGATCAAGGCCGACCTCGGCCATGATCTCGGCCACCATCTGGCGCGCGTCCTTGCCCGGCGCGGTCCCATGCACCCCCAGGCCTTCGGCGATGATCTGGCCCACGTTCATGCGCGGGCTGAGGCTGCCGAAGGGATCCTGGAACACGATCTGCATGTCGCGCCGCAGCGGCCGCATGGCGCCGGTCTTCAGCCCCTGGATATCCTGCCCCAGATAGGTGATCGGTCCTTCCGACGAAATCAGCCGCATGATCGCCAGCGCCAGCGTGGTCTTGCCAGAGCCGCTTTCACCGACGATCCCCAGCGTCTCGCCCGCCCGGACCGACAGGCTGGCGGCATTCACCGCCTTCACATGGCCGACCGTGCGGCGCAGAAAGCCGCGCTGGATCGGGAACCAGATGCGCAGCTTGTCGGTGCGCACGATTTCCTCGGCGCCCTTCGGCACCGGATCGGCGCGCCCCCTGGGTTCGGCTGCCAGCAGCTTCTGCGTGTAGGGATGCTGCGGATTGGCGAAGATCTCCCGCGTGGTCCCGTGCTCGACGATCTCGCCGTCCTTCATCACGCAGACCCGGTCGGCGATCTGGCGCACGATGCCCAGATCATGGGTGATGAACAGAAGGCTCATCCCCTCTTCGCGCTTCAGATCGGCCAGCAATTCCAGGATCGTCGCCTGAATGGTCACGTCCAGCGCCGTGGTGGGTTCGTCCGCGATCAGCAGGTCCGGGCCGTTGGCCAGCGCCATGGCGATCATCACCCGCTGCCGCTGCCCGCCCGAAAGCTGGTGCGGATAGGCCCCCAGGCGTTCCTTCGGGTCGCGGATGCCGACCTTGGTGAGCAGGTCGATGACCCGGGCGCGGGCCTTTTCGCCGCGCAGGCCCTGATGCAGCAACAGGCTTTCGGTGATCTGACGCTCCAGCGTGTGCAGCGGGTTGAGCGAGGTCATCGGCTCCTGGAAGATGAAGCTGATGTCGTTGCCGCGCACCGCGCGCAGCTGCGCCTCGGGGGCGCCGACCATCTCTTTGCCCATGTAGGTGACGCTGCCCTCGACCTGGGCGCTGTCGCCCAGAAGCTGCACCGTGGACAGCGCCGTCACCGACTTGCCCGAGCCGCTTTCGCCCACCAGCGCCACGGTCTCTCCGCGGCCCACGGAGAAGCTGACGCCCTTGACCGCCTGGGTCAGCCCGCCGTCCTGACGGAAGCTGACGCGCAGGTTCTTGATTTCCAGCACCGGCGCGCTCATCGGAAGGTCTTTCGCGGGTCGAAGGCGTCGCGCACGCCCTCGAAAATGAACACCAGAAGCGACAGCATGATCGCGAAGGTGAAGAAGGCCGAGAAGCCCAGCCACGGCGCTTGCAGGTTCTGCTTGGCCTGTAGGGTGAGTTCGCCCAGCGACGGATAGGACGCGGGCAGGCCGAAGCCGAGGAAATCGAGCGTCGCCAGCGACGAGATTGCGCCGGTGATGATGAAGGGCAGGAAGGTGACGGTCGCGACCATGGCGTTGGGCAGGACGTGGCGGAACATGATCACGCGGTTCCTCACCCCCAGGGCGCGCGCCGCGCGGACATATTCGAAGTTGCGCGCGCGCAGGAATTCGGCGCGCACGACATGCACCAGCGCGGTCCAGCCAAACAGCACCGACAGCCCGACCAGCAACCAAAAGTTCATCCGCCAGATCGCGGCCACGATGATGATGACGTAAAGCGACGGGGTAGAGCCCCAGATTTCGATGATGCGCTGGAAGATCAGGTCGACCCAGCCGCCGAAATAGCCCTGCACCGCGCCCGCCGTGATCCCCAGCAGCGAGGTGAACAGCGTCGTGGCCAGCGCGAAGATCACCGACATGCGAAAGCCGTAGATGACGCGCGCCAGCACGTCGCGGGCGGTGTCGTCGGTGCCCAGCCAGTGCTTCCAGTCCGGCGCCGAGGGGGCGGCGCCGTTGACGTTGTTGATCGTGTCGTAGCTATAGGGGATCACCGGCCACAGGATCCAGCCGGCATCCACCTTCTTGCCGTCGTACTGGCCGGTCTTCGCGGCCTCTTCCATCACCTTTTCGGGCGTGTCGAAACAGGCCTGCACGCCGCCTGTCCTGATCAGGCACTCGACCGCCGGGTCGCGGTAATCGGCCTCGGTCTTGAACTCTCCGCCGAAGGCGGTCTCGGGGTAGAAGTTCAGCACCGGCGTGTAATATTGGCCACGATACTGCACCAGCAGCGGATGGTCGTTGGCGATGAATTCGGCAAACATCGACAGCACGAAGAGCACGCTGAACAGGATCAACGACCAATAGGCGCGCCGGTTGGCGCGGAAATTCCGCCAGCGCCGGCGGTTCAGGGGGGAAAGCGCCACGCGTCAGGTCTCCCGCGTCTCGAAATCGATGCGGGGATCGACCCAGACATACATCAGGTCGGACAGCAGCCCCATCACCAGCCCGATCAGCCCGAAGACGAAAAGCGTGCCGAAGATCACCGGATAATCGCGCGACACGGCGGCCTCATATCCCAGCCGCCCCAGACCGTTGAGCGAAAAGATCGTCTCGATGATGACGGAGCCCCCGAAGAACACGCTGACGAAGACCGCAGGGAAACCCGCGATCACGATCAGCATGGCGTTGCGGAAGACATGGCCGTACAGCACGCGCCGTTCGGTCAGGCCCTTGGCGCGGGCGGTCATGACGTAATGCTTCTTGATCTCGTCTAGGAAGGAGTTCTTGGTCAAGAGCGTCAGCGTGGCAAAGCTGGCGATGGTCGAGGCCAGCACCGGGAGGGTGATGTGCCAGAAATAATCGGTGATCTTGTGGAACCAGTCGAGCTGGTTCCAGTCGTCCGACACCAGCCCCTTCAGCGGAAAGATCTTCCAGTAGGAGCCGCCCGCGAACAGCACCAACAGAAGGATCGCGAACAAAAAGCCCGGGATCGCATAGCCCACGATGATCGCGCCCGAGGTCCAGGTGTCGAAGCGCGACCCATCGCGCACCGCCTTGCGGATCCCCAGCGGGATCGACACCAGATAGGCGATCAGCGTGGACCACAGCCCCAGCGACAGCGACACCGGCAGCCGTTCGATCACCAGCTGCACCACCGAGACCGACTGAAAGTAGCTTTGCCCGAAATTGAAGTGCAGGTAATTCCACATCATATCGAGAAAGCGTTCCAGTGGCGGCTTGTCGAAGCCGAACTGCTTCTTGAGATCCTTGATGAAATCCGGCGGCAACCCGCGCGCGCCCAGATACTGGCTGTTATCCCCGACACCGGCGCCGCCCGATTGCTGGCCCGCATCGCCCGACCCGGCGATGGATTGGAACACGTCGCCCTGACCCTGGACCTTGGCAATGATCTGCTCGACCGGGCCGCCGGGGACGAACTGCGTGAGGGTGAAGTTGATCACCATGATCCCGAACAGCGTCGGGATCATCAGCAGCAGCCTGCGAAGGATATAGGCGCCCATCCGATCCTGCCCTAGTTCAGCACGCCCGCGGCCTTCAGCGCGGCGGCCTTTTTGGCGTCATACCACCACAGGTCCAACTCGCCCAGCGCATAGCGCGGCAGGGTCTTGGGATGGTCGAAGATATCGTAATAAGCGACATTGTAATTCGGATTGTACCATTGCGGGATCCAGAAGCGGATCGCCCGCAGCGCGCGGTCCAGCGCATGGACGGCGGTGTCCAGCTGATCTTGGGACTTGGCCTCGGTCACGTCGTCGATCAATTGGTCGATACCCTTGTTCTTCAGCCCCATCAGGTTGAAGATCGAACTGTCCGCGCTTTGCGACCCGAAGTACTGCCGCAGCGATGCGCCCGGGGTATAGCCCATCGAGAATTGCGCGGTGACGATGTCGAAATCATAGGTGCGCTCGCGGTCGGCCATCTGGGCGTTGTCGATCCGCGTCAGCCGCGCCTCCACGCCCAGGCGGCGCAGGTTCTCGACATAGGGCACCAGGATGCGGTCGAAGCTGGGGCTGTCGTTCAGGATCTCGATCCGCAGCGGCACGCCCTTGGCGTTCTGGCGCATCCCGTTCTTGCCGACCTTCCAGCCGGCCTCGTCCAGCAGCACCGAGGCCTTGCGCAGATTGCGCCGGTCAAGCTGGCGCGGCCCCGAGGTAGGCGCCATCACCGCATCCTCGGTCAGCACGCCCGTGGGCAGGTATTTCGCCACCGGATCCAGCAGCTTCAGCTCGGCCGGGCTGGGCTTGCCCTTGGCCTGAAGGTCCGAATTCTGCCAGAAGGAATTGATCCGGTGGTAAAGCCCGTAGAACAGCGTCTTGTTCGACCAGTCGAAATTGAACATCAGCGCCAACGCCTCGCGCACGCGGATGTCGTCGAACTTTGGCCGCCGCAGGTTGAAGACAAAGCTCTGCCCCGAGGCGATGTTGCCGTTGGGCAGGCTGACCTTCTTCACATAGCCCTTCTCGACCGCCGGAAAGTTGTAACCGGTGGCCCAAAGCTTCGACAACGCCTCGTTGCGGAAGGTGTAGGAGCCGCCTTTGAAGCCCTCGAACGCCGCATTGTAATCGGCGTAATATTCGATCCGGATCTTGTCGAAATTCCAGCGCCCGACGTTCAGCGGGTTGTTCCAGCCCCAGTATTTCGGATTGCGCTTGTACACCAGTTCCTGCCCGGTCTTCATCGTGTCCAGCACATAGGGCCCGGTGCCCACGAAAGGTTTGAGGCCGCTCTTGTCCAGGCTGCGGTGATCGCGCACGAACTCGGCCTTCTCGAAGATCGGCAGGCTGCCCACCGTCTGTGGAAGATCGCGGGTGGGGATGCCCTTCTTGAAGGTGAACTTGATCTTCAGCGGGCCCAGCACCTGGGCGCTTTCGACTTGCGACCCAAGCACCGCGCGGAAGCTGGGCAGCCCATGGCGCAGGAACTCCTCGTAGGAGAATTTCACATCCTCGGCGGTCAGCTTGGTGCCGTCCGAGAATGTCACGTCGGGGCGCAGCGTGAAGATCACCCAGGCGCGATTCTTGGGATATTCGATCGTTTCGCACAGCAGGCAATAGGCGGCGCCGACCTCGTCATCGGTCTTGGTCATCAGCGATTCGTAGAAGATCGACGACAACGCCCCCGACCGGCCCATCACCGAATAGGGGTTCATGCTGTCGAAGCCGCCGAACGCCCATTCCGAAATCTCGCCGCCCTTTGGTGCGTCGGGGTTCACGTAATCCAGATGCTTGAAGCCCTTGGCGTATTTCAATGGCCCGAAGGTCGAGATCCCGTAGGAGGTGATCACCTCCGCCGCCGCCTGATCCGCGGCGGGTGCGGCGGGCTGCGCGGATGGGGCCGACGCCGATGGGGTTGGCGCGGACTGGGCCACAGCGGCGCCGGCAAGCATCAGACCCGCCAACAGCCCGGCCGCCCCGAAAGCTGCACGCCGGTGGGGCCCGGGCCCGAAGGCGGCATTCTGGGTGGCGGCTGGGGTCGTTGTCATCCAATCCTCCGGTCGCGGGGCGGCGCCCGCCGACCGGGCGCACTTGTCAGACAGGCTATTGACCCCTGCCGAATGTGCAAGTTGCAAATCCGTAATCGCCCAGGGCGCAAAAGGCCGCCTCCGGGGCGGCCTTCACGGCAGAGCATCCCGGGCAGGTCGTCCCAGCCCTATTGCTTGAGCGACGCCAGATAGGCGATCACGTCGGCCCGGTCCTGCGCCTTGGGCAACCCGGCGAAGCCCATCTTGGTGCCTGGTGCGAATTTCTTCGGGCTATGCAGGAATTGCTGCAGGCGATCGGGTGTCCAGTCTCCGCCCAGCCCCTTCAGCGCGGCGTCATAGGAATAGCCCGCGACCGAGGCCACGGGTCGCCCGACCACCCCATCCAGATGCGGACCCACGGCATTGTTGCCGTCGACCTTGTGGCAGGCCTTGCACTTGCCGAAGATCTTCTCGCCCTTGGCGACATCGGCCTTGGCGAAAAGCTCCTCGAACGTGGGTCCGGCGGCCTTGCTGGCGGTCTGGGTCTCGCCGGTGTCGATCACATAGGCCTGATGGGATTCGCCGTCATCCCCACCCTGACCTTCCTCCAGATAGATCGCCCCCGCCGCCCAATCGATCAGCAGGAACACCAGAAGCGACCCGCAGAGCGCCCCAAAAATCTTCGTGAACGTCATGGTGTCAGACATTTTGTGTCCCGTTTTTCGAAGTTTGGAATATCTACGCCCTTCCAAACCGCGTTTTCAAGTTTTAGTTACCGCGACCAATGGCCCCGGTTCGGCTATGCCGGTGCAGCCATGCAGAATCAGACGAGGTGACCATGAACGGGCGGATTTCCTTCCAGGGCGAACCGGGGGCCTATTCCCACCAGGCCTGCCACGAGGCCCGGCCCGATCATGAGGCCGTTCCCTGCCGCACCTTCGAGGAGGCGGTCGAGATGTGCCGCTCGGGTCAGGTCGACCTGGCGATGCTACCGGTCGAGAACACCACCTACGGCCGGGTGGCGGATATCCATCGGCTGTTGCCCGAATCCGGCCTGCATATCGTGGACGAAGCCTTCGTGCGCGTGCATATCAACCTGCTCGGCACGCCCGGCGCCACGCTGGCGGGGGTGAAGCGCGCCCACAGCCATGTGGTGCTGCTTCCGCAATGCGCCAGCTTCCTGCGTGAACACGGCATCGAGGGCTGCATCAGCTCTGACAACGCCCGCGCCGCGCGCGAGGTGGCCGAGGGCGGCGACCCGGCCGAGGCCGCGCTGGCCTCGGAACTGGCGGCCGAGGTCTATGGCCTCGACATCCTGGCGCGCCATATCGAGGACCATGCCCACAATACCACCCGCTTCCTGATCATGTCGCGCCAGCCGGACCTGTCGCGGCGCGGCGAAAGCGGCATGATGACCACCTTCGTGTTCCGTGTCCGCAACATCCCCGCCGCCCTTTACAAGGCGATGGGAGGGTTCGCGACCAACGGCGTCAACATGACCAAGCTGGAAAGCTACATGGTCGACGGCTCGTTCACCGCGACACAGTTCTACGCCGATATCGAGGGCCACCCCGACGATCCGGGCGTCCGGCTTGCGCTGGAAGAGCTGACCTATTTCACCAGCGAGATGAAGCTTTTGGGCGTCTACCCGGCCGATCCCAAACGCCACGAGATGGCTGCCTAGCCGAGCGCCCGGACCGGTTCCGCCGCTTTCGCCCGCCAGGCTGGAAGCGCAAGGGCCGCGCGCGCCGGTCCGTCAGCCCCGTGCGACGCGCAAGGGGGGGGGGCATCGACCGCCAGCTTCCCGCATGGACGGCACGAGCGCCCCGTCTCGTCAGGCCCGGCCGTCCCGGTAGCGACGCTCGATCTCGCCCGCCTGGTTGCGCACCCGGTTGCTGAACCTTGCTCGCGTACGCGCCTTGGCCAGCTTCAGCGATTGCAGCACCACCCGCGCCGCCAGCGTCAGCGGCCGCACATCAAGCTTGACCAGAACCCGCGTCCGGCGCGGCGACACTTCGGTCAATTCGACCGTAAGAGCGCCCGACAGATTCTGCGATTCACCATCGAACACCAGCACTGTCGTCGGCTCGAACTGCTGCAAGGTGATCTCCAGGCGTCGGGGCTTGCCGCGCAGCATGAACAGGCAGCGCCAGGACATCCCCGCCCCGCGAGAGGTTCGCCGGTCAATGCGCTCTACCTCGACACCGCGCGACAGCGCCGCACGCTGGTGGCGGTCGAAATTCGTCAGTTGCTCGAACACGAAGCCGATCGGGGCTTCGATTTCCTCCCGCGTCGAGAATTGCATAGGCCGCCAATCCCTTTCCGTCCCGCTTCAATCTGCGGTCAATCAAGACGGTCCGCAAGCCAGTTGGACACGAGGAAGTGAGCAATCGACCCCTTCCGCGCCGGCGTGATGCGGGGATGCGACCCCGCCATGGCCGTCAGCATTTCCTCGCGCGGGACCCACAGCGCATCCTCGATCTCGTGCGGATCTATGGTGATCGCGTCCGACAATGCCTCGCCCCGGCAGCCGATCATCAGCGACGCCGGAAACGGCCAGGGCTGGCTTGCCAGATAATCGACGCGCCCGACCCGGATGCCGGTTTCCTCAGCCACCTCGCGGCGCACGGCGGCCTCGATCGGCTCGCCCGGTTCGACGAAACCGGCCAACAGCGAATACATCCTGTCGGGCCAGCCGTTCGAGCGGCCCATCAGCACCTTGTTGCCGCGGGTGATCAGCATGATCACCACCGGATCGGTGCGCGGGAAATGCGGCGCCCCGCAGGCCGGGCACTGCCGCTGCCAGCCCGCCTGTGACACCTCGCTTGCGGCGCCGCAGCGGGCACAGAAGCCATGGCTGTGGTGCCAGGCGAAAAGCGCGCGCGCCGTGGCGGCCAGTTCGGCATCGCGGGGGCTGAGCCGCGTCATCACGGCGCGCAGTTCGGCAAAGGCCTGATCGCCGGCCAAGGCCGGGTGGCGCTGTTCGCTTCGGTCGAGGAAGCCGTCCAGCGCCGCCGCCTCGAGATTCTCGGGCTGCCATGCGGACAGATCCAGCGCGAAGACCGGCGCCCCGCCATCGCACCCCAGAAAGATCCTCAAGGCCCCGTGCCCGGCCTCTTGCAAGGCCGGGTGATCGGTGGGCAGCCGTACCAGGCCTTCGGGTCCGATCAGCGGCTTGCCGCGCCAAAAGGCAAGCACTTGTGCCTCTGGCTGCGCCCAGATCCGCGCCTGCGCCATTTCGTCGCCCCGAAGATGCGCCGCCCGATCCATCGACGAGCCGCCAAACGTCACCTCTTCCGCGATCCGCATGCCCTGCCCTTTCAGTTTTCCCTTTCCTGCCATAGGTTGCAGGTAGGTGCAAAACCCCCGCCGACCGGCCAAGCCGGGGTGCGGCAAACTCCCTTTACGGTTGAATCGCGGTGCGCCAAGACCCGCAAAAATGCATTGAGCCGCATGTTGCGGTCTGGCAGGATCGCGCCTCGCACCTATATCACGTAATCGTGACAACCTTCCTGACGCTCTGCCAGCGGCGGATCATCAGGGCCATCGCGATGGCGACACACCATAGCAACGACCCGCCTTGTCATCCTTGCGGGAAATACCGCAGGAGCAGGCTTGATCGCGCTACATCCGTATTCCGCCCTTAGGGCCTGCCAACTGGCCCATCTGCGGATCATGGAGACGACGGATATTCACGTCCACGTCTACCCCTACGATTACTATGGCGACCGCCCATCCGACGCCGTGGGACTGGCACGCACGGCGACGCTGATCAACGGCATCCGGGCCGAGGCCACGAATGCCGTCCTGGTCGACAACGGCGATTTCCTGCAAGGCAATCCGCTGGGCGATTACATGGCCTACGAAAAGGGCATGAAGCTCGGTGACGTGCATCCGGTCATCGCGGCGATGAATACCCTGGGGGTCGAGGTCTCTACCCTGGGCAACCACGAATTCAACTATGGCCTGAGCTTTCTGGAAAAATCCCTGGCCGGCGCGAATTTTCCGGTGGTTTCGGCCAATGTGATCAAGACACCGGGCGCCACGCCGCGCAAGGATCAGACGCTGCTACCGCCCTATGTGATCCTCGATCGCGAAATCTGCGACGGAGCCGGCCAGCTGCATCCGATCAAGATCGGCTTTATCGGTGCGGTGGCGCCGCAGATCACGCAATGGGATCATCAGCACCTGCACGGCAACATCGTCACGCGCGATATCGTCTGGGCAATCGAGGCCTATGTGCCCGAAATGAAGGAGCGCGGCGCAGATCTGATCATCGCGCTGGCGCATTCCGGCATCGGCCGTCCCGACCATGTTGAAGGGGCCGAGAACGCTGCGATACCGGTCGGGCGGATAGCGGGCGTCGATGCGGTGATGACCGGGCATCAGCATCTGGTCTTTCCGTCCGCCAGCTTCGCCAACATGAAAGAGGTCGACGTCCGGGCTGGCACGATCGGCGGAACGCCCGCTGTCATGGGCGGGTGCTGGGGGTCGCATATGGGCTTGATCGACCTGCTTCTGGAACGTGATGGAAACTGCTGGAAGGTGATCTCGGCAGAATCCGAAGCCCGCCCAATCTACCTGCGCGGCCAGGACCATAAGGTGAGGGCAACCGTCGTGTCAGAGGCGCAGGTGCTCGACTCTGCCCGGGCCGATCACGAGGCGGCGCTGACCTACATACGTCGTCCGGTTGGCCGCACCACGGCGCCGCTGCACAGCTATTTCGCGCTGGTCGCCAACGATCCGTCCGTACAGATCGTGTCGATTGCGCAGCATTGGTACATGCACCAGATGCTGCGAGGCAGCCCCTACGCGGAGCTGCCGCTTTTGTCGGCGGCGGCCCCCTTCAAGGCGGGGGGGCGGGGCGGCCCCGGCTATTACAGCGATGTACCGGCGGGTGATCTGGCCATCCGCAACGTGGCCGATCTGTACCTTTATTCCAACACCGTGCGGGCGGTGAAGGTCACGGGGGCGTCACTCAAGAACTGGCTTGAACGCTCGGCGGGGGCCTTCAATCGGATCGTTCCGGGCCAGCCGGAACAGCTGCTGCTGAACCCGGATTTCCCCAACTACAATTTCGATGTGATTGACGGGGTTAGCTACTGCATAGATCTGTCCCAGCCATCCAGATACGATGTCGATGGCGTGCTGGCCGATCCCGATGCGAGCCGCATCGTGGACCTATCCTACCGTGGCACACCGATCGACCCGGCGCAGGAATTCGTAATCGCCACGAACAATTTCCGGGCGAACGGCGGTGGAAATTTTCCGGGCACCGGCGTCGAGACGATCATCTTCGAAGGACCCGATACCAACCGCGACGTCCTGCTGCGCCACATTATGGAAAAGCGTACGATCAGCCCCTGTGCCGCCGACACCTGGCGTTTCAGCCCGATGCCCGGAACATCCGTGCTGTTCGACACCGGCCCCAAAGCCCAGGCCTATGTGCAGGATCTGACGTCGCTGAACATCACCCCCTTCGGCACGGGCCCAGACGGTTTTGTCCGCTACAAGATCTCGCTGTGACAACGGGTTGCCGGATCCAAGACATCGGACACCTTGGACCCAATGGCGGTCGTGACAGGGGGTTGGTCACGCGCGCCGGCCAGGTTCGTTCCCAGGATGGCCCTTCGCAGGGCCTCTGCCGGCCGCGCCGCAACCGCCGCCAGGACCGGGTCCTCGCGAAACCGCCGATGCGCGATCAGGTCAACTGGTCATAGGCGGCGATGGCGATGCGGCGCAGGTCCTCGCGGCCGATTTCACCCACCAGCGCGTAGCCGAACGGCCCATCGGTCCACCAGAAGCCCTGATCCTGGCCCTTGCTGAAGAAACGAAAGGCGGTATCGCCCGTCTTGCCCCCGCGCGGCGCGACATAGAGCGTGACCCGACCCCCGGCATCGTTTTCATACATGAACAAAGCCGCCGTGCCGGTGTCGCCCGGCAGGATGCGGCCGCCCATCAAGCGGTAGCCGAGCTTGCCGAAGGCCGGCGCATGGATCTTGTGGCCAAGACGCTTCGAAATCCAGCCGGTCAGATGCGCCCCGTCGCTGGCCGGCACCTCGACCGGATGGACGACTTCGACGGCATAGGTGCGGTAGGCCTCGGTCGCGGCCTGGGCCAGGCTGCGGCCGGGCGGCGGCGCCCCCGGACCCCGGGCCAGCCAGCCGCCGCCGGCGCCCATCGCCAGCAGCACCAGCGCGGCCGCAGAGCGGGTCAGGGCACCACGCCACCCGCGCGCCCCCGGATGGGCGGGGTTGCGGGCGGCAGCGACCACCGCAGTCAGCCGCGCGGGCACCGGATCCTCGGCGACCGCGCCATAGGCCGCGGCCAGCGCGGCGTCCTGAGCCACCCAGTCGACCAGCCGCGCCTGCGCCGCCGGGTCCGCAGCCAGACGCGCGGCGATCTGCGCGCGCTCGGCCTCGGACAGCGCGCCCGCGTGATAGGCCAGCAGTTCTTCGTCGCTCAGCGGAATCATCGGCTCATGCCTTTCGAACTGGGCTCACGACCGGTCAGCGCGCGCAGGTTGGCCCTTGCCCGCGCCAGACGCGACATCAGCGTGCCCCTGGGTATGTCCAGCGCCGCGGCCGCGGCCTCGAAGCTGAGGCCTTCCAGCGCCACCAGAAGAAGCGCCTGGCGCTGCTCGTCGGGCAGGCGTTCCATCGCCGCGCGCACTTCCGCGACGGCGAGATGGCCGTCCTGCGGCGGCGGTGCGGAAGGTTCGGGGAAAAGCCCCTCGACCGGCACCAGATGGCCCGGACGCGGCGCCGCGCGGCGCAGATCGCGATGACGGTTGAGCAGGATGCGAAACAGCCAGGCCCGCACCGGGCCCTGGCCGCGCCAGGCATCGCGTCGCGCCACCGCGCGTTCCAGGCAGTCCTGGACAAGATCGTCGGCCGCGTCGCGGTCACGCACCAGCGCCCCGGCATAGCGGCGCAGGGCGGGGATCGCGGCCTCGATCTCGTCCAGGATGGTCATCTGTTCCGGGCTTTCGTTCAGGGCCGGGCGAGGTGCCAGACCCCCTTGACGCCGTCGCCGCTGACATCACCGGATTTCGTGTCCTTCACCCAAGTGTAGAGCGGCTTGCCCTTGTAGGTCCACTGCAGCGCGCCATCGTCGCGGGCGATGATGCCGAAGCGGCCCTCGGGCTTGTCGCCGGGCTTGGCAGTGAGCGGCGGCCATTTGGCGGCGCAATCGCCGTTGCAGGCCGAACGTGCCTGCTTGTCCTTGGCGAAGGTGTAAAGGCTCATGCTGTGGCTGTCGGTGAGGATCGTGCCCTTCGGGCTTTTGCCGTTCATCGCCGGCGCGGCGGACAGGGCGGCGGGAAGCGCGACTGCCAGCGCAAGCGGCAGGATCAATTGGCGGAAGGTCATGGCGGGGTCTCCTTGGTTGCCGTCGCGGGCCGGTTTGGTGCGGCCCGACATGAATGACGCGCGCGGCGCGAAAATAATCCCTGGGCTGCGGAAATTTTCTGCCGCGTCGGGTGGCGGACCCGCGGCATGGCCGGGCCGTCGCGGGCGCGGCGCTAGCCGCCTTGTTAGTCCTGGCCCCGGCTTAGACCGGCCCGCCAGCTGGCCAAAGACCCGCCCCCGGGGGGTATGCGCGGCTGATCCGGCGCTTGCGTCGCATGGCACAGCGCGTTCCGCCATCGACGCATCATCCTGGCCCGCATCCAGCACGGCCGCGCGCTGCTGCAAAGGCCCGGAGGCCCCATTCAGCCGACGCTCCAGACCTGGGCGGTATCGTAGCGCTTCACATAATCGACCCGCGCGCCGTTCCAGTGGTAGCAGAAATGCGCGCCCTGGACCGGGATCGACACGACATCAGGCCAGAAGGCACCGATGCAGCGGCCTTCGGGCAAGCGCACGCTGTTCCACAGCAGCCCATCGCTGCCGCCCGCGCGCAGGGCCGCGCCGACCTTCTGCGAGGGCGCGTAATCGGTGGGATTTCGCACATCGGGTATGTCGTTTACATCATGCAGATCGCGGTCGACCGAGCCGATCAGCACGCGGAAATCCGAGGTCCAGCCCGGCGGTTCCCTGGTCGCGGCCATGAACCTCTGATGGTGGTGGATGGTCTCGGCCAGCGCCACCTCTTCGCGATCGCCGGCATAGTAAAGGCCGTAAGAGCCGTCGGTGAAGCGCCCCGGCCGGTCGGACGAACAATGCACGAAGGGCGCCATCACCAAGCTTGCGCCCGGGCCCGACACGCGCCGCGCCGGGGGCACCTTGCCGAGATCGCCGATCTCGTCACGCAGGCGGGGGTTGGTCTTGGCCTCGACGGCGGCCAGGGCCTCCCAGTCGCGGGGATCGGCGATGTCCTCGAACAGATCGACCGGCGGGTAGATGGAACGGATGATGCGCCAGGTCTTCGCCCAGGACACGCGGACAAGCGGCGCCTGTGGTGTCACCATGCGCCGCGCTCGGCATCCAGCCAATCGCGCATTCGCGCCAGATCCGCCAGCTCTCCGCGCAGCATATAGTCAAGCGCCGACTGCCCGCCGAAGGCGGCATTGGGTTTGCGCACCCAAGCATAGCCCCGGGCCGGATCCTTGAACAGATAGCGCAGCCCCTTGTGGATACCCATCAGGTGGGCCATGCGCATCTTCAGGTCGCGGTCCACGCGGCCGATCGTGCCATCCTTCCAGCGCGCCCAGGTCCGGGCGGACATGCCGCCCAGAAGCGTCCGCGCCTCGGCATCCGTCAGGCCCCAGGCCCGCAAGAGGTTCACCGTGGCACGCGCCAACGCGCCGCCCTCGGCATCGGTGATCGCGCCGATCTGGTCTCGGGAAGGGGTGGGCTCGATCGGGTGAAGCTGCATCAGCGCCTCCTGCATATGGCATTATATAGATCATTTCTGCCAATTGGCAATAATCACGCTGTCTTTTCCGCCCTCGGCGATCCCACGCGGCGGGCGATCCTGACCAGGCTTGCACGGGGAGAGGCCAGCGTGACCGAGTTGGCCGCGCCGCATGACATGGCGCTGCCGTCGCTGATGAAGCATCTGCGAAAGCTGGAGGCGGCGGGGCTGATCACCTCGGTCAAGGAGGGGCGCATCCGTTCCTGCGCATTGGCGCCCGAGCCGTTCGTGCCGGTTCAGGACTGGCTGAGCGCGCAGCGCAAGATGTGGGAAGACCGGCTCGACCGGCTTGACGACTACGTCCGCGACATCACCAGGAGACGCGACGATGGACCTGGATCCGAAGACTGACCTGAAACTGGAACGCAGCATCCACGCGCCGCGGGCCCTTATATGGGAATGCTGGACCCGGCCCGAACATATCCCCCAATTCTTCGTACCCCGGCCGCACCGGGTGACGGCCTGCGAGATCGACCTGCGGGTCGGGGACCGCTTCAACACGACCTTCGAAGTCGACGGCAAGCAGATACACAACCCCGGCGTCTATCTGGAGATCATCCCCGGGAAGAAGCTTGTCTTCACCGACGGCTATAGCAAGGACTGGAGGCCCAGCGAGACCCCGTTCATGACGGCGATCGTACTGCTTGAGGACGCAAGCCCCGGCGTCACAAGCTATACCGCGATCGTCCGGCTCCCCACCCCCGAGACACGCGAAACGCACGAAGACATGGGCTTTTTCGAAGGCTGGGGCACCATGGTCACCCAGCTTGAGGACTACGCCGCGGGGCTTGGCCGCTGGACCCGGCGCCAGGGCGGATTTCTGGCGCGCGGCGGGCCCCTCCCGACAAGAGGTCGCGGCGATCCGGCGCGCGCCATCGGGCGACGTGCCCCCTTCGGCGGGCGCGACCGGTCCGGGCCGGCTTGACGGGCTCCGCACGCCCCTTCTGCCGGGGTGGGGCGCGGGCGTCTAGGATGCCGGCGAGGCCACCAGCGGCACCGTGAACCAGAAGGTCGTGGCGGTGCCGGGATCGGAGGTGAAATCGATCTCTCCCCCCATTTCCTCGACGATCTGCCGCGAAATCGACAGGCCCAGGCCGGTCCCGCCCTTGGCGCGGGTCGCGGAGGAATCCGCCTGGCTGAAGGCGGTGAAGATCTTGGCGCGAAACGAATCCGGCACGCCCGGCCCGTGATCGGTCACCGACACGCATGCCATGGATCCCTGGCGCCGGGTCGCGATCTCGACCGAGCCACCGGACTCCGAGAATTTCACCGCGTTCGAAAGCAGGTTGGTCAGCACCTGCTGGAAACGGTTGGCATCGACCCGGCCGATCAGGTCCTCGTCCGGCGCAGCAAGGGTGAAGTCGACCTGCGCCTGCGCCGCCAGGGGGCGGGTGTTCGCAACCGCCTGATGAACCAGCGTCGGGATCGAGGCCTCGGCAAGATCGAAGGTCATCTTGCGGGAGGCAAGCTTCTCCATATCCAGGATGTCATTGACCAGCAGGATCAACCGCCTGCAATTCCGGCGGGCGATCGAAAGCATCGACTGCGCCTTCTCCGGCATCGTTCCGGCCGCCCCGTTTGCCACCAGATCGAGAGAACCGCTGATCGAGGTCAGGGGGGTGCGCAATTCGTGGCTGACGGTCGCGATGAACTCGTTCTTCATGCGCTCGGCGCGGCGCTGATCGGTGAGGTCATGCACCTGGATCACGAATGTCGCGGGCGCGCCTTCGTGGTTGCGAACCGCAGCAAGGCTGAGCTTGCCCCAGATCGCGCTGCCATTGGCGTGGAGCGCGCGCAGCTCGGTCTCGAAGCTTTCACGCCGGCCTTCCAGCACCGACGCGACCATGCCGCGTACGCGCCGTCGGTCGTCGGGATGCAGGAAATGGTGGAAAGGCTGGCTGTCGGCCATCGAGGCCTGGATGCCGACCATCCGGGTCAATGCGTCATTTACCTTCAGGAACCGCCCGTCCGGCGCGATGATCGCCATGCCGACTGGGGCGGCCTCGAACGCCGAACGGAACCGCTCTTCGCTTTGACGCAGCGCCTCGCGGTGTTGCTCTAGCTCGGTGACATCGGTCATGGCGCTGATCAGGCTCGCGGCGCGGCCTTCGGCGTCGCGGGCCCCGGCCACCGATTCCGACCTGATCCAGCGCCAATCCCCCTCTGCCCGGCGGAAACGGACCTCGCAGATCGAGCGTTCGGTCCGGCCTTCGATGCAGGCGCGGTCGCTGGCCTCCAGTTTGGCGCGGTCCTCGGGACGCAGATGGCGCATGAATTCAGCCCGCGGGTCGATCTGCGCGGCGGGGTCGAAGCCGCAGATCCGCATCCAGGTCGGAGAGGCGACCGCGGTATCCGTCGCGAGATCGAACTCCAGCACACCTATCTTGGCCCCTGTCAGGGCAAGATCCAGGCGATTGCGCGCCTCCAGCAAAGCTTGTTCGACCCGCCGCTTGTCGCTGACGTCGGTGATCAGGCAGGTGTGGCGCCGCAGCCCGTCGGCGGTATTCCAGGTGTTGATCTGGACATCGAGCACCAGCGCCATGCCGCCGGTCCTGGTGGCCCGCACCTCGGCGCGAAAATCAGCCGGCGACTGCTGCTGCCGGGTACTGTCGAAATGGTCTCGCACCGCGCCGCCAAGCAGGTCGGGCAACGGCCGGCCGGTAAGGATATCGCCGGGCGCGGCGAACAGCTTCTTGAAGGATTCGTTGGCAAACAGGATCGTGCCAGCCCCATCGAGCAAGGCGATATTGGCGTTCGGGGTCTGGATGATGGACCGGTTTTCCTCGATCCGGGCGGCAAGTTCGCGGGTGCGGGCCCTCACCTCCTGGCTGATGCGGTCTTCGCGGCGGCCAAGCGACAGCAAATAAATGGTCAGCATCGTCGTGAACGCGACCCCGGCGGCAAGGATCGAGGAAGGCCCGATCCGGTTCGCGGTGTTCTCGAACGCCGCCGTGCTGTGCGATGCCAGGGTCCAGGTCCGCCCGAAGGCCGAAATCCGGCTGACATCCCGGTAGATCGGCCGGCGGCCGTCGCCGGGCTCGGCATTGACCAGGCTGTCGGGACCGGTGGCGGCGCCGTCGTAGAGCGCGACGCGCAGGTCACGCGAACCGGCCGATGCGGCGCTGGACAAAAGCTTTGCATAGACGACCGGCGCGAACACCCAGCCAAGGAAGGTTCCACGCCGGTCGCGCGCCGCCCCCGGCCGCCCGCCGGCATCCGGCGCAGGGCGATAGACCGGGGCGAATAGCAACGCCTGGGACACGCCGGCACCCGCCTGCGCCGATGACGATGACGACGACGACGGCCCCGGACCGGAAAGCCGGATCTCGCCGCTGTCGCGTGCGGCCTCCGCCGCCGCGCGCCAGGCCGGGACCAAGGCGATGCCGGCGCGCGGCAGGCCGGGATAGGCCGCGCCGGACGCGAACTGCCGGATCGCGATTGTCGCGCCGCCGGGGTGTTTCGCGGCGGCGGCGGGGGCCGCATCCACCGTCGCCCCTGTCGTGCGATCGGCGCCCACGCCGCCGCCCGCCGGAACGGCGAACCCGATCCCGCCCAGGCCAGGCAATCTTTTGGACAGGTCGATCGCATGCAGGTAACCCTGCCATTGCGCCGCCGAGACCTGCCCCTGTGCCTTGAACAGCTGCGCCGCGCCGGCCAGGCCAAGCGCATAGGCGCTTAGCCGGCGTTCCACGACATGGCGCAGGTCGCGCACCCTGGTGTCGAACTGGTTTCGCTGGTCATGCACCATCAGCGCGGTCATCACCTGCCAGGCGGCAAGCGTGATGGCGAAGGACCCCAGCACATAGGCCAGCGACGCGCGCTGCAGGCGGGGCAGTGGATCGCCTTGCCATCGGATAGGGGAAGGCGCCTGGCCGGGCCAGAGCATGATGAGGGTGGTGACGGTCAGGATCGCGATCGAGTCGCCGACCCACCAGGCAAGCCAGTTCCCAATCAGGCCCGACAGGGTGATCTGACCAAAGAGCCCGAAGATGGCGATACCCGCCGAAGCGGTCATGATCCCAAGTGCAGGCCCCACCAACAGGAAACCGCGCAGCAGATGAGCCCGCCCCTGAATATTGATCGGTGTACCGAAGCAGCGCCGCAGGATGGCTTCGCCGGCCACCGCCTGAAGGGTCGTCAGCAGCGCGATGGCGATCGCACTGGCGATCGGGACGGCGTCGAGGCCGGCCCCGGAGGCGGCTGATACGATCAGCCGGGCCAGGATCGCGCCAAGAAGGACGATCGGCCATCGCCTGCGGCCGAACAGCAGCAGGATCGCAAGTGCGAGCGCCGCGCCGCGCGGCAGTGCCAGCGCATCGGCATAGGACGGCCTGAGAACCAGCCCCGAACATGACAGAACCACATAGATGACGAGCAGCATTCCCCAGTTGGCGGCGACGCGGGCGGGGGCGTCATACGAAGGTTCTGCGGTTGTGCTCATCCGTCTACCTGCCCTGCCTGCTTTTCTTTGTTTGTATCATATGTCCGGTAATTTGTGGGCAGCCCCTCTTTTGCAAGATTTTTCTGACGCACCAATGCGGCCGACCGGCCCGGCGCACCTCGAACAGCCACCGAGCGCGTGCTTGGGATGTCGGACGACGGCGTCACGCCCGCTTCTCCCGCGCACAGGCGACATGCCCGACCAAGCCACGACCCGCCCTTTTCGCGGCGCGCCAGGAAGCCATGCGGGAAATCCGCGGATATGATAGGCTGGACATGGCGTCGCGACCCATGGCCCTGCCGGCGGCACCGAATCGGGGCCGGGGCATCGGGGCGTGGGCCGGACAGGCACCGGAACGATCCGTTCCAAGCTGTCCACGACCAGCGGGGGGGGGCGTGAATGCGTCAGCACCAGGACACTACCGGCCCTTCGGCACGCAACGCCCCGCATCCGTTGCTCGCCGCATCCTGGCGGCGTTGCGAAGACCGGTATCACCTTGTCCCGGATGTCTTGCGTCCGATCCTGCGCTACCGGCAAAGCGAGATCCGCCTGCGGGCCGAACGTTTCGCCGACACGCTGGGCGACGGGGCTGGCCATCTCGGCGCGCTGGGAAATGCGGTCGCCGGCGGAGGCGGGGCGCTTCTGGTTTCCGATGTCGAACAGGTGCTGCTGCCGCTTTCGTCCGCCCCGCCCGCCGACGAGGCACTGGTGCAGCGCGGTATCGTGCCGGGCAGCTGCTGGGACGAACGTATCGCCGGAACCAACGGCATCCAGATGGCACTTGCGTCGCAGGGCCCATTCACGGTGCGCGGGGCAGAGCATTTCTTTGTCGGGCTAAGGCAGTTCATCTGTTGTTCGGTCCCGCTTCTCGATGGCGACAACAGGATCATCGGCACCCTTACATCGGCAGCAGTCGAGCAAAGCGCCGGCGCCGGGCAGCCGCTGGCCGCCGTGGTCATGCAGATCGCCGCGCGCCGCCTGCAAGCGGCGATGTTCCGGCGCCGCCATGCCGGGCGGATCATGCTCTCGCTCGCGCCGCTCGGCAGCCCGGAACTGGACGGCGCGGTCAACGCGCTTGTCGCACTTGATGAAACGGGCCGTATCCTTGCCGCGACGCGGCGGGCGGCGCGGATCGCCGGAAGCCAGCGCCCCGATGCGATGGTCGGTCAGGACATCGCGGCGCTGTTCGGCGTCGGGCTGGACCGGTTGCTGGACGCGCCGGGCTGGTTCGCGCGCAGCGAAGGCAACCATCCCTCCGCCATCGGCCTTCATGTGACATTGCCGATCGGGATCCATGCCGCGCCCGGTTTCGCGCCCCGCGCCACACCCGATGCCGGCGCAAGGATGCCACCCGTTCCATTGCTGCCCCGCCCCGGCTGGACCGAGGCCATGGCCGAGACCGAAGCGGCGTTCCGGCAAGGCCTGCCCGTTCTGCTGATCGGCGAGACAGGTACCGGCAAGAGCGTTTTCGCACAGACGCTTCATTCGCGTGCCCGCGCGCCGGTCGCGAAGTTGGTCACGATCGACTGCGCGCAGATCGAGCCAAGTGCCGAAGGCCGGCTGCGCATTCGCCTGGTCTTTGAACATGCCCTTCAGACCGCCCGCGAAACCGGCGCCGCGTCCACCGTGATCCTGGACCATCTGGAAGCGCTGGGCGCCGCGCCGCAGGGGTTCCTGGTCGAGATCCTGGCGATGCTCGAAGACCAGCCAGAGACCTTGCGCGGGGTCCCGGCCCCGAGGATCGTCGCCCTGTGCGGCCGCCCGCCCGAAGCGCTGATCGCTGCCGGTGTGCTGCGCGACGATCTGCTTTACCGGATGCAGGGCACGCGCGTGGTGCTGCCCGCCTTGCGCGAGGATGCCGTCGCGCTGGGGGAAACGCTGATCCGCCTGGCGCAGGATGCAGCGGGCTGGAACGTCCCGATCCGCGAGGACGCCCTGGCCGCCCTGATGGCCCATGCCTGGCCGGGCAACCTGCGCGAAGCCCGCCGCGTCATCGCCCTGGCCTGCAGCCGCGCGCATGGCGGGCCCATCCGCCTGGCGCATCTGCCGTCGTATCTTTCGGCCTGCGGCGCCTCCGCCGCGGCTTGTGCCCCACCGGAGGCCCGCATTCTTCATGCCCTGAACGCGGCGGGATGGAACGTCTCGGCCGCGGCGCGGCGCCTGGGCATCAGCCGCGCGACGCTGCACCGCAAGATCCGCCGCCTGGGGTTGGGACGCCCTGGCAGCCGACCCTCCTGACAGGACGCCACCGCGACACCTGTCGCAGCCGCCTGCGACACCGCCGCCCCCCCGACGACAGCGTTTGGCACCAACCGCCAAGCCCGCCGAAAGTGGTGAGGGGAACGCCGTCACGCAGGACCGCACGGGAGGAGGACACGATGACACCGTCCAAGGAACAACTGCACTGGATGTACGAGACGATGGTCACCAGCCGCCGTTTCGAAGAGACGATCGAGAAGATCTACCTGGAAGGAAAGCAGCCCGTCTTCAACATGGCCAGCGGCCCGATCCCGGGCGAAATGCACCTGTCGAACGGGCAAGAGCCGGTGGCCGTGGGCGTCTGCGCGCATCTTCACGACGAAGACATCGTCACGGCGACGCATCGCCCGCATCACGAAGCCATCGCCAAGGGTGTCGACCTCAAGCGCATGGCGGCCGAGATTTTCGGCCGCGCGACCGGCCTAAGCGGCGGGCGCGGCGGCCATATGCATCTGTTCGACGCGAAGGTGAACTTTGCTTGCGCCGGGATCATCGCCCAGGGCATGGGACCCGCCGTCGGCGCCGCGCTGTCGCGCAAGATGCAGGGCAAGCCCGGCGTGGCGGTGGCCTTCATCGGCGAAGGCGCGGCGAACCAGGGCGCCTTTCACGAGGCGATGAACCTGGCCGCGCTGTGGAAGCTGCCCTTTATCTGCGTGATCGAGGACAACAGCTGGGGCATTTCGGTCGCCAAGGCGGATTCGACCTCGGTGCCGCGCAACGATGTGCGCGCGTCGGCCTATGGCGTGCCCGGGGTCTATGTCGCGGACAACGATCCCTGGAAGATCTTCGAGGCCGCGGGCGACGCCGTGGCGCGGGCCCGCGCGGGCGACGGCCCCACCTTGATCGAGGTTGAGACCTTTCGCCTTGCCGGGCATTTCATGGGCGATGCCGAAGGCTACCGCCCCAAGGGCGAGAAAGAGGCGCTGTTCGCGCGCGACCCGATCCCCGCGATGCGCAAACGCCTTCTAGCAGACGGCACTGCCGACGAGGCGCAGCTGAAGGATCTGGAAGCGCGCGCCGAGACCCGCGTGACCGAGGCGATCGACTTCGCCCGCTCCAGCCCCGCCCCGGCGCCGAAGGATGCGCTGACGGAAATCTTCGCGTGAGGACCGGTCAGGAGGACATGACATGACCCAGAGCAACGAACGCAAACTGACCATCGCCCGCGCCATGGCCGAGGCCATCGCCCAGGAAATGCGCGCCGATCCGGGCGTCTTCGTGATGGGCGAAGACATTGCCGCGCTTGGCGGCGTCTTCGGCAACACCCGTGGCCTGGTCGATGAATTCGGCCGCGACCGCATCCGCGACACGCCGATTTCCGAAACCGGCTTCATCGGGGCGGCGGTGGGGGCCGCGCAGGACGGGATGCGCCCGGTGGTCGAACTGATGTTCGCCGATTTCTTCGGCGTCTGCTTCGACGCGATCTACAACCTGATGGCCAAGAACACCTTCTTTTCGGGCGGCAATTTCAAGGTGCCCATGGTGGTGATGACATCGACCGGGGGCGGCTATTCCGACGCCGGCCAGCATTCGCAATGCCTTTACGGCACCTTCGCGCATCTGCCGGGCATGAAGGTGGTCATGCCGTCGAATTCCTACGACGCGAAGGGGATGATGACCGCCGCCATCCGCGACGACAGCCCCGTCGTCTACATGTTCCACAAGTCGCTTCAGGGCATGGGATGGCTGGGCACCGAACAGGGCGCCTCGGTCCATACCCCGGAAGAGGATTACATCGTCGATTTCGGCAAGGCCAAGGTCGTGCGCGAGGGCCGCGATGTCACGATCGTCAGCCTGGCGATGGGGGTGCATCACGCGCTGAAGGCGGCGGCGGAACTGGAAAAGGCCGGCGTCAGCGCCGAGGTGGTGGATCTGCGCTCGCTGGTCCCGCTGGACCGCGACACGATCCGCGCCTCGGTGGCCAAGACCGGTCGCCTGATCGTGGTGGACGAGGATTATCACAGCTTCGGCGTTTCCGGCGAGGTGATCGCCTCGGTCGTCGAGCATGACATCTCGGTCCTCAAGGCGGCGCCGCAGAGGGTGACCTCGCCCGACGCGCCAATCCCCTATGCGCGCGAGATGGAGGCATTCTTCCTGCCCAGCCCCGCCAAGATCGTCGATGCCTGGGGCCGGATGAGGGCGGCCTGACGCCCCGCCGGGGGCCGCATGATTGTCCCCCGGCATACCTATAAGCCAAGCCATTCAAAGGAAGGACGCAATGACCGCCATCACGATCCCGACCGACCTGTGGGAAGGCGATGACGAGACCGTCATCACCGCGTGGTTTGCCAGCGAGGGCGCGACCGTGTCGGAAGGCGCGCTGATCGCCGAGATCATGACAGCCAAGACCCAGTATGAGATCCACGCCCCGGCGGGCGGCAGGTTGCATATCTTGCACGATGTCGACGCGGTCGTGGCCAAGGGCGCGGTCATCGGCGAGGTGACGTGACCGGACCCGACGCCGCGACCGGATCGCACCGTTTCGCGACCGCATCCGAGGGGATCGCGGCTGAGCATGCGCTGTTGCAGGCGGCGCGCGACGGGCAGCACGGCGCCTTGGTCTGGGGCGCTGAACGGCCCGGCCTGGTGGTGCCGCGCGCGATGTCGCGACGGCCGGGCTTTGCGGCGGCGGCAAGGGCCAGCGCGGCCCGGGGCTGGCCGGTTCATCTGCGCGCGACCGGCGGCGGGATGGCGCCGCAGGGGCCGGGCATCGTCAACCTTTCGCGCGCGGGCCCGGCACTTGGGCGATCGGCCGAGGCCATCTATCAAGACCTGTGCAATACGGTCGGCGCGGCGCTGGCGACGCTGGGCATCACGACCGAAACCGGCCCCCTGCCCGGCAGCTTCTGCGACGGCCGGTGGAACCTGCTTGCGGAGGGCCGCAAGATCGCCGGCACGGCGCAGCATTGGCAACCCCGTGCGGACCCGCATTCCGGCTGGGCGGTTCTGGCACATGCCGTCATTCTGGACGAGGCGATGCCAGAGGCCTGCCTGGCCGCCATCGACGGGTTGAGCGCGGATTTGAACCTGCCGCCGACCCTGGGTCCGCGCGCGCATACCACCGTTGCGGCCCAGCGCGCAGCGGATAGTGGCGCGACGCTGTGCGAGGTGCTGGGCGGGATCGGGGCGCTCGCAGCCCTGGGCCAGCCTTTGCCGGTGGCGCGGTGAGACAGGCCGTTGGGGGCTGCCCGCCCGCGCGATCAGCCCCTCATGTTCGCGCCCGAACGCCGGCTGCCTTCGGATCATGGCCCGGTTTTCGGCAGAGCCTGCGCGCCACGCACTGATTGGAGCAGCATCGTGGCCACTTGCCACAGAAGCATCGGAAGCGCGCTGAAGAAGACGACAAACCGCCAGTGCGCCGCGTCGAGCGGCACGAGGCCAAGCAACCCCGCGAGCGCCGGGACATGGGGCGGCAGAACCAGCAAGGTCACGCAAAGCGCGAGCGAGGCCCATATCCAGGGGTTCCTGGTGATCTCGTTGTTCAAGGCCCGTGTCCGGTCCGACCGCATGTTGAACACCTGCCAGAGCTGGGCGAAGGCAAGCGTCAGGAAGGTTACGGTGACGATCGTATCCGGCCTGTAGCCAAGCCACAGGCCGGTGCCCATCGCGGCAAAGGTTCCGGCCGTCATCAACAGGCTTTGCCCGGCGATCCGTGTCCATTGGGGGCGGCCCAGAAGCGGCTCACGCGGGGGGCGCGGCGGTTGATCAAGCACGTCGCTTTCGCCTTCTCCCAGGGCAAGGGCAAAGGCGGGGAAGACGTCGGTGATCAGGTTCAGGTAAAGGATCTGCAGGGGCAGGATCGGCAGAGGCAAACCGGCAAGGACCGCAACCCCGACCACCAGGATCTCGGACAGGTTGCACGCCAGCAGATATGCGGCGAAGCGGCGGATGTTGCCGAAGATGTTCCGCCCCTCGCGGATGGCCGCGACGATCGTCGCGAAAGCGTCGTCGAGCAGGATCATCGCCGCCGCCTCGCGCGCCACATCGGTACCGCGCAGCCCCATGGCCACCCCGATATCGGCCTGGCGCAGAGCCGGGGCATCGTTGACACCATCGCCCGTCATGGCGACGATTTCGCCCCTGTCCTGATAGGCGCGGACGAGGTCGAGTTTGTCCTTCGGGCTGACCCGGGCGAAGATTCCGACCCGCGTGAAATCCTTCCCGCCGTCGCCCTCGGGCCTTGTCATCTCGATGCCTTCGGCCACGTCGCCCGCGTCGAAGCGCAGGCCGACCTTGCGGCCGATGCTGCGCGCGGTGGCGGCGTGGTCGCCGGTGACCATCACAACCTTGATGCCGGCCCGATGGCAGGCCTCTATCGCGGGCGGAACGTCAAGGCGCGCCGGATCCTCAAGCCCGATCAGCCCAAGAAACGTCAGCCCTTCGTAGGGGTTCGCATCGGTTCCAGCCTCGGTCTTGGCGGCACAGGCCAGCACGCGCAGACCGTGACGCGCAAGCTCTTCGACCCTGCGGGTCCATACGCGCCGGTCTTGCGCCGTGAAGGGGTGAAGCTGCCCATCCACGGACAGATAGGCACCTGCCGCCAGCACCGGCTCCGGCGCGCCCTTGACCGCATAGAAGTGGCCGTCTTCGCGCCGGTGGACGGTCGCCATCATCTTGGTGGCACTGTCGAAGGCGACCTTTCTGACGATGGGAAAATGTTCGAGCAGATCGCCGCGCCGCTGTTCGGTCGCAAGGCCCGCGCGCAACAGGGCAAGCTCCATCGGGTCGCCGGCGCCCGCCTCTCCGGTTTCGTCAAGCGCCGCGTCGTTGCAAAGCACCGCGACCTTTATCAGCGCGGCGCGTTGGCGCGCGCATTCCGGCGAAAGCGTCTTCGTTTCCTCGCCGATCCGCACCATTCCCGCCGGCAGCCAAAGCCGACGCGCGGCCATTCTGTTCTCTGTCAGCGTGCCGGTCTTGTCAGTCAGGATCACGGTCGTCGCGCCGAGGGTCTCGACCGCCGAGAGACGCTCGACCAGCGCGTTCTTCCGCGCCATTCGCCACATGCCGCGGGCCAGGGCAAGCGTCGCCACGATCGGCAGCCCTTCGGGGATGGCGGCGACGGCAAGCGCGACCGCCGCCTCCGCCATCAGGAACGCGTCCCTTCCGGTCAGGATACCGAACCCCGCGATCGCCCCCGCCAGTATCAGCGCCGCCCAGACCAACTGCACCGAGAGATGTGCAAGCTTCCTTTCGATCGGAGAACTTCCGCCGCCCGCCTGCGCGACAAGTTGCGACACCTGACCGATCTGCGTCGAAAGGCCGGTGCCCATGACAACGGCAAGAGCGGTGCCGCGGGTGATGGCCGTGCCCTTGTACAGCATGGAATGCCGGTCGCTTGGCCGCGCGTCTGGCGGCACCGGCGATACGGCCTTGGCAACGGCGACGGATTCGCCTGTCAGCGCGGATTCGTCGACCTGAAGCCCCGAGCATTCAAGCACGCGCAGATCCGCGGGGATCGCGTCCCCTGCATCGAGCAGGACGATATCTCCCGGCACCAGCTTCTCGGCACGGACCAACCTATCCCGGCCATCCCGGCGTACCCGCGCTGTCCGGGGTTCGAGGGCGCTCAATGCCTCGATGGATCGGGTCGCCTTGAACTCGGTATAGAAGCCGATGACGGTGTTGATGGACAGGACGATCGCGATGGCGATCGCCTCTTCGATCTCTTTGAAATAGGCGGCAAGGACCGCAGCCCCGGCAAGTATGTATACGACGGGGCCCTGAAGCTGACGCAACAACAGCGCAAGGCTGCCGACCCTGTGCCTGACCTCGACGGAATTCGGCCCGAACATCGCACCGCGCCGCGCGGCCTCGGTCTCGGACAGGCCCGCGGCGGCCGTGACCCTCTGCTGATCGAGGGCTTCCTGCGCCGTCAACGCGTGATACGGGAGGGCAGGAATGTGCTGGCTTGCCACGCTGCGTCTTCCTGGCTGGGACCGGACGGTTGCCGCAAGCCTATTGGAAGACGCGGCACCGGCCATTGATCCTGAGCAAACCCTGCGCTGCGCAACACCGAAGCTGCGCGAAAGCGTCCAGCGCCCGGCCCGCAGGCGTTTCGCCACGCTTCCTGGCGGGTTTCGATGCCGGATCACCAAGCCCCGCCTCGGCCGCGCCTTGTACCCGGCGATGACCTGTCCGCCGTTTCCAGGCCGCAAAACGAAGGCGCCGGCGGCGCGCGCGATGCCGCGTTGCGCGGCGTCAATGTTTGCGCAGGCGGGCGGCGGCGGGGTGAAGGCCGCACCAGCACAACACTACAGCACAAGGAGAGCAGCGATGAACGTTTCGGAGGCAATGCACAAGAAGGCGCAATGGGTCAGCGCCGACACGCCGGTGACCGAGATCGCGCGTCTGATGGCCAAGGGGGATATCGGCGCGGTACCGGTGGGCAAGAACGACCGGCTGATCGGCGTGATCACCGGCCGCGACATCGCGCTGCGGATAGTGGCCTCGGGCCGCGATCCGGCCTCCACCCTGGCCGAAGAGACGATGACCGCCGGCATCGTCTATTGTCGCACGGATGAAGCCGTCGATGACGCGATCCATCTGATGGACCAGCGCAAGATCCGCCGCCTGCCGGTGCTATGGTCCTGACCCATTGATCTCCGCGTAGGGGCGTGATTCACGGTTCGAAGACCGAGCGGTGAACATGCCTGATCTCTTCTGGCTGAGCGACGCGCAGATGGCGCGTCTTGAGCCTTTCTTCCCAAAGTCACACGGTAAACCAAGGGTCGATGACCGATCTGTGTTGAGCGGGATTATCTTCTTCAATCGCAATGGCTTACGATGACGTGACGCTCCAAGCGCTTACGGCCCGCCAAAGACATTCTACAACCGTTGGAAGCGGTGGAGCGACAAGGGCATCCTTGCGCGGATGATGGTGGGTTTGGCCGCCGCGCACGGCGAACAGAAGACCATCATGATTGAAGTGAGCAGGCGAACGCCGTGCGTTCGAGTGAGCCTGCGCAAGGACCTCAAAAGCTCACCGGACCGCGACCAGCATGGGCGTGAAAAAGGGGGGCGTGGACGCGTGATTGGCCGGACGAAAGGCGGCATGAACACCAAGCTACATGCGATCTGCGACAGCCAGGGCCGACCGCTCAACCTGTTCGTGACTGCCGGCCAAGTCAGTGACTACATCGGAGCACGGGCATTGTTGCGCAGCCCGCCGGATGTCGATTGGCTGCTCGGGGACTGCGGATACGATGCCGACTGGTTCAGAGGTGCGTTGAAAGACAAAGGGATACGCGCATGCACCCAGGTCGGAAACAGCGCAAGAAAACTGTGAAGTATGACAGGCGCCGATACAAACGACGCAACCGGATCGAGATCATGTTCGGCAGGCTCAAGGATTGGCGGCGTGTGGCAACAAGATACGACCGCTGTCCGAAGGTCTTCCTCTCAGCAATCGCACCCGCTGCAACCGTCATCAATTGGCTATGAGGCCTGACCTCGATCGCGTCGGGCGCGATGCCGGGCAGTTCGGCGGTGATGTCATAGGCCCCGTCGCGCTCGTAAAGGTCGCCGGCGGGGGGCATCGGCCAATCGCCAAGACCTTGCGTCAGCGCACGGGCCGCGGATGACGGGCGGCGCCAGAACGAGGGGGTGAATTCCTCGAACAGGCGGTCGATTTCATGGCGCAGCGTATCGAAGGGGGCCCAGCGTTCCGGCGCCGGCGGGTCGGAACGGGTTTCTTTGTCGACGGTCAGCTTGGTGGATTTCTCGGTCATGTCTCGCTCCTGGTTCAGCGAAGCGGCCGGGGCAGCGTTTCGGTGAACTCGCCGGCGACGCGGGCAAGGAAAACGGCCTTGCCACGCGGGTGAACCGGGGTCCGGGAAGGCCCCCAGCCGTCGTAATAGGTGCCGCGGATAAGCAGCGGCAATTGCGCGGAAAGGTCGGCGGCCTCGTCGGGGCTGAGGAGATCGCGCACCGCGTGCAACGTCGCGCGCAGCAGAAGGTAAAGGCGCGATCGGTCGCGCGGCCAGTCGAGGATCTCGCCCAGATCGTTCAGCTATTCGGCGGCAACCTGGGGGGCGTGGTCGAGCGAGGGTATTCCGGTGGTCTTCATGGCCCGGCCTTTCGCGCGCAACCCGGGCGGAGCCCGCATGACCCTTTCACCCCGAGGATGGGCCGCGAGGGATCGCTTCTCATTGACCTCGGTCAATGAAGGGTCCGCCGCGGTGCGATCACGCCGATCGGGTCTGCCCCCTTCGCGACCGGAGTCTGCGCGGTGGCCCGACGGAAACGGATGCAGGGGGCCAGGCGCGGGCTTGGGCCAAGCCGCCCGGGGCCGGCCGGGATCGATCCCGAAGCATAGAAGACCCGGTGCAAGGCACAGCAGGCTTGGCCGGCGCCCATGCCGTTGGCAGCCGGCGTCGCGCCGCCGGGCGGCGCCGTGATCGCGCGCCATCTGCGGAAGCCGCCGTGTTGCCTATCGCGCGCGCGTGCCGCAAGCTTGCACCGGGATCGCGTCAGCAAAGGGACCGGCATGTCAGGGCACGGCTATGAAACGGGGCGGCTGAACCTGCCCTTCGTCGGGATCTGCACCTTCGGCAAATACCCCTATGTCGAGGATTGGGACCGGATCGAGGCCGATGTCGCGATCCTGGGCGCGCCCTTCGACTTCGGCGCCCAATGGCGTGCCGGGGCCCGGATGGGGCCGCGCGGGGTGCGCGAGGCCTCGACCCTGTTCTCCTTTGGCCATGCCGGGGCCTATGACCACGAGGACGACATCACCTATCTGCAACCCGACAAGGTGCGCATCGTCGATCTGGGCGATGCCGATATCATCCATACCGACACGATCCAAAGCCATGCGAACATCGCCTTCGGGGTGCGCAAGATCCTGGCGGCCGGCGCGTTGCCGGTGGTGATCGGGGGCGATCATTCGGTGAACATCCCCTGCATCGACGCGTTTGCCGAGGATTGCGCGGCAAATGGCCCGCTGCATGTGGTGCAGATCGACGCGCATCTGGATTTCGTCGATGAGCGCCACGGGGTACGCTTCGGCCATGGCAATCCGATGCGACGCGCGGCAGAAAAGCCCTATGTCGGCGGGTTGACACAGATCGGCATCCGCAATGTATCGTCCACCGCGCGCGACGGCTATGTCGCGGCGCGCGAGATGGGATCGGATATCCTGTCGGTCCGCCAGGCTCGTGCGCTGGGAACCGAGGCGCTGCTACAGCGCATCCCGGCCGACGCGCGCTGCTACCTGACGATCGACATCGACGCCTTCGATCCCTCGATCGCGCCGGGGACGGGGACGCCCTCGCACGGCGGGTTTCTCTATTACGAGGTGCTGGAACTGATCGACGGGCTGGCCAGGCGCGGGCAGATCGTGGGGCTGGATCTGGTCGAGGTCGCGCCGGATCACGATCCGGCGGGGGTGACCTCGATCCTGGCGGCGCAGCTGCTGATGAACGCGATCGGACGGATCGTGCATCACCGCAGGGCCTGAGGCGACGGCCGGCGGCCAGACCGGTCAAGCCTGCCTTCAGCCATGCGGGCCGTTCGCCCCCGCGGCAAGCGCCTTGAACAGACCCGATCCCCATGACAGCGACCGATCATAGATCTTGTCGCGGACGGCGGCGGTTGCCGCGCAAAGATCCCTGTAGGCGTGCTTGTTCTCGATCACACCGGACAGGGCCGCTGCAAGCGCCTGCGGATCGTCGGCCTCGAAGACGATGCAGCTGTCCGCAAGCAGATCCTGCGCAGGGACCACGGAACTCAGCACCGATGGGACGCCATGCGCCGCGGCCTCGAATCCGACCAGGGCCAGACCTTCGTTGAAGGTCGTCATCGTCGGGCAGACCAGAAGATCCGCCTTTGCGATGGCGACGTGAACCTGGTCGCTGTTCAGCCGTCCCGGGAAGGCAATCCTGTCGCGCTGCGGCGATGCGGCAATGCGCTGCGACAGTTCCGCATCCGCCGAGCCGGACCCGGCGATCGTCAGACTCAGTCGGGGATGGGCAGCCGCGAGTTGCTCGAACACGTCGATCAGCATGAACACGCCCTTGCTTCGCTCGATCCGTCCCAGAAACAGCAGGTCGCGCACGGCGTCGGCCTTGGCCAGCGGATGGGTTTGCAGGATCTGCGGGCACTCGACCTGCGCCGATATCCGGTTGCCGGTCAGGATCGCCAGTTGCCGGGCGCATTCGTGCGAGGTGCAGATCGCGCCATCCAGGACATGCGTCCGGTGCGACAGGACGGCCTTGCGCAACCGGCCCTTCAGGCCTTGCGGTGGGCGATGCATCGGCCAGAAGGTGTTGTGGACGCTAAGGACCAGCAGCCTGCCACGACTCAGGCGTTTCCAGGATCGGTTCGGGCCATGCGTCGATATGATGACAGCATGGGGATCGAAGTCATTCGTCAAGCGAACCAGATCGTCCGCCAGTTGCGCCCGGCTTCGCGCGCGGTCGAACCGACCCTTTGAGGGCCTTTGGGTGACCTGATCAAAGCGAAACCGGTCTCCGGGCTCGGCGGCCGACTCACCGATCGGATGATGGGCGATGATTTGGCAGCGGGCGTCCAGTTGCTCCATCAGCTCATAGAACATGAGCGAATAGGTGATCGACGGAACCCGCGGATCGTGCTGGCCGCGGCGCCAATAATCGAAGGTTCCCGCGACATCGCCGGGCCCTGGAATGAAGGTCACCTTCAACGGGTCCGACCCCGACAGCCCCAGCCGATGTCGCACGATCTTTCCCGCGTCATCCGGAACATGCACGACATCAGACAGTAGATTGCTGTTCATCCAGGTTCGCCACGGTTGAATTAAGTTGATGATAAAAAAGCGATGTCGCTATCCTAGCCCCCCCTCTCATCCCGAATCCACCCGAAAATCCTGAGGTGGCATCCGAAGCCCCCCCCCGGGGACCTTGAGCGCCCCCTTCAGCGCACCCTTGGCCGGCGCGAGGTCGGTCGCGACGGCCCCGCCGGCCCGACCCCGAAGCGCAGGGCCGCGCGGCCTTTCCCGACAAACATCACGAGTGTTAACGGGATCTAAAGAATTCGTGTTCAATCGCGAGAAAACGTGTTAACTTTTTGCGTGTGTTTGATGAGGTCCTCGTCCCGCGATTCTTGGGATTTATTTTTTCTGCAACATTTGAAGGGGGTAATTGAAATGAAGTTCTCGACTCTTTCCGCCGGCGTTTTGGCGGTGGCGATGTCCTTGGGCGCGAGTATGGCCTCGGCGATGACGGCCGGAACCATTCCCGGCGGCACGTCGTTCAACGACGGGCTCGTGCCGGTCTACGGGGCGGGCACCACGTCGCGCGCCGGCTGGTATGGGGCGTCGATCTGGCTGAACGGAACGGTCGATCTGAAATTCGACTTCTACGGTTCGGAAGCCGGCTACAACAACGGCTTCGACTTTGGTGGAAGCAACCTGTTCGCAACCGGTGGCACCACCGGCACCGGCACCTGGGGTTCGCCCGGTTCGCCGCTTGCCAGCATGACCATCAACAACGTGTCCCACGGGCTGCTGAATTTTGACTTCACCGCCAACAGCGGTGCCCACACCGTGATGAACGGTGCCAATCCCGACGCATCGAGCCCGACAAGCGCGGTGCCGAATTTCTTCGCGTCGATCACCTCGAATCCGGTTGGCACCTCGGGCCAGGCGGTGGATCTGTGGTTCGATGACGGCGGTGCCGGCAGCGATGACAACCATGACGACATGATGGTGCGCATCTCGGTCGTCGGTGGCAATGGCGGTGTCGGCGTCGTTCCGCTGCCCGCTTCGATCCCGCTGCTGCTGTCGGGCTTCGGCCTGCTCGGGCTGATGGCCCGTCGCCGCAAGCAGGCCTGAGCTTGCGCGATAGAATGATGCGGGGCGATCCCTTTCCCAGGGGTCGCCCCTTACCGTTCCGGCCGCATCGGGGTTGACGGTTTTCCTTGCATCCGCGGCCCGCCGGCTACGAGTTTCCAGATGAAGCGGCGCTCTGTTCTTCTTGCAGCCACTGCACTGGCGTTGATCCCGGTACGTCCGCGGGCCGCCGGGGACGGCGGGATGGCTGTTTTGCGGCTGACCGCCGACATGCTGGCAAAGGATCCCGCTTCCGGCCGTCTGACCCTGGATGCGGCAAAGCTGCCGCCACCCGCCGTCCGGGCCCCTGTCGTCAATACCGCCGATGGCGACCCCGCAGCGGCGCGGGTACGGATGCTGTTCGCCAGGGGGCAGGCGGCAGGTCTGGCCGGGGTACTCTACGACAATCGCGACCGCGGCCATTCCGAGCTTTCCTTCGATGCCTTTCCGCAGTTGACCCGCGTCGTCTACGGCCCCGAGTTGAAGGCGCGGCAGCTTGACTACGGGCTGGCGGGTGCCTTTCGATTTCCCGCGATCGTGCTGGGCAATTCCTCGACCGCGCTGGTACGCAGCCCGCAGGCGCGCAGTCAGGCGCGGCTGGCGATGACGCAGCCCGGCGGCGCCGCGCGCGCGGCAGAGGATTACTTTGCGAACGCGCTATATTGTTATCCCGAGCATCACGATCACGACCGGTTCGATTACTTCCCCGCCGCCTGGCCCTACATGACCGTCTCGCAGGGGTCGTCGTACAGCGATCAACCTTTCCTGCGCATCCAGGCACTGATCCTGGCCGCCTTCCGCCCCGATACGCGCGCCAGGATGGAACGGCTGGGCTTGGTGGCGCCGACTGTGCAATGGGTGATGCGGCGCACCCAGAAGGGCCTGCGCGGCGCGGCCGCCTACATGTCGGGCGCGGCCCATCCCTCGGCGTTTGCCGGAGCGGCGCTGAACCCCGTCGCGGCGGTGGCGCTGGCCGCCAGCCTTGCACCGGATGAGATCCCCCCCGCGCCTCGGCTGGCGGTGCTGTCCGAGGATTTCGGCGACCGCGCCGGTCTTGCCGGACTAAGCGAGCGGCTGTTCGACACCCCCGCCGCCATCGCCCGGCTGTGGCGTTCGCTTGCGGGCCGGCACGAGATCACGCTGACCGCGGCGAACACACGCGATCCCGCCGGCCGGGCGCTGCAATTCCACTGGGTCCTTTTGCGCGGCGATCCCCAGGCGGTGCGGATCCTGACCCAAGGCGCGCAGGCCCGCATCGTGCTTGATTGGCAATCGCCCCGCCCGGCACCGGCGGGTTTCGGCACCAAGGGGCAGCCGCCGGTCAGCGCGCGCATAGATATCGGATTGTTCGCGCAGGCCGGGCGCCATCTTTCGGCGCCGGCCTTCCTTTCGGTCACCTTGCCGCCCGAAGCACGCAGCTATGACTTCGGACCTGGCGGCATCCCACGGCTGGCCTCGGTCAATTACGATGCACCGGCACGGCGCGCGCGGTACGATCCGGTGCTTTTCTGGTGGGCACCCTGGCACGACGACCTGCAGTATAATGCGAGCGGCAGATTGACGGGCTGGACCCGCACGCCCACGCTTCCCACCGCCGCTGCCGCCCGGGCCGCGGGCCGCTACCGCGCCGACGGCAGCCGCGACGGCAGCCCGGCGCGCTATGCCCTTGGCCCGCTTGCCGACCGGCGGGGGCGGGAACTCGGCTGGCTGGGCTGAAGCGGGCGGGGTTCAGAATCCGAACAGATTGGCCTCGGTGATACTTTTGCGGACGAAGGCGGCGCGATCGGATTCGGGAACCCAGCCCAGCATGCGCTTGGCCTTGCTGTTGTCGAACGGCGACAGATGGGCACGCGATTTCCAGTCCTTGAGCGATCCGCGAACGGCCCCTTTGCGGTTCAGTAGATGCCGCTTGAGCGCGTATTTGAGCCCGTCGAACAGGAAATAGCCGGTAAGGTTGCCCGACCGCACCAGGATCCGCGCCCCAAGCTGGGCATGGATCGCATCGAAATAATCCCGGCCGGTCAGCATCGGCTCTCCGATCAGGTTGAAGGTCTGGCCAAGAATTCCGTCCGCGTCCCGCATCGCCACCAGCGCATCCGAGACGTCATCGACCAGCACGAAGGGCAGGATATTGCGCCCGTCGCCCCAGATCTTCACCGCCCCCGGACCGTTCCAGCGCCCGATGCCCCAGTGCTGCAAGGGCCCGCCCCGGCCCACCACGATCCCCGGCCGCGCGATGACCAGCGGCAGCCCCCGGTCGCGGTGCAGCGCCATCAGCCGAACCTCGCATTCGGCCTTGGACCGGGCGTAGAGGTTGCGATCCGCCATATCGGCAGCAAAGCCGGTGTCCTCGGTGATCGTGCGCGCCGGATCCGACATGTCGTATGAGGCAATGGTGCCGGTATAGATCAACCGCCCGACGCCCGCGTCCAGCGCGGCTTCGGCGACGGCCACGGCCACGCCGACATCGTTGCGCAGCGCGTCTTCCCAGGTCTTGTCGTCCGATTTCGCCAGGTTGTAGACGGTGTCGATCCCCGACATCGCGCGGCGCAAACCTTCCGGGTCGCGCGGCGACGCCGAGACCATCTCGACCCGGTGGGGGAGGTCGGCGAAGGGGCCGCCCTGCCCGCGGCTGAGCACGCGCACATCCTGCCCCTTTTCGACCAGCGCGCGCGTCAGGCCGCGGCCCAGGAAGCCGGTGCCGCCGATCACCAGGATGCGCGGCGCGGGCGTGCCCTTCGGAACGGCCGGTACGGACGCCGGCGCGGGCATCCGCTGCAATGTCGCATCGATCGCGCGCATGACCTCGGTGGCCGAGGCGATCGAGAAGCGCGGATCGACCGCCATGCCCCGCGCGATCGCGCCATAGATGCTGCGCAACATGCCCCGGAAGCTTAGCCCATAGGGGGATTTCTGGTTGAGCGAGACGAATTGCACGGCGGCGTTGCGCAGCCCGCCCGCCAGGCGCTGCCCGGCAAGGGACATCTCCCCGATCAGCGGATTGAGCACGATATCGGCGGCATTTTCCATCTGCAGCTGCAGCGTATCGCGCCCCATGTCGAGACGGGCCATGCCGCTTGATCCGCGCAGCGTGACAGAGCGGTCGTCGAAGCTTTCGACCAGCGAGATCGTGAAAGTGATCTCGACATGGCCGGCCCGGGCGAGGATCCGCCAGCTTTGCGGGCGGGTGCCATCCCCGGGCAGGGCGATCGGCATTCCCAGTTCGAGATGCTGGATCTCGATCGGGCCGAACAGATCCTGCGCGAAAGCGTACAGATGCGGCCCGATTTCAAGCAACAGGTTCTGCGGCGCGCGCAGCAGCCACAGGCTGAACGGACCCGAGCGCAGCGGCGGCAGCGGAAAGCACCATTTGATCTCGGCCGCCGAGATCCTGCCAAGCCGCCCCGACGCTTGCACGGCCTTGAGCTTCTCGTAGGACGGCAGCGCAAGAAAATTGTGCCCCGCCGCCGCCACCTTGCCCGCGGCCTGGGCGGCTTCGGCGATCTGGGCGACTTCGGGTGCCGAAAGACCGACCGGTTTCTCGATCAGCACATGCAGCCCGGCACCCAGACATTCGATCGCCAGCGCAAGATGGGTCTGCGGCGGCGTCAGAATATGGACGACATCGCAAAGATCCGCGGCCAGCAGTTCCGCGACGGATCCGAACGCCCGCGCCCCGTAGCCGGCGGCAAGGTCTTCGGCCGCGCCGCGGTTGGTGTCACAGACCGCCGTCAGCCTGGTATCCGCGACGTCGGCAAGCGTCGCCGCATGCCAGGACGAGATATATCCGGCCCCGATCAGGCCGACGCGCAGGGGAAGGTTGGGCACGGCTGAAAACTCCTTCGAAGAAAAGCTATTTGTATTCGATGATCCGCATCTCGCGATCGCGCAGCGCCCGCCAGTAATAGGTAAGCATGCCCTGCAGGTTGGGAAATTTCGACAAGGTCAGGAAGGCCGCCTGCCGGGCCGCGTCGGAACGCCCCAGGCCCTCGCGCCGCAGGCCGCGGATGCTGCGCAGCCAGGACAGGGCATAAAGAGCCAGGCCAAGCGCCAGGCTCCAGCCGCCCAGGACGACGATGCCCAGAAGCATCGCAAGCGGCAATGCGGCGCCCCAGGCCAGCACCCGGGCACGCTCGCGCCGGAAGTGGCCGGGGTGAAGCGCGCCGACCTGCGCATAGCCATGCCCGGCGCGTACCGCGCGCCGCCACCACTGGGCGAAGCTGGTCATCGCCGCATCATGGCGCGTCATCGGCAGGGGAAGGCGCAGCAGTCCCCAGCCCGCCTGCCCGACCCGCAGGCAGAAATCGTCGTCCTCGGCGGCGATGACGCGGGGGTTGAACCCGCCGACCTGTTCATAGGCGGCGGCGCGCACCATCATGTCGCCGCCGCAGGTCCTGATCGGCCCCGCCGGGCGATGCCATTCGGTATCGCAGATCGCGTTGTAGACGCTGGCTTCGGGAAATTGCTCGGACCGCCAGCCGGTGACCACGCCAAGGCTTTCGTCGCGTTCGAAAGCCCCCCTTGCCGCGGTGATCCAGCCGGGATGCAATTCGCAATCGCCGTCAATGAACTGGATCATGTCCGGCAGCCCGTCCGCGCGCAGCCGCGCGACGCCCGCGTCGCGGGCCCGGGCCGCGGTAAAGGGAGTGGCAAGATCCAGCTCGACCACCTCTACCCCCGCCGCGCGCGCGGCCGCGACGCTGCCGTCGGTGGATCCGGAATCGACATAGACGACCCGGCGGATGCCCGCGACCGACGCCAGGCTTCGGATCAGGCGCTGGCCCTCGTTGCGGCCGATCAGGACGGCACCGATGCTGGGATTGCCGCTCATGACGTCAGGAAGGGATAGGCCGCGCTCAGCGCGGGCGCACCGGGAAACAGCGCCACCAGGCGGGCGCGATCCTCGGCGAAGACCTGTTCCAGCGCGCGCTGCCGTTCGGGGGTCAGGACGGGCCTGTCCTGCATCTGACGAGAGGCCCGGATCCTGGCGCGGATCGCCTTCGGCACCAGGGCGCGGCGCAGCGCGGTCGCCACCGGATTGTCGATCAGCAGCCCCTGCAGGGGAAGCCTTCGCACCCGCTCGGCCGAGACGTTGACCCGTGCCGTCTCTGCCCGCCAGACGACCGGCCCCGGGTGGCGCAGGAAGGCCCCCGTGCGATCCAGGACGCCCTGCGGATCGGCCTGCATTTCCTCCAGCGAAAGAAGCAGGATGTTTCCGGCCCCGAAAGCTTCGGCCCAGGGGGCGATCTGTTCGCCGTAGCGGCCATAGGCGATCAGCTCGGGGTGCCGGTCGATCGCGCGATCCAGATCGCCGGTGATCACGCCCTGGGTCCATTCGTGGACGTAATGCGAGACCGCACGCACCAGCGGATTGCGGATCACGTAGATCAGGCGGGGGCCGGACAGGACGGCGCGCAGGCGCGGCAGGGTTTCGGGATAGGTCGGAAGCTTGGTGTAATGCGTGCTGGCCTCGCCCTTCAGATCGCCGGGGGCGGCCGCGGCAAAGAGGCTTTCATACCAGTCCAGACCCTTGGCATAGATCGCGTCGTCAGAGAAGAAATTGGGCTCTTTCGGGTCGCACATGAAGATGCCCTGCTGGGCGGCGAGTTGGGTCTGAAGGGTCGAGGTGCCGCATTTCATCGCACCGATGATCAGGAAATCGGGAAGGGTCATTCAATATCTCTCGTGGCGGCGCGCGCCCAACTGCTACCCCTATACGCCGTTTGCAGCATTTATTTAAGCCTGGATAGCGCTTACCCTCGGTTTTTCGATCTTTCGGCAGTGGCCCGAACGCCTTCCGAACATTGCTGGCCCAGACAAGGGTATCGCGCTCTTTCTTTTACCAAGCTCCGCGCGACAGTGGAAAAACCGGCAGGCCGGGTATATGATTACCCGATCTTCCATCACCGTCGCCGCGGGGCGGCACACAGATTTGCGATTCTCATGATCGGCACGTTCTTGGCACTGACATCGATACCCGCCCCCCACGCTTTGCACCTACCGCCACGGCGGGGTCAGGCATAAAGTTCCGGTGATGGACCTCGGGCAGTTCGCCAGGAAATTGCAGCTTCGGCCGCGCCTGCGCCAAGCGATCGCCCATTTGCGATGGCGCCTCCGGCATGTGGTGCCGCACCGTCCGCATGGGCGTGACAGGACCCTGATCATCACGCTGACCTCTTATGCGGCGCGATTTCCCACGCTGCACCTGACCCTGCGCTGCCTTCTGACCCAATCGGTGCGCCCGGATCGCGTCATCCTGTGGCTTGGCCCCGACGATCTGCGCCAATTGCCCGGGTCGGTACGCGCGCTGGAAGCCGAGGGGCTGGAGATCCGCGAAACCGAGGACCTGCGCTCCTACACCAAGATCATCCCTGCGCTGAAGGAATTTCCCGAGGCGGTGCTGGTCACGGCGGATGACGATGTCCATTACGAACGCCACTGGCTGCGTGCCTTGCTAACCGCCTGGTCGGGCGAGACCGATCAGATCGTCTGCCACAGGGCGCATCGTTTCACCTTGCGCGAGGACGGCACCGTCGCGCCCTATGAAAGCTGGCCGCACGACATCCGCAATGAGCCCCGGCCTGATCTGATCTTCCCCACCGGGGTCGGAGGGGTGTTGTATCCGCCCGGCGCGCTTGCCCCCGAGGTCACCGACGCGGCGCGCTTTCTCGAACTTGCGCCGCGCGCGGACGATCTGTGGCTTTACTGGATGGGGCGCAGGGCCGGCAGCCACTATCGGCTGGTCACGCATCGACAGAAGCTGGTGGTGTGGCCGAATTCCCAGGCACGCAGCCTGTATGCGGGTAACGCGCAGGCCGGCAACGACATCCAGATCGCGCCGCTTGTCGCCTGCTATGGCCTGCCGGTGCCCGCAACGCGCGGCCCCCAAGACTAGCCGCCTTCGCGCAGGCCACGCCCGCCGCTAGAGGCGGAAGCAGAACATATCCGCCATCTGCACCTGTGCAAGAAGCGCCGTCGCAGGCGGCGCGGTCGCGCTGGAAGGCGCCGGATCTACCCCCGGCGGCGGCACCTGAGGCGCCGCGGGCGCGGCCTCTGCGTCGGGCCGCACTCCCAACAGGTAGAAAAGACCCCGGGAAGTGCCGTAGATCTCGGCCGGGATCGGGGACGAGCGCGGAGGGATCATGTCGCTCATGCTGGCGGGTCCTCGCGGAAATCTCCGTGACATTGGTGACAGATGATTAACCAGTATCAAGGCGATTCTTCGAAGAGAATGAGGCACGCATCGGATGCGCGGGTCATCGCCGCCCGAACCGCGGCACCGGCAAAGGCGGCGCCAGGCCCCGCGCCAGGGCACGGCCTGCCGCGCCGCGGCCGGATCAGACGGGGCGGTCGGGGCCAAGACGCCGGGCCAGCGCCACCAGTGCCAGACCGCCCAGCGCGAAGGCCACGATCAGCCCCGCAACGTTGAGCGCGACCATCGCGGGCCCCAGCCGTGCGACATCGAGAAACGGATAGGGGTAGAACCCGCTGAACGCGCCGCGGGTCAACGCATAGGCACAATAGACAAGCGGCCAGATCAGCCACAGGGTCGCGTGCCGGGGCCGCAGTCCGCGCTTGTCGGCCAGCCACAGCCACCACAGCAGAACCAGCACCGGAACTGCCGTATGCAACCCCTGGTCGGCCCACCAGGCCAGGCCCTTCGGCTGCCAAAGCGCCGCCAGCACCGCATGATAGACCGCACCCACCACAAGGATCCAAAGCGTCAGGCCGCCGCTCCAGCCGGCCCCGATGCGCCGGTCGTCCACGGCCGCCAGCGCGAAGGTGATCAAGACCAGCAGATTGGTCAGTATCGTGAAATAGCCCGCCATCCGCCACAGGACGGCGCCGGATCCGGGCGATCCCATCAGATCGCTCGAAACCAGGAATTGCGCCACCAGGGCGGCCAGCGCGAGAACGGCAATCACTGCAGGAAGGAACCTGTGCATGGCGTATGACATCCTTTCTTCTGGTCAGCCGCAACATACGGCCGCGATCTTCCTGGCGGACGCGCCTTGCGGGCATCTGGGCGGCTTGTGCGTGATCACGGCCCGTGGCGCTGTCCCGGTGGCTGGCGGCAGCACACAGGGATCACCGCTTGCCACGCTGGCGAAGCGCCCGGATCGCAAGTCCCGGAAGGATCAACCCGCAATCGCGGTAACGTGCCGCAAGCCGCTTCCAGTCGGTCAGCATCCGCCACAGCCATTCCATCGCGATCCGGCGCACCCAGCGCGGCGCGCGCCGCTGCGTGCCGGCGATGAAATCGAGCCCAGCCCCGATCGAGACGAAGCCCAGCCGCGCGTGACGTGCATGGCCACGCGCTGCCAGTATCTCTTGCTTGGGCGCCCCAAGCGCCAGAAGGCAAAGCTGGGCACCCGCGGCGGCGATCTCGTCGATCATGCGGTCGGCCTCGGGGCCGGTGGGGTCGAAGCCGAAGGGGGGCGCGATCCGCGCGACGACCTCCAGCCCGGGGTGCCGGGCACGCAGGCTTTCCGCCGCCCGGGCCAGCACGGTGTCGGTCGCGCCAAGGAAGGCCACCTTGACGCCGTCCCGCGCCGCCATCGCCATCAGCGGGTCGATCAGGTCCGAGCCGGTCACCAGTTCGACCGGCCTTCCGGCCAGCCGCTGAAGCCAGACGATCGGGTTGCCATCGGCGACCACATGGGTCTGGGCGGCATAAGTGGCGCGAAAGGCGGGATCGCGGCGCAGCTTCACCAGATGGTCAAGGTTCACGGTGGCCACTGCAAACCCGCGGCCCGAGGCGCATCGCGCGCGAAGGTCGGACAGAAGCGCGACCCGCGTCGGCGTCGTGACCTCGGTCGCCCCAAGGACCCCCCGGTTCGCGCCTGGAATGTTGTCGCCTACCCCGCCGTTCAACCTGACCTGTCCCGATGCCGCGCATGACCATTTCGGTGATGGCCCATGGGCGGGATTTTGTCCATCTTGCCCGCGACGGCCCCGGGGCGCAGCCCTGACTGCGTCGCATGGGCACAACACTTGCGGCTTCTTTGTCCTTCGCTTCAAGCGGCCGTTGCGGTCGGCCCGACTTTTCGGACAGCGTGAAAGAGCATTCTTTTCGGATATCCTTATGGCTTTGCATTTCTCGATAGTCATTCCGACCTACCGCCGTCCCGGCGATCTGTCCGCCCTGCTGGCGCTGCTGGCGCCGCAGGTCGCCGCCTTCGGGGCCGATTGCGAGGTGATCGTCGTCGACAATTGCCCCGACGCCTCGTCGCGCGCGACGGTCGCGGCCGCGCCGATGCCCGCCACCTACCGGCACGAGCCGCGCGCCGGCGTGGCCCATGCACGCAACACGGGCGTCGCCTCTGCCCGCGGGCGGCATGTGATCTTCATCGATGACGACCAGCGCCCCGTGCCGGACTGGCTGACCAGCCTGGCCCAACTGGCCGACGCCGGCCATGCCGCCGTCTTCGGCCCGGTACGTCCGACCTTCGAAACCCCGCCCCCGGTTCATCTGCGCACCGCCCTGGAGCCGCTGTTCACCCGCGAGATGGGGGTGGCCACCGGCACCGACATCTCGGACCGGCGCGCCTATCTGGGGACCGGAAATTCGATGTTCGAACGGGCGCGCTGCTTTACCCGCAGGACACCGTTCGATCCGCGCTTCAATCGCGGTGGCGAAGACGTCTGGTTCCTGCGCGGCCTGGTGCAGGACACGGGCGTGCGGTTGACCTGGTGCGAAGAGGCCGCGGTGGACGAAACAGTTCCCGCAGCACGCATGACCGCGGCCTATGTGCGGGCGCGCCGCTTCCGCAACGGCCAGCTGCGCTGCATCGTCGAGGCGGGCGGCGGCAACCGCGCGGCGGTGCTGTTCTGGATGGCGGCGGGCGGGGCGCAGGCGCTGGGCTATGGCCTTGGCGCGGCGGCCGTATTACCGTTCGACCGTCGGGCCTTCGACGGGCTGCGCGCCCGCGCGGCCGGCGGGCTTGGGAAACTGATGTGGTGGTGGCCGGCCGGTGGCTAGCAATCGGGGGAATACAGACGTGAGCCAGTTCTCCGCGACCGGGCCGATCGCCTATATGACCGGCAGTTATCCGATGATCTCGCATACCTTCATCCTGCGCGAGATCCAGGCGCTGCGCCGGCTGGGCCTGACGGTGCATCCCTGTGCCGCGCGCCGCCCCGATGCGGCCGATTTCACCGGCCCGGACGAGATCGCGGCCCTGGACGAGACCTTCTATGTGCTGGCCGCGGCGAAGAACCCCCTGCGTCTGGCCACGGCCCATGGCACAGCGCTGGCGCGCGCGCCGGGGCGCTGGTTCCGGGCGCTGAAGCTGGCGCTGCGCACGCGCCCACCCGGGGCCCGGGCGCTGGCCTGGCAGATCTTCTATTTCCTCGAGGCGGCGGTGCTGGTGCAGCATCTGCGCGCCCGTGGCGTGCATCACATCCACAACCATTTCGGCAATTCCAGCTGCTCCCTGACGATGATCGCCAGCGAGATGTCGGGCATTCCCTACAGCTTCACCCTGCATGGCCCCGCGATCTTCTTCGAGGCCCATTGGTGGCGCCTGGACGAAAAGATCGCGCGGGCGCGTTTCGTCGCCTGCATCAGCCATTTCGCCCGCAGCCAGGCGATGCTGTTCTCGGATCAGAGGCATTGGGACAGGCTGAAGATCATCCATTGCGGGGTGATCCCGGCCAATTACCGCAAGGAAAAGGCCGACGCACCCGGGCCGCGGGTGCTGTTCGTCGGGCGGCTGGCGGCGGTGAAGGGCGCGCCGCTTCTGCTGCGGGCCTTCGCCGCGCTGGCCGAGCGCCACCCGGCGGCGCGGCTGGCGATCGTCGGCGACGGGCCCGACCGTGCCGCGCTGGAGGCCGAGGCGCGCGCGCTGGGCCTGTCCGGGCGGGTCGATTTCCTTGGCTACCAGCCGCAGGGCGCGGTCGCACAGGAATTGGCGCGTTCCGACATGCTGGTGCTGCCCAGCTTTGCCGAAGGCGTGCCCGTCGTGCTGATGGAGGCCATGGCCGCGTCCCTTCCGGTGATCGCCAGCCGGGTCGCCGGCGTGCCGGAACTTGTCGAGGACGGGGTGTCGGGCTTCGTCACCCCGCCGGGCGATCTGGAAACGCTGACGGACCGCCTGGGCCGCCTTCTGGGCGACGCCGAACTGCGCGCCCGGATGGGTGCGGCGGGACGCGCCAAGGTGGTGGCCGAGTTCGACGTCGAGACCGAAGCGGCCAAGCTGGCCCGCGCCTTCGCCGGGGACGGGGACGGGGACGGGGACGGGAAAGGATAGTCGATGCGCAATCATATCGTTCTGACCCTTGGCCGCAGCGGCAGCAACACGCTGTGCGACATGCTCAACCAAAGCCCCGAGGTGCTGAATTACGGCGAGGTGCTGGGCCACTGGACGAAAATGCGCAAGCTCAAGAACAGGGCGCCCTTCCTGTGGCGTTCGGACGAGGCGTTCGTGCAATGGATCCTGACCTCACGCCTGCTGCGCAACCTCGCCAATGCCGAGCGCAACCTGCGCAAGCGCCGCGAGGGCAAGCAGGACGAGATCAAGCGGCTTGCCCAGGTCCGGACGATCGGGGTGAAGGAATTCTCGCTCAACTTCCAGCGCTACGGCATATCGGAACGCGTCCTGCACCGACCGGGAATGAAGGTGATCGCGCTGGTGCGGCGCAATGTGGTGGACCGGATGGTTTCGAACGCGCGGCTCGGGGCGACCGGGGTGGTCAAGGTCGGCGGCGACGACGACGATCGCGGCAGCGGCGGCCTGACCATCGATCCGGCCAGGATCGCGGACCTTCTGCGCGCGATCGAGACCGAGAACGCCAGCCTCGAACAGATCATCGCGCGTCTGCCCGAGGACGCGAAATATGTCATCCAGTATGATGACCTCTACCGCGACGAGGATACCCGCGCGGCGATCATGCACGACGCCTTCGCCTTCCTGGGGGTCGCGCCGATCAGGCCCCGCACCCGGATGCGCAAGATCATCACCCAACCGATCACCGAGGTCATCGAGAATTTCGACGCCTGCCTCGATGCCGTGCGCGGTACGCATCATGAGGCCTTGCTGCGCGCGGCGGCGGAACGCGCCACGGGCTGAATCGCGCGGCTAGTCGGCGTCGACCGCGGCTTCGGGCCGAAGCTGCGGGAGTCGCGCAGAGATTTCCGCCTCCAGCGCGTCGAGAAACTCGAAGCGGCGGCGGTACATCGGGCGCTTCTTGGGTTTCACCGTTTCCAGATCGCGACGTTCGGGCGAGACCGGCAATTCGAAGAAACACTTGCCCAGGCGGGTGCCGCCGCGGTCTTCCCAGACCGCATCGTAATCCTGGTGGGTGTCGGATTTCTTGCCCTTGAAATAGGGGTGATGGTGGTGGCGGCAGGCATCCGCCACGGCCTCGATCCGGGTGACGCCCATCTCGCGGCAAAGCATGCGGAACACCTCGATCAGCAGATCGCGCGGGCGCAGGCCGTGCATCTCCTTGGTCAGGTCGCGGTAGATGTCCAGAACGCCCTCGCGGTTGCGGCCCTGGAGGCCGCCGATCACCGCGATCAGTTCGTCCCCTTCGCGGATCAGCGAAAAGGCAAGGCAGAAGGCGCGGAAATTGCCCAAGAACAGATTGAGGACCAGTCCCCCCTCGCGCAGGAACCAGTGCGGCTGGTCGAGGACTAGCGCGGCGCCAAGCTCTGGCGGTCCGACGCGCGCGAGGGTCAGTCGTTCGTGGACCGAGAAGGCGTAGGGCGGGCCGAGGCGGTCGATTTCCTGGTAATGGGCGGCGATCCGGCGCAGGCGTTCGCGCGCGTCCCAGCCGGCGCAGAGATAGGGCCAGACCAGCGCCCCCAGCATCTCGGGGCGTTCCCGAACGAGACGCTGCATCTCGCTGCCTGCGGGCGCGTTGACGATACGCCCCACCCGGCAGCGGTGACGCAGGCCGATGGCGAAGCCGCGCAGCCGCAGCTTCCACGCCGTGCGCGAGCCGCCCGGGAAGATCTCGGCCAACAGCCGCCACAGCACGCGCGGCGCCACGGAAGGGGGGCTGTGGTTCATCTTGCCGCGCGGCTGTCGCCGGAATGGCGGAAGGCATTGATCCAGATATCGCGCGCCTCGCGTGCATTGGGGGCGGGCACGGCCTTTCCCGCCACGCGACGCACCTGCGCAAGAGCCCGGCCCAGATGCCACATCAGATTGGCGGCCCAAAGCCCGGCCCGACCATGGGCCTGGCGCAGAAACCGGGCGCGCGAGGCATAGTAATAGCCCGGCAGGCGCTTGCGCTCGCGTGCCAGGGTCTTGACCGGCGCGCTGCCGCCGCGGAAGTGCACGGCGCGGGCCTGGGGGATATAGGCGATGCGCCATCCGGCGCGGCGCGCGCGCAGGCAATATTCGGTATCCTCGAAATAAAGGAAATAGCCCTCGTCCATCGGTCCTATTGCCGCGACCATCTCCTTGCGCAGCAGGATGCAGGCGAAGCTGGCCCACTCGATCTGATCGGGCGCCGGCGGCATGGCCAGCGGCACCGCGAAACGTCCAAGCACCCGCGTGACCACGCCCGTGCTCGCCCCCCGGATCAACTCGCTTGCCGGCGAGGGGAAGCGAAAACAGCTGACCTGCCGGGTACCGTCGTCGTCTTCGAGCCGCGGAGCCAGAAGACCGGCGCGGGGATGGGCCTTTGCGGCGTCGAGCAGGGCCGCGAAGAACCCTGGACGAATCAGCGCGTCGGAATTGAGGATCAGGTAGAAATCGGCCGGCGCCGCGGCCATTCCCTGGTTGTGCCCTCCCGAAAACCCCGAATTCGTCGGCGACCGCACCAGCGTAACCGGAACCTCGGGCCCCTGCTGGGCAATCCAAGCCTCGATCTGTTCGGCCGATCCGTCATTCGAGAGGTTGTCGACAACCACCACGCGGGCGGGGATATCGCCAAGATCGGCAAGCACCGAGCCCACGCAGGCCAGCGTCATGTCACCGGTCCGGTAATTGATGATCGAGACCGTCAGGGTCAGGTCCGAAGAACGCATTTTACAAATCGGCCGTCCCGCCGCGGCAAGAAGGAATGAATAGGGTTTCTATAGGGCAGATGCGTCGTTTTTGTAAGCCCCTTGAAAGCTTGGGCGAAACTGCGCGGTGGGCAAGCGCGGCCGCGCCTGCTAGAAAAACGGCAGCGAAGCTGTACGCAAACAGGCAGGCGCGTTTTTCATGCCGAATACATTTTCCTATGTCGCGCTCTTCCTATGGCCGGTCGTCGTGTTCTTTCTGTACCGTTCGCTGCCGCGCGACCGGGCGTTGATCGCGTCGATTCTGGGGGGCTATCTGCTCCTGCCCTTCGGGGTGGGCATCAACCTGCCGGTGCTGCCCACCTATGACAAGACGCTGGTTCCGGTGCTGTCGGCGCTGATCATGGCCATGCTCGTCCCGGCCCCGCCAGAGCGCGCGACGGCGCGGGGTTCCGCGACGGTCGCGGATCGTGCCGGCAGAACCCCGTTCACACGCCAGCGCGAGACCCTGGCGCGGCGACAGACGCATCTGCAAACGCAGAAGGCCGGACCCGGTGAAACGACCGGTTCGGGGGGCAACCGAATCAGCAACATGTTTCTGGTGCTGCTGTTCGTGACCCCGTTCGTGTCGGTCCTGACCAATTCCCAGCCCGTGGACATCGGGCCGCGGGTCCTGCCCGGCCTGAGGCTCTATGATGCATTTTCCTTCGCGCTGACCTCGCTGATCTCGGTCCTGCCTTTCTTGATGGCGCGCCGCTATCTGGCGACCCAACGTGCGCATAAATACCTGCTGATCGGACTGGTGCTTTGGGGGTTGTTCTACACGCTGCCCGCCCTCTACGAGATCCGGATGAGCCCGCAGCTCGCGCGGCGCATCTACGGGTTTCTCGCGCAGCAATTCGTCCAGGCGATGCGCGACGGCGGCTTCCGTCCCGTGGTCTTCCTGCAGCACGGCCTGTGGCTGGCGATTTATTTCGCCATGGCGATCCTTGCCGCCGCCGCCCTGTGGAGGACCTGCCGCGCCGAGGGCGACCGGAAGGCGCCGCGCTGGCTGTTCGCGCTGGTCTGGCTGCTGGGCACGCTGATCCTGGCGAAATCGCTCGGCGCGCTGGCCGTGGCGCTGGTGTTGCTGCCTGTCGCGCTGCTGTTCTCGCCGCGCGCGCAGGTGGTGGCCACGGCGATCATCGCCGCCGTGATCCTGACATATCCCGCGTTGCGCCACGCCGATCTTATCCCGGTCAACCGATTCGTCGCCGCGGCGGAATCCTATTCGCCCGAGCGTGCGCGATCGCTGGAATTTCGGCTGGTCAACGAGGACCGGCTGCTTGCCCATGCGCGCCAGAAACCCCTTGCGGGCTGGGGCGGCTGGGGCCGCGGGCGCGTCTATAGCGAACACGGGCGCGACATTTCCGTCACCGATGGCATGTGGATCATCGTCATGAGCGATTCCGGCTGGTTGGGATATATCGCCAACTTCGGCTTGCTGACGATCCCGATCTTCCTGATCGCCCTAAGGCGCAGGGGGTCGGGGCTTCCACCGGCGACCGTGGGCCTTTCGGTGGTGCTGACGGCCAATCTGATCGACATGATCCCGAACGCGACGCTGACCCCGGTCACCTGGATGATCGCGGGCGCCTTGACCGGCTGGCTAGCGCGTCGGGAGGCAGCCAAAGCGCCGCCGGAAGGCCCGCCTGCGCGCCGTGCCCCTCCGCGGCCCCCGACAAGGGCTACTGCCTGATCTTGAACTTGCCCTGATTCGCCTGCACCGACCCGACCGAGAGACTGCGGATCTCGGCATTCGCGTAATGGGCGGTCACATAGTCAAACAGCACCGCCAGCGGCATCACGAGCCATTTCAGCCCGGCCTTGAACCCGGCGTTGCGCACGGCGTGAAAGCGCCGGAAGACATAGCTGCGCGGCACGAAGGACCGGGTTTCCCTTGCGCGCGCCGCGATCAATTGCCGGACCCAATCTGGATCGGCCCGGTTGCGGCGTGCGATTTCGGCCATGCGCAGGTCGTACCCCGCGGGCATCTTTTCCATTTCCTGGTAAATCAGGCGGTTGAGCGCGGTGCCGATCGCCTGCCGCTTCTGGAAACGATACATCCGGGCAAGGCTGACATAGGCGGGATGCAGGTGATATCCGCCCGGGACATTGACGATCCGCCCCGGCGGGCCGGGAAGCCGCGTCAGCGCATCCGTCGCCACCATCGCCCCCAGATAGCCATCTTGGGACAACAGGCCCACCGGCAGCACGATCTTGCGGAAATGCGGCGCGCGGGCACAGTAGAACTGCCCGCACATGCCCTTGGTCGCCCCGGGCGGGCGCTGGAAGACGCGGTTGAGCAGCCGCATCGGATTCAGCCGCGCGGCCCCGGTGTAATCATTGACCGACACGTCGCTGGCGATGATCGCTTCGGCATGGGCCGCAAGCGCTGCGATGCCGCCCGCGATCAGATCGGCCTGCGGCAATCTGATATCCCCGTCGAGCAAGCAGACCACATCGACGCCATCGGGAAGCAGGTCATGCATGAACACGTTCCAGGCGTTGGTCTTGCTGGCGATCTCCAGTTCGACCGGGTGGAAGCGCACGAAATCGGGGAACTTCAGCCGCGCCACCCACTCGCGGCTTCGTTCCAGGGTGGAATCGGTGCAGCCGTTCGCCACCACGAAAAGGTCGATCCGATCGGCCGGGCCATGAGCGTCGAAAACGGTCTGACGGCGCAAATCCTGAAATAATTTCGGGACATGGGTTGCTTCATTATGCGTCAGGAGCGCAATTGCCAAATGCGTCATGAAAATCCTCTGCGCGAATGCTCCTGCGCCATCATGAGCGAAAGCCGCACTTCAACACAAGCGCGGGAATCGAGCGCGCGCCGGACCATCGACCGCAGCCGATCCGCCAACGCACCCGCTACCTCAGCCGAGTTGAGCCGCATCCTCGGGAATGCTATGGAATGACCAGAGGCGAAATTCAGGCGCCGGATGAACAAGATACTCAAGGCCCCGCACGGTGCCGGTGAAAGTGATTCGACGGCGACATATGATTGACTTCGCGCTCTGGAAAAAGGCCTGGGAACTGCTGGACCGGCGCGAGCGCCGCAATGCGTGGATCGTGTTGATCGTCGTCGTGGTCTCGGCCTTTTCGTCGGCGCTGATGGTCGGCTCGGTCATGCCGTTCCTTTCGGTCCTGTCGGACCCCGGCCGCATCCATCAGAACGCGGTCTTCGCCTGGGCCTACAGAACCGGTGGCTTCACCTCGGACTATGCCTTCCTGATCGGGCTGGGGGTCGGGTCGCTGGCGATCATCCTGCTATCGAACCTGTTGCAGATATTCCGGACGCTTGTCGTCGCGCGCTACACGACGATGCGGATGCATACCTTCAGCCACCGTCTGCTGACCGCCTATCTGCGCCAGCGCTACGAGTTCTTCCTCAACGCCAATTCCGGTAACCTCAGCACCCAGGTTCTATCCGAAGTGCAAGTCGTCGTGGGGCAGTTCCTGACCCCCGCCGCCGATGTCATCACCTCGCTGCTGACCATTTCGGTGATCGTCGCCCTGCTGATCTGGGTCAACCCCGTGGTGGCGCTGGCAGCCTTCGCGATCCTTGGCGGGCTATATGGCACGACCTACATGCTCAGCCATCGGATCGTGAAACGCGAGGGAGAGGTCCGGGCCGAGACCAACAAGGCGCGGTTCCGCATCGTCAGCGAGGCCTTCGGTGGCGCCAAGGACATCAAGCTGCTGGGGCGCGAGGCGGCCTATGTGCGCCGCTTCGACACCCCGTCCCTGCGCATGGCGCGCAGCCTGCGCATTTCGACCCTGAGCAGCCAGTTGCCGCAATATGCGATGCAGATCGTGGCCTTCGGCGGGATGATCCTGCTGTGCCTGCTGCTGGTCGACCCAGAGGGGCTGGCGTCGGGAAGGGCCCTTGGCGGCATCCTTCCGCTGCTTGGCGTCTTCGCCTTCGCGGGGCAGAAGATGATGCCCGAATTGCAGAAACTCTACGGCGGGCTGACCCGGCTCAAATTCGCCCGCGCGGCGATCGAGTCGATCCATGAGGATCTTATCGAAAAGGGAATGAGCGGTCCCCTGGCCGCGACGCCCGACCACGCGCTGCCGCTGAAACACGCGCTTGTCCTCGACCAGGTCGCCTATCGCTATCCCGCCGCCGAGGCCCAGGGGCTGGAGGGGGTCTCGCTGTCGATCCAGGCGGGCGAGAAGATCGGCATCGTCGGGTCCAGCGGCGCGGGCAAGACCACGCTGGCGGACCTTTTGCTTGGCCTGCTGCAGCCGACCGCAGGGCGCATGACGGTCGACGGTGTCGAGATCACCGAGGACAACGTCCGCGCCTGGCAGCAAAGTGTCGGCTATGTGCCGCAAGACATCTTCCTGACCGATTCGACGATCGCCGAGAACATCGCCCTCGGCTCCCTGCCCGAAGAGATCGACCATGCCCGCGTGCGCCGCGCCGCCGAGATCGCGCGGCTCGACCGTTTCATCCGCGAGGAACTGCCGCAGGGCTACGACACGACGGTGGGAGAACGCGGGGTGCGGCTGTCGGGTGGCCAGCGTCAGCGCATCGGGATCGCCCGGGCGATGTATCACGACGCGGATCTGATCGTCTTCGACGAGGCCACGAGTGCGCTCGACAATGTCACCGAGCATGAGGTGATGGAGGCGATCGACAACCTGCCCGGCGACAAGACCGTGCTGATCATTGCCCATCGGCTGACGACACTGCAGAACTGCGACCGCATCCTGATGCTTGATCATGGCCGGGTCGCCGGGTTCGACTGCTGGGACGCGCTGATCGAAGGCAACGCTGGTTTTCGCAAGATTGCGCGGGTCGGCTGAAGGCCCAGCACGGCGGCGCCTGTCGCGGATCTCGTCCCGGCTGGAACGGTCGCGCCCGGTTGGCGGGTCAGCGCAGATCCTGCGGGAAGCAGCGCGCAACATAGGCGGCATCGACCGGGCGGTATCCTCGAAACCACTTTCGCCACCGAAGCCGCGCACGGGCGCGCAGAAACCGCCCCAGCGACCGCGATGTCGCGCGGGGTTTCCAGCGCGCAGCACGCTGACGCTGGCCATCCAGGGCTCCGCGCGCCTCAGGGTGGGTGAAGAAGGGCCGGAAATAGGGCGCGAAGGAGGCGCTGTCGAAGAACAGGCTCCAGTAATCCGCCTTGCGCAGCGTCTCGGTCTGAAACGCCAGCAATTCGCGTGCCGCGGCAGGCGACAGGTAATAGGCGAAGGCCCCGAAGAAATGCCTGGCCGGGTCGACCAGGATCGCGCTGGCCCGCGCATCGTGGCGGCCTAGGAAATAGACCCCCCGTCGCGCCTGGGGGTGCCAGCCCAGATGCACGAAAGGCAGCCGGGTCTGCGCCGCGAAATCCAGCGCCGCCACCAATTGATCGCGTCGCGGCGAGATATCCTCCTCCAGGATGATGGCGGCCCGTCCGCTGCGCACGATCTCTTCATAGACCGACAGATGGCTCAGGGCACAGCCCACCTCCGCCGGGGCAAGCAGTTCACCAGTGTCGCGGAAATTGCCCAGTATATGCGTGAAATAGGCAAGTGTCGGAAGTTCGGCCCCGATCACCGGCGCCATCGGCCGGACGCCCATGTCGCGTTCATCTGCCGACAGCGGGCGGGCGCCGATCTTGTAGATATCCACCGCGCCGGGCGCTGTGCCCGCCTCTGTGCCCGTACCACCCCTGGTCATGGTCATGTCGCACCCCTTGTCCCGGGCGGGCAGGGAAAGGATTCGCCCGTTCGGTACGGGGGGTAGAGATCTGCGCGCATCTTCATGGTCGCTCCGGAGCCGGGGCCTCGTCTGGTGCATGATCCGTCGATCCGCATCATGGCGAACCTTTGCGCAGTTTCCAAGCTGTCGTAGGGTGCTGCCTGTCCCGCACGGGTCGGGCGTGCTAGATTTCGCCATCCTGGTCGCCCGGACCGGCGCGCGGCGCCGCGCGGGTCCAATAATGAGGTTGCCCAAATGTTTCCGCCCCACCCGACGCGGCACACGCCCGCCGCGAACGCACACCGCAAGAGGCGTCGCGAAAAGCGCGGCCTGATCGCCGCGTTTGCCGCCGTGACCCTGCTGGGGATGGGAGGCGGCGCCTGGGCAGAGGCGTTGCCGGCAGGCGTGGGGCTGCGCAATCCGACGCTGGCCTACGGGCTGACGGGCATCTCCGACTGGTCGCCGGAGATGCCGTTCCTGAACATCGCCCACATGATGCGCCCCTGGATCGGGCATAGCCGGGCGAAGTGGAACGCGATGACCACCCACCAACTGCAGGAGGGCGGCTATCTGGACGCGAAGGGCTGGCCCAAACGCATTCCGCGGGGGCTGGAATCGATCGGCACGATCTGGGCCTGGGGTGGCAAGGATCTGGCGGGGTCGCAAGAGGCCAAGTCACGCGCCGGCACCTATGTACTGACATACAAGGGCGAGGGGTCGATTCGGCTAAAGCTGGGCAGCGTGCGGGTGATCCGGTCGCGACCGGGACGCATCGTCTTCGACAATCCGACCGGGACGCAGATGGCGCTGGATATCACCGCAACCGATCCGAAGGGGACGGGCGACTATATCCGCGATATCGCCATCGTGCCGCAGAAATACGAAGGGCTCTATCAGGCTGGCGAGATCTTCAACCCCGATTGGCTGAAGGTCGTCGCGGATGCGCGCGAATTGCGCTTCATGGATTGGATGGCGACCAATGGTTCCCAGATCGAGACCTGGTCGCAGCGCCCGACGCCGCAGGACGCGACCTGGATGGATAAGGGCGTCCCGGTCGAGGTGATGGTGCAACTTGCCAACCAGACCGGGGCCGAGCCCTGGTTCAACATGCCGGCAAAGGCCTCGGATACCTATGTGCGCAACTTCGCCACCTATGTGCGCGACCACCTCGACCCCGATCTTGTGGCACATGTGGAGTATTCCAACGAAATCTGGAATTGGGCCTTTAGCCAGACCCGCTGGCTGATCGCCCAGGCAAAGGCCGACTGGGGCGAGACCGGGGGCGGCGCAAGGGCCAATTACGCCGCCAAGCGCGCCACCGAGGTCGCGCTGATCTGGAACGATGTCTTTGGCGCCCAGGCGCGCAAGCGCGTGGACAACGTGATGGGGGTGCAGAACGGCAACCTCTGGCAGGCCGAGCAGGAACTGACCGCCCCGCTGTGGAAGAAGCATGAGCCCGCGTCCTTCGTCGCGCCGCCGACGGTCTTTTCGTCGCTTGCCGTGACGACCTACTTCGGAGGCGCGGTCGTGGCGGACGCGAAGCTGCGCGCCCAGTTGCTGGAACGGATCCAGAGCCAAAGCCCCGCCGCAACCGGCCGTTGGCTGACCTCGAAGCTAAGCGACCCGTCCTATCCAACCTCGATCCCTCGCATCGAAGCGCGCTGGCAGGGCGTCAAGAAGATCGCCGACCGATACAAGCTCAAGCTCGTCGCATATGAGGGCGGGCAGCACATACAGCAGGCCTTCGCGGTACGAGGGCTGAAGAAGGACGACCTTGCCGGGCTGACCCGTTTCCTGACCAGCTATATCCGCAGCCCGGACATGGCGATGCTGTATGACGCGCTGTGGGACGGCTGGGCGAAGATCGGCGACGGGCCGTTCATGCAATATTCGGACGTGGGGGCGCCGTCGAAATGGGGATCTTGGGGGTTGTTCGCCGCTCTTGGCGACAGCAATCCCCGGGCCGACCTGCTGATCCGGCGCAACCAAAGCTCGAAGGCCTGGTTCGGCGATGGTGGCGGGGCGCGCTATCAACAGGGCGTGATCAGGATCGCCGGTCCGAACGGCACGCGGCTGACCGGCACCGGCAAACAGGATTTCCTGATCGGCGGGTCCGGGAACGACACGCTGGTGCCGGGCACCGGGGCAGACGGGTTGAACGGTGGCGGCGGCACGAACACCGTGCTGCTGGCCGGCAGGCCCGACCAATACCGCCTTGTGCCCGAAGCCGCAGGGTATCGTCTGACCGGGCCGGGGGTGTCGGATTATGTGCTCAACATCCAGACCTTCGTCTTCGATGGCGGCGCGACACGGACGCTGGCCGAGATGCTGCACCGCTAGCTGCGGCAAGGAAGCCCGGCCGACAAGGCCGCCGAGGCGACGGGGCAAGGCACCGCGGGTGGTCCAGCCGGTTCAGGGAGCCTCGCCCGGGCGGGGCCGCGGGTCAGCCAGAAGCGCCGCGATCCAGCCCGCGACGAAGCCGCCCAGATGGGTCTGCCAGGCCAGATGCCCCCCCGTGGCCCACCATGACACAAGATTCAGCGCCGCCAGAAGCGCCACGATGCGCAGCACCGGCCAAAGCATCTGGCCTGCGGTGAAGCGGTCGACATATTCCCAGGCGACCCAGGCCCCGGCCAGGCCGAACAGCGCCCCCGAAGCGCCGACCATCGGCGTCAGTCCCGACGACAGAAGCGCATAGCCAAGCCCGCCGCCGATCATCGACATGAAGTAGATCATCAGGAAGCGGCCGCTGCCCACCCGCGAAACCACCGGCAGACCGAGCCAGACCAGCACCAGCATGTTCCCCAGCAGATGAGTGATACCCAGATGCACGAAGCCATAGGTGACGAACATCGCAAGGGCCTGACTCGGATAGTTGGGTTGCCAGTTGTGCAGCAGCCCGGGCCAGAACCCCGCCCAGCTATAGGCCAGATCTCGCCAGCGCGGGCTTCCCCAAAGCCCCGCGCCGGCCCCTTCGAGCACCAGTTCGGGCAAGCTGTCGGCGATCAGTATGACCCAGATCACCAGCGGCACATCCCTCAGGCGGCTTGGAAACTGGGGCACAACGGCCATCATGTCCTTTCGGGGCATCCCACGATCGGGTGGCGTTCAGGGCAGCAGCGTGAAGCTTCGCCCGATGCTGAGAAAAGCCCCATTTGACCGTGCGGTGCCCGCGCTGCTTTCTTGCCGACGGTGTTGGACCCCGGCGTTCAAGTTCCAGCCCTTGGCCAATTCGTGCGAATAGACAACCTCCACGGTCTGGCGCTTCGTGGTCGGATAACTGCCATAGCCAGCACTGCCCACCCGCGCCCAGTCCAGGCTAAGCGCCAGATTCGACAGCGCGTTGATTGAATGAGTGTAGCTGGCGCCGACATGCAGTTCGGCGACATCGACGTCGTTGGCATTCAGCCCAACCCGCCGGTCGATGCTGACGGCGTATTTGGCATCGGGCAACTTGCCATCATAGCGCAGCTTTCCCACCAGTTGCGCGGCATGACCCGGTCGCGCCGCGGCGCCAATCCTGGCCGAAAGCTGGGCCCCGTCGCGAAGTGTCGTCTTGGCGTCGAGGCTTAGCGTGTTGCGCAGGCCGATGCTGTCGCGCGCCGCCGTATATGTCACGCCCTGGCTGCCGGTCCGCGTGTCGCGCGTGAGGCTGAGATTGCCATAGGCACCCTTGGATATCTGGCTTGTCCCGGTCGCGACGAAATCGGTTTCCGACCGCTGATATCCCAACTGCCCCGACAGGGATAGGACGGGCGACAGCGCGCGGCTGACCCCGACATAGGCGCCGGAGCTGCGCCGCCGGGTAAGCAGCGCGTTGGTATCATGTTCGCGGCTCCAGATCAGGCCGAGGTCGTATTCGACCACCTTGCTGGGATGCAGCTTGAGCACCGCATTCGCCGAACGCGTGCGCACGTCATAGGCGTTGGGATCGGTCGTGCCGCTATAGAGGCGGTTGTAACCCTCCAGGTTCAGCCCGAAGCCGACCGGCGCACGTAGCCCGGTCTCGAACCCCAGTCGCGCGGATGCGGTGCTGACGGTACCGCTCGAAACGATCGGTTGCGGCGACAGAGAACCATCCGGCAGCGTCGTGTAGCCGATGCTTTGCGACGTGGGCCGGCGCATGTAGCTTCCGTCGATCTTCAGCCGCGCATCCTTTGTTTCCCGGCTGTAGGACAGCCGCGCCGCGGGTTCATGCAACCCGCTTTCCGCCACCGCGCCATCGCTTGACAACCGGCCAAGCGCCGAAAGAGAAAAGCTCAGCCTCTGGATATGAGTGGTGCTGTTGAAGTGCAGCCCCAGGGTAGTGTCGAAGGTGGTGACCGCCCGCGCCGGGATCGTCAGTTTGTAATTGGATTCGTGGTTCAGCCTGGTGCCGAAATTCAGCACCAGCCGTGGCGGCGGCGCCTGATTCGCCGGGACGTCCGAGGCCTGCTGCGCGTCGGCCCGCGGCAATACCCCAACCGCGGCGGCCGTGCAGGCCACCGCCACGATGATTGTCTTGCGGGCCGTCCCTCTGCGCCTGATCACCCCCATCACCGTGCCTTACTCGAACAACCGCCGGGTCGGCACAATGATGACATCGCCGCGTTGCAGCACGATCGTCGGAACCGCTGCGCCGGACATCAGCGCCTTGTAGTCGAAATGCAGGATCTGACTTTGGCCGTTCTTGAAACTGCGGCGCAGCTGGATGCGCTTGGTCGCGGCATAGGGGGTCGGCCCACCGGCCTGTGCCAGCGCCTGCAACAGCGTGGTTCCGCGCCTGACCTCGACCAGGCCGGGCTTGGCGACCTCACCCATGGCGTAGACGTCGATCTGCCCGCGCCCGGATCCGACCGACCTGACGGGAGCAAGGCTTCCGATCGACAGATAGACCGTCGGCGTGGTGGCAAAATTCGGGGTGAGTCGCTTGGCGATCACGCTGCGCAGTGTTTCGATACTGTCACCAGCGGCCTGGATCGTGCCCACTGACGGAACTGTGACCGAGCCATCGGGCAGCACAAGCAGGTCGCTGTTGAGCGACGAATCCTCAAGCACCTGCATCTTCAACGTGTCGCCAGGCTTGATGCGATAGGCTGCGGCGGCCGGCAAAACGGCGACCACGGCGAAGATGGCCGCGATGGCCAGACGAAGAATGGCTTTGAACATGGTTTCGCTCACTTGTTCTTAATTTGACGATCATGCGGGAGTTCCGACAGAAAAACAATTCTCTGCGTAGCAAAGTTCATCCTTGCGTCATCGTCGGGCAACAGTTGCGGCCCGCGGCCGCGAAGGTGACACTGGCCGACGCGTGCCATGTGAAGTGTGCCATGTGAAGCGCGCCGTCTGTTGCCGCGTTTCCCGGCCGAAGCCGGCGTGGACCGGACTGTTGCCGATGCAGGAACGCTTTGTCGGAAGATTCTTGGCATGACAAATGGCGATTTCGCCCTATATTGGGCAACATTAAGGCAAAGTTATTCGGCGACTCAGTTTGGGATTGGGGGCCAAAATGTTGATTTGGGTGAAACAGTGGCATCCGCGGCGTAGCGCGGTGGCGTTCTTCATGGCTGCGGCGTTGTCCTTGGGCGCCACGGCGGGCGCGGCCGCGCCGACACCGTCGTCTCGTCTGTCCGGCCTGCCGGAGACGGTGGGGATGGGCCTGCGCCATTTGGGCGATACCGAGACTTCACAGATCGTCTCGGCCCTATACTGGCTGCACCATACGTTTCCCAGCGCCCCGTTCACATGGATGCCGGGCAATGGCGTGGCCAACCTGGGAACGCTGCTGGGCTCCCTGGCCAGTTGGTTGCACGACGGCCAGGACAGAGGCCAGGGCGGAACGTCAGCGGGCGGCACGCTCACCCCGGCCGAAATCTTCGAGAAGCTGATCGCGGGGGGGGCGGGCCTTTATGGCGGCCCACCACGCGGCCCGGCCCAAGGCGGCTTGCAAGGCAGCGCCAAGTCCTCGCCACCGTGGACCGCGCTGCTTGCCGGGGCGCACCCCTTTGGCGGCACTAGCGCTCCGTCCGGAAACCTCCTCACCTCCGCCGGTCCGGGCGGAACGGGCCTAGTCGGGTCTGGTTCGGGCGGAACGGGCCTAGTCGGGGCGGGCTCGGGCGGAACGGGTCTAGTCGGGTCGGGTTCGGGCAACCCGACGATCACCGGCGGAAGCGGCCCATCCTCGGGCACGTCCAGGGCTGCGCTGCCGTCGGTCGTTCCACTGCCGGCGACATTGCCGATGCTGCTGCTCGGACTGGGCGCGCTGGTCATGGCCGGGCGGCGCAGACGGCCTGCAACCTGATCGGATCTCCGAATTTCCGGCCCGCGCCCTGACGGGCGGTCGAAACGGGCAGTCGTCAGGCCGCAAAAGCCGCCCGCCGCCGCGCGAAAGCCCTTCCAATTCCCTTCCATGCAAACGCATTGGCAGGTCGCACAGCATGTATCCCCCGAAACGGCAATCGCCCCGTCGCGCCGGGCGACGGGCCAAAGGCGACACCCAGAACGAACGCCCCGAGGCATGGCACCGGGGCGTCGTTCGTTGCAGCCGGAGGCTGGCGGGGCCTAGTTGCCGCTACCGTTGGCGGGTATCATCGCCTCCGCGCCATCGCCGGCGGGCTTGAGATCGGCCAGAGCCTTGCGCGCGGCCTGGACGAAGGGGCGCGTGTCGTCGGGCCCGACCATGGCGACGATCTTCTTGAACTGAGCCTTGGCCTTGTCGTGCTCATCCAGCGCCTTGTAGGTTTCGGCCAGATGATATTGCACGATCGGGCTTTGCGGCATTCCTTGCGCCGCCAGTTCAAGATAGGTCCGCGCCTCTTGCGGATTGCCGCGCTGATAGGCGATCCAGCCGTAAGTATCGGCGAAAGCCGGCACCTTGGTCCCCGCCAGACGGCGCGCAATCCGCTGCGCCTCTCCCAGCGATTTCGGGTCGCTCGCACGATGGTCCGACAACATGCTGGCAAGGTTGTTGGCATTCAGCACGCTGTTGGGGTTCTTGTCATAAAGCTTCTTGTAGATCGCGATCGAGGCGTCGATACGGCCCGCCTTCTCTTCGTCGGCGGCCTTGATGCCCAGAAGCGCCGACGAATCCGGTACGGCCGCAAGCGCCTGGGTCAACGTCGCATGCGATGCCGCGACCTGCCCCGAGACCCGCTGCAGCTGAATCAACGCGACCCAGACGCGATCGCGCGCGGGATCTGCAGCAAGAAGCTTGCGATAGCCTTGTTCGGCGTCTTTCACATCCCCGGTCGCCGCCTGCACCGAGGCCAGGACGAAAAGACGTGCCGGGTCCTCCGGCTTCTCGGCCAGTAGCTTGGCGGCGGCCTCTTTCGCCTGAGCGACCTTGCCCTCTGTCAGGAACGACCGGATCACCGCGATCTGGGCGTCCATCCCGCCCTGACCGTCCTTGATAAGCCCTTCCAGATAGGAAACCGCGGCCCCCAGGTTCTGACGTCCGGCCAGGATTGCCGGTGTCATGTTCAGCGCGGCCGCCTTGGCCTCGGGCGATCCGATCTCGTTCAGGCGCCGCGTCACGCCCTCGGCGCGCGGCCAATCCTTCGTCTCGATGTAGATCTGTCCCAAGGGGATCAGCAGCTGCAAGTTGTCGGGCGACAGGCGCAGCGCGTCGATCAGCACGGTCTCGGCCGAGACTTCCTTTCCCTGTTGCGCGAGGAACCGCGCGTAGCGCAGCGATTCCTCGGGGGCGCTGTTCGAGGCCTCGACCGCCTGGCCAAGCATGTCGCCCACAAGATCGGGCTTGCCGCTGCGCTCGTAGGCGCGGGCCATCAGCGTCATCGCCTTGGGATCGTTGGGATTGGCCTCCATTGCCGTGCGCAGAAGCGAGATCGCCTCGTCGGTGTCGCCAGTATCGATCAGCCAGCCGGCCTTGAGCTTCAGCGCCTCGGTCTGGCCCTTGTCTTGGCTCAACACTTTCTCGACCAGGGCGCGCGCGCCCACGCTGTCGCCCGCCATGTAGCGCATGTTCGCCAGCGTCACCTCGATGCGGCGGGTCTCGTCCGTGGCGGGCGCAGTCTTGACGATCGCATCCATCAACTTCAGCCCTTGGTCCCGCTCGCCCTTCTGGAACAGGATCGTCGCCTTCAGCGCGCGAAAGCTTTCCAACGTCAAATCGGTGCCGGCATCGGCCGCATTTCCGTTGGTGTCATCGGCGCTGGCGGCGGGGGCGGCGGCAGGGGCGGCGGCGGGGGCCGACGGCACGTCGCCCGAGCCGATCACCCGGTCAAGCTCTTTCAGCGCGGCATCATGGCCACGGTACTGCAGAATAAAACCGACAAGGGTCATGTCGGCCTTGGCCCGTTGGGCGGGCTTCGCCTCGGCCGCAAGCCTCTTCAGGTAACCCTCGGCCTCGGCGATCTTGCCTTGCGAGACATACCAGCGCAGCAAGGTTTGCTGCACGGCGTTGTCGCCCGGGAACATGTCGACCATCTTCTTGAGCTGGGCCTCGATCGCCGGCCCGTCCCGTAGCGCGCTGAGAATCGCTAGCCGCTGCGCATAGAAGGTTCGGTTCTTCGGCGCGATCTTCAGCGCGGCGTCGACCTTTTCCAGCGCGGCATCGTAGCGTTGCGAACGCATCTCGTCGTTGATGACGATGCGCCAAAGCATCAGATTTCGGGGAAGCTTCTTGATCAGGTCGCGCGCGTCCGTCGCGGCCTTTGCGCGCGCGGCGTCATCGCGGGCCGACACCGCCTTGGCATAACGTACCCCGACCTCGACGGCCTTCAGCTGCACATCATCCGGCTTGAGCGCAAGGCCGGCCCGCGCCTGTTCGTCGGCCGTCTTCCAATCGGTCAGCTCGGCGGCCAGCCGCGCCGCCGCGGAGATCGCCGTGATGTTGTTGGGGTCATGTTCGATCAGAGAGGCATATTGTTGATAAGCCCCCGGAAGGTTGCCCTCGGATTCAAGCATCTCGGCGAAGCCGATCCGGACCTTGTCATCGCCCGGCGCAAGGCGGATCGCATTGCGGAACTCGACTCCGGCGCGGGAGAAGTCGCCAGACCTAACGTAGTTCTGGGCGCTTTGGAAATACTCTGCCGCCCGTTCTTCATTGGTCTTGCACCCCGCAAGCGCCAACATGGCGACCATGAAGACCGGGAGAAGAAAGGCAGCGCGGGAAAAAGTCATGTGGGATTCCTGAAATCTGGCTCAACTCGAAACGCCGTCTTAACGGGCAAGGACCCCACGGAGGCGTCTCCGGTGGGGCCAGGTTACTTCCTGCGCCGGTAGGCTAACAACCCGTACCGCGCATCACCACGCCCAGAGTACGCACAATGAGCCTCGTATCTGTCGCCAAAGACAGCTCGGCCTCGTACCGGGCGTCGTATTCCGCGCGTTTTACGAATGCGCTTTCATGGCGGTCCGATACCTGCCACGGTCCAGTCAACCCGGGACGCAGATTGAAATAGGCGGTGCCGGGATAAAGCGGCGCCTGATTGGGCATGATCGGACGGGGGCCGACCAGCGACATGTCACCTCTGAGCACGTTCCAGATCTGGGGCAGTTCGTCGAGCGAACACTTGCGCAGGAAGCGCCCCACGCGGGTGACGCGCGGATCGTTGCGCAGCTTTTGGCTGTAGGACCATTCGGCCGCCGCCGCGGGACAATTGTCGAGATGTTCCTGCAGCTTGCGGTCGGCATCGGGCACCATCGTGCGCAGCTTCAGCATGTGGAACACCCGGCCGCCGCGGCCGACCCGACGGTTCCAGTAGAAGGGGCTGTGGCCATCGCGGGCGACGAGAAGCGCCAGAATTGCAAGCATCGGTGCCACCAGCGGCAGCGAGATCAGCACGAGAGAAACATCGATCATGCGCTTGACGCCGCCACGATAGAGTCCCGTGCGCCGCGCGCGGTTTCGTCTCTGTCTGTCCAGAATTGAATAGCTATCATACAAGTCGGGCAAATGCATGGTCAAAGTAATCCCTTCAAATAAAACACCGCGCCACAGTCTGGAAAATCAGACAGCCACGGCGCCCCAAATCGCAAACCACGAAAAGGCCGCGTCAATAAGAAAAATATTCGGGGCCAGAACCCGGAAATCAGAATTGCATTACATAATCAGGAACGCTGTACTTCACCCGCAAGCGTTCTACGCCACTCGCACTCACACGGGTACAGGTTAGCGGAACGAGGCGAAAAATCGACAAAAAAATGGTGTCGCTCCGACCGATCGCCATGTTTTCGCCCCAAAGTTCACGGAACTGTTCCCGATTCGATGTTGTTTCTGCGCGCTCATCCGCTGATTGTCACGATTTGGGCACCAAACGCGCGACAGGACACCATGGAACCGCCAGAAATTTGCCCGCATCGAGATGGTCGATTCGGTGTTTCCCGCGCCTTGACGAACAGCGCAGCCAAGTGAGCAATTGCTTTTCTCCGGAGCCTCCCTCAAAAAAGGAGGGCTGAGGCCGCAGCTTGTGCCCGCTCTCGCCAAATGACGGCGGACAAGCCTTTTTTTCGCGGTCACCAAGGATATTGAATGACTGAGATTGACCCACCATGGGATCCGCGGGACGCCAAGGCAGGCAAGGCGACGACGGCCGAGCCGGTCGCGGCGGACGGCACGCAACCGAACAGCGACGACCCCGAACTTCGCGGCTTCTATTCCGATTTCTTCGGCTTCAAGGAGCGCCCCTTCACGCTGCTGCCCGACCCCGACATGCTGATGTGGTCGCCGCAGCACCGGCGGGCCTTTTCGGTGCTGGAATACGGCATCCATTCCCGTTCCCCGGTGACCTTGCTGACCGGGGCGATCGGTTGCGGCAAGACCACCTTGCTGCGCGAACTGTTGCGTGAAATAGACCCTTCGGCGACGGTCGGGCTGGTGTCGAATGCCCAGGGCGGGCGCGGCGCCCTGCTGCAATGGGTGCTCAACGCGCTGAGCCAGAAGTTTGCTTCGAATTCCAGCTATGTCTTCCTGTTCCAGCAATTGCAGGATTTTCTGATCGCGGAATATGCGGTCGGCCGGCGCGTGACCCTGATCTTCGACGAGGCCCAGAACCTGTCGATGGAAGGGCTGGAAGAACTGCGGATGCTGACCAACATCAACACCGGCAAGGACGAGGTCGTCCAGCTGGTGCTGGTGGGGCAGCCGGAGCTGGCCGAAACGATCCGGCGGCCGGAACTGGCCCAACTGGCCCAGCGCATCGCCGTCAGCTACCATCTGCTGCCGCTTGACGCGGCCATGACGGGGAACTTCATCGTCCACCGCCTGGTCGCCGCCGGCGGCACCGGCGAGGAATTCGACATGGCGGCGCGCAAGCTGGTCTATGACGTGACCTGCGGCGTGCCGCGCCTGATAAACCAGTTCTGCGACATGGCCCTGCTTTATGCCTGGACCAACGAATCGCCCGTCGTGACGACTACGACACTCGAACAAGTGCTGGAAGACAACGTCTTCTTCGCCGCGCAGATCAAAGACCATGCGGAGACCGGCAAGCCATGACCATCGACCTCAAGTATTATTTCGCGATCTTCCGGCGTCGCTTCCATTATTTCGCGCTGGCCTTCGTCGCGGTCCTCGCCGTGGCGGGCACGGCGGCGCTCAAGCTGCCGCCGACCTATACATCGCAGGCGCGGCTGTTGCTTGAATCCCCGCAGATACCGAACAGCCTGGCGGCGCCGACGGTCAGCACGGCGGCACTGGAACAGCTGCAGATCTTCGAACAGCGCCTGATGACGCGGCAGAACCTGCTGGAGATCGCGCGGCGCTTCCAGGTCTTCCCCGGCATCGACACGATGTCGCCGGACCGGATCGTGGATGCGATGCGCGATTCCACGCAGATCCGCAACAGCACCGGGCGCGACCAGGCGACGACAATGACGATCGCGTTTTCCGCGCGCTCGGCCGCCACCGCCGCCGCGGTGGTGAACGAATACGTCACGCGGATCCTGAATTTCAGCGCCTCGATGCGCACCAACCAGGCAGAGCAGACGCTGCAATTCTTCAAGCAAGAGGTCGAACGTCTGTCGACCTCGCTGAACGCTCAATCCGCCAAGATCCTCTCCTTCCAGAACCAGCATCGCGGCGCCCTGCCCGCCACGCTCGATTTCCGCATGACCGAGCAGTCCAGCCTGCGCGAGCGGCTGAATTCGGTGCAGCGCCAGGTCGCCGATCTTAGGGACCAAAAGCAGCGTCTGGTCGCGATCTTCAATGCCACTGGCGGGGTCTCGACCAATAGCACCGGTGCGTCGGTTTCGCCCGAGGCCCAGCATCTGACGGCGTTGCAGGCCCAGCTGGCGCAGGCGCTCGCGGTGCTGTCGAAATCCAATCCCAAGGTGCTGATGCTGAAAGCCCAGATCGCCCAGTTGGAGAAGACGGTAACCCACCAGCAGGCAGCGGCCGCGGCCGGTGCGGCGACCACGGCTGCCGACGCGTCCAACAACGTCAGCACCGCCCAGAAGGCAATGCTGGACATACAGACCGCGCAGATCGACGGACGCATCACGCAGCTGGAAAATCAAGAACAAGAGCTTGTCAAGACATTGGCAAAGCTTGGAAAATCGATCGACGAGACCGCGGACAACAAGATCGCCCTCGATGCGCTGGAACGCGACTACGACAACATCCAGTCGCAATATAACGCCGCCGTCACGCGTCTGTCGCAGGCCTCGACGGGGGAGCGGATCGAAGCGCTGTCGAAGGGCCAGCGGCTGGCGGTGCTCGATCCCGCGACGGCGCCAGATCAGCCGTCGCGGCCCGACCGCCGCAAGATCATCCTTCTGGGCCTGATTGCCGGGGTTGCGCTTGGTCTTGGGCTGATCGTGCTGCGAGAGATGCTTGACACGTCGCTGCGCCGCCCTGCCGATCTGACCAACGCGCTGGGGGTCACTCCGCTTGTGGCGATCCCCTATGTCCGTACCCCGGGCGAAACCGTCGGGCGGCGCATGATCACGCTGGGGGCGCTGATGCTGGTGGCCGTCGTGGTTCCGCTCTCGATGTGGGCGATCGATACCTATTACATGCCGCTCGACCTGCTTGCGGCGAAGATTCAGACCAAGCTCGGCGGGTAGTGCCGCGTAACGTGTTCTGTGAAGGGGGGGGCGCCCCCGAGGAGTGAGAGAAATGGAAAGACTCGAGGCCGCGATGGCCAAGGCGCGCGCCGCCCGCAAGGCAACCAAGGACGGGGAGGCGCCAGACCACAGGCCACGCCAGGCGCCACAGCCGGACTCTGGGCGCCCGATCAAAGATGTGCGCCCCGAAGCACTATGGACAGCGCTCCACGAAATCCCGATCGGGAATGCGCTGGCAAGGAAGATGCGCCTGAGCGCGCTGATGGGCTCCGAATTCGCGGCGCCATACGACATCCTGCGAACCCGCGTGTTGCGCCAGATGCGCGCCGAGGGCTGGAAGCGTCTTGCAGTCACCTCGCCCAACAAAGCTTGCGGCAAGACAACGGTCAGCCTGAACCTGGCGCTTGCGATGGCACGGCAGGCCGACCTGCGCGTGATGCTACTGGATTTCGACCTGCGCCGGCCCTCGCTGGCGCGGCTCTTGGGTCAGCAGGCGGGGTCGCATGATCTCGCGGCACTACTCGCGGGTACTCGGGATTTTTCCGAGCACGCGGTCCGGTTCGGGCCGAATCTGGCGATCGGGCTGAACCGGCGGCCGGTTCCCCATTCGGCCGAGACGTTGCTTGGCTCCTCGACCGCTTCGACGCTGGACGACATCGAATCCCGGTTCAAGCCCGATGTCATCATCTTCGACACCGCGCCGATGATGGGCAATGACGACAACCTTGCCTTCCTGGGTCAGGTCGATTGCGCCTTGCTGGTCGCGGCTGCGGACAGCACTTCGGCGCGGCAAGTCGACAGCTCCGAGCGAGACCTGTCGGGCCTGACCAACGTGCTGGGCACGGTGATGAACAAGTGCCGCTATCTTGACGAGCACGACGGCTATGGCGGCGAATACTACTGAACCGGGGCGCCGTCCGCAGCATTGGGGCTGGCGCGTCGAATGCCCCAAGATCAGGCCATAGATACGAGGCAAAGAAATGGGCCGGCCCCGCAAGGGACCGGCCCGCAGTCAGTGCGGAAGGCGAAGGCCTACGCCGCCATCTTGCTCTTGCGGCGCGCAGCGAAGCCGAACACGCCCAGACCAGCCAGCATCAGGAAGCCTGCGGCTGGAACCGGAACAGCGGCGATGGTGAACTGCGTAGACGGCAGCAGATTAGCCGACAGATGCGAAGGCACCGCGGTGCCGGTCAGCTTGAAGTAGATCGTCTGCACCGGCAGCGTGATTCCCTTGAAGAGCACATCGTTAAGCGAGCCAAGCATCTGCGTCGGCGCGCCGGTGCTGTCGGTCACATTCAGGCTGCCAAGACGGTTGGAATACCCCGCGTCCGTGTAGCCCGTGAGCGTCAGGTTGTTGATCGACGCCTGGTTGGTCTTCTGGAACTGCTGAACGGTGAAGTCCACGTTCACCGGATCAGACGTCAAATTGTTGAACCGGCTTGCGTAGACGAAGTTGCCGCCACTGATCGACTGGACTTGATAGCCGATCACGGTGCCGTTCGCGAGAACCTGCGAATCGTTGTTGGTGTAGGTGCCGCACCCGCCACCGGTAGAGGTGCAGGTGGCGGCGAACGCCGCGCCAGCACCAAGCGCCATCGAGGCGCCAAGGGCAATAATTCCTACGAGTTTCTTCATGTTAACTTCCTTTCAACCATTTCTGGCGCCAAAATCGTCACAATATTCGCCGGGTAGAATTCCAGACCCCTTCAGCACCTGCAATTTCAAGATGATTTCTGTAGGGGCCACCCGACCACAGACAGGCTACGCGATGCCTTAATTCTGTCAAAGTTTTTCTGCAATCACGCCTTATTGTTGGATCAACTTCTCGTTACATGCCTCTGGAGGCTGTATTTTCGGAGGATGCGAAGCCGCCGTCCGGGCGCGTGCCAGCCGTGGCCGACTTGCAGCGTTAACGAAAAGTTAGGGATTCGGCGCGCATCTTTCCCTTGATAGAGGCGCGAAGGCCGGGAAGGTTTGAGTGTACCAGTGCTGACGGCGCATGGGATCGTAGCCAGTCATAGTTTCGCCCGATTCGCGCGACAAGTTAGTTCAGGAATGCAGGAAGCCCACACACCCAGCGGTGGCATGAACCTGCGCAAGCCAAAGCTGCCTGGAATGGCAGCGTTTCGCGGGAAATCTCCGTGAGCAGTATGAAGGGATGTGGCCCGAAATGGTTCCTACGATCATCTTTGGAGCACTATTGACCGGAATCATGGGTGGCGTGGCGGCGGCCATGCTTGGCGCCGCCTGGTGGGTTGTCGTACTTGCCTTCGTGGGTGCGGGCAATCTGGGGACGGGCCTTATCGTGGTTCTTTCGTTCTTGCGCAGCGACGAACGCCCCGGCGGGCCGCTGGGCCAGCCCACGGCTGCCCCCGCGCTGTCGCGCCAAATCCGATCCTGAGATTCCTTTTCCCGAGGCAAGAGGCTGGCCCAGCCGCTAGCCTCTTGTCCAAGGTATCGGTGCAATGAAATCCCGGCGGCGCGCAAAAAGCCGCGCCTGGATGCGGGGAGGGCGCGGGCATGCGCCAACTTCCCACCGGATTGCGGGCGGCCATCCGCCGTTCGGAAACGGCGGTCACCTTCCGGTGACGACAGCCTGGGCTCATGCTGAACGACCGATTTGGAACAGTAATGCGGCGGCCGAAGAATAGCGCTGTCCAGATTTCCGCAATTTATGTACATTGTCGGATGGGTAGTAGGGCGCTTAAGCGAAAATGCTTTTTAGTCAACTGCAGTTCTGGCTATTCTTTGCCATCGTTCTAACGCTCTACGCAATCCTTCGCCATCGTGCCCAGAACCGTATGCTGCTTGTTGCAAGCTATGTGTTCTACGGCGCCTGGGACTGGCGCTTCCTAGGGCTGATACTGCTTAGTACCGGAGTCGATTACTTCGTCGCCCTGCGCATGGGGCGGGAAAACAACGACCGGCGGCGGCGCTATCTGATGCTCGTTTCTCTGACCATGAACCTCGGGCTTCTAGGATTCTTCAAATATTTCAACTTCTTCGCCGACAGCATGCACGATCTGCTGAGCGCGCTGGGTTTTCAGCCCTCTCCCCTTGTGCTGTCGATCGTCCTGCCGGTTGGCATATCCTTCTACACCTTCCAGACACTGAGCTACACGATCGATGTCTACCGACGGCAGCTGCAACCCACGGCCGATTTTCTGGATTTCGCGCTTTTCGTCTCTTTCTTCCCGCAGCTTGTCGCAGGCCCGATCGAACGCGCCAGCAACCTGCTGCCCGAAATCGCGAATCCCCGCCGCGTCACGTCCGAGGCTTTCGGACGCGGGGTCGTGCTGTGCACCACAGGATTGATCAAGAAGATCGTCATCGCCGACGGCATCGCCCCGTCGGTGGACGCGATCTATCAGTCGACCGCGCCGTCAGGGGCCGATATCCTGCTGGCCACCTGGCTTTTCGCGATCCAGATCTATTGCGATTTCTCGGGCTACACGGATATCGCCAGAGGGGTGGCCAAGATGCTTGGCTTCAACCTGATGCTCAACTTCCGTCAGCCCTATTTTGCGACCAACCCGCAGGAATTCTGGCATCGCTGGCACATCAGCCTGTCGAGTTGGCTGCGCGACTATCTCTACATTTCGCTCGGCGGCAATAGGAAGGGACGCTGGAAGACGTACCGCAACCTCATGGCCACGATGGTGCTGGGTGGGCTGTGGCATGGTGCGGCCTGGCATTTCGTCGCCTGGGGCGCCTATCAGGGCATGTTGCTGACCGTCCATCGGGCCTTGTTCGGCCGCCAGGGTGGATCCTTGGCAACCGTGCGGGACGGGTTCGAACGGCCAAGGCCCCGATGGTCGGCGGGCGTGAAACGCTTGGCCGCGATCGTGCTGTTCTTCCAGGTCGTCAGCTACGGCTGGCTGCTGTTTCGCGCGGAATCTTTGGCGCAGGTCGGGCAATTCACCCAAAGCATCTTGCATCTGGATATTGCGCAGTTCGCCGCGCTGTCGATACCGAAACTGCCCGTGCCGACGGTTTTGGCGATCGCCTGCCTGTTGCTGTGGGACGCCTTGATCGAACGCTACGGCCCGACCTTCTACGCCGGCTGGGCGACAAGCCTGCGCGGCGCGCTTTACGCCGGAATGGTCTATCTGCTTGCCTTCGGGGCGACCACGGCGACCTCTGCCTTCATCTATTTCCAGTTCTAGGCGGAAGGTCCCCCTGCCCATGCCGAAGCTTCTGAAGACCCTGATCGCCACCATCGCCTGTCTGGTCTTGCTGGATGCTATGGTTGCCGTCGTCCTTGCCCTGCCGCGCGGGCGCAGCGGGCCGGTCGCCAAACTGGCCCAGTTCTTCGATTACGGCTACAGCGTGCCGGGCAAGCTGACCGATTGGATCGCGCGTCCCGGGGCGCCCGGCAACCTGTTCGATGTGGCGTGGCGCCAGGCGATGATGCGCAAATCGGCGGAACGGTTCGCCCGCGAAGATCCGCACACACCCGAAATTCGCGGCTACAGCATGTCCTTCGTGAACCATGTGCTGGAAGCGGCGAAGGCGCTTGACCCGGGCCTTGTCGTCGATCTTCACGCGGGCCCGGCCGCTCCGCCGAACGCGACCTTCGCGATGTTTCTCGACGATCGGGCGAACCGGCGCAAAGGCGATGTCGTCGTGTTCGGCATCCTGTCTTCCAGCGTGCCCGGCATGGGCGCGCTCAGCAACCAGACCTGGATGTTCGAGCAACCCTCGCCCTTCACCTACCCGGTGTTCCTGCCCGCGCCGGGCGGCGGCTTGACCCGGATCGAGCCCCTCATGGAAAGCGCGGCGCAGGAACGCGCGAACCTGCTGACCCCGTCCTCGCCGGGGGCGCGGGCCTGGCGTGGGCAATTGCGGCGGGTCGATGCCTTCTACGGGCCCGAGACCTTCGGGTTACCCTGGCTCGACGCTTCGCCCTTCGCACGTCTCGTGCGCCGGTCGATCGCGGTGAAATCCATCGCCGCGACGAAACAGCGCCTGCTGGCCGATCCTTTCGGCGCGCCCCTGCCCTATGGCGAAATCCTGCGCCGGATGGTTCGGGAATTCGCCATGATCGCGCGCGCGGACGGCCAGATCCCCGTCGTCGTTCTGGTGCAGGTGCGCGGAAAACCCGATCTTGCCGCGCTGCTGAAGCCGACCCTTAGGGCAGAACGGATCCGCTATGTCGCGACTGTCGATCACCAGGACCCGACGGAACCCGAAGCCTATACGTCCGACGGCCATTATACGCCCGAGATCCGCGTCCGCTTTGGTCAGGCCTTCCTGAAGGCCATCGGGCGCTGACCCGGTCACTCGGGCGCAGCACCCCATGCGCGGGTCAGGTAAGCAGGCTCATCCAGGACAGATCGGTCTCGTGCAGGCCTTCGAAGACGACAGTCGTATGGTCATGGGTGAATTGCAGATCGCCATGCGGATCGGTCGACATCATGTCCTTGGCCGCATCGACGGAAGTCAAATGCAATGCGCGCAAATCCAGCGTATCTTCCTGCGTGAAATCGGTGATCACGTCGTGCCCGTCCTGCGTCCCGATGACAAAGCGGTCACGCCCCGCGCCGCCGGTCATGCGATTGTCGCCGCCGCCGCCCACGATCCAATCGTTGCCACCGCCGCCGTTCAGCACGTCATTGCCGCCACGTCCGTCAAGCACGTCATTGCCGCCGCCGCCATAGATCACGTCGGCCAGGCCGCTGCCATGGAAAATGTCATTGCCTTCCGTCAGGGTCAGCGAGGCTGCGTTGACGACGACGGAACCCAGCGCCTTGGTGGTGTCCTGCGCGTCGATATTAAGGGCTTCGCCGTCCCTCACGGCGACATTGTTCTGCAGGCTCCAGTAATTGGCACCGACATTGGTGCCGCCGAAATCCGCGGTTGTGCCCTTTTCCGACAGCACGAAGGCCGGGTCGTGGGATACGGTCAGGCCCAGCGACTTGCCAAGTGCCGACCAGGGGTTGACGCTGTCTACCACCACCCCGGTATCCGAGGAAAGCTGAAGCACCATGTCGCGCGGCGCGGCCGACTGCACCACATCGCCCTTCAGCGCCACGGACAACGCACCGGTCGCCTCCACGGCGGTTTCGGCAACGGCTGGGGCTTCGGCTTGGGGCGCCGGCGTTTGGGCCGACTGAGCGAGAAGCGCGCCCAACCCCATGACGACGCCATCGGCGAAATGGAAGGTCTCGATGTTCTCGATGATGTCCGTGCCGTCCATCTTGGGGCCTTCAAGGACATACTTGCCATCGGCCTGAGAGGTCAACACATAATCCTGCGCCACGCCCTGCAGCAGAAGCTGGTCGTTGCCGGCCCCGCCGTCGATCAGGTCGTTGCCCGCGCCGCCGGCAAGCGTATCGTTCCCGGCGCCGCCAAGCAGCGTGTCGTTGCCGTCGCCGCCAAGCAGCACATCGTTGCCGCCATGCGTTGCGATGTAATCGTTGCCGCCCCCGCCCAAGATCCGTTCATCCGCGCCGCCGCCGATGAAACGGTCGCTCGCGTCGGTCAAGGTGATGTCATGGGTATGGGTCAGGACCGAACCAAGCAGCTGCGCGGTGGTCAGCGCGCTGCCGGTCAGCGCCGCGCCGTCCTTCGAAGCCCGGTCTTCCTGCAAGCTCCAGTAACTGGCCGAAACGTCCTGTCCGTCGATGGTGGCCGAGGCGGATTTCGCCGCGACAACATAGCCCGAGCTGCTGTCGCTAAGGCCCAGATCACGGCCCAGCTGCGACCAAGCGTTGATCGCGTTGATGGTCACGCCGCTGCCATCGGCCGTGTTGGCAATGGTCACGCTTCCATTGCCGGTGCCATGGACCATGCCACCCTGATCGCCAAGTACCGTCGCGCCGCCCGACGCGGGGGCCGCGGTTTCGCTCGTGGTGGGATCGGCGGTGGTGCCGTGCGCTGTGCTGTCCGTCGTGTTATCGGTGCTATGGTCGGTGGCATCCGTGGCGGCGACGGGATCACCGCTCAGGAACTGGTCAAGGGTCAGCGTCTCGCCATTGGAAAAATGGAAGGCCTCGACCCCGACGATGTAATCGGTGCCATCCGCGCCCTTGACCGCGTAGCCCGGCCCGTCGGCGGCGATCGAATATTGGTCCGGCGCCCCCGACAGCACCAGCGTGTCGTGGCCGCCCTCGCCGTTGATGCCGTCGTTTCCGGCGCCCGCGACGAAGGTGTCGTTGCCCGCGCCGCCGACCAGGAAATCCTGCTTGGCGGTGCCGGTCAGAACCTCGCCGCCGTCGCCGGCGATCTTGATGACGCCCTGCTGATATTGCGACCCGCCGCCGTCGCCGAACCACGAGTGCGAGGTCTGGTTCAGATGATCCAGCAGTTGGGCGCGCGGATTGACGTCGCCCAGCGCGCTCAGGATGCCCCAGGATCCCCATTTCGACGGCGCCTGGACGTCACCATACTGCATGAACGGGCCATCGCTGACCTGCGACCAGGCGTCCCAAAGCTGCTGATATAGCGACGCCATGTCGCCGCTGCGGATGTAATCGGTCAGGAAGTGGGTCAGGTCGCTGACCTGGCCGGAGGTCATGGTGCCCAGCGCATAAGCCTGCTGAATGTGCTGGCCGCCCTCATAGGCGATCAGCTTCAGGCCGGCGGGGTCGGTCACGCTTTTGATCGCGGCCCATCTGGCTTCGATGTCGGGGATCGAGGACCAGACATTCGGATCGGTCATCTTCTGGGTCAACCAGGCGCTTGCGTCCACATTGGGGTCCGCGATCGCTTTCAGCAGATCAGCGCGCAGGCCGCTGTCGGCCATCATCGCCTGGCCGAAATAGGTGGTCACCGCGACCGAATCGAACACCGAGGCGGGGGATACGAAATGGCCGGGATCGTTGGCCTGCCAGACCTCGCCGTTCAGGATGCGGTTTTCAAGCCACCACCAGGATCCGTTCTGCGCGCCCAGCACGTTGTCGACGCGCGTGGCCGCCTGAGCGCCGAAGGTATGATCCCAGATTTCCGCGACCTGGGTCGCGCGCATCGCGTAAAAGTCGAGATTGCCCGGCGGCGGACCACCGTTGACACGGGCGGTCCCCCAAAGTTCCTTGGCCTGGGTATCCATCCACTCGGTTTGCGAGAAGGACTTGTTCCAGGTCTCGTTGGAATACTCCACATGCGCCGTCAGGCCGGGATCGAGATGATCGCGCACATAGGTGGCAAAGCTTTGCACATAGGCGTCGGTGGCCTTGGCGGGCATGTTGAACCAGGGGTCGGTGCCGGTCTGGTTCGCCAGTTGAACCATCACCTCGACCGGCACGCCCTTGTCCTGCCAGCTCGCAGAGTCGAGCTGTGGCCGATGGGCCCAGTCCGTAACCGACGAACCGTTGGTGCGCATCCAATCCATGAATCGCAGCTCGCGCGCGTCGTTGACGACCGACAGCCAGTCGGGATTGAAGACCTCGCCGGCCTGATAGAGCCCTTCGTATTTCTCGTTCACGATAGAGACGTTGTGGATGTAATCCCCGGTCCCATTCGGGTCGGTCGAGGTGATCGACATCGACATCTGAGTGCCCGTCGGGTTCGCAAACACGATCTTTCCGGGCTGGGAGCTGATCACATGGGCATTGAGGCCCATCTTGATCGTCCCCTCGCCCTCATAGGTCAGCACATAGGTGCCGGCGCGCGATTCCGCCGCGGGGGTACCCTGCTGATCGGTGCCGCCCCAGGCCCAGATCGTACCGATCGAACTCAGCCCGTTCGGGATATGCGTCGGCCAGCCATTCGCGTCGAAATAGCCGCCATCTTCCAGCTGCTGGGTCGTCATACCGTTCCATTGCGTGGCGGTATGCCCGATCCAGGGCCGCATCATATGCGCGATGTTCAGGAACGGCATCTGCGTTCCATAGTCCGAAACCCCGATCAGCCCATAGGCCAGGGTCGGATCGGTCAGGCCCTCTCCCGCGGGAAGGTTATTCAGAAGATCGGTGTTGGACATTGTCCCTCCGCTTCGCTCCACGAACGCCCGCGTCATACGGGTGACTTGCACTCCTGTAACAAAGCCGTGAGATTCGGGCCGGTCGATGGCTTGAAAACGGCAAGACTTAGAAAGGTACGGAATGTTTTATCGGTGTCACATGCATGCCATACCCTCAATATGTGGTGGGGGAACATGGCAGTAAACTGCCAATTCTGGTAGAGGGCGGCGGAAGTCAGCGAACCGGTCAGCTGATCGGGCTTGCGCCTCGCGCATGAATCTTTATCTGCCGACGGTTGGCCCGAGCCATCCGTCGCACGCACTTCCGCAGCCAAATGACCCGGAAGACAACAAATGGGCCGCGCCTGTCGCGGCCGCTCGGGCCGGGCGTCGTCAGGTGTCCGTCAGGGGCCGCCCTGTCAACCAGGGACGAAGCGGTTCAGCGGTTTGATCACGGCGCGCAGCGCATCTTGCAGCCGCGCTTCCGCCGCCGCGACATCATTGCCCGAGTTGATCGGCGTGATCAGCCGCACCAGCGCGCCGTCGCTGCGGCCGGTCAGCACCTTGGCCTTGGTCAGGGTCAGCTTGGCGTAATAGGACGAGGCCGTATTCACCCCCTGCTGGTCATACCAATAGTAGACCAACATCCGCTCGACACCCTTCTGGATGATCGCCCGCTTCAGGGTGAACGGTCTTGCCCCGCCCAGGTCCTTTGACACCTTGATGGTTTCTAGGCTGGCGATCTCCCATCCGGCGCCCGGCAGACAGACGGTCGGAGAATGGGTGCCGCCTGTCATCTGGTCACGATACCACGCCACGAAGAGATCCACCGCCTGCGGCGTACCGGGGCGCGTGAGAGGCGCCGAGATGTAATCATCCGCGGCCAGAATGCGCGCGATATCGGGGGTCAGACGCGCCGATTCCCCGACCGACCAGTCGCCCACCTGGCGCGGGAACAGATAGAAGGGCTCGCGCTGAACCTGCGAAAGCTGGCGTGGCGGGATCACCTGCCAGGCGGCCGCCAGCGCGCTTACCAACAGCGCGACACCGATCAATTCCTTCGACGGCCGCACAAGCCCGATGCGCCGGAACTGCGGCCCCAGGCCCGCGGTTTCGAGATCGAGCGCGGCGACGAGGCTATGCTTTTCGGGATGAAGCCGCAGCAGCAGCCAGGCCAGCGCGAAGAGGATCAGCACGCAGGTGACGAAGATCACCCAACCTTCCATGAAATGGGTGACCCCCTCGACGAAGGAAAGTCCGAAATGGTCGACCACCGCCCCGGCGATCGCGATGCGGACCGAGTTCATGAACACGGTGATCGGGACGGCCGACACCAGCAGGATCGCCTTGTGCCACATCGGGCCGCGGTAGAGCACCGCGAAGATGTAGGAAAACGACAGGATCGGGAACAGATAGCGCAGGCCCGAACAGGCCTCGGCCACCTGCAGCTTGTAGACCCCGAGGTCGATGATGTTGCCTTCCAGATAGACCGGAACGTCGATCAACCGCAGCATCCACACGCCCAGTTCCGACGAAACCCCCTGCAGATAGGTCGAAAGCCCGTAATAAAGGACGCCCGGCAGCGGCAGCATGTAGACTAGGTGCAACACCGGCGGCCAGAACTGGCGCCCGTCACGCCAGCCGAAGGAGACAAGGATCAGCCCCCCCACCCACAGGATGATCGCATAGGCTGCGAAATCCGGGATCTGGATCATCCGGCCGACCCCGCCCAGCAGCAGTGCGAAGATCAGCACCATCACTCCCGGCGTGCGGTCGGTCACAGGGGCGGTGTTGATCGGCACGGACTTGAGCTGTCGCAAGAACAGGAAAAGCGACAGGATCGGGATCAGCGGACCGTGGCTGTATTCCGGCGTGGCCCATGCCCGGAACAAGGTTTCAAGCCCGGTCTGGAAATATATGGCAGCGCTCACCACCGCGACCACAAACCAGAATACCCCCCATCCCCGAAACGCCGCAAAACCGCTTGGCGGATGGACATAGTCATTTGTCAAAGTCACGGGCTCAAGACCTCTGAAAAAGAATAAAATAGGAACGGTGGCACCCAAATGGTGCCGAGAAATTCGCTGAACGTTAACACTTATGGATGCGAATCTCAATTCGGAAAGGGTCCTGCGAAGTCAGGTGATGCCGTGTCTCGGGTTGCGCTCATCCGGGCGCGCGGCAAACCCGGGTCTGACAGCGCCGGCCCGGGCGCCTCGCTGAGCGCAGAGCCGCCGAAGCGGCCACAAAAATGCAGTTCACCTTCCCTTTTTCGTGAAATTAAGCTTTGCTGGTGCAAAACAACGTCACAGGCAGCGACTGGTTCAGGGGCATCGAGACAGTGACGACAGCGACAACGACACCTCGCTCTGGGATCGCCGAGCTGAGAGCAGCCCGGGCACGCGGTCGCTGGTTGATCGCCGCAGCCTTCGTCTTCTCGATCTTCGTCAACCTGCTGATGCTTACCGGCTCGCTATTCATGCTTCAGGTCTATGACCGGGTGCTTGCCTCGCGGTCGATGGAGACGCTGACCGCGCTTTTCCTGCTGGTCTCCGGGCTGTTCTTGCTGATGGGGGTCATCGATTACGCCCGCGGCCGCCTGATGGGACGGGTGGGTGCGCGGTTCCAGACTGCGCTGGACGCCCGCGTCTTCGAGGCGGCGCTGCGGCGCACCCAGATCCCCGCGGAACGCGCGGCCCCGACCAGCGCGCTGCGCGACATCGACGCGGTGCAGGCGTTGCTGTCCTCGCCGGTCCTGCTGGCGCTGATGGATCTTCCCTGGACGCCGCTTTTCGTGGCGGCGATCTTCATCTTTCATCCGCTGCTGGGGGCGACGGCGGTGGTGGGCGGGCTGGTGCTGGTGGCCATCGGCATCGCCAACCAGATGCTAACGGCGCGCAAGGTGCGCGAAGCGCAAAGCGCCCAGGCCCAGGCGCATCACTTCGCCGAACACGCGCGCAGTGGCGCCGAGGTGGTGATGACCCAGGGCATGCGGCGGGCGATCTTGCAGCGCTGGCTAAGCCTACGAACCGAGGCATTGCGCCAATCCCTTGCCGCCGCCGACTGGACCGGCAGCTTCACCACCACGACCAGGACCTTCCGGCTTTACCTGCAATCGACGATGCTGGCGGTCGGCGCCTATCTGGTGCTCAAGAACCAGATCACCGCGGGGGCGATGGTGGCCAGTTCGATCATGCTGGGCCGGGCGCTGGCACCGGTGGAACAGGCGATCGGACAATGGCCGATGATACAGAAGGCGCGCGCTGCCTGGGTCTCGCTCGGGCGGTACCTTGCCGCGACGCCGATCTTCCCCAAGCTTACCCGACTGCCGGTGCCCGAGGCGCGGCTGGATGTGCGCGGGTTGTCGGTGGTGGCGCCGGGACGCCGGGCGCCGCTGATCACCAATATCTCCTTCTCGGTCATGCCGGGTCAGGCGCTGGCGGTGATCGGGGCCAGCGGCATGGGCAAGTCGACGCTGGCGCGCGCGCTGCTGGGATACTGGCCCCCCGCGTCGGGCGAGATCCGACTTGGCGGCGCCACCCTGGACCAGTACGAACCCGAGGATCTGGGGCGCCATATCGGCTATCTGCCGCAGCAGGTAACCCTGTTCACGGGGACCGTGGCCGAGAACATCGCGCGCATGGCGACCAGCCCGGATTCCGAAGCGGTGATCGAGGCCGCCCGGCGCGCCAATGCCCACGAGATGATCCTGAAACTGCCCGAAGGCTACGGCACCAGGCTTGACGGCAACGGAAGCCGCCTGTCCGGGGGGCAATGCCAGCGGATCGCGCTGGCCCGCGCCCTGTACGGCAACCCCCAGCTTCTGCTGCTGGACGAGCCGAATTCGGCCCTCGATTCCGAAGGATCCGAGGCGCTCAATCGCGCCGTGGTGCAGGCCAAGCAAGAGGGTCGGGCCGTGATCATCATGACCCATCGTCCGATGGCGATCGTCGCGTGCGACGTGCTTCTGGTGATGGAGGGCGGACAGATCAAGGCCGCCGGCCCGCGCGATGAGGTGCTTTCGAAGGTCCTGCAGAACGCTTCGGTGGTTCAGGCGACGGTTCAGGCCGCATCGCGTGCGCAGGGGGGCGCGGAATGACCCGCTTTCGCCTGGTCCGCGGCGACAACAAGGGCGGCGACACGCCCGCCGAACAGGCGGAACGGCGCGGATCGGACCTTTCCGATACTTCCGCCGCCGAGACCGGGCCAGAGGCGCTGCCCAAGGCGGTCCGCGTGGGCGATCGCGTGACGCGCAAGCTGGCGCAGGCCGAGACCACCGCCGGGCAGGGAACACGCGCCCGGAGCCAGGGCGGCGACCGCACGCCCAGCCGCGCCGAAGAGACGCCCAAAGAAGAAAGCATGGCCAAGGCGGCTGCGCCCGTGCCGGCGCCGGGCCCGTCGCCGGATCCCGAAGGCCCGCCCCCCCAAAGCCCTTCGTCCCGAGGTCTGGAATCCGGGGAGCAGACCCCAGAGGATCGCGCCCCCAAGGCTTCGCCCGTCGTCGCCGCGCGCGATCCGCGCAAACAGGACCACGCCTCTCGCCCCCCGCCAGGGCAGGAACCCACGGACCCGCCCGAACCGAGATGGGGCGCCGCCTGGCCGGCGGTGATCGGCATCCTGGCGGTGGTCATCCTGTTCGGCGGTTTCGGTTTCTGGGCCGTGCAGGCGCGCATTGCCGGCGCGGTCGTGGCCCCCGGCCGGATCGAGGTGGAATCCAACCGGCAGGTCGTGCAGCACCCGCAGGGCGGGGTGGTGGGCAAGATCCTGGTGCAAGATGGCAGCCGGGTGAAGGCCGGGCAGCTTCTGCTTACACTCGACGGCAGCCGCACCCGTTCGGAATTGGCGATTGTCGAAGGGCAATTGCGCGAACTGGCGGCGCGGCGGGCCCGTCTTCGCGCCGAACGCGACGGCCTGAAGGACGTGGCCGCGATCGGGGACCTGCCGGACTGGATCCGCGGTGATCCCGGCTTTGCCGGCCAGATGGAAAGCGAGCGCACCCTGTTCAAGGCCCGGCTTGAGGCCTTGACCCAGCAGGTGGGATTGATCGACGAGCAGAATGCACAGGTGCGCAACCGCGTCAGCGGCACCCAGGCCGAGCTGGCCTCTGTCAAGCGGCAGGCCGGGTTGATCGAGACCGCGTTGGCGGATCAGCAAAAGCTGCTGTCACAGGGCCTTGCGCAAAGCTCGCGCGTGCTGGACCTGCGCACCAAGCGCGAGACGCTGCTGGGCCAGGTGGCGCAACTGCAGGCCAAGATCGCCGACCTGAAGGGCCAGATCGCCGCGAACGAAATTCAAAAGCTGCAACTGACCACGAAGCGGCGCGAGGAGGCGGTAAGCCAGCTGCGCGACATCCAGTACAAGGAAGTCGAGCTTTCTGAGAAACGGCTATCGCTGAAGGACACGCTGTCACGCCTTGAAATTCGCGCGCCCGTATCTGGAATTGTCTATGATTCCAGGGTGTTCACCGTGAATTCGGTGGTACAGCCGGCAGCTCCGCTGATGTATATCATCCCGCAGAACCAGCCGCTGGTGGTGCAGGCGCGGGTCGACGGCACCCATATCGACGACATCCATCTGGGACAGAAGGTATCGCTGCGCTTCCCGGCTTTCGACCAGCGCACCACGGCACCGATCGAGGGCAAGCTGATCCGCATCTCGGCCGATGTGCTGACCGATCCGACCACGCATCAGAACTACTACGCCGCGACGATCGAACCCGACAAGGCCGGGCTGGCCAAGCTGGGACCGGGCATGAAACTGGTGCCGGGAATGCCCGCCGAAGCCTTCATCGAGACCGGGTCGCGCAGTCCGATGACCTATCTGCTGCATCCGCTGGTGGTCTATTTCGACAAGGCTTTCCGAGAATAGAAGCTTTCGTCGGAGAACCTCGGTGCGTGGTATCCGCGTCACCGTGGCAAAGGCGCCTCGCACGGCATGCGACAAAATGCTGCAAATTCTCGGAAAATTCTGGTAACATAGACGTCATTGCCCGCACGAACGGGCGATGAGGCATGAAACCGAGAGCCGAAAGAGGCCGGGGCAGGACAATGGAACGTCGGATTTTGCGATGGGGCTGGGGCCCCGTGGCCGCGCTACCGCGCGTGGCCCCGCTGGTGATCGTGCTTTCGGCCTGTTCGGTCGGGCAGGTCTATCACGAACCGCAGATGGCGTTGCCGGACCGATACGCGCGGCTGGCCCCGCTGCCGGTTGTGCCGGCGGATCAGAACGAATGGTGGAAGAGCTTCCGCGACCCGGTGCTGGACCGTCTGATTGCTCGCGGCCTGTCGGACAGCGTGACGGTGGCGCAGGCCAAGGCCAGGTTGGCCGAAGCCGCGGCCTTGTCGCGCCGCGCGGGCAACACGGTCGCCGGCAATCTGAACCTGTCGGTGCAGAAGGGCAGCGGAACCAGCGTGGATGAAAGCATCGGCGCGCTGGGGCTTTCGTTTTCTCCCGCGGCGCGGGCACAATCCCGGGCGGCGATAGAGCGGCTGCAGGCTGCGGGCTACGGGTTGCAGAACGCTCGGCTGACATTGCTTCAGAACCTCGCGCAGGCCTATATCGACCTGCGCTTCTATCAGGCAAGCCTGCGTCAGCATAACAGCGATCTGGCCTCGCGCCGGCGCACCCTGCGCGGAATCGAGACGCTGTTGTCCGCCGGCGCCGCGACCAAGCTCGACAAGCTGCGCAGCCAGGCGTTGATCGCCCAGACGGAGACGCAGATCCCGCAGATCAGTGCCCGGATCGCCCAGCAGGCCGCGCGGATCGCCACGCTTCTTGGGGTGCCGGCCGGGGCGCTGAATATCGACCTGCGCGATACCGGAAGGCAGCCCCTGCCCCGCGGCCAGGCCGCGCTGGGGGTGCCGGCCGATCTTGTCCGCCGCCGCCCCGACATCCGGCAGGCCGAACGCAATTACGCGGCCGCAGTCAGCGACGTGAACGCAGCCGAAGCCGCGCGCTATCCCTCGCTTAGCCTGTCCGGTCAGATCGTCGCCCCCTTCGACGGCGCGCTCAAAAGCGGCCAGTCCCTGGGTGCGGGCCTGGTCTTGCCGCTGTTCAATCAGCCGGGGCTGGCGGCAAATGTGGATGCGGCACAGGCGCGGGCGGACCAGGCCTATCAGGCCTGGCGGCTGGCCGTGTTGTCGGGGGTCGAGCAGGTCTCGAGCGCGCTGGCCTCGGTCTCGGCCTCGCGCCGGGCGGTGGCGATGGCATCGTATTCGGTATCGCTGAACGCGCAGGCGCTAAAGCTTTCGCGCGAATTGCTCGACAGCCATGGCGACGTGACGGTTCTGGATCTGCTGGACCGCGAACGCGCGATCGCGGATGCGCGGGCCAGCCTGGCGCAGACCCGGCGGGCCTTTGCCACGGATTTCATCGCGCTGCATGTGGCGCTGGGGCTTGGCGCCGGACAGGACGCGCCGCAGAAGTGACGACGCTCGGCGCGGGCAGGGCATCGGATGCGGTCAGGCGACCGCTGCAACCTGGGTCTGCTTGCGCCGCCGCTTCAGCGCCGCAAGCCCGGCCAGGCCGCCGATCAACATCAGGCCGGCCGCGGGCAGCGGCACGGGCGCGACCGGGGTCGTATACTTGGTCGAATTGCCATTTGCCGTGGCATTCACATGAATCTGCGTCACCCCATTCGCAAAATTGAAATCCCAGGTATTCGCGTTGAACACCGTGAAGGCGGTATCTTCGCCAGGGTTGAGGCGATGGATCCCACCGCCTGCGTTGCTGGTGTTCCAGTCGATGACAACATTGTAGGGATTGCCCGGAGGCGGCGCGCTGTTCGTAGAGATCGAAAGCGGCGCGACCCCCGAAAAATTGCCAAAGCCAAGCGCAGAGAGCGCCGACCCGACGTAATCCAGACCAAGCTGATTGATGAAACCGGCGGGATAGGCCGCCAGCGTATTGGAGATCTTGAAGATCGTGTTCGACCCGCTGTCGGTCAGTTCGACCTTGGCGACATTGGTGGTACCCAGATCGGCGCCGGTCACATAGGTATTGTAATATACCACAGCGGCTTGAGACGCGCCGGCAACGCCGCTGAGCGCAATCGCAAGAGTAAGTGCTCGAAAATTGATCATTGTCTCAATTCCTAATGCAATCGATCTGGCACAATATTGCCACGATTTTGCCACACTACTGTCGCGCCGTCGGTGATCCGAGTCATTTTGTGGAATCTCCTTGGAATCTACCCCAAATGCACGCGTGGGATGTATTGCGCCGGTACGGAATGACAAATAGGTTGTGCCGTTCCACTAATGCTCAACAATCGCCAATTGCATCTGGATATGCCAACGGCGGGCCAGGAAGCGAATCATTTGGCTGCTCGGCTGCTTTCGCGCGGTGCAGACCGCTTTGAGCCATTCGCAAGCGCGGATTTCGGGCCATGGGAAGCGCGCCATGCAACAGACGCGACTTTCGCGAAATAGGATCGCACGAAGGACGCGACCTTTGCCGCGCCCGCGAACGCCTATTCTCGCTAGGGCTTTGGCGCCGCTTCAGAAGGCCGGCCCGCCCTGATCAGCATTCCGTACAGGTCGCGCGGGTCGTCGGGATCGGCCAGCAGATCCAGCGGTTCGAAGAATTCGGTGTCCTGGATCCGGTCGTGGACGAAACGCAGGGCCGAGAAATCCTCGATCGCGAAGCCCACGGAATCAAACAGGGTGATCTGGCGCCCGTCGCGCCGGCCCGGCGCCTCGGCGCGCATCACCTGCCACAGCTCTTGCACCGGGTGGTCGGGGGCAAGCTGCTGGATTTCTCCCTCTACCCGCGTCTGCGGCGGGTATTCCACGAAGATGTCCGACCGCAGCAGGATGTCGCGATGCAGTTCGGTCTTGCCCGGACAATCGCCACCGATCGCGTTGATGTGGATGCCGCTACCCACCATGTTGTCGGTCAGCACGGTGGCGCATTGCTTGTCGGCCGTGCAGGTGGTGATGACCTGAGCACCCTCGACCACCTCCTGGGCACTGCCGCAGCGCGTGATCTGAAATCCCTGCGCCGCAAGATTGCGCGCCGCCTTCTCGGTCGCGGCCGGGTCGATATCATACAGCCGCAGGCGGTCGATGCCGCACAGCGCGCGGAACGCCAGCGCCTGGAATTCGCATTGCGCCCCATTGCCGATCATCGCCATCACCCGCGCACCTTCGGGTGCCAGATAGCGCCCGACAAGGCCCGATGTCGCGGCCGTGCGCAGCGCCGTCAGCACGGTCATCTCGCTGAGCAAGATCGGATAGCCGTTCGCCACCGACGACAGCACCCCGAAGGCGGTGACCGTCTGATAGCCTGCGCGCATGTTCTTGGGGTGACCGTTGACGTATTTGAAGCCGTAGTTTTCGGCATCGGCCGTCGGCATCAGCTCGATCACCCCGTCGCGGGAATGGCTGGCCACGCGCGGGGTCTTGTCGAATTCCGGCCAGCGCCTGAAATCGGCCTCGATATAGGTGGCCAGTTCGGTCAGGAAGGCCTCGACGCCCAGGCTGTTGACCAGGCGCATCATGTTGTCGACGCTGACGAAGGGCACATAGGCAAGGGGCGAAGGCTGGGGGCGAAGCGGCATCAGAAGCTCCGCGTCATGCGGTCGAGGACACGGCGGCCGAACAGGCTGGCCGTCAGGTCGCACAGCAATTTAGCCGTGCGGCCGCGTTCATCGAGGAAGGGGTTCAGCTCGACCAGGTCGAGCGAGGTGACAAGGCCGCTGTCGCACAGCGTTTCCATGATCAGATGGGCCTCTCGGAAGGTGGCGCCGCCGGGGACGGTGGTGCCCACGCCGGGCGCGATGGCGGGGTCGAGGAAATCGACATCGAAGCTGAGATGCAGCAGGCCCCGCGCGGCACGGACCCGGGCCAGGAAGCTTTCCAGTGGCGCCAGCACGCCGGTTTCGTCGATGGCCCGCATATCGTGCACCTCGATCCCGCGGTCGCGGATATGCGCGGCCTCGGGTTCGTCGACCGAGCGGATGCCCATCATGCAGATGTTTTCCGGCGCCAGCGGATGGGCCAATGGCGGGTAGGCCTCGAAACCCGGCTCTCCGATCAGATAGGCCATCGGCGTGCCGTGCAGGTTGCCGCTGGTGGTCGTGGACAGCCGGTGCAGATCGGGATGCGCATCGAGCCAAAGGACGAAAAGCGGCCGGCCCCGCGCGGCGGCGTGACGGCAAACGCCGGCGATGCTGCCCGCGGCCATGGAATGATCCCCGCCCATGAAGATCGCGCGGTCATGGGCCTGGGCCGCGTCGAAGGCGGCCGGCTCCAGCGCGCCGATCAGGGCGGCGGTTTCGGCCAGGTGGTGGATCGCGGCGTTGTCATGCGCCCGCGCCGGGGTGGCGGGAACGGTCAAATCGCCCAGGTCGCTTACTTGCCAGCCCAGACCGGCGATGATTTCGCCCAGTTCGGCGGTGCGCAGGCTGGCGGGGCCCATGGTGCAGCCGCGTTGCGCGGCGCCGGTCTCGACCGGGACGCCAAGAAGGGAACAGGTGCGGGTCATGGCCTCTCCTGGATGTTGCGGGGGTGAGTGTGCCAGAAGCCGATGGAGGGTTTGCGCGAAAAATTGACAATATTGCCGCGCTTTCTGATCATATTGATTAAATACACTTGGCAAAATGGGAATGTCATGGCTGAAGCTGCCTCTGCCGCCGACCGGGCGTTGATTTCGGCGCTCAGGGAAAATTCGCGCGCGTCTGTGACGGAACTTTCGCAGCGCTTGGGGATCTCACGCACCACCGTGCGGGCCCGTCTGGACGCGCTGGTCGCGACCGGCCGGATCCGGCGTTTCACGATCGAAACCGATGTCGATGTGGAAGGCGAGATCAAGGCGATCACGCTGATCGAGTTGCAGGGCAAGATGTCGCGCGCGGTGATCCGCACGTTGCGGCGCGTGGCCGGGGTCTCGACGATCTATGCGACCAATGGATCTTGGGATCTCGTGGTCGAGATCAAGACCGCGAGCCTGGTGGATTTCGACCGCATCCTGCGCGAGATCCGCGAAGTGCCCGGTGTGCTGCGCAGCGAAAGCTGCCTTTTGCTGGCGCATGTGACGGGATAGAGGCCCTTGGAAGACGGCCGGGGCCTGGGTTGTGATTGTCACCTGCCTGCGGCCCCGCCGACGGCGGCGCGGCAGAGGCGATTGACGAATGCGAAATGGCGCAGGAAGGCGCAAATCGCGGGCGGCTATCGCGGCGTTCATGCGATGTCCGGCAATGTGCCGAACCGCCCGCGGGAGGGGACCGCGCGCCTATCTGCTCCTTGCGCGTTCGGCCTTCGTGCGTTCTGCCTGCATCGCCCGAACGCGCGGCGGCCATGTCGATTTGATATAGGCCAGAACATCCCAGATCTGCGCATCGCTCAGCGTTGCGCCGAAGCCGGGCATGCCGCTTTTGCCGCCGGCTCCGCCGCCGTCCATTATCGCCTGACCGCCAAGTTTCGTGTAGTTGAAAAGCAGCGCGTCGCCGTGATGCCATGTATGGCCCGTCTGGTCATGCGGCGGCGGCGGGAAAACCCCGTCGGGACCGGCGCGGCGCCAATCCGGGTCGCCCTGCAGCCGATCCCCGTGGCACGCTGCGCAGTTGGCCTGATAAAGCACCTGGCCCTGGGCGATGTCGACCGTCGCAGGCTGCACGGGCCACGCGCTGTCGTTCCGGGGCCAGGCCAGCCAAAGCACCACACCGATCATCGCGGCGCCGATGGAAAGAACGAGTACCGTGGTTTTCATGCCGTCGCTCCGCCCAAGGCTTCCATGCGCGGCACCGAGGGGGATTGGGCGCGCCAGTGAACGGGCCAGTCGCCCAAATTTTCCGCAACGAAGACGGTTGTGCGGTTTTCTTTCCATGTCCTCTGCCTGCCGACGGCAGCGGCCTGCGTCGCGCCGCAGGCGCTGAGCAGTAATATTTGTCTCATATTCACCTGATTGATCCTTTGCATACCCGAACCGCGCAATGAGCGACGGTCCTGTTCCATTGTCTCTTGAACGCAGGGCGTGGGGGCCCGGACGATCAGGCAAGGAACCGGGGAGGCGGTGGGTCGAAGGATGGCGCCGTGCCGACGATATCCCGGCGCAGCAATGCATGTTCGACCGCCAGACTGGCTGTGGGGGCCGATACGGCGGCTGTGCCGCTCAAGGTGAAGAATGCGCCGGTGCAGTCTGCGACATGGCAGCCTACCGCGTCGGCGGCGCAAGCAAACCCGGCCTTCGGCGCATATGACGGGGAAGACTTGGCCAAGGCGGGCATCGCATCGCAATGGGCCGGTGTGGCCGCCGCGCAGGGCGTATGGACATCCGCGACGCCCGGGACCGGCGTCAGGACCAGCAAAAGCAGCGCACCGACTAGGGCGATCCCCAACCACGCCGACCATCCCGTGCGCCCGTTCAAACCGGTCCTCCACATTCACCGGCGATGAAGATAGCAGCCATCGCCCAGGGCGTCAGCCGTTTCCCGCCGCGCGGTGCGGGCAAGAGTGTCGCAGTTTCGCCTCCGACGAGGTCGGCGATATAGTTGCGATCCTGAATATGGCCTCGCCCGATCCGCCTCTGGGTCGCAATTTTCCGGCGCCGGTCGCGGGGCCTCTGTTGATTGGCGTGCGCGTTGGCCAGGCGGTGAAAGGCCCTGGGCAGAGACTACGACACGCCGTGTCATGCGCGGTCAGGCGAACATCGTTTCTTCCGTCTTCCAGCGGTCCGGGGCACGCGGCCCGAGCGGCACGCACAGAGGTGATTCAGAGGGCGATCGGTCAGCGTCAGGACAAAGATCATTCGCATTCGCGGACCGCGCGGGCCGTGGTTCAGTCAGGTGGCCCAGATCGCCGCCGAAAACTCTGCCTTTCGGGTCGCGCGGGTCCCGGGCCGTCGGTGGCACCGCCCTCGGCTTCAGGAGCCGGTGATAGCGCAGTGCGGGACGGCGCGCGAATTCCGGTGTAGTCAGCCCGAAGCCAGGCCAGGCGCAGGCAGAGACAGGGCCGCCGCGGATCTTGCAGCGGCCCGCGGCCCCGGAACCGCTGCTCATCCCAAGCCCGGCGCCTTGCTTTCGCAGCACCGGCATTCAGCCCGCGTGCTCTGGTGCGACCAACGAAGTCATGCTGGCGGTGATCAGCAATATCGCCACGAAGGCCACAGTTTCCCACTGGATCGAACGGCGCAGGGGCCCACCGTCGCCGGTGGCCGCGAGCGCCGGTGTCAATCTCAGCTTGTTCAACCCCGCCAAACCCAGGAGGCCGGCAACGACCATCAGTTTCAGCGCGATGAACTGGCCCCAAGGCTGTGCAAGCGCCGTGAAAGGGTTGCCAGCCAGCAGCCACAGCAGGCTTGCCCCTGCCAGGACCAGCAGCCCGACCATGACCAGGGCCGCGCGTCCAAAGCGTTCTACCGTGCGCGTGGCCGCCGCGGTGCCGCGTCCGGCCATGTCGTAAAGCGGGTAGAAGCCCCCGATCCAGAAGCTGACCGCGATGATGTGAGTCACGAACAGCGCCGACAGGAGGGCGCGCGGCTCGCTTATGGCGTGACCGCGCAGGGCAAAGCTGAATGCCACAAGCATCGCGCCCAGAAGCGCGATCAGGCGTGTCCAGCGGTGATCGAAGACCACCAGGAAAACGGCGGTCAGCCCCAGCGCCATAACCCCGACGGAATATCCCAGCGGGCTGAACAGCACGACCTGCAACATCATGGGGTCAAGGCCCCCTTCGAAGCCGCCGTAAAGGAATGCGGCGCGCAAAGGTATGCTGAGCGCGCCGAAAACCACCCCGGCCACGGCCGAAATGGCCGCGAGCCTGCGCAATCGTCGGCGTGCCGGGCTATCCAGTTCCGTAAGGAGCCACAGGTTGATGATGGAGCCCGCGGCGAGCAAGGCTCCAACATACATTGCCGCTTTCACCAGGATCGACGCGATCTGCACCGGTTCCAGCGCGGCAAGAACTCCCCCCATGGTTACTGCCCGACGGTGAAGGCGAAATCGCCTTTCATCGGATGGCCATCGGGCGACATGCCGCGCCAGTCCACCTTATACTTGCCGCGCGCAAGCTTGGGCAGCTTTCCTTCCCAGACCTTGACGGCCTGATTGGCCGCGGGGCCGTTGATCTTGTAGGTCTTGCCTTCCGGCGCAGTCATGGTGACCTTGGTGACCCGCATGGGAGCGTCGAACATCAGGTGCATGACCTTGGTACCGGCTGCGACGGTCTGGCCATCGGCTGGCATGCTTTGCATGCCGCTGCCATGGGCGAACGCGTTGCCTGCCGCCAGCGAGATACCAAGCGCGAAGGCCGCAGCGAAGACGGTCGTGGCGGTGTGGGGAAGACGAATGGTAATCATGGTATTTATTTCCTGTTCGCTTGAAGTAAACGTCATGTGCTGCCCCCGACGGTGGCGCCGGGGGCAGACGCTTGTCAGAAGAAGAAGTTGACGCCGAGGACCCCGGTCAATTCGCCAACGCTTCCGCCGCTGGCCCTGACCAGCTTGGCGGTGCCGCCAAAGGAACGCTTGTAGTTCAGACCGATATATGGCGCGACACTGCGGTCGATCAGGTCGTAGCCTAACCGCAGGCCCAGCTCGGCTGAAGCCCCGCCTGCGGCGATTCCTCGAGCCGGATCATCGGCCAGCGGCATGGTTAGCACCACCTCCGGGGTCAGGATCAGCCGATTGGTGATCAGTGCTCTATAGTCCGCTCTGGCCCTGATATAGGGGAATTTCGACACGTAAAGCGCGCCTTCGACTTCGAACCATTGCGGCGCAAGGCCCGTCACGCCCAGGCTCCCGTAGTAGCGCTGGGGCTCACCATCCGGGGTCGAAGCGGCGACACCCACGAAGGTATCGAAGAACGCGGATATCGGCTTCTGAAAGCGAAGCTCGTTGTTTAACTCCGCGAAGCCACCGCCCAGGATGCGCAGGCCTTCGCTCTTCCAGACAAGGCGATATTCGTCACCTCCGACGCGCGCATCGAAATCCCAGGCAAGAGAGTTTTCCTTCTTCCCGAGACGATACTCCAGCTTCTCGGTCCGGAAGCTCCAGACCGTGGGCGGAACGCCCACGTCAGCCATTGCGGCAGGCGCCGCGACAAGCCCCACGAGCATCCCGATTATCAGCTGTTTCATGCCGTTCATTCCCTTGGGTTTCGTGCCGCTCATGCCGGGCCTCCTTCGACGATGACCTTGCGAAACATGCCGCTGCTCATGTGGTAGGCGAGGTGGCAGTGGAACGCCCACTGCCCCGCCGCATCCACTTCGGTTTCGGTGTAGACCGTGGTGCCCGGGGCGATGCTGACCGTGTGCTTGGCGGGATTGTAGGCACCCTTGCCCGTGTCCAGGATCGTCCACATCCCGTGCAGGTGCATCGGATGGGCCATCATCGTCTCATTGACGAACTTGAAGCGGACGCGTTCGCCGTATTTCAGGCGGATCGGCTCTGCGTCTTGATATTTCTTGCCGTTGATCGACCAGATGTAGCGTTCCATGTTGCCGGTCAGCCGGATCTCGATTTCTCGTGTCGCGGGACGGTCCCGATAGAGGGGCTTGCGCGCGGCGAGGTCTTCGTAGCCGAGGAACTTGCCGCCGTTCGCCGCCGTGGGGATCAGGCCGCTGCCCGGCGCATAGAACGAGGGGCTGCGCATCTTACCCTTGGAAGAAGCCTGCCCAGCGCCTGCCATACCTGCCATGCCGGACATGCCGGACATGCCGGACATGCCTGCCATGCTCTTGCCACCCATGTCATGGCCGGAATGATCCATGCCCGGCATGTCGTTCGCGGGCTTCATGTCAGAACCCGAATGCCCCATGCCCGAATGATCCATGCCGGCCATGTCGGCAGTTCCCATCTTGTCCCCGGAATGGTCCATTCCGCTCATCATGCCACTCATATCCGCCATGGTGAGCCGCGGCTTGGGACGCAGCGGGAAGCTGGGCCCGACCATGCCCGCCGAAGGCGCCAGGGTGCCGCGTACCATCGCGGTGCGCCCCATGCTTTCGCCGATGATGGAATAGGCCTTGCGCTCGCGCGGCTGGACGATCACGTCGTAGGTCTCGGCGACGGCGATCCGCAATTCGTCCACCGTCACCGGTTTCACGTCATTGCCGTCCGCCTGCACCACGGTCATCTTCAGCCCCGGCACCCGCACGTCGAAATAGGCGTTCGCGGACGAGTTGATCAGCCGCAGGCGAACCTTTTCGCCGGGTTTGAACAGCCCGGTCCAGTTTTGCTTGGTGCTTGCCCCGTTGATCAACGCCGTGAATCCCTGAACGTCTTCGACATCCGTGGGCATCATGCGCATGGCGCCCCACATCTTCCTGTCCTTCAACGCCGCTATCAGCCCTTCGGCCTTGGCGTCTTTAATCAGGTCCTGCGCGGTCCGCTGCGATCTGTTGTAGTAGTCGGCCGAAGCCTTGAGGTTGCGAAAGATCCGCGATCCGCTGTGCGGATGCTTGTCGGTAAACTGCACCACGTAATCGCGGTCGGCCCGGACCGCCTCGCCACGCTTGGGCGTGATGACGATGGCGCCGTAGGCCCCTTCCGGTTCCTGAAAGCCGGAGTGGCTGTGAAACCAGTAGGTGCCCGCCTGCTTGATCGGGAAGCGATAGGTGAAGGTTTCTCCAGGTGCGATGCCCTTGAAGCTGATCCCCGGCACGCCGTCCTCTTGATACGGCAAGATCAGCCCGTGCCAGTGAATCGACGTGCTTTCACGCAGATTGTTGTGAACCCGGATGGTGACCTCTTCGCCTTCCCGGAACCGCAGGACGGTCGGTGTCTGGCTACCGTTGTAGCCGATCCCGGTCTTCTTGAAGCTGCCGGTGTCGATGCGGATCTTGTCCACCGTGATATCGTAGGTCTTGGCAGTGGCTGGCACGGCAAGGCTCAGCCCTAGAAATACGGCCAGAGGCCGCAAGATATTGATGTTTTTCATGTGTTTCTCGTACACACCGATCTGACTGGCAGAATGCGGCGCTATTGGGAAAGTCGCCGCGAACCAGCGGTGACGGAATAAGAATGGAGACGGATCAGATGCGCCGCGAAGAAAGGATCACGGTGCGTATCTGATCGGGCCGAGGCGCGCGCTCGAGAATCGCGCTGCAGCGGCCGGCGCAGATTGGCTATGATCACCGACTGAGGGGTCATGCCCAGTTCGATCAGCTTTGGCCGGTCAGAGCGGACATCCACCGACGCGGCGGAGGACCGATACCAGGCGCAGTGGTCGGCGCAGGACAGGTTGTTGCAATTCAGCAGGCTCATTGGAGCCTGCAGATCCTGGCGGCCGGAAAGCCCGACCGAATCCTGCGAATGCTCGGGCGAGGTCGCAAGGTGGATGTGACCGGCGGCAGGACGAACGCAATGATCGGATGCCACCGTCCCATGGGCGAACGCGCCCGTCAGGGCGAACTGTAGCGCAACGATTAGAACGAGGATGCGGCCGATCAAACCTGGTACTCCTTGGAGTGATCACAAGAATGCGATGCCGGCGGAAAGTCAAGCGGCCAATTGCCCCGGCGCGCGCGATTGCCCCGGCGCGCGCGAAGGCAGGGCGCGCGACCGGGAATGCTCTCATGCAGCTGGCTCTAGTGCTGCCGCGCCCAGATCACTACATGACCATCCAGGGCGAAGCGGCGAACAGGCGCCGCACCGCAAGCAGCCACCACCGATGCCGAGGGGTATCATCTTTGACGCCGCCATTGCCGACACCGCATCAGTCGTCATATTCGTTTTCCGGCCCTTGGCCGCAACCCTTCCTTGTTGCAGAGGGTCGCCCTCTGCCATGACAGACCGAAGCCCGACCGAAACGTAAGGATTTCTGATGAAAGACGGCATGATCGCAGACAGTCACGGCATTAACCGGCGGACACTATTGCTGGGTGGCTGCGCGGCGCTGGCGGCGCCCTTCGTCCTGACCAGTCCGGCCTTCGCCGCAGAGGGTGGCGCAGCGCTGCCGATCCCTCCGATCCTGGACGCCGACGGGGCTCAGCCCGTGACGCTGACCGCGCGGGCCGGCAGCCACAGCTTCGTGCCCGGCACAAAAACCCCGACGCTGGGGTACGAGTTGGATTACCTCGGGCCGACCCTGCGCGTGCGGCGCGGACGCAGCGCGCGGATCGACGTCGTCAACCGCACGGGTGACGAAATCTCGGCGCATTGGCATGGCGCCTTCGTGCCGGGAAAGATGGATGGCGGGCCCCAAGGGGCCTTTGCCCCCGGCAAGACATCGTCGGCGCGGTTCGACGTCCATCAGCCGGCGGCCACATTGTGGTATCACAGCCATGTACATGGCAAGACCGGCACTCAGGTCTATCACGGTCTGGCCGGCCTGCTGCTGGTCGAAGACCCCGCCGCGCCGGACGGGTTGCCTGCGGATTACGGCGTGAACGACCTGCCCCTGGTGGTGCAGGATCGCAGTTTCGACAGCTCCGGGCGCCTGGTGTACAATACTTCCGGTATGACACTGATGAGCGGGTTCCTGGGCAACACGATCTGTGTCAACGGGGCGGTGCGGCCGGTCGCGGATGTGCCGCGCGGGCTGGTGCGTCTGCGCATTCTCAACGGATCGAACGCCCGCTTCTACGATTTCGGCTTTGACGACGGGCGGCAGTTCCACCAGGTCGCCAGCGATAGCGGCCTGCTGCCGGCGCCGGTTGCGCGCACGCACCTGGCACTGGCCCCCGCCGAACGCGCCGAGATCGTCGTCGACTTCAGCGGCGACAATGCGCCGGTTCGCCTGGTCAGTGCCGATTTCGCCCGAAGCGGCATGATGGGCGGCGGCATGATGGGGGGCGGGTCCGGTGCCCCTGCAACGTACGACATCGCAACCTTCGTGCCCGGGGGCGCGGCCGGTACCGGCCCCACCGCGCTGCCCGTCAGCCTGCCGGCGCCGCCTTTCGATCTTGGGGCGCCCGTGCGCACCCGCGACATCCGGCTCGACATGCACGCCGGCACGATGATGGGGTCGATGTTGCGCCGGCTGACCGGCTCTAACGGAGGCGTCATGGGCATCAACGGCCGCTCCTATGACATGGGCCGTATCGATGCAGAGCTAAAGCTGGGAGAGACCGAACTCTGGCGCGTCGCCGCGCCGATGATGACGCATCCGTTCCATGTGCACGGATGCTCGTTCCAGGTCGTGTCACGCGGGGGTCAGGCGGTTGATCCGGCGACCGAGGGACATAAGGACGTCGTCGTGGTCGATGCGCGCGGGGTCGAAATCCTTGTCCGGGTCGATCAGAAGGCCGACCGCGCCACGCCGTTCATGATGCATTGCCATATTCTGGAGCATGAGGATGCGGGAATGATGGCGCAATTCACCGTGGCCTGACCTCGGGGCAGGCCTTCTTTCGAGAAGGAAGGGACGCGATGGGAATGGGATTTGGCGCGATCTGGATGCTGCTGGTACTGGTGCTGGTCGTCCTGGCCATTGCGGCGTTGATCAAGTATCTGCGCAAGTGAGGCAAGAGGACCGGCACCGATAGGCGGCTTGGCGAACGGATGGCGGTTCCGCGCCGGTTCACCCGGGGCGAAGGCCCCGCCAGTCGGGATGCAGGTCATCGATCACGATCGGATGGCAGTGGCCTTCGCGGCCATGTTCGCGCAGATGCGGATGGTCGGGCGGCAGATCGGCGTGATCATGAGGCACCGCGCCCGGCTCTTGCGCGGGCCAAAGGCGCAGCGCGGCAACCACCCCGATCGCGGCCATCCCCGCCATCACCAGAAATGTCCCATTCAACCCGATCGCCGCGCCGAAGCGCCCCGCCATCGGATAGGCAAGCAGCCAGCAGGCATGGCTTAGCGCGAATTGGGCGGCGAAGACGGCGGGGCGGTCCTCGGGCTGGGCCGAGCGGCGCAGCAGCAGGCCCGTGGGCGTTTGCGTCAGCCCGTAGCCAAACCCCAGCACCGCCCAAAGCGCCATCAGCCCTGGCAATGTGCCCGCCAGGGGGCCCGAAAGCGTGCCAAGTGTCAGGATCAGCGCCCCGGCCAGCATCGCCGGGCGCTCGGGCAGGCGGTCGAGCAACCTTGGCAGGATCAGCGCCGCGGTCATCGACCCGCCGCCGAAGGCCGCCAATGCCAATGCCACCTCTGGCTGGCCCAACCCGAACTTGCCTTGCACGATGACCACGGTGTTGACGATCACCATCGCACCCGCCGCCGCCACGGCGAGGTTCAGCGCCAGCAGCCCGCGCAATCGCGGGGTGGCCAGGTAGATCCGGGTTCCGCGCGTCATGCGCGCCCAGATCCCGCCGGGGGCGGCGCTGGGCGTAGGCGAGGGCAGCGCCACGGTGACGACCAGCAGGGCCGAGGCCAGAAAGCCGATCACCGTGCCACCGAAAAGCACCGGAAAGCTGACCACCGTCAGCAATGCCGCCGCCAGGATCGGCGACAACAGGCTTTCCAGATCATAGGCCAGCCGAGAAAGCGACAGCGCGCGGGTATATTCGGCCTCGTCGGTCAGCACGTCGGGGATGGTGGCCTGGAAGGTGGGCGTGAACCCGGCCGAAGCCGCCTGCAGCAGGAAGATCAGCGTATAGATCTGCCAGACTTCCGTGACGAAGGGCAGCGCCAGCGCCACGCCGGCGCGGATCAGATCGAGCGATACCAGCATGGCGCGGCGTGGCACACGGGTCGCGAAGGCCGACGCCACGGGGGCCAGCGTGACATAGGCCACCATCTTGATCGCCAGCGCGGTGCCCAGCACGACGCCCGCGTCCTGCCCGGCGATCCGCCAGGCCAACAGGCCAAGCGCCACGGTGGCCAGGCCGGTGCCGACCAGCGCGATCACCTGTGCGGCGAACAGGTGGCGATAGGTGCGGTGGCGCAGGATCCCCAGCATGACGGGCCTCACAGCAGCTTGGCCAGGGCGCGCAGGTCGGACAGGTCCTCCGCGCCGCCATGGCCCAGGCAGTGATCGATATGGTCATGGATCAGCGCGCGCTTGGCCGCGGTGATCGCGCTTTCGACGGCCTGAAGCTGCAGCGCGATCTCGGTGCAGGGACGGCCGGCTTCGATCATCTCGACGACATGGCGCAAATGCCCGTCGGCGCGTTTCAAGCGCTTGATGATACCGGGATGAGAGGCGTGAACATGCGGCTGGGTCATGCCCCGCCTATATCCCCCCAGGGGGGATTAGACAACATCCCATCGTCGCATGCAAACCGCCCCCGGGCCTTGGGCGCGGGGGCGGTTTCGTTCCGGCGTGCGGTCCTGCTGACTTGCGGATCACGCCTAGCGTTCAGGGCAGGTCAGAACGACACCTTCGAGGGCTTGTTGTTGATCATCTTGATGACCGCCGACTTGGCGCCCGCTGGCAGGCGGATATCGACCATGGCGCCCAGACCCATCTTCATGACGCCATCGACCACCGTGCCCGAGTGATGCGACCAGGGCTCAAATAGGCTTTTCACCACGGCGATCTTGTCGGCGGCCTCGACCACGGTGCTTCCGTCGGCAAGCGTGAACACGATCGAGGTCACATAGGCCGCCGCGGGCGAGGGACCGGCGTTGACATAAAGCCGTGCCTCATCGGATTTGCCGGGCACCTGCAGGGCCGTGATGTGGTAGGATTTGACGCTGGTAAGCTTGTGCAGCTTGAAGATCCCGAAATAGTAACTGTAGAAGCCCACCGTGAAGACCACAGAGAACACCGTAAGCGCGATGCTGACCTGGCGTCCGAAATAGCGGGCGAAATCATCGCGTTTCAGCAGGCTGTCAAGCGAATAGCGCCCCGCACCGTAGATCATCACACTGACCGAGATCGCCAGGCCGAGGGCCGCCATTGTCCATTCGTCGAGGCATTCATAGCCCTCCCAGCCGAAGATCAGCATCAATGCAAAGTTCAGGCCGGTACCGCCGATTGCGGCAACCCGGGTGAACAGCCCAAGCATCAGCCCAAGCCCCACCAGCACCTCGGCAGTCGACATCATGTAGATCGACCATTCCGCGATGAAGGGGTGCTGCAGTACCCAATGGATCATCGGCTCGACGGGCGAGCCGGGCGCAGCCTCGACCAGCTTGCTTGCAAGTGATGCAGGGCTGGTGATGTCATGCTTTGCGGGGACGTTGATGAAGCGCCGCCATCCCCCCATGAAAAAGACGAATCCCATGGTGATTGACGCGGCGCGTAGCGCGAAATCTCTCGCGAACTCGGACCTTGTCCGTGCCTCAGTTTGCATTTGAATCCCTACTCTCTCTTGGCAGACATCGGGGCGTTTTCGTGGGCCTCGACGGTCTTTGGGCATTTTCACCGGGGGTCCGATTCAGGGCGATCAGGCATCGCTCTCGACCCAGGCAAGGCCGGTCTACACCCGCTGAATTACGCGACCTTGACATGTATCAACATTCATATCTTTTCCGGATTGCGGGCACTTGGCCGTTGATGGCCGCGCCGCTGAAACCGCGCAGGAGCAAGATGAGAGAGGAGGATGCGGCCCAGGGGCCGCCGGCCCCCCGACAGGTGCGGTGGGCGGCGACGCATGATGGAAACCGCATTGCAGATGATCGCGGGCGGGCCTCTTGGATCAGAGACGGCCGCACCGCGTTCTACCCCGAGGCCGGGGCCGTTCGCGGCGGAAATTCCGCGTTGCGCAGGGCGGCCCGGCCGCACCGCGGCCGGGCCATTCCCCGTCAGGGGTGCAGCGCGCGCGGTGCCGTCAGGAACCCGAAGGCCGCGCCAAGAACCGCGCCGTAGACGATGTGCAACAAGAGCGTCATCACCGGCGCCGCAACCCCGAGCGACAAGCCAAACAGCCCCGCGCCGGCCATCGGCATCACCAGCACCATCATCGCAAACCAGGCCGCGATGCCGAAGGCGATCCCCTTGACGACAAGAGAATTTCCAGGGATCCGTTCATACGTCAGCGCGAAGGCGCCGCCCCAGGCGATCGTGCCGATCGCGAAATGCGCGACCCATCCCATGAACGCCGGGGCGCCCATCATGCGGCTCAGCATGTGGATGACATCGAGCGCGGGCATCAGGCCCATCATCGCCTTGGCGACCATCAAGGCCGACAAGACGACAGTCGCAATGAACCCGGCACCGAGGCCGGCGGATATCTTTTGCATGGCTTGCATCCCTTTCTTGGGGGTCTCACCCCCCCGTTGGCTTTTCGTCGTGCAGCCTTGAAAGGATCGCCTCGATCCGCGCCGCGTCGGGCGGGTCGGACGGCAGAGTCGTCATGGTCAGCGCCCGGGTCGCCCGCATCTGGGCGAGGAAATGCGCGCAGCCGTGACACATGGCCAGATGCAGCCGCATGCGAAGCGTCTGCAACGGACCCAGTTCCCCGTCGATCAGGGCGCTGGCGCGTTCCGTGACTTCCTTGCAGCTCAACATCTTGCCGGCCCCCTTTCAAAGGTCCCACGCAAACAGGACCCGCAAGGAAGGGATTCGTTACAGCGGCGCCGCGAAAACGCAGACCTGTCGAACATGCGCCATCTCCCTACAACACTTCGTCCAGCGCGGCGCGCACCGCCAACCGGGCCCGATGCAACAAGACCCGAACGTTGCCCTCGCTGATACCGAGTATCTCGCAAACCTCGGCCGCTGCCAGCCCCTCTTGCGCGCGCAGCACCAGAACGGCGCGCTGGCCGGCCGGCAAGGCGTCGATCGCAGCGGTCACATGCGCCATTACGCTGCGCCCGGCGATGATGCGTTCGGGCGTGACCTCTTCCCACAGGGCCGGCATATCCTTCCACCGTCCGCGTCCGTCGAAAGCCGCCGCAAGGGAATTCTCCTCTCCGCCGTCGTCGAAGGACACCACCCGGCCGTCGCGCGCGGCCCGGGTCCGGGCCTTGTTGACCAGGATCGTGAAGATCCAGCCCGCCAGCGACGATCGCCCCTCGAAGCCGGCGATGTTGCGCAGCACGGCCACCCAGGCATCCTGCGCGACCTCTTCCGCCGTCGCCCGGCTTTGCACGATCCCGGCGGCCACCCTTACCAGCGCCGCGTTGTGCCGGTGGAAGAGCTGTTCGAATGCGGCGCGCTCGCCCGCGACAAGCGCTTGCACCAGTGCGCGTTCGTCGCCCTCTCCGTCCCCCATGCGCCTCCCCGCCGCGTGTCCCGAACGCCCGCCGACAATGGCACAGGCGCGGCGTAGTGTGAAGGAACCGAACCGGGCGCGGGCGCGCCGCGCGCATCACCCCCCGGTTCGCGAAACGGGGCGGCGTTCCACCCGAAAGCCCAGCAGCCACAACGCGTCCAGCGTGACCGTTACCGTCGCGCCGGTGTCGGCCAGCACGGCGACCCACAGGCCGGTCAGGCCAAGCCGGGTGGTGACAAGGACGACCCCCTTCAGGCCAAGCGCGATCGCGACGTTCTGCCGGATATTCGCCATCGTCGCCCGCGCCAGCCGGATCTGAGCGGCGACATCCATCACCCGGTCGCGCAACAGCGCCCGATCGGCAGTCTCCAGCGCCACATGGGTGCCCGATCCCATGGCGATGCCCAGACCCGCCCGCGCAAGCGCCGGGGCGTCGTTGATGCCGTCGCCGACCATCATGACCTGATCATCCCGCGTCATTGCCGCCACGATCGCGGCCTTGTCCTCGGGCGGCAGCGCGGCACGCGATTCCAGCCCAAGCCTTTTGCCGATCGCGGCGCCCGTCACCGGATTGTCGCCCGCCAACATGAGCGCGCGGATCCCCATTTCGCGCAGCGCGATCAGCCCCTGAAGACGGGTCTCCGTGAAGACCGCGACGACGGCCTTGCCCGCCTGCTCCAACCTTCCCGCGGCCTGGCGCGCGGCGTCGCCCAGAACCCCGGCCTCGGCGGCGAAGCGGGGCGAGCCGACGCTCCAACACGCGTTCGCCACGATGGCCCGCGCCCCCCCCCGGGCCCGGGATCACCGTCGCGGCAGAGGCGGGCGGCGGCATGATCCCCTCCGCCTCGCCCACCGCGAAGAGGAAAACCACCAGTGCCGCCTCATGCCCCGCGCCTATGAAAACCGCGCCGGTGGCCGCGATGCTCATCCACATCTCGATGGTGAAGGGCATCCCGGCGCGCGCCAGCAGCGCCGCGCGCCGGGCGATGGGGGCGACAGCGATCCGCGTGGCCAGAACGAAGGCCTAATGCGCAACCGGCCCGCCGATGCAAGGGCCACGGCCCAGGCCCCCGCCAGCAGCGCGCCAGAGCCAAGAAGATAGCGCCCCTTGGGCGTCGCGTGCCAGGCGGAACCGCGGCCGGCGGCGCGGGCGGGAAGGCCCGTATGGGGGGGGGCCGCCGATCCGGGCAGGCACCGTCCGGCAAGACGAAATCACACCCGGGACTCGCCGGCGCCGTGTCGGGGCGCGATATGCCATAGCCCAGCCGCCGGACCGCGCGTTCCAACGCCTTGGGCGCGGTCGCCTCCACGTCCAGGCGCAGGCAAAGCCGCTGGTTCATCAGCGTCACCTCGACCGCCTCGACCCCGGGCAGCGTCTCGACCGCGCCGCGCACCTTTGCCGCGCAGGATCCGCAATCCGTTCCCGTCACATGCCATTCCCGCAGCTCCGCCTGTGCGATCGTCCGCCCTTTCTTGCCGGCTTCCGCTCTCGATGAAGGCCAAGATAGGAGTTACCGCAACTATAGCTTCAAGGGGGAATTTCACCGTTCTCCGAAACGGGGGAAAAGCCATGCACACGATCCGAACGCTGGCGCGCCCGACGGGCACCAAGGTCCAGACCATCCGGTATTACGAGCAGATCGGCCTGATGCCCGAATCGGGGCGCAGCGCCGGCGGCCAGCGGCGGTATGACGATGCGCAGCTCGACCGCCTTGCCTTCATCCGCCACGCGCGTCAGCTTGGCTTTCCGCTGGGGGCGATCCGCGAATTGCTGGATCTGTCCGACCATCCCGACCGCGATTGCGGCGCGGCGGATGCGATCGCGCGGCGGCGGCTGCGCGAGGTCGACACCCGGATCGTCCGGCTCGAAGCCCTGCGCCGCGAGTTGCAGCGCATGATCACTGCGTGCCGCGGTGGAACGACCTCTGATTGCCGCGTGCTGGAGGTGCTGCGCGACCATGCGGAATGCCTGGCCGACCACCACGGGGACGTGGATTGACCGGGGCCGCCGTCAGCGGATCTTGCGAAACAGGCTGAACTGGAACGATTGCACCACGCCCCCCGGCGTCTGGTGGCGCTCAAGCCGATGGGTCAGCAACCGGTAGTCGGGGCCCAGGGTCTGGGCAAGCGATTGCGGCGAGTAGCGTTCCACGGGAAGGCCGCTGCAGGTTTCGGGCCCATCGGGCGCGAAGGTCGCGATGATGGCATGGCCGTCCAGGCGAAGCGCCTGCGACAGACGCTCCAGATAGGCCGCGCGATCCTCTGGCGTGACCAGAAAATGAAACACCGCCCGGTCGTGCCACAGGTCATAGACCCGCCCGGGCGCCCAGGTCGTGATATCCGCGGCGATCCACGCCACGTCCTGACCACGCGGGCCCAGCCGCTGGCGCAGCCTGTCCAGCGCGGCCTCGGACAGATCGAGCACCGTCAGATCGCGCAGGCCCCGCTCCAGCAGGCCGTCCGTGACGCGCGAGGTGCCGCCGCCGATGTCGATGACGCTTTGGTCAGGTGTCAAACCGGCCTCGGCCACCAGATCGAGCGAGCGCGCGGGGTCGTCCTGGTGCCAGCTCAGTTCGGTTTCGGCCTTGCGGCTGTAGATCCGGTTCCAATGGTCTTGCTTGGTCTCGGTCATCCATCGACTCCCTTTGCCGTCCGGGCGGGTTTGCGGAACCCTTGTTCATATATGCCGCAGTTCACCGGCGTGTAGGCTGCCGTGTAGACTGCGCGGCCAGTTGTTGCCACGACCTAGTGGTCCTGCGCGTGGCGATCCTGCGCTTGGCGATCGGGCAGCGGTTTCAACCGGTCCGGGCCTGGCAACCCGAACTCCGTAGGCGTCAAGGCAATATCCGCGACCGAATACTTGTCCAGCACCGCCAGGAAAGCCGCCCGTGCCTCGACCAGCGGCGCCATCAGCCGACATGCGCGGGTGATCGCGCAACCGTTGCCGCCGCGCAGGCATTCGACCAGCCCGAAATCCGTCTCGACATGCCGCACGATGGCACCGACGCTGGTTTCCTCGGCCGCGCGCGACAGGTTGAGCCCCCCCGACCGGCCCCGTTGGGCGGTCAGGAAACGACCCTGCGTCAGCGCGTTCACCACCTTCATCACGGTGCTGCGCGGCAGCCCGTAGGCCGCTACGATCTGATCGATGGTAAAGCGGCGCCCCCCCATCGAGGCGGCATAGATCATCACCCGCAGGGCCACATCCGTCGTATCGTTCAGGCGCATCGTCACTCCTTCCCGGCGCGCGGGACCCATCCAGACCCGCCTAGGGTAGACGGAATGTCGCAGGCAATGAACATACCTGTGATTAGCATCTTATTTTTCCACCTTATAGATACACCAGATCGGCATCTTTATTTCAGGAGTCCCCATGGCCAAACCGTTGACCGAAGAAACCCTTGCGATCATCGAGGCGACAGCGCCGGCCGTGGCCGCGCATGTCGACCAGATCGTGCCCTGCATGTACCGCCGCCTGCTGGCCGATCCAGAGATCCGCGCGCTCTTCAACATGTCGCATCAGCATGGGAATTCGCCCCAGCACAAGGCATTGGCGGGCGCATTGGTGGCCTACGCCAGCCATATCCGCGACCCCGGCGTCCTGGCCGAGGCGCTGGAACGGATCGCCCAGAAACATGCGGGCCTGCAGATCCTGCCGGAACATTACCCCCATGTCGGCACCGCCCTTCTAGGCGCCGTGTCAGAGGTGCTGGCCGAGGCCGCGACCCCCAAGGTCCTGGCCGCCTGGGGCGAAGCCTACTGGTTCCTGGCCGACACGCTGATCGCCCGCGAGGAACAAATCTATGCCGGGTCAGAGGCCCAGATCGGCGGCTGGCGCGGCTGGCGCCGTTTCCTGGTCACCGAGAAGACCCCGGAAACGCCGGAAATCATGTCCTTCACCCTGCGCCCCGTCGATGGCGGCCCGGTCCTGCGCCATCGCCCCGGCCAGTATCTGAGCTTTCGCTTCAGCCCGGCCCCGGACGAGGAATACCGGCGCAACTACTCCATCTCCTCGGCGCCGGACGGGGAAAGCTACCGCATCACCGTCAAGCGCGAACGTGGCGGGCGGATATCGAACTGGCTGCATGACGCGGTCGGGATCGGCGATGCCTTCGACGTGGCCGCCCCGGCGGGCGAGTTCTTCCTTGATCCCGCCGGCAAGCGCGAGGTCGTGCTGCTGTCGGGCGGCGTGGGGGTGACGCCGATGATCTCGATGCTGGAAAGCTTCGGCGGCGGCGATCTGCGGATCGTCCATGTCCATGCGGCCCGCGACGGCGACCATCACGCCCTGTCCGAGACCCCGCGCGCCAAGGCACAGGAAAGCCATGTCTTCTACGAGACCCCGAGCGAGGACGACCTGGCGCGCGGCATCCGTGCCGGCCGGATCGATCCGCATTGGCTGGCGCAGATCAGCGACCCGACGCAGGCGGATTACTTCGTCTGCGGCCCGGTCGGCTTCATGCAGGAGATGGTGCGCGGCCTGAAGGCCGCCAATGTGCCCGACGCGCGCATCCATCACGAATTCTTCGGTCCCGCGGCGGCGCAGATCGGATAAGAAGGCGCCCCGGCGTCGATCGCCGCGGCCGCCGGGGCACCCCGCCCCGGGCCGGCCGCGGCACCCTCGTGAGGCAAGGTTGGGCCCCGGCGCCCCGTGCCGCGCTTGACCCGGGGTTGCCGGCCCCCTAAATACGCCCTCACCGGCCAATGGCCCGGCCCGGCGCGCCACGCGGCGCCCCAGGGCGGTGGACTCGCCCGGCCGTCAACCGGGTCTTGCCTTGGCCCGATCAGAGAGCGCCGCGCGCCGATCACGACGATCCTTCCCCCAACCCACGAAACCACCGCAGTCGCACTGCGCCGCCCCGGGGGAAAAGCGACAGAAGAGGACCGATATGAGCCACTCCGCCCCCCGCAAGGCCCTGAGCGCCTCTGGCATCCGCGCGCGCAAGGGCGGCGAGCCCCTGGTCTGCCTGACCGCCTACACCACCCCGATCGCGCAGATCGCCGATGCGGAATGCGATGTGGTGCTTGTGGGCGACAGCGTGGGCATGGTGCTGCATGGCCTGCCTTCCACGCTGCAGGTGACGCTCGACATGATGATATTGCACGGCAAGGCGGTGGCGCGCGGGGTGCGGCGGGCCTTGATGGTCGTCGACATGCCATTTGGCAGCTATGAGGCATCCCCCGATCAGGCGCTGCGCAATGCGGCGCGGGTAATGGCCGAAACCGGCGCCGGCGCGGTGAAGCTGGAGGGCGGGCGCCACATGGCGGCGACGATCCGCTTCCTGGTCGATCGCGGCATTCCGGTGATGGCCCATATCGGCCTGACGCCGCAATCGGTGAACGCGCTGGGCGGCTACGGCGTGCAGGGCAAGGGCGCGGATGCCGCGCGCATCCGCGACGACGCCCGCGCCGTGGCAGAGGCCGGCGCCTTCTCGGTGGTGATCGAGAAGGTGCCTGCCGCGCTGGCCGACACGATCACCGCCGAACTCGCCATTCCCACGATCGGCATCGGCGCCTCGGCAGGCTGCGACGGCCAGATCCTGGTGATCGACGACATGCTGGGCCTCTTCGACGCGTTCAAGCCGAAATTCGTCAAGCGCTACGCCCATCTGGCCGCCGACGTGGGCGCCGCCGTGCACAGCTATGCGCAAGAGGTCCGCGCCCGAACCTTCCCGGCGCCCGAACATGTGTTCACTGACGACGGGGCCGCATCGTGAAACTGATCCGCCGCAAATCCGATCTGCGCGCGATGACCGAAGCCTGGCGCCGCGCGGGTCAGACCATCGCCGTCGTACCCACGATGGGCGCGCTGCACGCGGGCCATCTAAGCCTGGTCGAAGCGGCAGGCGCCCGCGCCGACCACGTGATCGTGACGATCTTCGTCAACCCGCGCCAGTTCAACAGCCCCGAGGATCTGGCGAAGTACCCCCGCACCGAGGACAGCGATGCGCGCAAGCTTGCCCCCTACGGGATCGACCTGCTCTATGTCCCGGCCCCGGAAGAGATCTATCCCGAAGGCTTCGCCACCACCGTTTCGGTGACCGGCGTATCCGAGGGCCTTTGCGGCGGCGCGCGGCCGGGCCATTTCGACGGGGTTGCGACCGTGGTGACCAAGCTGCTGCTGCAAACCGACGCGGATTTCGCCTTCTTCGGCGAAAAGGATTACCAACAGCTTCAGGTGGTGCGCCGCCTGGCGTGCGATCTGGACCTCAAGACCCGGATCGTCGGCTGTCCCACGGTGCGCGAAACCGACGGGCTGGCGATGTCGTCGCGCAATGCGCGCCTCGAGGCCGCGGCCCGCGCGCGGGCCCGGATCCTGCCACGAACCCTGGAGGCCACGATCGACGCGATCACCCGCGGCACCCCCGTCCCCCAGGCGCTGGACGCCGCGCGCGCAGCCCTGCAAGAGGCACAAGTCGAGGCCATAGACTATCTGGAACTGCGCAGCGACCCCGACCTGCGGCCCCTGGACCGCGCCGACGAACCCGCGCGCCTGTTCGTCGCGGCCTGGCTGGATGGCGTGCGCCTGATCGACAACATGGCACTTGCACCGCACCCCCCGGAGACCTGAGACAAAGGCCCAGGCGCGCGGGCTTTGCACGGGCGCCGGCCAGATCGTCGCGGTCGCCCATCGACCGCCCCGCGCCTTCGTCAGCCACAGCGCGCGGCAAGGCGGTCGAGGAAATCCTTTACCGCCAGGCGGTGCTCGGGCGCTTCGAAATGGTGCATGATCCCGTCAGGCGACATCTTCATCAGGTCGAACCGAAGGAACGGGTCCTCGGAAAACCTCTGACTGACCGTCGCCAGCACCTGCCTGAGCTGCCCCAGCATGTCGCCGCCGCGGTGCGATGCGTGCAACTTCGCTATCGGCTTGCCGATCAGTTCGTCGCGCGACACGAGCCAGTCGATCGCATTCTTCAATCCGCCGGGAATTGCCCTTACATATTCAGGGCTTGAGGCGCTCACCCCGTCGCAATCCCTGACCATGCCCGCGAAATTTCGGACAGCTTCGGGCAGCGGCTCAACCTCTAGGGTCAGGATGCATTGATTTCCGGCATACCGCGTGATTCACGGCTCCGAGAAAGGAGCGGTGAACATGTCTGATCCTTTCTGGCTGACTGAGTGCGGCGGATAAGAAAACAGTCTGGGGGACTGTTTCCCACCCAACCAGATGGCCCGTCTGAAGCCCTACTTTCCGAAGTCGCATGGTCAGCCTCGGGTCGATGACAAGCGGGTTTTGAGCGGGATTATCTTCATCAACCGCAATGGGTTAAGGTGGCGCGATGCGCCTGAAGCCTATGGCCCACACAAGTCGCTTTACAGCCGCTGGAAGCGCTGGAGCGAGAAAGGTATCTTCGCGCGGATG
>NZ_FNOB01000029.1 GCF_900106675.1 Allgaiera indica
CACGCGCCCCAGAAAAACGCTGGGCTGGCAAACACCGGCAGAGGCTCTCGACCGGCTGCTCAAACAGGATATGATAGAAGGTGTTGCGACGACCGCTTGAATCCGCCCAATACTGCTCCGTCGACTATCAGGCCGAGCTTCGAAAGCGCAGCATCCTGATCTCGATGAGCGGCAAGGGGAACTGCTACGACAACTCGATGGCTTTACGTCGGGAAAACAGTCCATTGGACTGCTTTCTGATCCTCCTCACATTCTTCAAGACCATCAAGTCGGAGCTGATCTGGCCGGTCGCCTGGCAAACGCGCCAGCAAGCCAAAACCGCCATCGCCAGATACATCGACGGGTTCTATAACCCCGTCAGGCGGTACTCATCGCTCGGCTTCCTGAGCCCCATCGCATTCGAGCGCAGGGCACGAGAAGCGAGCTAAACGCTCTCCACCAAAACCGGGCAAGTCCATTCAAGACATGGCTAATTTTCTTGCATCATTTTCTGCAAAGGGCCGGTCTGCGGGCCGCCCTTTCGCATGCCGCCGGCGGCGCGCGCCTGGCCGTGCCGAGCAGATGGCGCAGATCCTCGCGCGTCAGCCCGATATCCTCGATCAGCCGGTCATCGGTGCGGCTCAGAAGAAAGGACATCGACCGGCGCCGGGCATGGAGCGCCAGCCAGCGCGCCAGCAGCACACGGGGGAAACGGAAAAGCATGGCAACCTTCGGGGTGGACCGAGGGCAGTTTCCGCCCCATGCTGTCATCATACAAGAGAATAGTTCTTATGTTGGATATCTACTGAATTGATAGGTCAAGACACCGATGCTCGACAGTGATCTGATGCGTGGCTTTCTGGCGGTGGCCGAAGCAGGCAGCGTCACCCGTGGCGCGGCGCGGCTGGGGCGGACGCAATCGGCCGTCAGCATGCAGATCCGCCGGCTGGAAGAGGTGCTGGGCCAGCCATTGTTCGAGCGCCTGCCGCGCGGGGTGGTGCTGACCGAGCGCGGCGCGCAGCTTCTGCCCTATGCGCGGCGGGTGGTCGATCTGCTGGCCGAGGCAGGCCAGGCGCTGCGCGAACGCCCGCTTGCCGGCCCCGTGCGCGTGGGGATCCCTGAAGAATACAGCGAACGTCTGCTGCCCGCGGCGCTGGCGGCTTTCGCGGCGCGTCATCCCGGTGTCGAGGTGAGCGTGCGGGTCGATTATTCCGCGCCGCAGCTTGCCGCGCTGGCCGACGGCGCGATCGATCTGGCGGTGACCTTCGCCTCGGGGCAAGAGGGACCCGGAGAGGTGCTGGGGGTCGATCCGACGGTCTGGGTGACTTCGGCGGTGCATGGCCAGCATCTGCGCCGGCCGCTGCCGATCGCGGCGTTCTTCCGGTCGGACTGGTGCCGGGATTACGCCGAAGGCTCGTTGCGGCGCCAGGGGATCCGCTACCGCGTGGCTTGGGAATGCGACACGGCTGGCGGGATGGAGCAGGCGGTGCGGGCCGGTCTTGCCGTGGCGCCCCTGGCGCGGTCGGCGCTGCCCGAGGGCTGCCGGGAACTGACCGCCGAGGACGGATTTCCGCCGATCGACGCCACCGCGATCGTCTTGCATCGCGCCCCCGGAGGCGGCGCATCCGAGGCGGTCGCCGGCATGGCCGAGATGCTGCGCGCGGCCTTTCGCCCGCTGACCGCGCAGGGGGGCACGGCATGAGCTTCGCGGCGATGATCGGCACGCCCACGGGCGCGGTGGAACTGCATGCGGACGGCGGCGCGATCACCGGGTTGCGCTGGGTCGCGGCGGGGATTTCGGCACGCCCCGGAACCGGGGCGGAGGCCGACGCGACGGCGGGGGCGGAGGCCCGGCTGCTGGCCGAGGCCGGGCGCCAGCTGGGGCAGTATTTCACTGGCGCGCGGCAGGTGTTCGATCTGCCGCTGGCGCCGCGCGGCAACTCCTTTCAGCAGCGCTTCTATGCCGTGTTGTGCGCGATCCCCCACGGTAGGACACGCAGCTATGGCGAGATCGCGAAGGAAATGGGGGTCAGCGCCCAGGCCATCGGCCAGGCCTGCGGCGCCAATCCGATCCCGATCCTGATCCCCTGCCACCGGGTGCTGGGCGCACGGGGCCTGGGCGGCTTCTCGGGCGGGGTCGGCGTCGAGACGAAAGTGGCGCTGTTGCGGCTGGAAGGCGCCGCGGGTCTGCTGATTTAGGCCGCCCCCCCGCGCGCGCTGCGCAGGCGGCTTGCCTGCGCCCCTTCGGCCCGCTAGGAACGCGGGCAAGCCACTCCAGAGGTTCCCGATGCGTCTGTCTCGCTACTTCCTGCCCGTCCTCAAGGAAAACCCCGCCGACGCCCAGATCGTCAGCCACCGCTACATGCTGCGCGCCGGCATGATCAAGCAACAGCAGGCCGGTATCTATTCGTGGCTGCCGCTGGGCCTGCGGGTGCTGCGCAACATCGAACGCATCGTGCATGAGGAACAGCAGCGCGCCGGCCATATCCCGGTGCTGATGCCCACCATGCAGCCCGCCGACCTGTGGCGCGAATCCGGGCGCTATGACGCCTATGGCCCCGAGATGCTGCGCATCCGGGACCGGCACGACCGCGACATGCTGTTCGGGCCCACGAACGAAGAAATGATCACCGACATCTTCCGCGCCCATGTCGAAAGCTACAAGCAGCTGCCGATGACGCTGTATCAGATCCAGTGGAAATTCCGCGACGAGGTCCGCCCCCGGTTCGGCGTGATGCGCGGGCGCGAGTTCCTGATGAAGGACGGCTACAATTTCGACCTCAGCTACGAGGACGCGATGCATGCCTACAACCGCCACATGGTCAGCTACCTGCGCACCTATGAACGCATGGGCCTGCAGGCGATCCCGATGCGCGCCGACAGCGGCCCGATCGGCGGCGACGACACGCATGAATTCCTGGTGCTCGCCTCGACGGGTGAATCGGAGGTGTTCTACGACGCGGCCATCACCGATCTGAAGTTCGGCGACCGCGAGGTCGATTTCCAGGACCGCGCGGCCCTGGCGAAGATCGTCGAGGAATGGACCACCCCCTACGCCCGCACCGACGAGACCCACGATGTCGCCCTGTTCCACAAGATCCCGGCGGAACGGCAGAAGACCAGCCGCGGGATCGAGGTGGGGCAGATCTTCTACTTCGGCACCAAGTATTCGGAACCGATGGGCGCCAAGGTCAACACCCCCGACGGCGAGGTCGCGGTGCATATGGGCAGCCATGGCATCGGCGTCTCGCGTCTGGTCGGCGCAATCATCGAGGCCAGCCACGACGACCGCGGCATCATCTGGCCCGAGGGCGTGACCCCCTTCCATTGCGGCATCGTCAACCTCAAGCAGGGCGACACCGCCACCGACGCGGCCTGCGAGGCACTTTATGCGGGGCTGCGGAAGAAGGGCCTGGATCCGCTCTATGACGACACCGAGGAACGGGCGGGTGCGAAATTCGCCACCATGGATCTGATCGGACTGCCCTGGCGCATCACCGTCGGGCCGCGCGGCCTGAAGGAAGGCAAGGTCGAACTGACCCGCCGCGCGACCGGCGACAGCGAAGAGTTGAGCCCCGACGCCGCCGTCGCGCGGCTGGCCGAGATCTACGCGGGGTTCTGACCACGCCCCGGCCGGCCGCCGCGCGCATGGGGCCGCGCGGCCAAGATGGCAGGGAACCGGCGGGCGGGGCCTTTGCGTTGTCACGCCGGATCCGCGGGGGGCCGGGCCTGCCGGCCCGGGGGGCTGGCGCCGCTGTCCCCGTTGTGCTTTGAAGCCCCGGCCGGGGGCAATGTCCGGCGGGGCTTCTCTTGGCCCCATCGACAGGATAGACGGGGCGGACCCGACGCCCGAGGTACAGAGGTACAGGAGCAGCCGTGGCCAACCGAACCCGCCCCTTCGCCGCCTTTGAATGGATGATCGCCTGGCGCTACCTGCGCGCCCGCCGCGCCGAGGGCGGGGTCAGCGTAATGACCTGGATCAGCCTGATCGGCATCACGCTGGCGGTTTTTGCCCTGGTCGCGACGCTGGCGGTGCGCTCGGGGTATCGTGCGCAATTCGTCGATACCATCCTGGGCGCCAACGCCCATGTCGCGGTCTTTCCCGTGGTACACGAAGGGCCCGAGGGCCGGCTGGTGCGCGAGATCACCGATTACGAAGCCATGGCCCGGCGCATCGCCAAGGTGCCGGGGGTGACCTCGACCTCGCCCCTGATCTACGGGCAGGTCATGGCCGCCGCGAACGGGCGCAACACCGGGGTGCAGGTCTACGGGATCCACTTCGACGATCTCAAGAAGATCCCGCTGATCGACCATCCGCAGAAACACATGGGCGATCTGGCGAACTTCCCCAAGGGAATCGCGATCGGATCGGGCATCGCGCAGGATCTGGGGCTGGTACCCGGCGACACGGTCAAGCTGATCTCGCCCGAGGGCGCCAAGACACCCTTCGGCGTGACCCCGCGCGTCAATGCCTACAAGGTGGAATACATCTTCACCGCCGGGCGCTACGACATCGACCAGACGCGGATCTACATGCCGTTCAAGATGGCGCAGGACTTCTTCAACCGCGACGGCGTGGCCGACCAGATCGAGGTGATGGTCAAACATCCCGAACAGGTCGCGCAGATGGAACCCGCGATCCGCAAGGCGGCGGTGGAGCCGGTCCAGCTTTGGACCTGGAAGGACAGTTCCGGCGCCTTCCTCAAGGCGCTGACGGTCGAGGACAACGTGATGTTCGTGATCCTGTCGATCCTGGTGCTGATCGCCTCTATGAACATCGTGTCGGGGCTGATCATGCTGGTCAAGAACAAGGGCCGCGACATCGGCATCCTGCGCACCATGGGGCTGACCGAGGGGTCTGTCCTGCGGGTGTTCTTCATCTGCGGCGCCTCGACCGGCATCGCGGGCACGGCTTTGGGGGTGATCCTGGGCTGCCTGTTCGCGATCTACATCAACCCGATCTTCTCTTTGGTGAATTACGTCGCCGGCGGCGGCGTCTGGAACCCCGAGATCTATGGCCTCTATCAGCTTCCGGCAAAGCTGGAGTGGCCCGATGTGGTGAAGGCGGCCTCGCTGTCGCTGTCGCTGTCGTTCATCATCACGATCTTTCCCGCCCGGCGCGCGGCGCGGATGAACCCGGTGGAGGCGCTGCGCTATGAATGAGGTCGTGCTGGAACTCGACGCGATCGAGAAGACCTACAACAAGGGCACCCCGGGCGAGGTGGCGGTGCTGCGCGGCGCCTCGCTGCGGCTGCGGCGGGGCGAGGTGGTGGCGATGGTCGCGCCCTCGGGCGCCGGCAAGTCGACGCTGCTGCATATCGCGGGGCTTCTGGACACGCCCGACGCGGGCGCGGTGCGGATCGGCGGGCGCGACATGACCAGCCTGGGCGACCGTGGCCGCACCGAGGTGCGCCGGGCCGAGGTGGGCTTTATCTACCAGTTCCACCACCTGCTGCCGGAATTCAGCGCGCTGGAAAACATCGTGCTGCCGCAGTTGGCCAATGGCGCGGGCCGCGCCGCCGCCGAGACCCGCGCGCGCGAATTGCTGGACACCGTGGGCGTTCTGCCGCGCGCCGATCACCGCCCCGCCGCCCTGTCAGGGGGCGAGCAGCAGCGCGTGGCCTTCTGCCGGGCGCTGGCCAATGCGCCGGCGCTTCTGCTGGCGGACGAGCCGACGGGGAACCTTGACCCCGACACCTCGGATCAGGTGTTCGGCGCGCTGATGGCGCTGGTGCGCGGCACCGGCCTGGCCGCGCTGATCGCCACCCACAACATGGAACTGGCCGCCCGGATGGACCGCGTGTTGCGCCTCGACACGGGCCGGATCGAGGGCTAGGGCACAGCCCGAGCAACGCGCGCGCCTGCCCATGGGTTGCGCACCCGGCACCGTGGGCGGCGCCATTCAAGGCGGCAGGTACCGCGCGAGACCGGCCGCGCGATCGGTCCTTTCGAAGCGCTCGCCCATCGGGCCAGACAGGCGCGCACCCCGCGCCTGAGGGCGCCTACCGGGCGTTCGCGGCTTGGGGGGGCTCACAGCCCCCCCCCCCGGGCAGCCACCTTAACGCCGGTTCCCGCCAAACAGCCGCGACACGTCGCTGAGGATCTTCTGCGCAATATTGCCGCCGCGATCCTCGCCCGCGTTGCCGCCGACGCCGGCATTGCCGTTGGCATCCACCTTCGGCGGCAATCGCGGGGTGGGTTCGGCCATCGGCAGCGGGATGACGGGCGCGTTCTTTTCCTTGTCGATCTTCATCATGATCGCGTGCCAGATCTCGGCCGGAAGGGTGCCGCCGGTGTAATGCCCACGCATCGGGGAATTGTCGTCATTCCCGATCCAGATCCCGGCCACATAGTTCGACGTGAAGCCGATGAACCAGGCGTCGCGCTCGTTCTGCGAGGTGCCGGTCTTGCCCGCGGCTTCCCGGTCGGGCAGCTTGGCGTTACGGCCGGTGCCGCTTTCGACGACCTGATTCATCATGTAGATCAGCGATTTGGCCGCGTCGGGCTTGATCACCTGCTGGCCCGCCCCGCCCGTCTGTCCCATCAGCGGCGTGTTGTCGCCGCGCAGGCTGAGCGAAACCATGCCATAGGGCTTCACCGCCTGGCCGAGGTTCAGGATCCCCGCATAGGCGCCCGTCATGTCCAGCAGCGTCGCGTTCGACACCCCCAGCGCGACCGCGGGCCCCTGGGCCAGTTCGGTGGTCAGGCCCAGCTCTTTCGCGACCTCGCGCACCTTGTCCAGCCCGACCGCGATCGCCACCCGCACCGCCGGCACGTTCAGCGATTTCTTCAGCGCCGTGGTCAGCGTCACCAGGCCCTCGTAATTGCGCTCGTAATTCTTCGGCGACCAGGGCGGAGACCCCGGGCGATGCACCGTCAGCGGCGTGTCCTCGACATAATCCGCCGGCGAATAGCCCTCATCCATCGCCACGGCATAGACGAAGGGCTTGAAGGCCGATCCGGTCTGCCGTTCAGCCTGGACCGCGCGGTTGAAGCCGCCGGGCGGCTCGACCTTTCGCCCGCCGACCATGGCCCGCACCGCCCCGTCGGGGGACATAACCACGACGGCGACCTGAACCTTGGAACCCTTCTTCAGCTTCTTGTCCAGAACCTCGGACACCGCGCTTTCGGCCGCCTTCTGGATCTGCGGATCCATCGTCGTCTTGATAGTCACGTCCTCGGTGGTCTGCGACGACAGGAAGCTGGGCAGGCTGTCCATCACCCAATCGGCGAAATATCCGCCCGCCCGGCTTTCGGCGGCGGTCGACAAGGTCGCGGGATGGGCCTTGGCCTGGGCCTCCTGGGCCAGCGTCAGATAGCCCTGCTGGGTCATCAGGTCGAGCACCACATCGGCCCGTTCCTGCGCCCGCTTGAGGTGGCTGGTCGGCGCGTAATAGGACGGCGCCTTCAGCAGCCCCGCCAGCATCGCCGCCTGCGCCGGGTCCAATTTCTTCGCGGAAATCCCGAAATAGCGCTGCGAGGCAGCCTCGAAACCGCTGGCGCCGGCGCCCAGATAGGCGCGGTTGAGGTAGATCGTCAGGATCTGGTCCTTGGTGTATTTCCATTCCAGCGCGAAGGAATAGGGCACCTCCTGGATCTTGCGCCAGATGGTCGAGCGGCGGCAATCGTCCTGATAGGCCTTCTCGTTCTTCCATTTCGACGGATCGAACGGCTGGCCCAGGCACAGCAGCTTGGAGACCTGCTGGGTGATGGTCGATCCGCCATGGCCCTCGAACGGGCCGCGCCCGTCACGGATGTTGATCAGCATCGCGCCCAGGATGCCGCGCGGCGAAATGCCGAAATCATGCCAGAAGCGCTTGTCCTCGGTCGCCACCACCGCGTCGCGCAGATAGGGCGAGACGTTCTTGGCCGAGATCTGATCATAGGTCAGGCCGCGCCAGGCGAAGGTGTTGCCCTGGTCGTCGATCATGGTCACCGACCCGCGCGAACGCCCGTCAAGCAGCTTCTGCGCCGGCGGCAGCTTGACCACATAGTATGCCGTGGCCAGCGCGATCACGATCGCCACCACCACGCCCAGCCGCCAGCCGATCGCCCAGATCCCGCGCAGGATCGCGCGGATCAGCCGTACCGGCACCATCAGGATGCCGCCACCACGACCACCCCCGCCCGAAGGCCGCCGCGGTGGCCGCCGGCGCGGCGGCTTCGATCCGCCGCCTGCGCCGCCGCCTCCGCCTCCGCCGCCGCGGCGCGGTGCGGTCTTGGTGCCGCGTCTGGGCGTGGATGTGGGGCCGCGTTTCTGCGCGACGGGGCGCCGCTCAGCCACCAGGGGTGGGCGATTGGAAGTTGCGCTCATGTTCTGACCTGCCTGATCGCACAGCCGGGGGCCGCGCCTTGATCCTGTTCACTGCTCCGGGATCTTGGGACCCCCTTGGCGCCAATTTACCCCGCCATGTCCGGAAAGCGAAGACTCGACCAGTCCCGCAGGCGATTCATTTTCGCCCAAAAAACGTACATCTCATCATATTTGTGCAAAAATTGTGCAAAACCAGCAACCTGATCCGGCACAGCGAGTGCTCTTCGGCTTGTTCCACCGCTGCGAAAGCGGCCTTCTTTCGGCGTGGGCTTCCTCTGGCAAGCTGCCAACCGCCAAAAACCGGAAGGGAAAACGACAGTGAAACTGATCATTGCTGCAATCAAGCCGTTCAAGCTCGAGGAGGTCCGTGAGGCGCTGACCACCATCGGCGTGCGCGGCATGATGGTGACGGAAATCAAGGGATTCGGATCGCAATCGGGCCACACGGAAATCTACCGCGGCGCCGAATACGCGGTGAATTTCGTCCCCAAGGTCAAGCTTGAGATCGTCGTGTCCGAAGGGCTGGCCGATCAGGTGGTCGAAACCATCCAGACAACCGCCAAGACCGACAAGATCGGCGACGGCAAGATTTTCGTTCTCGACGTGGCATCGGCAGTGCGCGTGCGGACGGGCGAAACCAACGAAGACGCGCTTTGACGCGGCGGTTCTAGGGAAGAGAGACAGATATGGCGAACACGAAGAAAACCCTGGGCCTGGCGGCGCTGACGACGGCGCTGATGGCCCTGCCTGCCTTTGCGGCCGACGCGCCCAAGCTGAACGCGGGCGATACCGCCTGGATGATGACCTCATCGGCGCTGGTGCTGTTCATGACGCTGCCGGGGCTGGCGCTGTTCTATGGCGGGCTGGTGCGCACCAAGAACATGCTGAGCGTGCTGATGCAATGCGCGCTGATCACCGGCCTGGTGATGGTGCTGTGGACGCTCTACGGCTATTCGGTGGCCTTCGGCGAGACCACGGGCGCGCTGGCGCCCTATTGGGGCGGGCTGGGCAAGGCCTTTTTGCATGGCGTGACGCTGGATTCGCTGTCGGGCACGATCCCCGAATATGTGTTCTTCGTGTTCCAGATGACCTTTGCGGTGATCACTCCCGCGCTGATCATCGGCGCTATCGTCGAGCGCGTGAAGCTGTCGGGCCTGATGCTGTTCGTCGGCCTCTGGGTCACCTTCGTCTACTTCCCGATCGCGCACATGGTCTGGGGCGGCGACGGGCTGTTCTTTGCGATGGGCGCGATGGATTTCGCCGGCGGCACCGTGGTGCATATCAACGCAGGTATCGCGGGCTTCGTCGGCTGCCTGGTGATCGGCAAGCGCATCGGCTTCGGCAAGGAGAACATGGCGCCGCATTCGATGACCATGACGATGATCGGCGCCTCGATCCTGTGGGTCGGCTGGTTCGGCTTCAACGCCGGCTCGGCGTTGGGCGCGAACGGCACCGCGGGTCTTGCGATGATCAACACCTTCATCGCCACCGGCGCGGCGCTGCTGTCGTGGTCGGCGACCGAGGCGCTGGTGCGCGGCAAGGCCTCGATGCTGGGCGCCGCCTCGGGCATCGTCGCGGGGCTGGTCGCGATCACCCCGGCCTGCGGCTTCGTCGGCCCGATCGGCGGCCTGATCCTGGGGCTGGTCGTGTCGCCGATCTGCTTCTTCTTCGTCACCGTGGTGAAATCGAAATTCGGCTATGACGACAGCCTGGATGTCTTCGGCGTGCACTGCATCGGCGGCATCGTCGGCGCGCTGCTCACCGGCATCTTCGCCGCCGCCTCGTTGGGCGGTGTGGGCTATGCCGCGGGCCAGACGATGGGTGGCCAGCTCATGGTTCAGGTCGTGGCCGTGGTCACCACGCTGATCTGGTCGGGCGTGGGGTCGTTCATCTTCTACAAGATCGCGGACGCGGTCTTCGGCATTCGCGTGGACGTCGACAGCGAACGCGAGGGGCTCGACATCACCTCGCATGGCGAAGTGGCCTATCACTACTGATCCGATCCTCGGACCGGACGGAAACGGCGGGGCATTGCCCCGCCGTTTTCATTTCCGCCGCGCGCGCCCGATCCGACCTCTTGAGTGCGCGCCGCGCAATCGCCATATCTTGCCGGCAACGAAAGAGGACACGATGGCGACCCTGAAGACCGGTATCCTGATGGCGGCGCTGACCGCGCTGTTCATGGGCCTCGGCGCCCTGATCGGCGGCACGACCGGCGCGTTGATCGCCCTGGCGGTCGCGGCGGCGATGAACGTCTTCACCTGGTGGAATTCCGACCAGATGGTCCTGCGGATGCACAACGCGCAGGAGGTGAATTCGCGCACCGCGCCAGAGCTTTACGGCCTGGTGCAGCAGCTGTCGCGCAAGGCCGGCCTGCCGATGCCGCGGGTCTATGTGATCGAGACCGCCCAGCCCAACGCCTTCGCCACCGGCCGCTCGCCCGAACACGCCGCCGTCGCCGCCTCGCGCGGGCTGCTGCAAAGCCTGAGCCGAGAGGAACTGGCCGGTGTGCTGGCGCATGAACTGGCGCATATCAAGCACCGCGACACGCTGACGATGACGGTGACCGCGACCTTCGCGGGGGCGATCTCAATGCTGGCGAACTTTGCCTTCTGGTTTCGCACCGATCGCAACAACACGGGGCTGATCGGATCGCTCGCGATGATGATCCTGGCGCCGCTGGCGGCGGGTCTGGTGCAGATGGCGATCAGTCGCGCCCGCGAATACGAGGCCGACCGAGAGGGCGGCGAGATCTGCGGCAACCCACTATGGCTGGCTTCGGCGCTGCACAGGATCGAGGCGTTCGCGGGCGCCAGCGTCAACGATACGGCCGAACGCCACCCGGCGACGGCGCACATGTTCATCATCAACCCGCTTCACGCGTTGCCGAGGGACCGGCTGTTCTCGACCCATCCGGCCACCGAGAACCGGGTCGCGGCGCTGCGCGAACAGGCCGCCCGGATGGGCCGGACCGACGCGCCGCGCGCCCGGCCGCAGCAGAGCACGCCGCGCGGGCCCTGGGGCTGACCGCGGCTGCGGCTGCCTAGGGTCCGGCGCGCGCTTGCCCGCACGCCGTCTCCATCCGGATGAACCGCCAGGGAAGCGCCCCGCCCCAGCGCGTCGCGCCGGCGAAAACGTCGCGGGGCGCGAAGGGCCAGCTTGCCCGGCGCCGCCCGTCATGCCGCCTGATGCTTCGCGGGGCCGGACCGGAGCCACGGGCGATACCGGACCCGGCCGCGACGCGCCGCGGGTGGGGCTAGATCTCCTCGACCATCACCACGCCGTTGAGCGACTTCAGCGCCGAGCGGATCCGCGGCGAGACCGGCAGGTGCTTGCCGACCTCGATTTCCACCTCCTGGCCGTCGGGCGCGTTCAGGCAGAAGCGGATCGGGCCACGCCCGCGCGCGCCCTCGCCGCCGCCCATCTTCTCAAGCACCGCCTTGACCGAACCGGCTGCCTCGGGTGCACCGATATGAACGCGCAGCCCCATTCCGCCCGCATCCGCCACCGCCCCCTCAAGCGGCACCACGCCCCGCCCGCGCGGGTCGAACTGGCCCTCGTTGAACTGCGCCTCTAGCGTCATGATCACCATGTCGGTCTGATCGAAGACCTTGCGCGCGGCATCGAAATCCTCGGGGAACATCACCATCCCCGACACCTGCCCGGTGGGATCCGAGATGTTCATGCGGAAAAACCGCGTGCCCTTGGCCGACTTGCGCTCCTGCAGGCCCGAGACCTTCACACCGACGCGACCCACCGCGCCGCCCTTGCGCTCGGCATCGGCCTGAAGGCCGGCCAGCGTTGGCAGGCCCTTGCGCTTTAGCGCACCGGCGAATTCGTCCAGCGGATGGCCCGACAGATAGAAGCCGATCGCCTGGAATTCCGCCGCCAGCCGGTCCTCGGGCAGCCAGTCGTCGCAGCGCGGCAGGCGCGGCTCGGGCAGGTCCTCGCCCGCCTCGCCGAACAGCGAAACCTGATCCGAGGCCTTCTGTTCATGCACCGCCCCCGAATAGGCCATCAGCGCCTCGAGCCCCTCGAAGACGCGCCGGCGGTTCGGGTCCAGCTGATCGAAGGCCCCGGCCCGCGCCATCATCTCCAGCGGGCGCTTGCCGACCCGCTTCATGTCCACCCGCCGGGCGAAATCGAAGAGGTTGACGAAGGGCTTCTCGCGGCCCTCCACCTTCCGCGCCTCGACCACCAGGCGCATCGCATCAAGGCCCACGTTCTTCAGCGCACCCAGCGCATAGACAAGCTTCTGGTCGACCACGTCGAAACTGGCGAGCGAGCGGTTCACGCAGGGCGGCACGATCTCGATTCCAAGGCCGCGGCGCACTTCCTCGGCATAGATCGCCAGCTTCTCGGTCAGGTGGATATCGCAATTCATGACGCCGGCCATGAATTCCACCGGATGGTTGGCCTTCAGCCAGGCGGTCTGGTAGCTGACCACCGCATAGGCCGCTGCGTGCGACTTGTTGAAGCCGTAGTTGGCGAATTTTTCCAGCAGGTCGAAGACCTCGGTCGCCTTCTTGGCATCGACCCCGTTCTGCTTCGCGCCCTCGACGAATTTGGGCCGCTCGGCGTCCATCGCCTCCTTGATCTTCTTGCCCATCGCGCGGCGCAGAAGGTCGGCGCCGCCAAGCGAATAGCCCGCCATCACCTGGGCGATCTGCATCACCTGCTCCTGATAGACGATGATGCCCTGGGTCTCGGCCAGGATATGGTCGATCGAGGGATGGATCGAGGTGATCTCGCGCTGCCCGTTCTTGACCTCGCAATAGGTGGGGATGTTTTCCATCGGGCCGGGACGGTACAGCGCCACGAGGGCCACGATATCCTCGATGCAGGTGGGCTTCATGCGCCGCAGCGCATCCATCATCCCCGAGCTTTCCACCTGGAACACCGCGACCGTCTTGGCGCTGGTGTAAAGGTCGTAGGTCGGCTTGTCGCCCAGCGGGATCGTGTTGATCTGATCGGCCGTGCCCTCGGGTGGATCGTACAACTGGCGCCCGTCGGGGCCCACATGCAGATGGCGGCCGTTCTTGAGGATCAGATCCACCGCGTTCTGGATCACCGTCAGCGTCTTGAGGCCGAGGAAGTCGAACTTTACCAGCCCCGCCTGTTCCACCCATTTCATGTTGAACTGCGTGGCCGGCATGTCCGAGCGCGGATCCTGGTAAAGCGGCACCAGCCGGTCCAGCGGCCGGTCGCCGATCACCACGCCCGCGGCATGGGTCGAGGCGTTGCGCAAAAGCCCCTCGACCTGCTGGCCGTAGTCAAGCAGGCGCTTGACCACCTCCTCGGTGCGGGCGGCCTCGCGCAGGCGTTCCTCCTGGATCAGCGCCTCCTTGATGGAAACCGGCTTCACCCCCTCGACCGGGATCAGCTTGGACAGCCGGTCGACCTGGCCATAGGGCATCTGCAAGACGCGGCCCACGTCGCGCACCGCGGCCTTTGACAGAAGCGCGCCGAAGGTGATGATCTGGCCCACCTTGTCGCGGCCGTATTTCTCCTGGACGTAGCGGATGGTTTCCTCGCGCCGGTCCATGCAGAAATCGATGTCGAAGTCGGGCATCGAGACCCGTTCGGGGTTCAGGAAGCGTTCGAACAGCAGGCTGTAGCGCAGCGGATCAAGGTCTGTAATGGTCAGCGCATAGGCCACCAGCGAGCCCGCGCCCGAACCCCGCCCCGGCCCGACGGGAATGCCCTGTTCCTTCGACCACTTGATGAAATCGGCCACGATCAGGAAGTAGCCCGGGAAGCCCATCTGCTCGATGATCCCCAGCTCGAACTTCAGCCGCTCCTCGTAGTCCGCGACCGGCACCGCATGGGGGATGACCTTCAGGCGTGCCTCCAGCCCGTCCCAGGCCTGGCGGCGCAGTTCCTCGACCTCGTCATCGGCGAAGCGCGGCAGGATCGGCGCGCGCTTGGGCACCTTGTAGGCGCAGCGCCGCGCGATCTCGACACTGTTCTCGACCGCCTCGGGCAGATCGGCGAACAGGGTCACCATCTCGGCCTCGGACTTCAGGTAATGCTGTGGCGTCAGGCGGCGGCGGGGCTCCTGCTGATCGACATAGGCGCCCTCCTTGATGCACAAGAGCGCGTCATGGGCCTCGTACATCTCCGCCTTGGGAAAGTAGACATCGTTCGTGGCGACCAGCGGCAAGCCCATCGCATAGGCCATCTCGACATGGCCCTTTTCGGTGGCGCGCTCGGCCTCGGTGGGCTGGCCGCCCTCGCCGGGGTGGCGCTGCAATTCGACGTAAAGGCGGTCGGGGTAGATCTCGGCCAGCCGGCGCATCAGCGCCTCGGCCTTTGGGCCCTGGCCGGCCTGCAACAGCTTGCCGATCGGGCCTTCGGGACCGCCGGTCAGGCAGATCAGCCCCTCGGAATGGGCGGCCAGTTCCCCGATCGTGACCTCGGGCAGCGCGCCTTGCTTGTCGAGATAGAGGCACGAGTTCAGCTTCATCAGGTTCTCGTAGCCCCGTTCGGACTGCGCCAGCAGGACAACGGGCGCGGGCGGGCGCGGGCGTTCGCCGGGCTGCGGCGGGTCGTAGGCCAGATCCACCTGACAGCCGACGATCGGCTGCACCCCGACCCCGGCCGCGAGGGTCGAGAATTCCAGCGCGCAGAACATGTTGTTGGTATCGGTCACGGCGATCGCGGGGATGCCTTGCGATTCGCAAAGTTTCACCAGCTTCTTCACCGGCACCGCCCCTTCGAGCAGCGAATATTCGGTGTGAACGCGCAGATGGATGAATCGGGGAGGCTTGGTCATGGCGCAAGCCTACTCAGCGCGCGCGGGAAGGGAAAGCGCCCGCGGCGCGGCCTGGGTCCGCCCCTTTCCCCCTGCGGCATTTTTCCGGATGCGAGGGCTGGGCGCGCGCGATAGGCTGCGCTGCAGGAGGCGAGATGACCCAGGACCCGAACCCCGAAAGCGACCTCTCCGCCGAAGATCAGCGCAACCGGATGCGCGGCGCCAACCGCGGCCTCGCACTTTTGCTGATCGGCGGCGCGCTTGCGATGCTGGCCGCCGCCTTCGCGGTGGCGCTGGTCGTCACCCATGGCTGACCTGACCCGCCGCAGCGCGATCGCGCTTGTGGGGGCCTCGGCCCTGGCCGCGTGCCGCAAGGACAAGCCCTGGAACTCGATCGATGTCGAGGGCGCCCTGCCGGCGCTGGATTTTGCCCTGACGCGGGCGCGCGACGCCAAGCTGGTGACCCAGGCGGATTACCGCGGCAAGCTGGTGATGCTGTTCTTCGGCTTCACCCATTGCCCCGATGTCTGTCCGCTGACCATGGGCAACCTGCTGCAGGTGCTGGACCGGATGGGCGAGGATGGGCGCGATATCCGCATTCTGTTCGTCACCGTCGACCCCCGGCGCGATACGCCGCCGGTGCTGAAGGCCTATGTCGAGGATCTCTCGCCCCAGGTCGTGGGCCTGCGGGGCACGCCCAATCAGCTGGCGCAGGTCGCGCGGCGCTACCGGGTCACCTACAAGGTGATCCCCGCAAACGACACCCGGCCCTATCAGGTAGTGCATGGGCCGTCGGTCTATGTGTTCGACCGCGCCGGCGATGCAAGGTTGATGATCCCGCGCTTCTATGACAATTCCGCTGACATCAAGGGCGTGACCGAGGACATGACGCGGCTGGCACACGGCGCCTGAGCCGGCATGTTAAGCCCGCTGCGCGTCAGCCCGGCGCATGTTGTTGAGCACCACGATCAGCGCCAGCGCGCTCATCATCGCGGGGGGGATCCAGATCACGATGCCGCCGATCTGCTGATCGGTCACCGCGTCGATGCCGGGGAAGTAGCGCCCGCAATAGGCGTAATAGGGAAACAGATCGCGGGTTGCGAAGGTGATCAGCGCCCCCAGAACGATCTGCGGAAACATCACCGCCACCGCCAAAGCGGCACGCAGCCCGAACCCCACCCCGGTGCGCGCCCTGGGCCGGGTGTCCAGCACCATCGCCCAGAACAGGATGCCATCCACCGCCATCGACCAGTTCATCAGCTGATACAGCACGGGATCCAGCATCGCCACGAAATGCACCGGCGGGATCAGCCAGAACCAGAACAGCCCCACGAACAGCCCCGTCGCCAGCGCCGGATGCTGCACCACGCGCATCACGCGCCGTGCCGCCGCCCCGCCGCACAGATGGCGCAGCCAATCCGGCCCTCCGGCCAGGATCACCGGCCCGGCCATGCTCAGCCCCAGCAAGACCGGCCCGACATGATGCAGCGCCACATGCTGTATCCGGTTGAGGAAGAACATCCGCTGCGCGAGATATTCGAACCCGGTCTGCACAGCGATCCAGATCAACGCGATGCCGGCCAGAAACGCCACCCTCCGCCATAGCGCCGGCACCGCCCCGCCCTGGCGCGACAGCCGCCCCAGACCGCGCAGATACCAAAAAAGCGCCAGCGCCACCGCACCATAGACCGGCGCCTCGAAAGAATAGGGTCCGATCACCGGCATATCGGCCGGATAGCGGGACGAGACCAGCCACAGCCCCGCCCCGACAAGGGCGATCAGCACATAGACCAGCCCGGCGCCGCCCACGCGGCCTATCGGCCCGCCCCCTGCCGTGATATCGCTCATCCGCGTTCTCCCGCCTGCCGATCAGCCTACTGCGCCGCCACCGATCAGGGAAGTGCGACCGATTGTTCGGCGCCGCGCGAAACACCTTCACCCGATTGCGAAGATAGCGCGCTTGCCAACTGGCAAAGCGCCCGGCTTCATGTTTCAAGTGAGTGTGAAGATAGGGGCCGCCTCCCGCCCTACGCCGCATCGGGCCGGGACGCCAAGCCATGAACCAATGTAACGCGGCGGGTTGAAATGCACATGTTGGAGACCCGGTTTCTCCTCAACGGCGCTCCGGTCAGCCTGACTGATGTGCCCCCCACCCGGACCCTGCTGGACTGGCTGCGCGAGGACCGAGCGCTCACCGGTACCAAGGAAGGCTGCAACGAGGGCGATTGCGGCGCCTGCACGGTGATGGTCTCGGATGCCGCCGGCAGCCGCGCGCTGAATGCCTGCCTGCTATTCGTGCCCCAACTGCACGGCAAGGCGGTCCGCACGGTCGAGGGCCTGGCCGCCGCCGACGGCACCCTGCATCCGCTGCAAGAAGCGATGATCGCCCATCACGGCAGCCAATGCGGTTTCTGCACACCGGGCGTCACCATGGCGCTGGCCTGCGCCCAAGCGCAGGGCCGCCGCGATCATGACGACGTGCTGGCCGGCAATCTCTGCCGCTGCACCGGTTATGCCCCCATCATCCGCGCCGCCGAAGCCGCCGCCTCCGCCCCGCGCCCCGCTTGGATCACGGCCGACCGCAAGGCCCTCTCTTCTCCCTTCATCTTGGGGGAAATACTCCCGGGGGGGACCGGGGGGGCAGGCAGCCCCCCCGGCTTCCGCCCGACAAACAGCGATGCGCTGGCCGATTGGTATGCCGCCCACCCCGACGCCACGCTGATCGCGGGGGCGACCGACGTGGGCCTCTGGGTCACCAAGCAATTGCGCGATCCGGGCCCCGTGGCCTTCCTCGCCGGGGTCGAGGACCTGCGCCACATAGAGACCCGCGGCAAGGTGATCGGCGTCGGCGCCTGCGTCACGATCGAGACCCTGCGCCGGGCCATGGAAGACGTCCACCCCAGCCTTGCCGAACTGCTGCGCCGCTTCGCCAGCCTGCAGGTGCGCGAGGCCGCGACCATCGGCGGCAACATCGCCAACGGCTCGCCCATCGGCGACACCCCGCCCGCGCTGATCGCGCTGGGCGCCACGCTGCACCTGCGCCGGGGCGACGACATGCGCAGCCTGCCGCTGGAGGATTTCTTCCTCGACTACGGCCGCCAGGACCGCCGCCCCGGCGAATTCGTCGCCGCCGTCACCTTTCCGGCCGAAGCGCCGGGGCTGCGCTGCTACAAGCTGTCGAAACGCTTCGATCAGGATATCTCGGCGGTCTGCGGCGGCTTCAACCTGACCGTCGCTGACGGCCGCATCGCCGAGGCGCGCATCGCTTTCGGCGGCATGGCGGGCGTACCGAAGCGCGCCGCCGCCGTCGAGGCCGCGCTGACCGGCCAACCCTGGGCAGAGGCCACGCTGCACGCCGCCCTGCCCGCCTTCGACGAGGATTTCACGCCGCTCAGCGACATGCGCGCCTCGGCCGGCTACCGGCTGCGCGCGGCGCAGAACATGCTGATCCGCTACTGGCACGACCGCGCGGGCGCGTCGGTGGATGTGCTGCAGGTGCAGCCATGAGCGTCGCAAAGCCCCTGCCCCACGACGCCGCGCCGCTGCATGTGACCGGCCAGGCGCGCTATATCGACGACATTCCCACCCCGGCGGGCACGCTGCACCTGGCCTTTGGCCTGTCCGAACGCGCCCATGCGAAGGTAACGGCGCTCGACCTCGCTGCGGTATGCGCCGCGCCAGGCGTCGTCGCGGTGATCGGACCCGAGGATCTGGATCCGATGCCCGATTGTTCGCCCTCGGCCCATGACGAGCCGCTGCTTGCAGGCGCGGAGGTGTATTATGCCGGCCAGCCAATGTTTCTGGTGGTGGCGAAAAGCCATCTGGCGGCGCGCAAGGCCGCGCGGATGGCGCGGGTCAGCTACGCGGACCTGCCCGCGATCCTGACCATCGACGACGCCATGGCCGCCGGCAGCCGATTCGAGGGCGGCCCGGTGATCTGGCGGAACGGCGATGCCGAGGCCGCCATAGCGGCCGCGCCGCACCGGCTGGAGGGCGTGATAGAGATCGGCGGGCAGGAGCATTTCTACCTGGAGGGTCAGGCCGCGCTTGCCCTGCCGCAAGAAGGCGGCGACATGGTGGTGCATTCATCGACCCAGCATCCGACCGAGGTGCAGCACAAGGTGGCCGAGGCGCTGGGCCTGCCGATGAACGCGGTGCGGGTCGAGGTGCGCCGCATGGGCGGCGGCTTCGGCGGCAAGGAAAGCCAGGGCAATGCGCTGGCGGTGGCCTGTGCCGTGGCGGCGCGCGCCACCGGCCGGCCGTGCAAGATGCGCTATGACCGCGACGACGACATGATGATCACCGGCAAGCGCCATGCGTTCCGCATCTCTTACCGGGTCGGACATGACGCCGAGGGGCGGATCCTGGGTGTCGATTTCGTGCAGATGGCGCAGTGCGGCTGGTCGCAGGATCTGTCGCTGCCGGTCTGTGACCGGGCGATGCTGCATGCCGACAACGCCTATCTGATCCCCGACATGCGGATCGAAAGCCACCGGCTGCGCACCAACACCCAAAGCGCGACGGCGTTTCGCGGCTTCGGCGGGCCGCAGGGGATGCTGGGGATCGAACGCGTTCTGGATCATGTGGCCCATGCCGTGGGGCGCGAGCCGCTGGAGGTGCGGCGGGTGAACTTCTACGCCGAGACCGGGGGCCAGCCCCCGGACCCCCGGAGTATTTCCGCCAAGATGAAGGAACAGATGACACCCTACCGGATGCCGGTGGAGGATTTCATCCTGCACCGGCTGACCGCGCGGCTGGAGGAGAGCGCGGAGTATCGGACGCGGCGGGCGAAGGTTGCCGAGTGGAATGCGGGCAACCCGATCCTGAAGCGGGGGATCGCGCTGACGCCGGTGAAGTTCGGGATCTCGTTCACACTGACCTGGCTGAACCAGGCGGGGGCACTGGTGCATGTCTATCAGGACGGGTCGGTGCATCTGAACCATGGCGGCACCGAGATGGGGCAGGGATTGTTCCAGAAGGTGGCGCAGGTCGCCGCGAAGGGGTTCGGGATCGACGTGGCGCGGGTGAAGATCACCGCGACCGATACCGGCAAGGTGCCCAATACGTCGGCCACGGCGGCCTCATCGGGATCGGATCTGAATGGCATGGCGGTGAAGGCGGCCTGCGACACGATCCGGGGCCGGCTGGCGGAGTTTCTGGCCGAACGCCATCAGATGCGGCCCGAGGACGTGGTCTTTGCGGCGGGCCGCGCGGCTGTGGGCGGGGCGGATTACGCCTTTGAGGAGGTCATCGCGATGGCCTATCAGGCGCGGGTCTCGTTGTCGGCGACGGGGTTCTATGCCACGCCCAAGGTCACCTGGGACCGGGCGCGCGGCCAGGGCCGGCCGTTCTACTACTTCGCCTACGGCGCCGCGGTGACCGAGGTGGTCATCGACACGCTGACCGGCGAGAACCGGATCCTGCGCTGCGACATCGTGCATGACGCGGGCACCAGCCTAAACCCGGCGATCGACATCGGCCAGATCGAGGGCGGCTATGTCCAGGGCGCCGGCTGGCTGACCACCGAGGAACTGGTCTGGGACGGCGCAGGGCGGCTGCGCACCCATGCGCCTTCGACCTACAAGATCCCCGCCTGTTCGGACCGGCCCCGCGTCTTCAACGTGGCGCTCTGGGACGGCGAGAACCGCGAGGAGACGATCTATCGCTCGAAGGCGGTGGGAGAGCCGCCCTTCATGCTGGCGATCTCGGCCTTCCTGGCGCTGTCGGATGCGGTGGCGGCCTGTGGCGACGGAAGCATCTATCCCGCGCTCGACGCGCCGGCCACGCCCGAGCGGGTGCTGGCCGCGATTGCCCGGGTGCGGGATGTTTGACCTTGCCGCCCTCCGGGCCCGGGTGGCCGAAGCGGCCCGCGTGGTGCGGGTGGTGATCGCCGCGCACGAGGGATCGAGCCCGCGCGAGACCGGGGCCGCGATGCTGATCTGGCAGGGCGGCACAGAGGGCACGATCGGCGGCGGCGCGCTGGAATGGCAGGTGACCTGCCGCGCCCGCGCCATGCTGGCGGGCGGCCAGGCGCGGCAGGTCACCCGCGTGGCGCTGGGGCCGGGGATCGGGCAGTGCTGCGGCGGGGCCGTGACGCTGCTGGCCGAGGTCTACGATGCCCGGGCCGTGGCCCGGCTGGAGGAAGCCGAGAATGGCGTGGTCGCCCGGCCGCTGGAGGGCGCGGCCGAGATGCCGCTGGCGGTGCAGCGGGTGCTGGCGCGGGCGCGGTCGTCCGGCCTGCCGCCCGTCGCCGGGCTGGTACAGGGCTGGATGGTCGAGCCAATGGCCGTACCCACGCGCGATCTGTGGATCTGGGGCGCGGGCCATGTCGGGCGCGCGCTGGTCGGGGTACTGGCGCCGCTTCCGACCTTCGCGCTGACCTGGGTGGATGTGGACGAGAGCCGCTTTCCGAAGGACATGCCCGATCGGGTGGCGCCGCTTTGGGCGGCAAATCCGGCCGATCTTGTGGCACATGCGCCAGGGCACGCGGAACATCTGGTGCTAAGCTATTCCCATGCTCTCGATCTGGAACTGTGCCATCGTATACTGCGCCATGGCCACGGCGGGCTGGGGCTGATCGGCTCTGCCACCAAGGCGGCACGGTTTCGCAACCGGTTGCGGGCGCTCGGACATGGCGATACGGCACTGGCGGGGCTGGTCTGCCCGATCGGCGACCCCACGCTGGGCAAGCATCCACAGGCGATTGCCGTGGGCGTCGCGGCGCGGCTGCTGGGGCGGGGGATGGACAACGCGGCGCGGCAGGACGGGGCGCGACAGGACGAGGACGGGAAACATGCTTCTGACCATCGAGGGCCTGACCAAGGCCTATCCCGGGGTGGTGGCGAATGACGGCGTGTCCTTCGCGGTCCGCGAGGGCGAGGTGCACGCCCTGCTGGGCGAAAACGGCGCCGGGAAATCCACCCTGGTGAAGATGATCTACGGGCTGGTGAAACCCGATGCCGGCCGCATGACGCTGCGCGGCGCGCCCTATGATCCGGCAGAGCCGCGCGCGGCCCGGGCCGCCGGCGTGGCCATGGTGTTCCAGCATTTCAGCCTGTTCGACGCGCTCGACGTGGCCGAGAACGTGGCCCTGGGCATGGAAAATCCGCCGCCCAGGCGCGCCCTGGCCGCCCGCATCCGCCAGGTGAGCGAGGATTACGGCCTGCCGCTGGATCCCGCGCGGCTGGTGGGGGATCTTTCCGCGGGCGAGCGCCAGCGGGTCGAGATCATCCGCTGCCTGCTGCAAGACCCGAAGCTGCTGATCATGGACGAGCCGACCTCGGTCCTGACCCCGCAGGAGGTCGAGATCCTGTTCCAGACGCTGCGTACCCTGGCCGCCGAGGGCACCGCGATCCTTTATATCAGCCACAAGCTGGAGGAGATCCGCGCATTGTGCGACGAGGCGACGATCCTGCGCCGCGGCAAGGTGGTGGCGACCTGTAGCCCGCGCGAGAAGACCGCGCGCGAACTGGCCGAGATGATGGTGGGCGAGACCCTGACGCCGCCGGAACGCGCCAGCATCGGCACTGGCGAAGTGGTGCTGCGGGTGGCGGGCCTGTCGGTGCCCTCGCCCAACCCGTTCGGCACCGCGCTGAAGGACGTCGGGTTTGACGTTCACGCGGGCGAGGTGCTGGGAATCGCGGGCGTTGCCGGCAACGGCCAGGATGAATTGCTGCTGGCGCTTTCGGGCGAAATCCGGACCGCGCCGGGCGCGATCACCGTGGCGGGTCGCCCCTGCGGCGCGCTGGGGCCCAATGCACGGCGCGCGGCGGGGCTGGTTTCCGCCCCCGAGGAACGGCTGGGCCATGCCGCGGCGCCGGACATGAGCCTGACCGAGAATGCCCTGCTGACCGGGGCGGTGCGCAAGCGGCTGGTGGGGCGCGGCTTCGTCGACTGGACAAGGACCCGCGCCTTTGCCGAGGAAATCGTCCAGGCCTTCGACGTGCGCACCCCCGGCGTGGGGGTTCCGGCGCGGGCGCTGTCGGGCGGAAATTTGCAGAAATTCGTCATCGGACGAGAGATTTTGCAGGATCCAGCGGTGATTATTGTCAATCAACCAACATGGGGCGTCGATGCGGCGGCGGCGGCGGCGATCCGTCAGGCGCTGATCGACCTGGCCGCCAAGGGCGCCGCCGTGGTGGTGATCAGCCAGGATCTGGACGAATTGCTGGAAATCGCCGACCGCTTCGCCGCACTGAACGAGGGCCGGCTGAGCGCCACGCGCCCGGTCTCGGGGCTGACGGTCGAGGAGATCGGCCTGATGATGGGCGGCGCCCACGGGATGGAGGTGGCCCATGCCGAGGCTTGAGAAACGCGCCGCGCCGTCGCGCTTCTGGACATGGGTGACGCCGGTCCTTGCGGTGGTGGCGACGATGCTGGCGGGGGGGCTGTTGTTCGCGCTGCTCGGCAAGCCGCCCGCCCAGGCGATCGAGGTAATCTTCTGGGAGCCCCTGTTCGGCGCCAACACCTCTTACACGCTGCCGCAGCTTCTGGTGAAGGCGGGGCCGCTGATCCTGATCGCGATCGGTCTCAGCCTGGGGTTTCGGGCCGGGATCTGGAACATCGGCGCCGAGGGGCAGTACATCATCGGCGCGATCTGCGGCGCGGCGGTGGCGCTGGCGTTCTACCCGGCCGCGCATTGGTATATCTTTCCGCTGATGGTGATCGCGGGCGGCATGGGCGGCTGGACCTGGGCGATGATCCCGGCGGTGCTGAAGAACCGCTTCGGCACCAACGAGATCCTGGTCTCGCTGATGCTGGTCTATGTGGCCGAGAACATCCTGTCGTGGGTCAGTTTCGGGCCGCTGCGCAATCCGCAGGGCTATGGCTTTCCGGGCAGCCGCAACCTGCAGAACTACCCCGCGGCCCATAATGCCGACCTGATCCCCAACACCGGGCTGCACTGGGGCGTGATCACGGCCTTTCTGGCGGTGATCGCGGCCTATGTGCTGCTGAACCGCCACCGGCTGGGCTATCAGATCCGGGTCGCGGGCCAGGCGCCGCGCGCGGCGCGCTTCGCCGGCGTCTCGCCGCAAAGGTTGGTGTCGTTCTGCCTGGGCACCTCGGGCGCGCTGGCGGGGCTGGCGGGGCTGTTCGAGGTCGCCGGCCCCAGTGGCCAGCTGACCCCGGATTTCAACGTCGGCTACGGCTTTACCGCGATCATCGTGGCCTTCCTGGGCCGGCTGCATCCCGTCGGCATCCTCTTGGCCAGTTTCCTGATGGCGCTGACCTATATCGGCGGCGAGATGGCGCAGCTGACGCTGAACCTGCCCGCGGCCGCGATCCAGGCCTTCCAGGGGATGCTGCTGTTCTTCCTGCTGGCCTTCGACGTGCTGTCGAACTACCGCATCCGGATGCGCAGGAAGGAGACCGCGAAATGACCATCGGCGGCATCGACCTCGTCGTCCTGATCGCCTCGCTCATGGTGGCATCGACCCCGATCCTCTTGGCCGCGATCGGCGAACTGGTGGCGGAAAAGTCGGGCGTCCTGAACCTCGGGGTCGAGGGGATGATGATCATGGGCGCGATCTGCGGCTTCGTGGCGGCCGTGCATACAGGCAGCCCGGTGGCAGGCTTCGTGGGCGGCGCGCTGGGTGGGGTGGCGATGAGCCTGCTGTTCGCCTTCCTGACCCAGATCCTGCTGTCGAACCAGGTGGCCACCGGCCTGGCGCTGACGCTGTTCGGGCTGGGCCTCTCGGCGCTGATCGGACAGGGCTACAACGGCGTCCGGCCGCCGCAGACCGATGACCTGAACTTTGGCCCGCTTGGTCATATCCCGGTGCTGGGGCCGATCCTGTTCCAGCACGACTGGGTGGTCTATCTGTCGCTGATCCTGGTCGCCGGCACCTGGGCGGTGTTGCGCTACAGCCGCGCGGGGCTGATCCTGCGCGCGGTGGGCGAGAACCACGACGCGGCCCATGCCCTGGGCTACCGGGTGCGCATGGTGCGCACGCTTGCGCTGATGTTCGGCGGCGCCTGCGCCGGGCTGGGCGGCGCCTACATCAGCCTGGTGCGGGTGCCGCAATGGTCCGACGGGATGACCGCGGGTGCGGGCTGGATCGCGCTGGCGATCGTGGTCTTCGCCTCTTGGCGGCCCTGGCGGGTGCTGCTGGGCGCCTATATTTTCGGCGGCGTGACGGTGCTGCAGCTGCGCCTGCAAGCCGCTGGCATCGCGATTCCGGTGCAGATATTGTCGATGGCGCCGTATCTGATAACGATACTGGTACTGGTCATCATGTCCGCGAAACGGGGCCGTGCCGCGATCGGCGCCCCGGCCTCGCTGGGCCGCATTTTCCACGCCTCTAGCTGAGGCCAATAACCGGGCGCGCACCGCGCCTGCCACTGGGGAGAAGATCATGAAACGCAGAACTTTCCTTGCCAATTCGGCCATGGCCGGCACCGCGCTCGCCACCGGCCTGGCCGGCCGCGCCATGGCCGCCGACGATCCGCTGAAGGTCGGCTTCATCTATGTCGGCGTGCCCGGTGACGGCGGCTGGACCTACCAGCACAACCTGGCCAAGAAAGCAGTCGAGAAGCACTACGGCGACAAGGTCAAGACCAGCGTCATCGAGAACGTCCCCGAAGGCGCCGATGCCGAACGCGCGCTGACCCAGCTGGCGCTGGCCGGCAACAAGCTGATCTTCGCTACCTCCTTCGGCTTCATGGACCCGACGATGAACGTCGCCAAGAAGTTCCCCAAGGTGAACTTCGAGATGTGCACCGGCTACAAGAGCGCGCCGAACGTCTCGAACTATTCCGGCCGCTTCTACGAGGGCCGCGCGGTCTGCGGTGCGATCGCCGGGCAGATGACCAAGTCGAACAAGATCGGCTACATCGCCTCGTTCCCGATCCCCGAAGTGATCCGCGGCATCAACTCGGCCTATATCAACGCCAAGCGCACTAACCCCAATGTCGAGATCAAGGTCGTCTGGGTCTATACCTGGTTCGATCCGGCGAAAGAGGCCGACGCGGCCCAGGCGCTGATCAACGAGGGCGTCGACGTGCTGATGCAGCACACCGATTCCACCGCCGCGATGGCAGTGGCGAAGAAGGCCGGCATCGTCGCCTTCGGCCAGGATTCCGACATGTCGGCCTTTGCGCCGACGCCGCGGATCTCGGCGCTGATCGACAATTGGGCGCCCTATTACATCAAGCGCGTCGGCGACATGATGAACGGCAACTGGAAGGCCGAGAACGTCTGGTACGGGCTGAAGGAAGGCATGGTCGAGGTCGGCGAAATCACCGACGCCGTGCCGGCCAAGGTAAAGGCCCATGCCCTGGATCTGGAGACGAAGATCAAGGCCGGTACCTACCACACGTTTGAGGGGCCGCTGAACAAGCAAGACGGCAGCGTCTGGCTGAAGAAGGGCGAGGTCGCGGACGATGGGGCGCTTGCCGGGCTGAACTTCTATGTCGAGGGCATCAAGGGCAAGATCCCCAGCTAGGCCCGTGCCCCTGCCTGCCGGGGCCGGCAGGCGCGCGATCGCGGCGGGATACCATGGCGTCCCGTCGCTTGATTTTGGGCCGGCAGGCACTGGGCGTGCGGGCGCCGATGGCCTGCTTGCCGCTGACGCAGGCACGGCGGGTACGCTGCGGGCAATTGCGGACGGGCGGGTCTCTTGGCACAGATCGAGGCGCGCCCGGGCCGGCGGTTTCCGGCCGGCGGGCGCAGCGATCAGTCGGGCAGATGGCGCAGCACCTCGGCGGTGAGCGCTGCGATCTCGGCCTTGGCGGCGGGATTTCCGGCCTCGGCCACCCCCTGCCCCGTGCCCAGTGTCTCGGCATAGACAACGCGGTTGGCCAGCCGCGACTCGGCCAGGATCGTATCCAGCGCGCCGGTCGCGGTGGCCACGTCATCGGCCAACCGCATCCCTTTGCGGCTGCGGTTCAGCACCACCACGGTCGGGCGCCCCTCGCGCCGGGCCAGATCCAGAACCCCTTCCGTCGCCCACAGATCGACATGGCTGGAGGCGACCGGCACCAGCACCAGATCGGCGGCGCGCAGCGCGGGGCGCAGGTCGGCATCCACCTTCGGCGGTGTATCGACAAGGACAAAATCGTTGTCCCGGCACAGCTTGTCGCATTCGTAGCCGACCCCCCAGGCCGAGGCGGTGGAGAAATCGAGCCCCGGCCCCTCTGGCCCCGCACGCTCCACCCGGGCCATGAACCAGCGCCCGAGGCTGCCTTGCGGGTCGATGTCGAGCAGCGCCACCCGATGCCCCGCCCGGCCCAGCGCCACGGCCAGATTGGCCGCCAGCGTGGTCTTGCCCGACCCGCCCTTTTGCTGCGCCACCGTGATGATCTTGCCGGCCATGCCTCGGACCTCCGCGCGATTTGCCGCGATGCAGCATCGCACTTTTGCGGCGGCGGCGGAAGGGGGCGACTTCTGGGCTTCGGGGGCGGGCGCCGCGGCGGGGGCGCCGCCCCCGCACCCCCGGCGTATTTGTCGAACAATGAAAGGGGCTGCGCATCCCGTCCGCCCAGGCTTTGGCGGCCTTGTTCCCCAGGTTGCGGCGCGGCGCCTTCGCAGACAGGAAAGGGGCGCGCCACATGGCGCGCCCCTCGGACGATCGGATCGTGCGGGCCTTAGGCTTCGGCGGGTTCCTTCGCCTCGACGGCCTTGGCCTCGATCTCGGCGCCGCGCGCGATCTCGATCCTGCGGGGCTTCAGCGCCTCGGGGGTTTCGCGCACCAGGTCGATATGCAGCATGCCGTCGGCATGGGCCGCGCCGGTCACCTTCACATGGTCGGCCAGTGCAAAGCGGCGCTCGAACGCGCGCGTGGCGATGCCGCGGTGAAGATAGGTCTTTTCCTCTTCCTCCCCGGCCTTGCGCGCGGTGACCACAAGGGTGTTTTCCTTCACCTCGACGGCCAGTTCGTCGCCGGCGAAGCCCGCGACCGCGATCGAGATGCGATAGGCGTTCTCGTCGGTCTTTTCGATGTTGTAGGGGGGATAGGTGGACTGGGCGACATCATTGGTCAGAACCCGGTCCATCAGGTCGGCAAAACGGTCGAAGCCGACGGTGGCACGATACAGGGGGGCAAGATCGAAACTACGCATGTTCATCCTCCAACGAGCGATGTGTGATGCCTTCCCGCGCGGGGACAGGCGGTTGCTCCGGGCCCGTCATGGCACCCGGATGATGCTTAGGTAGGAAGGGAAAAGCGGGCTTTCAAGAGGGACGGATGTGCCTCAACCGCTTGAAATCATGGGCGGACGAACTTTGCGCCGCCCGCACGCACACCTGCGGGGGCCGCACCGATCAAGCGCGTCGTCCCGCCTTGCGGCGGACGCAGGAAACGGCTGCCTTCGTTCAGCGCAAGTTCCGACTTCAGCCGTGGCAGCGCGCCCGCCACCGCGACCCCGAGCGACACCTTCCCGCCCCGCAGCTTCGACTTGGCGGAGATGACCGACACGATCACCGGCCGGCCGTCCTTCATCTCGAAGACCGGCGCGCCGGAGGACCCGAAATCGATGTCGCAGCTCATTTCCACCACGGAATCGGCGCGCCCCAGAACGTGACAGACCTTTTGGTAGGACAGCGTCTGCGCCCGCCCCTGCGCATAGGACACCACCCCCACGCTGGCGCCGTCGGTCGGGGCGGCGCCGGTCGTGAAGGGCTGGATCGAAGGCAGCTGGATCGGGCTTTGCAATTCCAGAAGCGCCAGATCGTAATTCACGTCGGCGACCGAGGCGTGACGCGAATAGACATAATCGGGGTGAATGGCGGCGCGGCGTATGTCGCGAGTGGCATCGGCGCGCCCGTTGCGCAGCCCCGCCAGGAACCGCAGCGCCGACGCATCGACCCGCTTGCCGGTCCGCGGATCGAACAGGCAATGCGCAGCGGTCAGCACCAGCGTCGGCGAAATCAGGGAGGCGGTGCAAAAGCCGCGCCTGCCGATCTCAAGCTGCCCAACGCCGTTCCAGCCCTGGGCCTCATAGCCGGTCTCCAGTTTCTCGAGCGCCGCATCAGGCGCCGCCGCGACCGCCAGCGGCAGGAAAAGCGGCAGGAAAAGCGGCAGAAGAAGAAGGGGGTGCAACAATCGCAAGAGGCGCATCGGCGGGGTCCGCAGCATCGGTGTCGCCCCACCCTAGCCCGCGGCTTGGGCCAAACTGTGGCGCCGCCGGGGCATCTATGTTCCTTGTTTCGGCAAAGGCGCCGGCGTGCGCTGCCTACCGCAGCGCCGGCGGTTTCGGCCCCCCCGTCGCCCAATCGAGCAATTCGACGGTATGCACCACCGGCACCCCGGTTCCCGATCCGATCTGCATCATGCAGCCGATGTTTCCCGCCGCGATCGCATCCGGGGCCTTGGCCTCCAGCGTCTTGACCTTGCGCGCCTTCAATTCGGCCGAAATCTCGGGCTGCAGCAGGTTGTAGGTACCCGCCGAGCCGCAGCACAGGTGGCTGTCGGCCGGTTCGACCACCTCGAAACCCGCGCGTTTCAGCAAGGTCTTGGGCGCGGTCTTGATCTGCTGGCCATGCTGCAGCGAACAGGCCGCGTGATAGGCGACGCGCATCCCGCGATCGGCGCCTTCGGGCAGGCCGATCCGCTCCAGCAGCTCGGTGATGTCAAGCGCCATCCCCGCCACCGCGGCCGCGTCCTCGGCCAGGTCATCACCGGCGAACATATGGCCATAATCCTTCACCGTGGTGCCGCAGCCCGAGGTATTGATCACCACCGCATCCAAGCCCGCGCCGCGCTTTTCGGCCATCCAGGCGCGGATGTTCTTCGCCGCGCTGGCATGGGCCTCTGCCTCCTTGCCCATGTGATGGGTCAACGCGCCGCAACAGCCCGCGCCGCGCGCCACCACCACCTCGCACCCCAGCCGGCGCAGCAGACGGATCGTGGCGTCGTTGATATCGGTGTTGAGCGCGCGCTGCGCGCAGCCCACCAGCAGCGCCACCCGCATCTTGCGCGTACCCTCCGCGGGGAACACCTGTGGGCGGTCTCTTGGGCTGGCAGGCGGCACCCGCGCAGGCGTCATCTCCAGCATCGCGCGCAGCCGCGGATCGGGCAGAAGCCGCGCCAAGGGCCGCCCCAACTTCGCCGCCGTCAGCGCCAGGCGGAAACGCCCCGGATAGGGCAGTACCTTGGCCAGCCCCCAGCGCAGCAGGCGCTCCATCGGCGGGCGCCTGTAGGTCTTTTCGATATGAGCGCGCGCATGATCGACCAGATGCATGTAATGCACGCCGGACGGGCAGGTCGTCATGCAAGCCAGACAAGACAGGCAGCGATCGACATGTTGCACGGTCTTTTCATCGGCCGGACGCCCGGCCTCCAGCATGTCCTTGATCAGGTAGATGCGGCCGCGCGGGCTGTCCAGTTCGTCCCCCAGCACCTGATAGCTGGGGCAGGTCGCGGTGCAAAAGCCGCAATGCACGCAGGCCCGCAAGATCTGATTCGCTTCGGCGATCGCGGGGTCCTTCAGCTGCTCGTCGGTGAAATGCGTCTGCATCAGCCCATGATCCCCGGATTGAGTATGCCGCGCGGGTCGAACTTCGCCCGCAGCCCCGCCGCGATCGCGGCCAGCGGCCCGGGTTCGGGATGGAACGGCGCAATCCGCACCCTCGTCCCGGCATCCGCGCGCACCAGCGTCGCGTGCCCCTGCGCGCCCATCCGCGCACGCAGATCCTCGCCCGCGGCGGCCCGCGCCCAGATCAGCCCCCCGGCCCAATCCAGCATCACCGCCTCGGCCCCCAGCCGCGCCAGCACCCCGGGCGCGTCCGAAGGCTTCACCGACAACCGCCAGATATCACCCGTACCCCCCTGCAACGGAACCACGTCGCGGATCGCAGCCCAGCGCGCCGCCACTGCCTCGGCCCCGCTCTCCGCCTCGACCGTGCCGAATTCCGCCAACAGCCCGGTCAGCTTCCCGGCGCGGTAGGACACCGAGGCCGCGAAGCCCTCGATTCGCAGCACCACGCCGGTGCCGGGCAGCCAGGCCGCCCCCGTCACCTCGTAAGGCGAGGCCATCGCCACCGCCATCGCCCGCACCGCGGCCGCGGGGTCGGCAACCGAAACGATCAGCCCGGCCGCCGTTTCGGGCACCGGCAGCACCTTGAAACTGACCTCGCTGAGGACCCCCAGCGTGCCGTGGCTGCCGGCCAGCAGCTTGACCAGATCATAGCCGGTGACGTTCTTCATCACCCGCCCCCCATTCTTCACGACGGTGCCCGCCCCGTCGACGAAGCGCACCCCGATCAGGCTGTCGCGGCAGGCCCCGGCCTGCACCCGGCGCGGACCCGAGGCATTCGCCGCCACCACGCCCCCGATCGTGCTCTCGCCCTGGGTGCCCAGCAGCCCGCGCATGTCGGGCGCCTCGAAAGGCAGGCGTTGCCCTTCCGCCGCCAGAACCGCCTCGATCTCGGCCAGCGGCGTGCCCGCCCCGGCCACCAGCGTCAGCGCGCCCGGCTCATACAGCCGGATCCCCGACAGCCCGCCGGTCTCCAGCACCTCGCCCCGGACCGGTCGCCCGATCGAGCGCGTCCCGCCGCCTCGCAGCACCAGCGGCCCCGCCGCCCCGCGTACCGCCTCTGCCAGTTCCGCCTCGCTTGCCGGCTTCATCCCAAATCCAACTTCATCTTGGTGACAATACTCTCCGGGGGTGCGGGGGTGGAAAACCCCCGCCCACGGCTTCTCAAGCCGCCCGCCGCCCGGCGCTGACCGCCAGCGGAAACACCTTCGCCGGGTTCAGCAGCCATTTCGGATCGAACACATCCTTCACCCGCATCTGCGCCTCCAGATCCTCGGGCGCGAACTGCACCACCATCAGATCGCGCTTCTCGATCCCCACCCCATGTTCGCCGGTCAGGCAGCCGCCCACCTCGACGCAAAGCTTCAGGATATCGGCGCCGAAGGCCTCGCAGCGCTCCAGATCGCCGGGCTTGTTCGCGTCGAACAGGATCAGCGGGTGCATGTTGCCGTCGCCGGCATGGAACACATTGGCCACATCAAGCCCGTAGTCACGGCTCATCTCGCCGATGCGGCGCAGAACCTCGGGCAGGGCCGAAACCGGGATCGTGCCATCGAGACACATGTAGTCGTTGATCTGCCCCATCGCGCCAAAGGCCGATTTCCGCCCCAGCCAGATCTTCTTCGATTCCTCCTCGGACTGGCTCTCGCGCAGCGCCACGGGATTGTGCCTGGCCGCGATCTGCTTGATCAGGCCCAACTGCTCGTCGATCTCGGCCTCCGAGCCCTCGACCTCGATGATCAGAAGCGCCTCGCAATCGGGGTATCCGGCATGGGCGAAGGCCTCGGTCGCGCGGATGCAGGGGCGGTCCATGAACTCGATCGCCACCGGCAGGACGCCCGCCTTGATGATGTCGGAAACGCAAGCCCCCGCCACCTCGTTCGCGTCGAACCCCATCAGCACCGGGCGCGCGCCCTCGGGCTTACGCAGGATGCGCAGGGTGGCCTCGGTCACCACGCCAAGCTGGCCTTCGGATCCGCAGATCACGCCCAGCAGATCGAGGCCCGGCGCATCCAGATGCGCGCCGCCGATCTCGACCACGGTGCCATCCATCATCACCATGGTCACGCCCATCAGGTTGTTCGTCGTCACCCCGTATTTCAGGCAATGCGCGCCGCCCGAATTCATCCCGATATTGCCGGCGATCGCACAGGCAAGCTGGCTGGAGGGATCCGGGGCGTAAAAGAAATCCTCCTCTTCGACGGCACCTGTGACCGAAAGGTTCGTACGCCCGGTCTGGACCCGGATAAAACGGTTCTGGTAATCGGCTTCCAGCACCGCGTTCAGCCGCGCGACCCCCAGGATCACGCAATCCGCCGTCGGCAGCGCCCCGCCGGCCAGCGAGGTGCCGGAACCGCGCGGCACCACCGGCACGCCCTCCTCATGGCAGATCTTCAGCACCGCGGAAACCTCTTGCGTCGAGCGCGGCAGCACCGCACAGAGCGGCGGGCAGCGATATGCAGTCAGCGCGTCGCATTCATAGGCGCGGGTCTCGGCCGGGTCGGCAACCAGCGCATCGGCGGGCAGCACCCCGGCCAGTCGCGCCACGATCCGCTCCTTGCCCGCCAGAACGGCCGCATCGGGGGGCGGCATGTCCATCGAAATCTCCCAGTTGAACTGGTCAAAAATTATAACCAATTTGACCAGTATGCAAGCCCTCTTGCTATCCGCCCCTGGGCGGTGCGGGGCGGCGCGCGGGGATCAAGCCTCCGTGAAAGACGAAGCAGTTCGGCAAGTCTTCGGAAAATTGCACGAGAGATCCAAATACTGCGCCATAATTTGGGAAATTCTCTCGCATTTACGACCTTCAATGAAGACATGCTCCTTGCTATCTCTTGTCGCATGGCATGAAGGATCCCACGGTCGGACCGTGGACCCTGCGCGAGTAAGGACCAGACATGAATTTCGACGAGATCATCGAGCGCCGCGGCACCCATTCGGCGAAATGGGACATGATGGAGAAAAGCTATGGCGTTGCTGCCGCGGACGGTATCGCGATGTGGGTGGCCGACATGGATTTCCGGCCGCCCCAGGTGGTGCTGGACGCGCTGCAAGGCATGGTCGATCATGGCGTCTTCGGCTATTTCGGCGATGACCGCGCCTACAAGGCGGCAATCACCTGGTGGATGGAAACCCGGCATGGATGGTCGGTGGCGCCGGAATGGATCTTCACCACCCACGGCCTGGTCAACGGCACCGCGATGTGCGTCGAGGCCTATTCGCGCCCCGGCGACGCCGTGGTGCTGTTCACCCCCGTCTACCACGCCTTCGCCCGGGTTATCAAAGCCGCCGGACGAAGTGTGACCGAACTGCCCATGGTGGTGCGCGACGGCCGTTACAGCCTGGATTTCGACGCCTATGAATCGCGTCTGACCGGGCGCGAGACGATGCTGGTGTTCTGCTCGCCCCACAATCCCGGCGGTCGGGTCTGGACGTCGGCGGAACTGGCGCAGGTCGCGGCCTTCGCGCAGAAACACGATCTGGTCCTGGTCTCGGACGAGATCCACCACGACCTGGTGATGCCGGGACAGAACCACACGGTGATGGCCAGGGCCGCGCCCGAGGCGCTTGACCGGATGGTGGTGATGACGGCCACCACCAAGACCTTCAACATAGCAGGCTGCCATTCGGGCAACGTGATCATCCCCGACCCGGCGCTGCGCGAGACCTTCGCGGCGCGCATGGCCGGACTTGGGATCTCGGCCAATTCCTTCGGCCTGGTGATGGCGACGGCGGCCTACAGCCCCGAGGGTGCCGCCTGGGTCGATGCTCTGACCGGCTATCTGGACGACAACCGCAAGCTTTTCGACGAGGGCGTGAACGCGATCCCCGGGTTGAGTTCGATGCCGCTGGAGGCCACCTATCTTGCCTGGGTCGATTTCGCGGGCACGGGGATGGAAATTCCGGAAGTCGTGGCACGGGTGGAGCGGGACGCGAGGATCGCGGCCAACCACGGCCCGACCTTCGGTGCCGGCGGCGAAAGCTTCATGCGCTTCAACCTTGCCACTCCCCGCAGCCGTGTCGTCGAAGCTGTCGAGCGCCTACACGCCGCTTTCAAGGACCTGCAATAGGGCCGAAGGCGGGGGCGCTGCCCCCTGCGCCCCCGGCGTATTTCGGGAACAATGAAAGCATCGCGCGCTTGCATCGTCCCTCGGGCGGGTACGGACGCCGCGGTTGCGATCGGATCGGTCGGGTTCCGGGCGGCGGAAGCGCCTGGGAGCGGCGGTGGCGCCCGTCAGACCTCGCTGCCTTGTTCGGGGATGAAGCGGCGCAGCATCTCGGCCTCCTGGCCTTCCATCAGCGCCTGTGCGGTCTGCATATGCGCCTTCATGATTGCCCGCGCGGCGCCGGCGTCGCCTTCGCGCAGTGCCATCAGCAGCCGTCGCTGGTAATCGCGCCCGCGCTGCCAAAGTTCCTGGTTGGGAGGGGCGTAAAGGCGGCGGGTCACGGTGATGTCGCTGAGCACCGAGGTCATGAAGCCGATGATGAAGCCCAAAAGCTCGTTCTCGGCGGCCTCGGCCAGGATCGCGTGGAAGCGCAGGCTGTCGACATGCTGGGCGCGCTCTTCCTCCAGCGTGCGGGCCGGGACGTCATAGGCGTGGAGTGTCTGTTCAAGCCGCGCCAGCACGTCCTGTGACAGCTTGCCGGCCAGCGAGGCGGCAAGCTCTGGCTCCAGCGCGCGGCGCAGCTGGTAGATGTCGCGGATCGTCAGATCCTTGAAATAGAAGTAGTTTCCCAGCAGCGCCTGGGCCCGGGCGCGCGAGACCTCATGCACGAAGCTGCCGCCCCCGGGCCCGGTGCGGGTGCGTACCAGCCCCTGCGCCTCCAGCAGGCGCATTGCCTCGCGGATCGTGCTTTTGGCCATGCCGAAGCGTTCGATCAGTTCGGGTTCGCTGGGCAGGCGGTCGCCGGGCTGCAGGCGTTGTTCGACCACCCAGGCCTTGATCGCCTCGGCCACGCGCTCGGGGCGCGAGCGGCGGTCAGTCCTCGAACGGGTGGTGGCAGGCGGCAAGCTGATCCTCTTCCATCGGTCTGAGCCGTGGTTCCTCGGTCCGGCACAGGTCTGTCGCGCGCGGGCAGCGTCCGGCGAAGGCGCAACCCGGCGGCGGGTCCAGCGGGTCGGGCAATTCGCTGCCCCGCTGTTCGGGCGCGCGCAGGGGGCGGCCCACCACTGGCGCGGAATCGGCCAGCAAGCGTGTATAGGGGTGGCGCGGGCGTTTGAAAATGCTTTCCGCGCGCCCGATCTCGACCACGGCCCCGAAATAGAGCACCAGCACCCGGTCGCTGACCGCCTCGACCACCGCCAGATCATGGCTGATGAACAGATAGGTCAGGCCGAAGTCGTCCTTCAGCCGCGCCAGCAGGTTCAGCACCTGCGCCTGCACCGACACGTCCAGGGCCGAGACCGGCTCATCCAGCACCAGGATGCGCGGCGCGGCGGCCAGGGCGCGGGCGATGCCGATGCGCTGCGCCTGCCCGCCGGAAAATTCATGCGGGTAGCGGTCAAGGAATTCGGGGCGCAGATGCACGCTGTCGAAGATCTCGGCGATGCGGGCGTCGCGTTCGGCACGGCCCATGCCGTGCAGCAGGCGCAGCGGGGCCTCCAGGATCTGGCGGATGGTCTTGCGCGGATTGAGGCTGCTGATCGGATCCTGGAAGACATATTGGATCATCTTGCCGAAACGCGCCGGATCGGCGTTGTCCAGGCGCCGCCCCTCGATCTCGATCTCGCCACCCGAGGGCGGCAAGAGCCCCACCAGCATCCGCGCGAAGGTGGATTTGCCACAGCCGGATTCCCCGACGATGCCCAGCGTTTCGCCGGTTTCCACCGCGAAGCTGACCGGGCGCACCGCGCGCACGCCTGGCCGCGCGCCCGCGAAAAGGCCCCCCGCGCGCGGGAAGGTCTTGGACAGGTTGGTGACGCGCAGCGCCTCGGTCATGCGAAGGCCTCCTCGGGGAAGAGGCAGCGTACGCTGCGCGCGCCGGTGCCGGTCATGTCTATCCGCCCCGCGCGGCAATCGGCCACCGCCCTGTCGCAGCGTGCGGCGAAGGCGCAGCCATCCGGCAGCGCATCGACCGATGGCGGCAGCCCCGGGATCGCCGCCAGTTCGCGCCGCCCGCCGCCCAGTTCGGGCACGCAGGCGATCAGGCGGCGGGTATAGGGATGGGCGGGGGCGGCCAGCACCTCGGCCGTCGGGCCGGTCTCGACGATCTGGCCCGCATACATCACCGCGACCCGGTCGCACAGCTGCGCGACGACGCCGAAGTCATGGGTGATGAAGACGATCGCAAGGCCGCGGTCGCGGCGCAAATCGTCCAGCAGGCCAAGGATCTGCGCCTGCACCGTGACATCAAGCGCGGTGGTCGGTTCATCCGCAATGATGATGTCTGGATCGTTGGCAAGCGCCATGGCGATGCCGACACGCTGGCGCATGCCGCCCGACATTTCATGCGGGTAGTCATCGATCCGGCCTTCGGGGTTGGGGATCCGGACGTCGTGCAAAAGCTGCAGGGCGCGGGCGCGGGCCTCGGCACGGGAAACCGGGTGGTGGACGCGGATCGCCTCGGCCAACTGGTCGCCGACGCGATAGAGCGGATGCAAGGTCGAAAGCGGATCCTGAAAGATGTAGGAGATGCTTTCGCCGCGCAGGTCGCGCAGGCGGGCATAGGGCGCGCCGATCAGGTCCTCGCCCCTGTAGCGCACCGCGCCGCCGGTGATCACGCCGGGCGGCGAGGCGACAAGCCCCATGACCGACAGCGCGGTGACCGACTTGCCCGAGCCGCTTTCTCCGATCACGCCCAGGCATTCGCCGGGCTTCACTGCCAAATCGACGCCGTTCACCGCGCGGTAGACGCGCCCGGTGACATGGAACTGGGTCTCGAGCGCCTGCACCGCCAGCAACGCATCGGCCGGCGCGGCCTCGGGCGCGGGCACGGCGTGCTGGCGCGCGACCCGGGTCGATGCGCGCGGCCGGCTGAGCGCGCCCGAACGCAGGCGCGGATCAAGCGCGTCGCGCACCCCGTCGCCCAGAAGGTTCACGCTCATGACGATGAGGAAGATCATCACGCCGGGCACGACCGAGGTATGGGGGCTGGTGATCATCGCCGAACGGGCCTGGCCCAGCATCCCGCCCAGATCCGCCTGCGGCGGCTGCGCGCCGAGGCCGAGAAAGCTGAGCCCCGCGGTTTCCAGGATCATCCAGCCCACCGTGGTCGACATGGCGACCACGATCACCGGCAGGACGTTGGGCAGCAGTTCGGTCAGGATGATGCGAAGGTGGCCCTTGCCGGACAACCGCGCGGCGTCGACGAATTCCCGCCGCGCCAGTCCCAGCGTGATGCCGCGGATATTGCGCGCGAAGAACGGCACGTTGACGGCGGCCACCGCGATCAGCGCGTTCATCAGCCCGGGGCCCAGCGCGGCGACGATGGCCAGCGCCAGCAGGATGTAGGGAAAGGCCATCAACATGTCGACGGCCCGCATGATGATGTTGTCGGTGCGTCCGCCGACATAGCCCGCGACCATGCCCATGCCCGACCCGACGATTCCCGCCGCCAGGGCCGCGGCGACGCCGACCGCCAGGCTTAGCCGCGTCCCCCAAAGCAGCCGCGACAGCAGATCCCGCCCCAGCTGATCGGTGCCCAGCAGATGCCCTTCCGAGAACGGGAACAGGAAGCGATGCGCGGTATCGATCACGTCCGGATGCTGCAGCGGCAGCAGCGGCGTGATCAGCGCCAGCATCGCGATCCCCGTGATCACCACGCCGCCCAGCGAAGCCAGGCGATTGCGCGCGAGCAGGCGAAGGAACTGCCTCATGCGTGCGTCTCCGTCATCCGGCGGCGCGCCGTTGGCGCACATGTCTTTTCGCGCCGGGGCTCTGCCCCGGACCCCGGAGGATTTGGACCAAGGTGAAGCAGGACTTGCGCCTTTGTTGCGGGGCGGATGTCGCCGAGGCATGGGGACATGGCCATGATCGCGCGACAAGGCTGGCCCGGCGCGTTCGAGCGAAGCGTGCTCATGTCTTGATCCTCGGGTCGAGCAGGCTTTGCGCCACGTCCACAAGGATGTTGAAGATCACATAGAGGCAGGCCACCACCACCACGCCGCCCTGCACCAGCAGGATGTCGCGCTGCAGGATCGCGTTCACCAGCATCCGCCCGATGCCGGGCCATTGGAAGACGATCTCGATATAGACCGCGCCCGATAGCACGAAGCCCGCCTGCAACCCCAGCACCGGAATGATCGACACCATCGCCGCGCGCAGCGCGTGGCCCAGGATCACCCGCCGCTCGCCCACCCCCTTGGCGCGGGCGGTGCGGATGTAATCCTGGCGCAGCACCTCCAGCATGGCCGAACGCGACAACCGCGCGATCACCCCGGTTGCCACGACCGAAAGCGCCGCCGCCGGCATCGCGATGTGGCGGGCCAGATCCAAAAGATCGCCGCCGCCATAGATCGCGTACATGCCCGATACCGGAAACCAGCGCAGATCCACCGCGAAAAAGAGGATCAGCATTATGCCCAGGAAGAACGACGGGATCGAGATCCCGATCAGCACCGCGAAGGTGATCACCTTGTCCGCCAGCCCATATTGCCGCGCCGCCGAGACCACCCCGGCCAGGATCCCCAGGATCGACGCGGCGACCCAGCTGACACCGGCCAGCACCGCAGTGGCCGACAGCCGTTCCCACACCTCGAAGATCACCGGACGGTTGAGCGAATAGGAACGCCCGAAATCGCCATGCAGCATGTTCCACAGCCACAGCACATAGCGATACCAGAGCGGGTGGTTCAGCCCCAGCTGCTTGTTGATCCGCGCCACGTTGTCGGGCGTGGCGTAGGCGCCCAGCAATGCCGTGGCAGGATCGCCCGGGATCATCGCCATGATGAGGAAGACGATTGCCGTGATCCCCAGAAGCACCGGGATCGCCGAAAGCAACCTGCGCAGAATGTAGCGGCCCATCGCGCCCCCATGCGGCGTTCAAGCGGAAAGTCGGGGGCGAGGCGAGCGCGCCCCGCCCCAGGGTCCGTCAGGTCTTCTTCACATCCTGCAATTCCAGCAGGAACGACGGCTGAAGCTGGAAATCCTGCACCATGTCGTTCGACACGGCATTCTGCTTCCAGTTCGCGACGAAGACCCAGGGCGCGTCGTCGTGCACGATGACCGCGACCTTCTTGTACAACTCCGCGCGCTTGGCCTGGTCGGTCGAGGTGCGGGCCTCTTCCAGCAGCTTGTCGACCTCGGGGTTCGAATAATAGCCCGAGTTGAAGCCCCCCTTCTGCGGCCAGGCACCGGTGCGCAGGGTCAGGTAGGGCAGCGTGTCGGGATCGTTAGTCATCCAGGCCATTTCGGCCATGTCGACATGCTGGTCCTTGTCCAGCCCCGGGTTCACCTTGCCCAGGAAGGTGTTCCACTCGAAGGTCTCGATCTTGACCTTCAACCCCACGGCGGCCAGATCGGCCTGGATCGCGGTGCCCATCGCCACCGGATCAAGCATCCCCGAGCCGCCCTCGGTGACGTAGAAGGTCAGCTCTGCCCCCTCGGCGCCGGCCTCTTTCAGCAGCGCCCTGGCCTTGTCGGGGTCGTAGGGATAGGGCTGCAGCTTGTCGTCATAGGCCCAACTGAAGGCCGGCGCGATCGGGCCGTTGGCGACACTTGCGGTGCCTTCCAGCACGTTCTTGCAGATCGCCTCCTTGTTGATCGCGTAATTCGCGGCCTGGCGCACACGCTTGTCCTTGAACGGTCCCTTGGCGCAGTCGAGGATCAGGAACCAGACATGCGGCCCGACCTGTTCGTAAAGCTCATACTGATCGTTCTTGAATTCGCTCAGCGATGTCGGCGGCACCTCGACCATCAGGTCGATCCCGCCCGACAACATTTCGGCGACGCGGGTGTTGGCATCGGTGATCGGGCGGAAGATCACCGCCTTGGTGCCGGTCTTGTCGCCCCAGTAGCCGTCAAATCGGTCGATCACCACGCGCTCGTTCGATTTCCATTCGACGAATTTGTAGGCGCCGGTGCCAACCGGATGGCGCCCAAAATCCTTGCCGTATTTCTTCACCGCCGCCGGTGAGACGATCAGTCCGGTCGGATAGGCAAGGTTCGACAGGAACGGCGCATAGGGCTGCTTCAGCGTGAACCTCACCGTCTGCGGGTCGACCACCTCGGTCGTCTTGATCGACGAGAAGAAGAAGGACAGCGGGAAGGGACCGGTGCCATGATAGGGGTTCTTGTCATCGAGCATCCGGTCGAAGTTGAACTTCACCGCATCGGCATCGAAATCGGTGCCGTCATGGAACTTCACCCCCCGGCGCAGCTTAAATGTGTATTCAGTGCCGTCCGGGCTGATCGTCCAGCTTTCGGCCAGCCCCGGGCCGGGCTCCAGCGTGCCGGATTTGTAGCGGGTCAGCCCCTCGTACAGATTCACCAGGATGCGGAAGTCGTTCACCGCGGTGTCGACGGCAGGGTCGAGCGATTTTGGCTCCGCCACCTGGCCCACGATCAGCACGCCCGCGGGCGTCGCGGCCATCAGGCGTTGCGAGAAGGCCGCGAGCGAAAGCGTCGCGCCCGTCGCCGCAAGCAAGCCACGGCGCGTCAGGGTCGGTTGGGTCATGAAGGCTCTCCTTGTTGGCGCAGGTCTGATCTGGCACCCGTCTGGCGGGGTGCTCTGGCCATAAATTATCATGATAATTTGCATGCGTCAATTTTTCATGATAATTTTGGGGTGAATATGAGTTCTCTGCGAGGCAAAGCCTATGACCTTTTCAATTCTCGCGCGCGATACCCAGAGCGGCGCCCTGGGCGGGGCGGCGGCGACGGGGTCGCTCTGCGTCGGTGGCTGGGTGCTGCGCGGTGACATTCGCGCCGGAATGTCGGCCAGCCAGGGCGCCGCGCCATCGACGCTGTGGGGCGAGGACGTGCTGGTCGGCATGCGCCTGGGCCGCAGCGCCGAAGAGGCGGTGCGCGACGTGACCGAGGCCGATCCCGGGCGCGAATGGCGCCAGCTTTCGGCGCTGGACCGGATCGGGCGCACGGGGCTGTTCACCGGCACGCGCAACACCCCCGAAATGGCCGGCCATGCCTTCGACGGTGGTATCGTGGCGGGCAACATGCTGGCCAGCAAGGCGGTGCCGCGGGCTGCGGCCGAGGGCTTCCTGGGCGCGCCAGGCGATTTCGCGGCGCGGCTTTTGGCGGGGCTTTGGGCCGGGCATGCCGCGGGCAGCGATGTGCGCGGGCTGCAATCGGCCGCGCTGCTGGTCGTGCGGCGCGACGCGCCGCCGTTGACGCTGCGGGTGGATTACGCGGAAGACCCCCTTGCGGCGCTGCAGGGGCTGCTGAGCCGCGCAACCCGTGGCGAATACGCCGACTGGGCCCGCCGCGTGCCGACGCTGGACGCCCCGATACGGACGCTGGAGGACGGTTGAGGCCACGCGCCCCTGCGGACGGGGACGGGCGTGTCGCCACCTCCGGCGCCGGGGGTTTCACACCCCCGGACCCCCGTGGAGTATTTTCGCCAAGATGAAGGCAGCGGTCTTCCTTGCGCTTTCATCGTTCACCAAATACGCGCCAGAGTCGCCACCCGCGGCCGCGTTCAGAGCCGTTCGATCGCGATGGCAATGCCCTGGCCGCCGCCGATGCACATGGTGATCAGGCCAAGTTTGCCGCCGGTGCGCTCCAGCTCGTAAAGCGCCTTGACGGTGAGGATCGCGCCGGTCGCGCCGACCGGGTGGCCTAGGGCGATGGCACCGCCGTTGGGGTTCACCTTCCTCGGGTCGAGGCCAAGTTCCTGCGACACCGCCAGCGCCTGGGCCGCGAAGGCCTCGTTCGATTCGATCACGTCGAAAGCCGATACGTCGAGCCCGGTCCGGGCGCACAGTGCGCGCACCGCCGGGATCGGGCCATAACCCATCACCTCTGGCCGCACCCCGGCATGGGCGTAGCCCAGGATCCGCGCCCGCGGCTTCAGCCCGGCGGCCTCGGCGGCGGCGGCCCGGGCCAGCACCAGCGCCGCGGCGCCGTCGTTGATGCCCGAGGCGTTGCCCGCCGTCACCGTGCCGCCCTTCTGGAACACCGGCTTGAGGCCGGCCAGCGCCTCGGCCGTGGTGGCCTTGGGGTGTTCATCCACCTCGAAAGGCACCATGTCGCGCTTCGCCCGCACCTCGACCGGCACGATCTGGTCCTTGAAATAACCCGCCGCGATCGCCTTGGCGGCACGGGTCTGGCTTTCCAGCGCGAATGTGTCCTGGGCCTCGCGGCTGATGCCGCTTTCGCCCGCCACATTCTCGGCGGTCACGCCCATATGGCCGGTGCCGAACGGGCAGTTGAGCGCCCCCAGCATCATGTCCTGCGCCCCGGTGTCGCCCATCTTCTGGCCCCAGCGCGCCGCCGGCAGGATGAAGGGAGAGCGGCTCATGCATTCCGCCCCGCCGGCCAGAGCGAAATCTGCGTCCCCGAGCATCAGCGACTGCGCCGCCGAGACCACCGCCTGTGCGCCCGATCCGCACAGACGGTTGACGTTCATCGCCGGTGTCGTATCGGGAATGCCCGCCTGGATCGCGGCGACGCGCGACAGGTACATGTCGCGCGGTTCGGTATCGATGACATGGCCGAAGACCACATGGCCGATCTGCCCGCCCTCGACGCCGGCCCGCGCCAGGGCGGCCTTGGCGGCGGTGGTGCCCAGTTCGATCGGCGGCGTGCCCGCCAGCGACCCGCCGAAGGTACCGATCGCGGTGCGCGCGCCCGACAGGATGACGATATCGTCGCTCATGGTGTGTCTCCCTTGAAATTTTCCGGATGGGCGGCCGCGACCGCCGGAATCGCCTCTAGCCTAGAGGCGATGTCGAGGCTTCGCGACAGCGACGTCACGTCGACGCCCCAGCGCCGTGCGTTGTAAAGCTGTGGCACCAGACAGATATCGGCCATTCCCACCACGTCGCCATGGCAGAAGCGGCCGGTGGCGGGATTGTCCAGCATCGCCTCGAACGCCGCCAGCCTCGGGGCCATGATGGCCTGCATCCAGGCGTCGGCGGTGATCGCCCCGCCCGAGGCCTGGACCGCATGATTGGTGACCGAGGAATTGCACACCGGGTGGATCTCCATCGCGATCGCATAGGCAAGTGCCCGCATCCGTGCGCGGCCGGCCGGGTCGTCGGGCAGGAAGCCCGCGGCGCGGGTCTCGTCAAGATATTCGATGATCGCCAGCGACTGGGTCAGCACACGGCCGTCGATTTCCAGCGTCGGCACCAGCCCCTGAGGGTTGCGGGCCAGGTTTTCAGGCGCCTTCTGATCGCCCTTCGGCAGATCGACCGGAACCGAGGTGAAGGGCAGCCCCGCCAGCCCCAGCGCGATCCGCACCCGATAGGCCGCGGAGGAACGCCAGTAATCGTAAAGTATCGCGTTCATTTCGTCTCCATGATCCGGCCAAGCGCGCGGCGCAGCGCCGCGTGATCGGCGCCGAGCGACGCGATCAACTCTTCCTGAAACTGCGCCGCGATGGGCAGCAGCCGCGCCACCAGCGCCTGCCCCGCGGGCGTCAGCCGCAGGTCGATCAGCCTTCTGTCCTCGGCATGGGGGCGCTTTTCGACATAGCCCGCATCGGTCAGGCGCTGGGCGGCGCGGCTGACCTTGGACTTGTCCATCTCGACGCGGGCGTGGATCTCTCGCACGCTTACCGATCCCGAATGCGCCAGATGCACCAGCACCCGCCATTCCGGGATCGAGATGCCGAAATCGTCGCGGTAGCGTTCCGCGAAGGCACGGCTGACGCGCGCCGCCGCCGCCGCCAGCTGATAGGGCAGAAATTCGGTCAGGTCGAAATCGGACATCCCCATCCCCCGGCGTCAGGCTGCACAATGAGTGCACCACTCCCCCGCCCGGTTCAAGCACCCCCCCCGGACCGGCCCGCCGCGACGCCCGCCTCGCGCGAAGGTGGGCCGGGCGAGCTTGACTCGTTGCATTCGCAACAATACATCTTGCGGCATGTCGCGCCGGGTTATCCGGGGCCGGCGGCAACAGGAGGATGCCATGACCAGTCAGGAGCTTCCGCAGGGGATGGTACGGGCGCCGTGCCAGCCCGGCCCGCACGAGGGCTACATGCCGGGCTTTGGCAACGATTTCGAGACCGAGGCCCTGCCGGGCGCCCTGCCCCAGGGCCAGAACAGCCCGCAGAAATG
>NZ_FNOB01000068.1 GCF_900106675.1 Allgaiera indica
CGGTATTCGTCAAGGTAGTTGTCACGCGCATTCGTTTTCAGGCTGCTTGATCAGCCGGCCCGGCGACGGGTCCGCCGCCGCCAGCTTCATGGGGGAGCGCGTCGGCGGACCCATCGCCTCCCCGTCGTGGATCCGACCGTTCCGGGTTCAGCCAGACTGTGCCGAGGGGTTGCCAGTTGCGCGTAGGGCCTGACCAGCGTTCGGGGTGATCGTTGCGGGCCAACTCGTAGACCTGATGCCGACTGGCGAGTAGCTCGCGATCCTCGCCGCGGTGGCGCTGGTCGGGTGTCACGAAGCGGATCGCGCTGTGGCGGTGCTCCAGATTGTACCAGTTGGCGAATCCTTGGACCCAAGTCCTCGCTTCCCCGATCGTTGCGAAGCCGCGGGTCGGCCAGTTGGGCGTGTACTTGCAGGTCCGGAACAGCGCTTCCGAGAATGGGTTGTCGTTGCTGACCCGCGGGCGGCTGAACGACGCGATGACACCGAGCCGTTCCATGGTGACCTTCATCGTCGCGCCCTTCATCGGGCTGCCGTTGTCGGCGTGAAGAACGAGAGGGCTGGTCAGGCACCTCTCTGACCAGACCGCGCGCTCCAGGACCTGGGCGGCAAACTCGGCCGTCTCGCGGTCGTGGACCTCCCAGCCGACGATCTTCCTGCTGTAGATGTCGACAATGAGATAGAGGTAGAAGAACGCCCCAGCGATCGGCCCCGGCAGCCACGTTATATCCCAGCTCCAGACTTGGCACGGCGCCTTGGCCTCGAAGCTGGTCGGCGGCTTGCGGCGGGTGGCCGGACGGGCGCGACCGCGGCGGTGGTTCTGACCGCGCTCGCGCAACACCCGGTAATAACTTGATTCTGAGGCGATATAGGTGCCTTGGTCGGCCAGCCGGGGCACAATTTGGCTGGGCGGAAGGCTGGCGAACTCCGGGAGGTTGCAGGTTGCCACGATGTGGTCGCGCTCCTCTTCGGAGAGCTTGTTCGCGGGCGTTGGACGCTCCGCGAAGGGTCGGCGATCCTCGTCGATCCTTCCGTCGGGATCCCGCCAGCGACGGAGGGTGCGCGGGCTGAGGCCGATTTCGGCACAGGCGGCAGAGGGCCGGGCACCGGCCTCCGTGGCAGCGGCGATGAGGGCGGCAATTTCCTGGCGATCCGGGGCGGAGGTCATTCGTCCTCGCCGTCCTTGCGGCCCCAGATCGCATCCACCTTTTTTCTGAGGATCATCAGCGCGGCGGCCTCGGCCAGCGCCTTCTCCTTGCGGGCAAGCTCGCGTTCCAGCTGCTGGATGCGCTTCTTGTCGTCTCTTGTCTCGCGAGCGATCCGGCTGGTGGCCGCGCGTTCCCAGTCGTTCGCCCGCTCACAAGCGTCGCGCCAAACGGCCAGTTGCTCGGGATAAATGCCACGGCGTCGGCAGTATTCGCCCAACTCCGCCTCGTTCAGCGAGGCGGTCTCGGTCACTGCTCCATGCTTGTCGCGCGAGGTCCAGCCATCGGGCCCCGCATTGGCGTCGGGCAGGAACTGCCCCTTCGCCCGCGCCTCGGCCCGCCACTTGGTAAGCGTCGCAACGCTGATCCCTTCCTCCCTGGCCAACTGGCCGAGGGGCATATTGTTCGGCGGCAGCATCTTCGCGAGCACCGCCGACTTCCGTTCCGGTGAATAAGCCAAACCCTTGTCCTGTCCCGCCCGCCTCAGAATACACTTCCAGTTTCAGAGCGGATGACAACTACCCTGACGGAGGGGGG
>NZ_FNOB01000012.1 GCF_900106675.1 Allgaiera indica
GCGACGGAATCGGCACAGAGGTGGTGGCCGCGGGCCTCGAGGTGCTGGAGGCGGTGGCGGCGCGTGACGGCGGCTTTGCGCTCGACGTCACGGGCCTCGGTGCGGTTTCGCCCATGGGCGCCGGGTCACGGCCGACCCGCCCCTTTCACAGCAACCGAATCTTATTGACATGTCGATATGTCATTATAGCATTGGAATCGTTCCCGGCCTTCAGGCCCGGGGCGTGGCGCGGGAAGGGGTGGGGATGTCGCGGACGGAACTGACCAGGGGGATGGCCGCGGGGACGGGGCTTGATGCGCGCAGCGGCATACCGCTGTTCCATCAGGTTGCCGTCATCTTGCGCGATCGCATCCTTTCTGGCGCCCATGCCGAAGGAGAGCGCCTGCCGTCCGAGGCGGAGATTTGCGACAGCTTCGGGGTTTCGCGCATTACCGCCAAACGCGCGATGGACGAACTGGCCGCCGAGGGTCTGGTGACCCGGTCGCGCGGCCGGGGCACCATCGTGACCGAGGGCGCCGCGATGGCGCCGTTCGAGGTTTCGGTCGATGGCTGGATCGAGAACATCTCGCGCATGGGGCGGATGACCGAGGTGCGGGTCTTGGAATTCGGCTACCGCCGCGCCCCGCGCGCCATCGCCCAGGAACTCGATCTGCCTGAAGGCGCCGAGGTTCAGCGCTCAATCCGCGTGCGCTCGCACGGGGGGACGCCGCTTTCCTGGCTGGAGACCTGGGTGCCCGCGGACATCGGCCGCAGCTACAGCGCCCAGGACATGGGGGCCCAGCCGCTGCTGCACCTGCTGGAGCGCGCGGGGGCGCGCATCGCCTCGGCCCGGCAGACGATCAGCGCGGGGCTGGCCACGCCGCAGGTCGCCCAGGCGCTGGGCGTGCAGGCGGGGGCGGCGCTACTGGACGTGCGCCGTCTGGTGCGCGACACCCGCGGCCGCCCGGTCGAGCTTATCTCGATCCTCTACCGTCCCGATCTTTACCGTTTCGCGATGGAGCTGACCCGCGTCGCCGATGCCGAAGGCGCCCGCTGGGAAGCCGAAAGCCCGCCCGTCGACCCCGCAGCCGCGGCGATACCGGATCCCTGAACCCCAGATTCGAAAAACAGGCGGATCAACCGCCGGAGAGCCCACAACAGAGAGGAAGCATCATGACGAATGGAACGAAAGGCGGGCTTCCCCGCCGTGCATTTCTGGCGGGCACTGCCGCCGCAACCGGCCTGCTGGCCGCGCCGTCGCTTCTGCGCGCCGCGCCCGAGGCGATCAAGATCGGCCTGATCCACCCGGTGACCGGGGCGCTGTCCTATTCCGGCAACCAGTGCCGGGCCGGGGGCGAGATGGCGATCGCCGACATCAACGCGGCCGGCGGCATCAAATCCATGGGCGGCGCCAAGTTGCAGGCGATCCTGGGCGACAGCCAGTCGAAACCGGCGATCGGCGCGTCGGAGACCGTGCGCGCGATCGAGGATGGCGCGAAGGGGATCGTGGCGGGCTATGCCTCGTCGATCTGCCTGGCCACCACTCAGGAGGCCGCGAAGACCAACACCCCCCATGTCGTCGACGTGGGCGTGGCCGACAGCATCATGGAGCGCGGGCTGACCAACACCTTCCGCTTCGGCCCGGGCTACGGCAAGATCGCGCGCGACGCGGTCACCTCGCTTGACGCGATCAACAAGGCGGCGGGGTCGCCCGCCAAGACCGTGGTGATCGTGCATGAGGATTCCGCCTTCGGCACCGGCACCGCCAAGCTGCTGTCGACCGAACTGCCCAAGCACGGGTTCAAGATCCTCAAGGTGATCGCCCATCCGACGCCGATGCGCGATTTCACCAATATCGCGCTGCAGGTGAAGGCGGCCAATCCCGACATCATCATCCCGGCGAACTACTACAACGAATACGTCCTTTTCGCGCGCACCATCCGCCAGCAGCGGATCAAGCCGATGGCGATCTATTCGGTGCTGGGCGGCGCGGCCTCGTCCTACAAGTTCGTCAAGGACTTCCCCGAGGCGGCCGAGGGGGTGATGGACACCAACCACTGGTTCAACCCCAAGTCCGACCTCGCGCAAGAGCGCAAGAAGGCGACCGAGGCAAAGGGGCTTTACTACACCTACGAGGTCTACCTGACCTACAACGCGGTGGCGCTTCTGGCCGATGCGATCGAGCGGGCCGGATCGACCGACCATGCCAAGGTGATCGCGGCGCTCAACGCCTCGACCTGGGACAAGAGCGGGATGCCCTATGGCCCGACCAAGATGGTCAAGGGCCAGAACACCGGCGCCCAGCCGGTCAACACCCAGGTGCAGGGTGGGCAGATCGATGTGATCCGCCCGGCCCAATTCGCGCAGGCCCAGGTCAAGTTCCCGATGGTCTGATCCGGTCCGGGCGGCCCGGTGTCCGGCCCCGGCCAGGGCCGGGCCGTCCCCATGAACTATGCGGAAGGCGTCGATGCCGGACATGACGATCCTGTGGCCCGCGATCCTGAACGGGGTGACGACGGGCGCGCTCTATGCGCTGATCGCGCTGGGGTTGACGCTGATCTACGGCGTCTTGCACATCATCAACTTCGCCCATGGGGCGCTGCTGATGGTGGGGCTTTATGCCGTCTATTTCCTGTGGCGGTTCCTGGGGCTTGATCCCTATGTCTCGCTGCTGATCGTGCCGCCGGCGATGTTCGCCCTGGGCTACGCCTTGCAGCGCGGTCTGATCACCCGGGCCGCGCATGGCCGCGACGAAAACATCCTGCTGGTCACGCTGGGCCTTTCGATCATCCTGGAAAACCTGGCGCTGATGGCGTTTTCGTCCGACACCCGGACGGTCGACACCGCCTATGGCTTTTCCACCCTTGATGTGCTGGGCGCCTTCGTGCCGCTGCCCAAGGTGGTGGCCTTCGGCGGCGCGGTGGCGACGGCCCTGGCGCTTTGGGTCTTCATGGCGCGCACCGATCTGGGCCGCGCGATCCGCGCGGTCGCGAAGGAAAGGAAGGGCGCGCAGCTTGTGGGCATCGACGTGAACCATGTCTATGCGATGAGCTTCGGCATCGGCGTGGGCGTGCTGGGGATTGCCGCCTGCCTGCTGATGCCCAGCTACTACGTCACCCCGACCGTGGGCCACGGCTTCGTGCTGATCGCCTTCACCATCGTCGTGCTGGGCGGCATGGGAAGTTTCGTCGGAGCCCTGATCGGCGGCATCATCATCGGCGTGGTCGAGGCGCTGGGCGGACTTTTCCTGGGCGAGAGCCTGGGCCAGATCGGCATTTTCGTGATCTTCATCCTGATCCTGCTGCTGCGCCCCCAGGGCCTGCTGGGGAGGGCGCAATGAGAACGCTTGCCCTTCTGGTCGCGATCTTCGCGGCGCTGGCGGTCCTGCCGATCGGGCTGCGATCGGATTTCTGGCTGAACGCGGTGATGCTTGCGCTGTTCTCGGCGCTGATCGGGCAGTCCTGGAACATCGCCGGCGGTTATGCGGGGCAGTTCAGCTTTGGCCATGCGCTGTTCTTCGGCCTTGGTGGCTACGCCGTGGCGGTGCTGCAGGTGCACCTGGGCATCAACCCCTGGCTGGGGATGGCGGTGGGCGGCGCGCTGGGCGCGGGCGCCGGCGCGGCGCTGGGCTGGCTGACCTTCCGCTACGGGCTGCGCGGATCCTATTTCGCGCTGGTCACGCTTGCCTTCGCCGAGGTGTTCCGCATCCTTGCCAATTCCGTGCCCTTCACCGGCGCCGGCGAAGGCATCCTGATCCCGCTTGATCCGCATCCCGCGATGCTGCAGTTCAGGGCGCTCTCGGGCTATTACTGGTTGCTGCTGGGGCTGACCTTCGCCTGTTTCCTGACGGTCTGGTGGCTGGAACGCAGCCGGCTGGGCGCGCAGATGCAGGCGGTGCGCGACAACGAGGACGCGGCCGCCGCCGTCGGCGTCGATGCCTTCACGGTGAAGCTGAAGGCAATGGCGCTGTCGGGGCTTTTCATGGGGCTGGCGGGGGTCTTCTACACCCAGCGCTATCTCTATCTCGATCCGGGCCTGGCCTTCGGTCCCGCGCAATCGGTCGAGGCGCTTCTGGTCGCCATCGTCGGTGGCATCGGCACGTTGTTCGGTCCGCTCCTGGGGGCCTTCGCGCTGCATCTTCTGGCCGAGGCGGCGCAAGGCGTTCTGGGCGACGTGCCCGGCGCCAACATGGTGATCTACGGCACCGTGCTTGTCGCCATGGTGCTGTTCCTGCCGCGCGGGCTGACCAGCCTTCGCCAGGGCGGTCGGCGGCGCCGGCGGCGGAGGACGAAGGATGCTTGAGGTCGCCAATCTGACCAAGCGCTTCGGTGGGCTGGTCGCGGTCGACGGGGTGAACCTGTCGCTGCCCGAGGGCGGCATCTCGGCGCTGATCGGGCCGAACGGGGCGGGCAAGACCACGCTTTTCGCGCTGATCACCGGCTTTCACCGCCCCGATGGCGGAAGCGTGCGCTTTCTGGGCCGCGACCTGACCGGGGAAAAGCCGTTCCGGATCGCCCGGGCGGGCATGGTGCGGACCTTCCAGATCGTCCAGCCCTTCGCCGGGCAGACGGTGCGCGAGAACATCGCCGTGGGCGCGCATATGCACCTGGCCGACCGTGCCGAGGCGCTGGCGAAGGCAGAAGACGTCGCCCGCGCGGTGGGGCTTTCCGACCGGCTCGACCGCGACGCGGCGGATCTGACGGTGGCGGGGCGCAAGCGGCTGGAGGTGGCGCGCGCGCTGGCGACCGACCCGAAGCTTTTGCTGCTGGATGAGGTGATGGCGGGACTGAACCCGTCCGAGATCCGCGACGTGATCCCGGTGATCCGGGCGATCCGCGACCGCGGCGTGACCATCCTGTTGATCGAGCATGTCATGCAGGCAGTGATGGAGCTGTCCGATCAGGCCTGGGTACTGAACCAGGGCCGGCTGATCGCGGCGGGTGCGCCGCGCGCGCTGGCTTCCGACCCGGCGGTGATCGAGGCCTATCTGGGGCACGGCATGGCCGAACGTCTGGCAAAGGGGGCCGCCCATGCTTGAGGTCGAGAACCTGCGCGCGGGCTACGGCCGGGTCGAGGTGCTGCGCGGCGTCTCGCTGGGCCTGGGGCCGGGCCAGATCGTGGCGCTGCTGGGCGCGAACGGCGTCGGCAAGACCACCTTCAACGGTGTGCTCTCGGGCCTTCTGAAACCCTGGGAAGGCTGCGTGACTTTCGAGGGCCGGGCGCTGCCGCCGGGCGATACCGGGGCCGCGCTCGATGCCGGCCTCGTGCTGGTGCCCGAGGGGCGGCACATCTTCCCCAGCCTGACGGTGCACGAAAACCTGTGGCTGGGCGGCTATCGGCGCGGCAGGGCGCACCGTGCGCGCAATCTTGACCAGGTGCTGGAAACCTTTCCGCGCCTGGCCGAACGGCTGACCCAGCGCGCGGGTACCATGTCGGGGGGGGAACAGCAGATGCTGGCGATCGGCCGCGGCCTGATGGCCGAGCCAAGGCTGCTGATCCTCGACGAGCCCTCGCTTGGCCTGTCGCCGCTGCTGGTCGAGGAGATGTTCGCGCTGATCGGTCGGCTGAACGCCGAGGGGCTGGCGATCCTGCTGGTCGAGCAAAATGTGCGCTTGTCGCTGGAAGTCGCCCATCGCGGCTTTGTCATGGAAAACGGTGCGATCACCGCTTCGGGCCGTGCGCAGGACCTGTTGGCCGATCCCGATCTGCAGCGCAGCTATCTGGGGGTGTGAGATGAGGATGACCCTGGCCGAGAAGCTGATTGCCCGCGCGGCGGGGCGCGGGGCGGTGCGCCCGGGCGAGGTGGTGACCGCGCGCGTCGACCTGGCGATGATCCACGACAGCGGCGGGCCGCGGCGGGTAGAGCCGATCCTGAAGCGGCTTGGCGTGGGATTGTGGGACCGCGAGCGGGTGGTGCTGATCTCGGATCATTACATCCCCGGCGACGATCCCGACGGCGCGGCGATCCTGCGACTGACGCGGGACTGGGCGCAGGCGAACGGTGTCACCTTTCACGACGGGCAGGGCATCTGCCATGTCGTGCTGCCCGAACGCGGCCATGTCGCGCCGGGGATGTTCATCGTCGGTGGCGACAGCCATTCGCCTACCGGCGGCGCCTTCGGGGCCTATATGTTCGGCGTCGGCGCGACCGAGATGGCTGGCGTGCTGGCGACCGGCGAGATCTGGGTGAAGGTGCCCGAGACGATCCGCCTCGACTGGCAGGGCGTGCTGCCGCGCGGAGTGATGGCGAAGGACATGATCCTGGCGATGTGCGGCCGGCTGGGGATGGACGGCGGCCGATACCAGGCGGTCGAATACACCGGCCCCGCGATCCGCGCGCTGGGAATGCAGGAACGCATGACCCTGTCGAACATGGCCGCCGAACTGGGCGCCCAGGCCGGCCTGATCGCGCCGGACCAGACCACGGCGGCCTATGTCGCCGCCGCCGGGGGCGATCCGGGCGACTGGGCGGATTGGTGTGGGGACGAAGGTGCAGTCACGGCCGAGCGGCACGATTTCGACGCCGCGGCGCTGGCGCCCCAGGTGGCGGCGCCGCATTCGCCGGCCAACGCCTCTGACGTGGGCGCGCAGGCGGGGCAGGGGCTTGACGTCATCTATATCGGCGCTTGCACCGGGGCCAAGTATACCGACCTTGCCGCCGCCGCCGAGATCCTGCGCGGCAAGCGGCCCGCGAAGGAGATCGAGATCCTGGTCGCGCCCGCCTCGGCGCGCGATCAGGCCCGCGCCAAGGCCGAGGGCATCATGGCCGTCTTCGAGGAGGCGGGCGCAAAGATCCTGCCCAATGCCTGCGGCATCTGCGCGGGCTATGGCGCGGCGCGGCTGGGGGCCGATATCCGCTGCCTGTCCACCACCGCGCGCAACTTTCGGGGGCGCATGGGGGATGCCTCGTCCCGGGTCTGGCTGGCCTCGCCCTATACTGCGGCGGCCTCGGCGATCGAGGGGCGCATCGCCGACCCCCGCAATCATCTGGAGGGCGCGTGATGGGCAAGGTCTGGCGGCTGGGCGACGATATCGACACCGACGCGCTGGCGCCGGGGCGGTTCATGCACCGCCCGATCGAGGAGCTGGCGCAAAACTGCCTGATCGACGTGGCGCCCGATTTCGCGAAAGGCGCGGGCGCGGGCGACGTGATCGTCGCGGGGCGCAACTTCGGCATGGGGTCCAGCCGCGAACAGGCGGCGCAGGCGCTGAAGATCCGCGGGCTGCAGGGCGTAGTGGCGGAAAGTTTTGCGGGGATCTTCCACCGCAATGCGATCAATCTGGGGCTGCCGGTCTTCACCATTGCGTCCGGCCCGCTGCCTGCAGCGGGCGCCGAAGCCACCCTTGATGTCGCGGCCGCACGCCTGCGCCACGCTGGCGGCGAGGTGGTGCTGGATCCGCTGCCCGACTTCCTGATCGCGATGATCCGCGACGGCGGCCTGGTGCCGCATCTGGAAAAGAGACTGGCCGGGGAGGGCCGCAGATGAGCTTGAAAACCCGCCTGAGGGCGCCGGAAATCCTCGTTGCCCCGGGGGTTTATGACGGGCTCAGCGCCCATGTCGCGGCGCAGTCGGGGGCCGAGGCCGTCTATCTGTCCGGCGCCTCGCTTGCCTATACCCGTTTCGGCGGGCCCGACCTTGGGCTAGTCGGCATGTCCGAAGTCGCCGAGGCCGTGGCGGCGATCCGCGACCGGGTGGAGGTGCCGGTGATCGTCGATGCCGACACGGGCTTTGGCAACGCGCTTAACGTCCAGCGCACCGTGCGGACCTTCGAGCGCGCCGGCGCGAATGCGATCCAGCTAGAGGACCAGACCCTTCCCAAGCGCTGCGGCCATCTCGACGGCAAGACGCTGGTGCCGACCGGGGAAATGACCGGCAAGATCCGCGCGGCGCTGGACGCGCGCACCAGCGAAGAGACCCTGATCATCGCCCGCACCGACGCGATCGCGGTCGAGGGGTTCGAGGCCGCCCTGGCCCGCGCCCATGCCTATGCCGAAGCCGGCGCGGACATGCTGTTCGTCGAGGCGCTGCGCGACCAGGACCAGATGCGCCGCGCGGTGGCGGAACTGGGCCCGCGCTGCCCGCTGATGGTCAACATGGTCGAAGGCGGCAAGACCCCGGCCGCGGATGCCGCCGAGTTGCAGGCGCTCGGCTTCGATCTGGTGATCTTTCCCGGCGGCGCGGTCCGCGCCATCGCCCGGACGCTGCAGGAGTATTACGCCAGCCTCATGACCCACGGCACCAACGCGCCGTTCGCCGCGCGGATGTTCGATTTCAAAGGCCTGAACGCCCTGATCGGCACGCCCGAGATCCTGGCGCGCGGCGACAGCTATGGAGACGATCAATGAGCCTCGATCCCGTGACCCTGGCGATCCTCAAGGGCCGTTTCGAGCAGATCGCCGACGAGATGGACGCGACGCTGTTCCGGTCCGCCTTCAACCCGATCATCGCCGAGGCGCATGATGCCAGCCACGGGCTGTATGACGCGCACACCGGCGAGACGCTGGCGCAGGGCAAATCGGGCCTGCCAATCTTCGTGGGCGTCATGGCCTTTGCCGTGAAGGCGGTGATCGACCGCGCCGCACAGGAAGGCGGCGCCAGGGAGGGCGATGTCTGGATCTTCAACGATCCCTACCTTGGCGGCACCCATCTGTCGGATTTCCGCCTCGTGCGGCCGTTCTTTCGCGACGGCCGCGTGTTTTGCTACCTCGCCTCGGTCGGGCATTGGCACGATGTGGGCGGCAACGTGCCGGGCAATTACAATCCCGTCGCGACCGAAAGCTTCCAGGAAGGCATGTTGATCCCCCCGGTGAAGCTTTTCGATGCGGGCCAGTACCGGCCCGATATCGTGGCGATCCTGTCGGCCAATTCGCGGCTGCCCGGTTCGCTTTACGGCGATCTGAACGGCCAGATCAACGCGCTGGAGCTGGGCGAGAAGCGGATGCATCAGCTTCTCGACGAATATGGCGACGCGACCTGCGCCGAGGCCTTTTCTGCGCTTCGGGCGTCGGCGGCCGAGATCATGCGCGCCGAGATCCGATCGCTGCCGGACGGCCGGGTAAGCGTCGAGGACTGGCTCGACAACGACGGGATCCGCGACGAGGCGCTGAAGATCGCGCTGGACATGACGATCACGGGTGACGCGCTGACGCTGGATTTCTCGCGCTCGTCGCCGGCCTGCGCGGGGCCGGTGAACATCGCCCGCACCACCACGGTTGCGGCCTGTTATGTGGCGCTCAAGCACATCTTCGGCGACGTGCCCGCCAATGCCGGCGTGCTGGCGCCGGTCGAGGTGATCACCGATCCCGGCTCATTGCTTGCGGTCGAGGCGCCGAAGCCGGTGGGTGGCTATACCGAGACGATCCTGCGGCTGATCGACGTGGTTTTCCAGGCCATCGGCCAGATCGCGCCAGACCGCGCGCCCGCCTGCGCCTATGGCACGATCAACGCGCTGTCGATGGCCGGAACGCGCGGCGACGGGCGGCGCTGGGTGCTGTTCTCGTTCTTCGGCGGCGGCCATGGCGGCACTTCGGATGGCGACGGGCTAAGCCACGGCAACGCCCCCATCTCCACCGCCACGATCCCGCCGCTCGAGATCCTGGAGGCCGCCTATCCGGTGAAATTCACCCAATGGGCGCTGCGGCCGGATTCGGGCGGCGACGGGTGCCACCGTGGCGGCCTTGGCGCCGTCTACGAGATCGAGTTGCTGGAGAAAGAGGCCGATCTGTTCCTGTTCGGTGAACGCGGCCGCCACCCGCCGCGCGGCGTGAACGGGGGCGGCGATGCGGCGATGAACCGGTTCACCTACCCGGTCGGCGGCGCGGCGACAAAGCCTGCGATGACCTCGAAACTGCACGGCGCGAAGCTTGGGCGTGGCGACCGCGTGCGGCTGGAAACACCGGGCGGCGGCGGCTGGGGCGACCCCGCTGCGCGCGACCCCGCCGCGCGCCGGCGCGACCGCGATCTGGGCTATGTGACGAAGGGCTGAGCGATGACCACCAAACCCTATGCCGTGGGCGTCGATGTCGGCGGAACCTTCACCGATATCTTCGTGGTCGACCAAGTCAGCGGGGCGGTGGCCACCACCAAGCTGCCCTCGACCCTGGACAACCAGTCGCGTGGGCTGGTCGAGGGGATCGCCCGCGAGATCGACGATTTCGGCGCGATCGCCTCGGTCATTCATGGCACCACGACGGGAACCAACGCGCTGCTGGAACGCAAGGGCGCGGTGACCGGGATGATCACCTCGGCCGGTTTCCGCGACGTGTTGGAGATGCGCCGCCGCGACAGGCCGCGCACCTGGGGATTGCGCGGCGACTACACCCCGGTGATCCGCCGCGACCGGCGGCTGGAGGTGGCCGAGCGTACCCATGCCGACGGCACGGTGGTGACCGCGATCGACCCGCAAGAGGTACAGATCGCGGCGCGCAAGCTGATCGAGATGGGATGTACTTCGGTCGTCGTCTTCTTCGTCAATTCCTATGCCAACGATGCCAACGAGCGCGCCGCGGCCGAGGCCGTGCGCGCCGTCTGGCCCAATGCCTATGTCACCCGCGCCACGGAAATCCTGCCCGAGATCCGCGAGTTCGAGCGCGTCTCGACCGCGGCGCTCAACGCCTATCTGCAGCCGGTGGTTTCCTCTTACATGGACCGACTGGATGCGGGCCTTGGCGCGCGGGGCTTCGCCGGGGACCTGCTGATCGTGCAATCCAACGGCGGGGTGATGTCGGTCGACACCGCGCGCGCCTATCCGGTGCGGACCGCGCTGTCGGGCCCGGCGGCGGGGGTGCGCGCGGCGCAGGCGATCGCCGCGGCGGCGCAGATCGGCGATATCATCACCTGCGATCTGGGCGGCACCTCCTTCGACGTGTCGCTGATCGCGGGCGGCGAGGCCGCGCTGTCGGCACAGACGGCGATTGATTTCGGCATGGTCGTGCGCACCCCGATGATCGAGATCACCACGATCGGCGCGGGGGGCGGCTCGATCGCGTCGATCGACGCGGGCGGGCTGTTGCAGGTGGGTCCCGAAAGCGCGGGGTCGAACCCCGGGCCGGTCTGCTACGGGCTGGGCAATGACCGCCCGACACTGACCGATGCGAACCTAGTGCTGGGCCGGATCAACGCCGCCCGGCCGATCGGCGGCAAGCTGGATCGGCTGGATCTGAAGGCGGCGCGTGCCGCGATCGCGCGGTCGGTGGGCGATCCGCTGGGCCTTTCGCCCGAACGGGCGGCCGAGGCGGTGCTGCGCGTCGCCAACGCCAAGATGGCCGGGGCGATCCGCCTGGTCTCGATCGAGCGCGGCCATGATCCGGCGCGCTTTCATGCCATGCCGTTCGGCGGTGGCGGTGCGCTGCATGTCGGTGCGCTGATCGCGGATTGCGGGCTGCGGGGCGCGTTGGTGCCGCGCTATCCGGGCGTGACCTCGGCGCTGGGCTGCGTGGTGGCCGACATGCGCCACGACCGGGTGCGCACCGTCAACCGGATGCTCGACGATCTCGACGCGCCGGCCCTGGGCCGGGAGATGTCCGCCATCGCGCAGGAGCTTCAGACATTGCTCGACCGCGCCGGCGTGGCCTTCGCCGGGGTCGCGCAGATGTTTGAGCTCGACATGCTCTACCTCGGCCAGACCCACAGCGTCGCGGTGCCGCTGACCCTGCCGCCGGGCGGGCTGACGCGGGATGTGATCGCCGCGGCCTTCGATGCCGCCTACGGGGCCGAGTTCGGCCGGCTTCTGGACAATATCCCCAAGCGAGTGATGAACCTGCGCGTCGCGGTGATCGGCCGCCGCCCGCCCTTCGACATGCGCGTCTTCGCCCCGGCCGAGGGCCGCGCGGCGCAAGAATGCATCACCGGCTGGCGTAGCGTCTTCGTCGCCGGCGCCTGGCAGGAGGTGCCGATCTATGACCGCCTGTCGCTGGCGGTGGACGAGGCCGTCGCCGGCCCCTGCGTGCTGGAACAGCCCGATACGACGATCTTCGTCGATCCCGGCCTGACCGGGCGTTGCGACGCCTTCGGAAACCTGATCCTGGAGCATCAGACATGAGCGATCTCGACCCCGCGCGCACCGCGCTTCTTATCGTCGATCTGCAGAACGATTTTCTGGATCCCGCCGGGGCCTATGGCCGCGCGGGACAGTCCAGCCCCGAAATCGCGGCGCTGCCCGCGCGGGTCAAGCCGGTGGCGGATGCACTGCGCGCGCGCGGCGGCTGGATCGTCTCGACCCAGTTCACGCTGGTGCCCGCGAAGGGCGGAGAGCCGCTGATTTCGCCCCATCTCCGGCGTCTGCGGCCGTTCCTGCGCAAGGGCGATTTCCAGCCCGGCGCCTGGGGGCACCAACTGGTCGAACACTTGCAGCCCGCCGATCTGGTCGTCGAGAAGGTCGCCTATTCGGCCTTTTATCAGACGCGTCTGGAATGGCTGCTGCGCAAGGCCGGGGTCGAGACGCTGATCGTGGCCGGTATCGTCACCAATGGTGGCGTCGCCTCGACCCTGCGCGACGCCCATGTGCGTGATCTGCACACCATACTGCTGACCGATGGCTGCGCGGCCTTCTCCGATCATGCGCACGAAGCCACCGTGACTGCCCTGTCGACGATCTCTGAAACCGCGACCTGCGCGGAGATGGCCGCGCGCCTGGCATGAGCCGGATCCTGCCTCCACCCGACCGCTTCGATCTGGATGTCGGGGTGCTGGTGGTCGGCGCGGGGGCCGCGGGGATGGTGGCGGCGCTGCGGCTGGCCGAGGCGGGGGCCGAAACCCTGGTGCTAGAGCGCGACCCGCGTCCCGCGGGCAGCACCGCGATGTCGTCGGGCTTCATCCCTGCGGCCGGCACCGCGGCTCAGGCCCGGGCCGGGGTGGCGGACAGTGCCGTGGCCTTCGCCGCCGACATCCGTCGCAAGAACGGCGGCCACGGCGACGCGCGGCTGGCCGATCTGGCCGCGCGCACGATCGGGCCGACGCTGGATTGGCTGGCCGCGCGGCACGGGCTGGAATGGGAACTGCTGACCGATTTCCTCTATCCCGGCCATTCGGCGCATCGGATGCACGCGGTGCCCGAACGCAATGGTGCGGGGCTTCTGGCACGGCTTGGCGCAGCGGTGGCGGCCGAGGGCGTGCCGGTGGCGACCGGCGCGCATGTCACCGCGCTCTATGCCCGGGGGCGGCAGGTGCTGGGCGCCCGCGTCACGCGCCCCGACGGTCGGATCGAGGCGATCGGCTGCGGCGCGCTGGTGCTGGCCTGCTCGGGCTATGGCGGCGATCGCGATCTGGTCGCGCGGCACATTCCGGCGATGGCCACGGCGCCCTATTTCGGCCATCCGGGCAACCGGGGCGACGCGCTTTTGTGGGGGCAGGCGCTGGGCGCGGCGGTGGCGGATCTGTCGGGCTGTCAGGGGCATGGCTCGGTCGCGCATCCGCACGGCGTGCTGATCACCTGGGCGCTGATGTCGGAGGGCGGCATTCAGGTGAACGCCGAAGGCCGCCGGTTTGCCGATGAATCGCGCGGCTATTCCGAACAGGCGTTGGACGTGCTGGCGCAGCCCGGCGGCATCGCCTGGTGCGTCTTCGACGAACGGCTGCTGGAACTGGCCCGGGCCTTCCCCGATTTCCGCACGGCCGAGTCGGCAGGAGCGGTGCTGAAGGGCGCAAATGCCGTGTCTCTGGCCCGCGCCGCCGGCCTTCCCGCGGGTGCGCTGGCGGAAACCCTGGGCGCCTGCATGGCCCATGCCCAGGGGCGGGGCCGGGATCGGCTTGGGCGCGATTTCACCATCGGGCCGGCCCTTGCGCCGCCCTTCTACGCGGTGCGTGTCACGGGGGCGTTGTTTCACAGCCAGGGTGGGTTGAGGATTGATGACCGCGGCAGGGTGCTGGCGGCGGATGGCGGGCGGCTGCCCAACCTGTTTGCGGCGGGCGGCGCGGCGCAGGGCGTGTCGGGGCCCGATCCGGCGGGCTATCTTTCGGGCAACGGGCTGCTGAGTGCGATGGCCTTCGGCGCGCTGGCGGGGCAGGGGGCCGCGGCGGCGCTGCGCTGAGGCCACGCCGCCGCGCTGGATCGGGCGGATGATCAGAACACTCCGCCCGACAACAGCCTAGGCAGCCCCAGGCTGAGGATCGGGAACAGCACCAGCAACGTGACGCGGATCGCCTCGACCGCCAGGAAGGGCAGGACGCCCGCGAAGGTCTTGCGCATCGGCACATCGGGGGCGAGCGCGTTGATGATGAACACGTTCAGCCCCACGGGCGGGGTGATCAGCCCCAGTTCCACCACCACCAAGATGATGATCCCGAACCAGACCTTCAGTTCCTGCGGGCCAAGGCCGAAATCGAGGCCCAGAACCACCGGCCAGAAGAACGGGATCGCCAGGATCACCATCGACAGGCTGTCCATCAGGCAGCCGAAGATCAGGAAGATCACGATGATCATCACCAGGATCGCATAGGGCGGCAGGCCGCTGGTCTGCAGCGCATGGGCCGCGGCCTGGGGCACGCCCGCGCGCGCCATGAAGATCTTCAGAAGCTCCGCGCCCAGCAGGATCAGGAAGATCATGCCACTGGTGCGCGCGGTTTCCAGGATTGCCTGCAGCACGTCACGCAGATGCATCCGCCGACTTGCCAGACCGAACAGCGCGACCAGGAACACGCCGACGCCGGCCGCCGGCGTGGGGTTATAGATCCCGGCGTAGATGCCGCCGATCACCACGCCGAAGATCACCACCACCGGTACCACGCCCAGCATCGCCGCGACGAATTCCTGCCGCGAAACGGCGCGCCCCTCGGGGCCCGAGCCGGGCACCAGGCGGACATAGACCGCGATCGCCAGCATGAAGAACAGCGTCGCCAGGATGCCGGGGATCAGCGCGGCGGCAAACATCGTGACGATGTTGGCCTCGACGATCACCGCATAGACGATCAGCACCACCGAGGGCGGGATCAGGATGCCCAGGGTGCCGCCCGCGGCAATCGCGCCGGTCGCCAGCGCGGGCGAGAACTTGTAGCGCCGCAGTTCCGGCAGCGCGACCCGCGCCATGGTCGAGGCGGTCGCGGTGGAAGACCCCGAAAGCGCGCCGAAGCCCGCGCAGGCGGCGATCGCGGCCATCGCCACGCCGCCCTTGAAGCGGCCGAGCACGGCGTTGCCGGCCCGGAACAGATCCGACGAAAGCCCCGAGCGCGAGGCCAGCCCCCCCATCAGGATGAACATCGGCAGCACGCTGAGGTCGTAGCTGGAAAACTGCGAGAAGGCGAGATCGTGAAGCTGGCTCAGCAGGACCGCGGGGCCCGACGCGATCATCGTGCCGGCGATGCCGACCAGGATCATGGAATAGGCCACCGGGACGCGCACGACGATCAGCCCGATCATGACGGTCAGGCCGACCAGGCCAAGCGTGAAGGTATCCATGGCGGTTACTCGCTGACGGGTTCGGTGAGGGTGTCGACGAAGGGTGGTTTGCCGCGCGCGATCCGCAGCGCGTCGGTCAGCGTGATCAGCGAGGCGGCCAGCAGCAGCGCCAGCGAGATCAGGATCGGCGGGAAGGCGGTCCACAGCGGGACCTGCAGGATTGGCGTGACCTCTGGGAAGCTGAGGTAATCCTGAAAGCCAAGCGACATCTGCCGCAGAAGCAGGGCCGAGAAGGCGACCGCAAGCACGGCGGAGAGGATGCTCATCCAGGCCTTTTTGCGCGCGCTCAGGGCCTCGGTGAAGATATCGACGGTGACATTGGCGCCGGTCAACTGGCAATAGGGCAGGAAGGCGAAGATCGCGATGCCGATGAACAGCTTCGTCAGTTCATACGAGGCCGAGAAGGGCGTCTTGAACAGCAACTGCATGGTGGCGCTGTAGGCGGTCATCACCGCCAGGCCGCAGACGATCAGCCCACCCAGAACCGCCCACCAGCGGATCACGCTGGCCGCCCCGCGGGCGCAGCGCGCCGACAGCGGTACGGCGGCGCCGGGGAATGCCCCCGGCGCCTGCTGGTCTGGGCCGCTCACGCGTATTTCCCGATCGTCTTGCGTGCGGTATCGACCAGGGCCGCCCCGTCGATCGACTTGTGCGCCCCGGCCCATTTGTCGACCACCGGTGCCAGCGCCTTGTTGAAGCCGTCCATTTCCGCCTGGGTCAGCACGATATGTTCGTTGCCGTGCTTCACCGCGACCTCGATGCCGTGATTGTCGTCATCGCGCCAGATCTTGGCGACTTCGCGCAGCCAGTCGTCATTGCAGTTCTTGTTGAAGACCTCCTGCAGATCCTTCGGCATCCCTTCCCAGCGCTTCTTGTTCATCGAGACCTGGAAGGTCGTGGTGCCGAAACGGTTCATGTCCGGCCCCTCGATCTGGTACTTGGTCACGTCCTGCAATTGCAGCGCGGGGATGATCTCCCACGGGATCAGCGCGCCGTCGACGACGTTGGTGGACAGTGCCTGCGGCAGATCCGGCACCGGCATCGAAACCGGGGTGGCCCCCATCGCCTTCACCACGTCGACACCGGTCGGCCCCGGCACCCGCAGGCGCGTGCCCTTGGTGTCCTTGATCGAATGCACCGGCTTGCGCGCCATGTGGATCGCCTGACCCGCATGGACATGGTTGAACAGCAGATGGACCGCGCCGTAATCCTTCGAGATGTAATCCTTGTACATCGCCCGCATCGCCAGATTGGTCGCGGCGATGTCATTGGTGAAGACGGTCGGCAGTTCGAACACCTCGCAATGCGGGAACAGGCCCGGGGTATAGCCGTTCACCGCCCAGATGATGTCGACCACGCCGGTCGCGCATTGGCGAAACAGCTGCGGGGGCGAGCCGCCCAGGCTCATCGACGGGTAGATCTCGATCTTGATCCGGCCCTTGCTGTCTTCCTCGATACGCTTGGACCAGGGCTCCAGCATGTTGACCTGCGCCGGTGATTTCGGCCCGAGGAAATGATGCAGTTTCAGCGTCACTTCGGCGTCGCCCGCATAGGCCTTGCGCAGGATCAGCGGCGCGGCCAGCGTGGCGCCGGTCAGTGTCAGGAAAGCTCTTCTTTGCATGGGGTCTCCTCCTCCTCCTTGCCGGGGCCTTCCCGGCCCCAAGTTTCACAGCGCTCCCTCGCGTGCGATCGCTATGTTCAACAGCACCTGGCGGCGTTCTTCGGTGGCCACGCGGATCGCGCGCGTCAGCGCGGCGGGCAGATCGCGGCCCTCGGTCACGGTCTCGGCATGGGCGCGGCTGGCCTCGGCCGTCTTGGTGAAATCCGGGCTGGGGCGCAGCGAGGTCAGCGGCACGTCGTTCGACTGCGCCGCGCGGCCGCCCTTGTAGAGGCCCTCAACCGAATGGCGCACTGCGCCCCATTCCTCGTTGTTCAGCACCAGCGTGATCACCGGAAGCCCCTGTGCCTCGGCGACCTGATGGCAGACGGTGGGGTTGGCGAACATGTAGGATCCGTCGCCCATGGTCGCGAAGATCAACCGCTCGGGATCCGCCAGTTGCGCCCCCAGCGCGGCCGGAAAGCCCCAGCCAAGGCCGCCGGAATGGGGTTCCTGGAAATAGCTTTGATGGGCGTCCAGCATCAGGGGCGCCAGCGGCGCGCCCAATTCGTGGAACACGCTGGCGGGGCGGTCCTGGGCGCGGATCGCGCGGCCCAGGCAAAGGCTGACCCATTCCTTGGTCATCGGCCCGCCCGCGCCGCGCTCGGCGGCGGCGGTGACGGCGGCGCGGTTGGCGTCGGCGCGGGCCGCGATCCGGTCGCGCCGCGCGGCCAGTACGGACGCGTTGCGCGGGCGGTCCCGCATCGCGGCGATCAGCGCCAGGATCGTCGGTGCGGTTTCGCCCGCCAGGGCGACTTCAGAGCGGAAGTTGCGCATCGGGGTCGAGCGGGTGAACAGCGGGTCGGGGCCCAGGTGGATCACCTTCGCCCCGGGCGCCGGGGCGGCGCGGTCGGGCCACCAGGGTGCCAGCGCGTTCAGCACCAGGATCACATCGGCCTCGCGCAGCAGGTCCTCGGGCATCCATTCCACATGGCAGGGCGACGACATCGGGATCGCGATCTGATTGGCCCAGTAATGCGACAGCGGGATCGCCCAATCCTGAACGAAGCCGGCGAGCGCCTGGAACGCCTGTTCGGATCCTGCGCCGCGCTGGGCGATGATCAACGGCCGTTCGGCCCCGGCCAGCAGCGCGGCGGCCTCTTCCAGCGCGTCGGGGGCGGGGGCGGTGCGCACCGGCTGCATGCGTGGCGGCGCCTCGATCATTTCGGTCGGGCAGGGATCGCACAGAACCTCGCGGGGGAGGCTCATGTAAACCGGGCCGGTGGGGGTGGAATTGGCGATCGCCCAGCCCCGGTCCAGCATTTCGGGCAGCTGTTCGGGGAAGCGCAGCTCGTAATCCCATTTGCAGGCCTCGCGCACCAGCGCGGTCTGGTCGCGCATCTCCTGGCCCCAGCCGATCGGCACGGTGCGGGCGCCGAAACGGCCGCTTTCCATCACCGGGGTGCGACCGGACATCAGCAGCATCGGGATCTGGTCGCAGGCGGCGTTGATCGCCCCGGTCGCGCCATTCGCCAGCCCTACGTTGGTGTGCAGCATCACCGCCTGGGCACGGCCGGTCAGTTGGGCATAGCCCTGCGCCATGCCGACGGCCACATGTTCATGCGGGACGGTGATCGCGGTGGGCAGCTTCATCCCGCGGTCGCGCGCCTCGATCAGCCCTTCGATGATCGGCGGGAAATCGGTGCCGGAATTGGCGAAGACGTAATCCACCCCCAGCGCCTTGAGCTTGCCAAACAGCGCCCCACCGGCGGAGACTTCGCGCGTCTGGTCCTTCATGCGGCAACCCTGCGCGCGCCGCAGGTCCGGCAGGTCCTGGCTTTGTCCCTGGCCCCGCCGCGCAACCCGCAAAGAGCAGGGTCGCGCAGGTCCGCGCCGAAAACCGTGTTGCGCATGTTGTCTCCCACTCGATACATATCTTGAAATAAGAGATATATATCTCACAATAGAAGAGTGACCGTATGTCAACCCAATTCTTTCGGCGCCGCCCCATCCGTCGCCGGAGCCAAGGAGCCGCGCAATGGCGACGCAGCTGAACAGATCGCTTCTCAAGGCTCTGGAAATTCTGGACCTTTTCTCGGTCGAGCAACGAGCGCTGACGGCCCGGGATGTGGTGGACCGGCTGGACATGACGGTGCAGACCGCGCATCGCTTCCTGCTGACGTTGGAATATGCGGGCGTGCTGGTCAGCCCGCGCCGGGGCCAGTTCACCTTGGGCCAGAAGCTGGAGGAACTGGGCAAGCTGGCGTTTGAGGTCAGCCCGCTGCCGTCGCTGGCGCGGCCGGTGGTCGAGGCGCTCAGCCGAGAGTTGACGGAATCGGTCATGGCCTGTCGGCTGGGGCGGCAGGGGGCAGTCTGCATCGCCTCCACGCCCTCACCGCGGCCGATCCGGGTGTCGGTGGATGTGGGCACGTCGCTGCCGTTTCGGACCACGGCGCAGGGCAAGTTGTTCCTGGCGCAGATGGCCCCGGCCGAGCGCCAGGCTCGTCTGCGCCAGGAGGCCGCGCGGCGCGGTGCCGATCTGAGCGCGGAAGACGCCGAGAGCGCCGAGCGTGAGGCGCAGGAGGTGGCGCGAAAGGGCTTTGCCACCAATTTCGGCGAGAACGAATCCGAGATCGGCGCGATCGCGGTGCCGGTCGCGGGGCCGGATGGTCGCATGGTCCTCTCGCTGTCGGTCTTCGGCATTCTCAGCAGCTTCGACCAGCCGCTGCGCGACCGCGCCAAGGCGCAGCTTCTGGCCGGAAAGGCTGCGCTGGAGGCGACGCTGTGCGAACGCGGCCAGAACCGGCTGGCATCCGCAGAGGCATCGCGGCGCGTGGCCCAGGCCCGGCACGCGGGCTGAGGGGGGCCGCATTCCGCCCGGCGGCCCGGGACAGATGACACCGGTCCGACGGGCCTGCTCAGATCCCGACGTGATCGCGAAATTGCCGCGCGTCGGGGGCAAGGCCCTGCGTGGCGGCGGTTTCGGCCACGCGGCCGTTGGCCATGAACACCACCTGGTCCGCCATTTCCAGCACCGCCTCGACCCGCTGTTCGACCAGCACCACCGCCAGGCCTTCGGCCTTCAGCCGCAGCACCGTGTCGCGGATCAGGGTGATCATCGAGGGTTGCAGTCCCTCGGTCGGCTCATCCAGCAGCAACACCCGCGGGCCGAGGCACAGCGCCCGGGCGATCGCCAGCATCTGCTGTTCGCCGCCCGACAGCGTCCAGGCCTGCTGGTCGAGCCGTTCCTCGAGCCGCGGGAAAAGGTCCAGCACATGGCGGCGCAGCCCCGCGTCGCCGCGCCGTACCAGCAGGCCCACGCCAAGGTTTTCCTCGACCGTCAGTTCCGCGAACAGGCGCCGGCCCTGGGGCACATAGGCCAGGCCGCGGCGGGGCACCTGATGGGCGGGAAGCGCCTCTATCGGGTTGCCATCCAGCAGCACATGCCCAGCGGCCACCGGGATCAGCCCCATGATCGCCTTCATCAACGTCGACTTGCCGGCGCCATTGCGGCCCATGACGCAGGTGACCGCGCCCGCCGCGGCGCTTAGGCTGACGCCGCGCAGCACGCGCACCGCGCCATAGCCTGCCTCGATATCGCGAAGCTCCAGCATCAGCCCCCCAGATAGGCGGCTTGCACCGCCGCGTTCGCCCGGATCGCCCCTGGCGTGCCGGTGGCCAGGACCTCGCCGAAATTCAGCACCGTGATGCGGCGGGCAAGATCCATCACGACCTCCATGTTGTGCTCGATCAGCAGCACGGTGATCTCGGGCGTCAGCCCCGCCACCAGATCCTTGAAGCGCCCGATCTCGCCGGCGGCAAGGCCCTGGGTCGGCTCGTCGAGGATCAGCAGGCGCGGGTGCAGCGCCAGCCCCATCGCCACTTCCAGCAGCCGCTGGTGACCGTAGCTGAGGGCACCCGCGCGGGTCTCGGCCAGGTCCTGCAGCCCGACGCGGGCCAGGGCGGCGGATACCTCGGCCTCGGCCCCGCCGCGCGACTGGATCGCCAGGCCCGCGTTCTCGGCCACGCTCAGGCCCGCGTAGACCGAGGTGATCTGGAACGTATAGGCGATGCCGCGCCGCACGCGCCGATGCGCGGGCAGGCGGGTGATATCCTGGCCGGCGAAGCGGATCGCGCCGGTCTGGACGGGCAGGCGCCCCGACAGCAGGCTGACCAGCGTGGTCTTGCCGGCGCCGTTAGGGCCGATCAGCGCGTGGCATTCGCCCTGCTGCAGGTCGAAATCCACCCCGCGCACGGCGGTCAGCCCGCCGAAGCGGTGGGTCAGCCCGCGTGCTTCCAGCAGTGTCACGGCAGCCATTTCAGCCCCCTGTCGCGCAGCGTGCCCAGGATGCCCTTCGGCGCGAAGACGATCAGGATCAGCAGGCTGGCGCCGACCATGAACAGGTAGGATTGGCTGACGTCCGAGGTCAGGTCGATCAAATAGAACATCGCCAGTGCCCCCAGGAACGGCCCCAGCACCGTGCCCGCGCCGCCCAGCAATGTGTAAAGCAGCGGCAGGATCGAATACTGGATCCCCGCAAAGCCCGCGCCGACATAGCCAAACAGCACCGCCCAGGCCGCCCCCGCCGCGCCCGCGTAAAGGCCCGAAAGCACCAGCGCCGCCAGCTTCACGCGAAACACGTCGTATCCCAACATGCGGCTGCGTTCCTCGTTCTCGCGCACCGCCACCATGACCCGCCCCCGGCGCGAGCGCACCAGCGCCAGCTTCAGCAGCAGCGCCACGGAGAACAGCGCCAGTGCCGCCAGGTAGCGCGGTGTCTCTTCGGTCAGGTTCAGCGGCCCCAGGATGCGGCCCGCGTCGGTCAGGTTGAAGCCCTCTTCGCCGCGGGTGATCGGGGTGTAGTAGAGGATGGTCTGATGAAAGGCCTGGGCGAACATCAGCGTCACGATCATGAAGGACACGCCCGCCGTGCGCAGTGCCAGCGCCCCCGAGATCAGCGCCATCGCGCCGCCCGCCAGCACACCGGCGATCAGCGCCGGCCCGGCGCCCCAGCCCGCCTGCGACATCAGGCCCGTGGCGTAAAGCCCGGCCGCGAAATATAGCGCATGGCCCAGCGACAGAAGGCCCGTGTAGCCGAAGGCGATGTTGTAGCCCAGGCCGAAGACCGCAAGCACCATGATCCGCGCCAGCATCGCGTGATGATAGGCGGGGGCCAGGAAGTTCAGCGCCAGAAGCGCGGCCAGCACGGCAAGATGCAGCGAAAGCGCCTTCATGCGGCGCCCCTGCCGAACAGGCCCTGCGGGCGGAAGATCAGCACGAAGGCAACCAGCAGCGTCGCCAGGATCTCGGTCAACGTCGGCGAGAAGAACATCGAGATCACCCCGTCGGAAAGCCCGATGAACAGCGCCGCCAGCAAGGTGCCGCGCAGACTGCCCAGCCCCCCGATGATCACCACGATGAACGACATCAGCAGCGGCCCCTCGCCCATCAGGTAATAGGCCTGCTGGATCGGCACCACCAGCACACCGGCCAGCGCCGCCAGCCCGGCCCCGAAGGCGAAGACCCCGGCATAGACCTTGTCGGTGTCGATGCCGAAGGCGCGGGCGATTTCCCGGTCGGACTGGGTGGCGCGCATCACCAGGCCCGCCCGGGTGCGGTTGATCGCCAGCCATAGCAGCGCCAGCAGAACCACCGCCGCGCCCACCACCGCCAGCTTGTAGCCCGAATAGCCGAACCACGGCAGCTGGATGCGGACGGAAAACGGCGCCGGCACCGGCCGGGCGCTGGGGCCGAAGAAGCTTAGCGCGCCCTGTTCCAGGATATAAAGCAGCCCGATCGTGGCGACGATCGTGGCATCCGCGTTGTAGTTCAGCCGCTTCAGAACCCCGATATCGGCCAGCGCCGCCAGCGCCGCCACGCAAAGCGGCGCCAGGATCATCGCGGCCAGGAACACCAGCGCCGGGGGGCCGGGGACATAGGTTGTCACGAACCACGCCCCCACGGCGCCCAGCATGAAGAACGCGCCATGGGCCACGTTCACCACCCGCATCACCCCGAACACCAGGCTTAGCCCCGCGGCGGTGATGGCCAGCACCGCCGCGGATACCAACCCCTCCATCAGGGCCAGCAGGAAGATCGGCCAGAATCCCACGGGCGCGCGTGCCTAGAAGGACATCTTGGTATAATCCGTCTCGTCCGGGTAAAGGCCTGCGTCGATGCTGGTGCGCTCGATCCGCGCCAGCTTGCCGTCCTTCACCTGCGAGATGTTCTGATGGCCGAAGACCTGATGGGTCTTGCCGTTGAACCGCTTCGCGCCCTGCGGATGTTGCAGCGAATCCGCCATGTCCGACATCGCCTCGACGGCTTCGACGAATTTCTGGCGGTCCTGCGGGCCCTTGTAATCGGCAGCCTCCATCCCGGCCTTGATCACATAAAGCGTCTCCCAGCACGAGAACATGTGCGCGTAGGTCGAGATCTCCTTGGGGTCGTTGATCGCGGCGCCCTCGTCGTTCACGCCCACGGCCTTGCGATAGGCCTTGTCGAATTCGGTCTCGTCGGGCTGGGCATAGCGGCAATCGCCTTCCCAGAAATGACTGCCCTCCAGGAAGCTCAGGCTGGGTGTGGCGATGTTCACCGCCTCGAGCGAGTCGATGAAGCCGAACAGCTTGGGGTGGTTGGCGCCGTAGAACTCGCCCAGCTCCTTCACGAAGGTCAGCACGCCGGGGCCGACCATGACGTGATAGATCACCTCGGTCGAGCTGGGGATCTGCGCGAAATAGCGGGTGAAGGAGGTCTCGGTCACCGGGATCGGCAGCAGCTTGACGATCTCGGCGCCGGCCTCCTTGGCGGCCTGGGTGAAGAAATCGCGGTGATCGTAGCCGAAGGCGTAATCGGGGTAGATCATCGTCACCTTCTTGCCGAGCTTGTCGAAGATGAAGGGCGCGACGGCGCGGACCTGGGATTTTACGTCGGTGATGCCGGGCTGCAGGGTCCAGCGGTTCAACTTGCCCGCGGCGACTGAATGGGTTTCCGAACAGACCAGATAGGGGATCTTCAGTTCCGCCGCGCGCGGCGCGGTCGCCACGACCACGTTGGAAAACAGCGGGCCGAAGACCAGTTCGCAGCCCTCCTGGTTGATCAGCTTGTCCAGCACCTGCGGGCCGCGGGCGGCGTCGGTGCCGTCATCTTCGAACACCACCTCGACCGGGCGGCCGTTGATGCCGCCGGCATCGTTCACGGCCTTCAGCGCGGCCTTCGTGGTGCGTTCGTACCAGCGGCCGTATGCGGCGCCGATGCCGGTGCGATGCAGCTGAAAGCCCAGCTTCAGCGGCGCCGAACTTTGCGCCTGGGCAAACCGCGTGCCCAGTCCGGTCGCAAGACCCGCCGCGGCGCCGGTTGCAGCCAGCCCGCCTAGCAATTGACGGCGTGTCGTGGAAGTTCCTGGTGTGTTGGTCATGTCGTGACTCCCTCTTGAAACATCCGCGCGGCTCTTGACGGCCGGTCAAGGCATAGAATGTATGCATGCAAACGATCTGTCCATATTTTTCTGAGTTGGCCAAGGCCTTCATCAGAGGCATGTGCGCGGCGGTTCCTTGTTGCAACTTATTTCCCGGTCATCCGATGGAAGGCGCCGCCAGCAGCCACAGCCCGAAGATCGTGTAGCCTACCATCAGCACCCCGACCGGCAGATGCGTGCGCAGCCCACCGGGCACCAGTCGCAGCGTCAGCAGCACCGCCAGCACATGCGCCACGACGATCAGCGCCACCTGCGCCGACCAGATCAGCATAACGTCGTGCGGGTCGCTGAGGAACCCGAACGAGGCCCAGTCGTCATTGATCCCCAGCAGTGACCAGCCGCGCTCGAACGGGTCGTTGAGGCCGGTGAAGACATATTGCCCCCGGGTCAGCAGCGTCACCAGATAATGCGAGACGTGATAGGCCGTCGCGATCGGCAGGAAACCCAGCAGCAGGGGCGACCGGCCGGTGTTCGGGTCGCGTCCCCGGCGGCTTGCGGCCAGCGCGCCCAGGATCAGTGCCGCGGTCAGCGCCCAGGCCGCCAGCAGGCCCGCGCTGTTCACCCCGATCAGCGCCGTGCGTCCGGGATAGTTCAGCGGATTGACCCCCACCTGCCCCAGCCAGAAGAACGTCTCGCTGAGGCCGTCGAAGCTGACGGTCGCCAGAAGCAGGGTGACGAAGGCGACCTCGGCCGCCGTCAGCGGCGCCATGGCGACGATCTGCGCGCCGGGCACGCCGATCCATAGTGCCCGGCGCTTGCCTTCGTCGCGGCGCCACAGCGGGGCGATCTTGGCGGTCAGCCGGAAATAGAGGCTCAGCGCCTCGCCCCGGTCGAGCCAGTCCTCGCCCTCCAGCACCGCCAGGGCGAAGACCAGCGTCCAGTAGAACGCGGCCACGCGCGCAAGACCCGCCGGGTCCGAAGGCGCGGGCGAGATCAATTCGTACCAGGCGATGGCGAAGAGGCCGGCGACGGCGGGCCAATGGCCCAGCCGTGCCAGCCCGACGCCGCCTTGCCGGCGCAAGAGGCGCCGCGCCAGCCGCACCGGCCCGCGCCAGGGGGCGATGGGCCGCCAGATGTCGCCAAGAAGCGCCACGGCGGCGGTCATCGCCACCCAGATCACCGTCCAGATCGTCAATGGCAGCAGGTTGCCCAGCGGATCGTGCGGCCCGAACTGGCCGACCGCCAGCAGGAAGACCAGCAGCCCGAAGCCCAGCCAGCTAAGCCCGGTGCCGGTGCCCGGCCAGGAACCCAAACGCCAGGCGCGGAAGCGTGGCACCCATCCGGCCCAGACGCCCAGCAGCACGGTCGCGGCGACCGCCAGCGCCGCGCCGACGATCGCCGGGGTGGTGTCGAGCAGCAAGATCACCGCCTGTTGCGAGGCATGGGCCCGCGCGGCCGCGGGCAGCAGCGCCGCCGCCAGGCCCGCAGCGGCCGCCACGCACATGCGGCGCCGGGCCGGGCGGCGGCCGGTGTTTCGGGATGATGCGGTCAGCCTCGGCCCTCCAGCCAGGATGTGTTATGTGCGGCCCTTTTCTAGCCCGGATCTGCATGGCTGGGTATGGGCTTCATGACACGGCGGCCTGTCAGGCCATCGGGCCTGGGAAATGGGCGCGGGTGCGGTTCGCCACCGCCACCAGCGACAGCATCACCGGCACCTCGACCAGCACGCCGACCACCGTGGCCAGCGCCGCCCCCGACGACAGCCCGAACAGCGAAATCGCCACCGCCACCGCCAACTCGAAGAAGTTCGAGGTTCCGATCAGCGCGCAGGGCGCGGCGATCTTGTGCGGCACCTTCAACGCGAAGGCCGCGCCGTAGCCGATCGCGAAGATCCCGTAGGACTGGATCAGGATCGGCACCGCGATCAGCACGATGACGGCCGGGTGGGCGACGATTTCCTGCCCCTGCAGACCAAAGAGGATCATCACCGTGACGATCAGCCCGACCACCGACCAGGCCTTGGCATGGCCCTGAAAGGCCGCGATCCGCTCTGGGCTGGCCAGCCTGCGCCGGGTCCAGGCGCCGGCCAGCAGCGGCAACAGCACGAACAGCACGACCGACAGCAGCAGCGTCTGCCATGGGACCGCGATTTGCGTCACGCCCAGAAGGAAGGCCACGATCGGGGCATAGGCGAAGACCATCACCACGTCGTTCACCGACACCTGCAGCAAGGTATAGCTTTCGTCACCCCGCGTCAGATGCGACCAGACGAACACCATCGCGGTGCAGGGCGCGGCGGCCAGCAGGATCAGCCCGGCGGTATACTGCGCCGATTGCGCGGGCGTCAGCCAGGCGGCGAAGACGTGGTTGAAGAACACCACCGCCAGGGCCGCCATGCTGAAGGGCTTGATCAGCCAGTTCATCGCCAGGGTGATCGCCAGCCCCCGCGGCTGGCGCAGCGCATTCTTCAGCGCCGACAATTCCACCCCCACCATCATCGGATAGACCATCGCCCAGATCAGCACCGCGACCACCAGATTGACGCTGGCGACCTGCGCCGCTGCCACCGCACCCACGAGGCCCGGCAGCAGATTGCCCAGCACGATCCCCGCAACCATGGCGAGGGCGACCCAGAGGGTCAGGAAGCGTTCGAAGATGCTCATGGGAACTCCTTGTCGCGGAAAGGCGGGGTCGCGGAAAGGCGGGGTCGCGGGTAGGCGGGATCAGGGAAGGTGGGGCGGCGCGCGCTCGATGCGGCTAGGGCGCGGCCCCCGCCATCAGCGCCACATCGACCAGCCGGTTGGCATAGCCCATCTCGTTGTCGTACCAGGCGTAGATCTTCACCTGGGTGCCGTTCACCACCATCGTCGATTGCGCATCGACGATCGCGGATCGGGTGTCGTTGACGTAATCGGCCGAGACCAGCGGCCGCGTTTCATAGCCCAGGATGCCCCGCAGCGGCCCTTCGGCCGCGGCGCGCAAAAGCGAATTCACCTCTTCGCGATCGGTCGGGCGTTCGACCTCGAAGACGCAATCGGTGAGCGAGGCATTGAGCAGCGGCACCCGCACCGCATGGCCGTTCAGCCGGCCCTTCAACTCGGGGTAGATCAGGGTGATCGCGGTGGCCGAGCCGGTGGTCGTGGGGATCAGCGAATTCAGCGCCGAACGGGCGCGGCGCAGATCCTTCGCGGGGCGGTCCACGATGGTCTGGGTGTTGGTCACGTCATGGATCGTGGTGATCGACCCATGGCGGATCCCCAGCCCTTCGTGGATCACCTTCACGACGGGCGCCAGGCAATTGGTGGTGCAACTCGCGGCGGTGACGATGCGGTGGGTGCCGGGGTCGTAGCTTTCGTGGTTCACCCCATAGACGATGTTCGCCGTGGGGCCGTCCTTGACCGGCGCCGAGACCACGACCCGCTTCACCCCGGCCTCGAAATAGGGGGCGAGCTTCGCCTCGGACTTGAACGCGCCGGTGCAGTCGATCACCACATCGACATCCTCAAGCGGCAGATCCGCGATCCGGCCGGTGCCGATGAACGGCAGGCGCGTGCCGTCGATGGTAACGCCGCGGTCGTCATGCGAGAACCCGGCCTGCCAGCGGCCGTGGACGCTGTCGAATTCCAGCAGATGCGCGTGCATCGCCGGATCGCCGGCCGCATCGTTGATCCAGGCGATCCGGGCGCCGCGTTCCAGTAGCGGTTTCAGCGCCAGCTTTCCGATCCGGCCAAGGCCGTTCAGGGCATAGGTGGTCATGACGGGTCCTTTTCGGGGGGCGGATCATCGCGTCCGATCCGGTCGACGGCGGATTGCAGGCCGATGCGGTCGAGCGCTTCGAACGGCAGTGCCGCGAAGGCGTCGATCCGGCGTTTCAGCGCGCCGTAGGCTGCGTGAAAGGCCAGGCGCCGCTCGGCCGGGCTGCCTTCGGCCTTTACCGGGTCCGGCACGCCCCAATGGCCGCTGACAGGCTGGCCTTCCCAGGCGGGGCAGGCCTCGTTCGCAGCCTGATTGCAGACGGTGAAGACGAAATCGAAGCGCGGCGCGCCGGGGCCCGAAACCTCCGCGACGTTCTTTGCGCGCAGGGTCGAAACGTCATGGCCGTGGGCCTTCATCACTTCGAGCGCAAGGGGGTTGAGGCTCGAATGGGGCCGGGTGCCGGCGGAATAGGCGTTGAAGCGGTTGCCCGCCCGGTCGCGCAGCAGCGTCTCGGCGAAGATCGAGCGGGCCGAATTGCCGGTGCAGATGAAGAGGACGTTGTACTTGTGTCCCGCCTCCGGCGCCGGCGCCGGGGCTTCGCCCGGAAGCGGCGAGATGGGTGCGCAGATATCCGGCCGTCCCCGGCAGCAATCGTGCAGCAGGAAATCGAAGGTTTCACGCACCGCCCCTAGCTCGATGGCATAAAGCAGCGACCGGCCATCGCGGTGCTGGGTGATCAACCCCGCCTGCATCAAGGCCGAAAGATAGTTCGACAGCGTATTGGCCTTGACACCCAGCGCCTCGGCGATTTCTCCGGCAGGCAGCCGGTCGGGATAGCGCCGCATCAGCAGCCGAAACAATGCCAGCCGCTGCGGGTGGCCCAGGGTCGTCAGCCGATGGGGAATCAACATTTCCATATTTCATGTATTTTCGAATTATTGGATCTGGACAAGTGACGTTTTCGTGACGATCGGCTTGGCTGCGGCAGCGCCGGCGGTGCGGCACGTGCGGCTACTGTCCGTATGGGGCGTTGCATTTTGTCGCAGACCGGCACAGGAATTGAGGCAGGATCGTCCGGGCGGCGCGGCCGCGTCGGGCACCACACCAGGGGAGGAGACGCCGATGACCGGCAAGGGATGGGACGCAGGCCGCCGGGTCTGCGACGCCGGGGCTTGAAGCGCGCGGCAGCCGAGGCCGCGCAGGGCGGGGTGCCGCAGGGCCTGCCGCCGGGGGCGCCGTCGCCGCGGGCCGCGCACCGGGCGATCGCATTCGAGGGCGTGACGATCGAGTTCGGCGGCACCGGCCAAGCCCTGTTTCGCGCCGTGGAAGGCGCCGATCTGGCGGTAGCCGAGGGGGAGTTCGTAGCGATCGTCGGCCCTACCGGCTGCGGGAAGTCGACACTTTTGAACGCGGCTGCGGGGCTGCTGACGCCGGCGGCGGGGCAGGTGCGGATCTTCGGCGCGCCGCTGGCGGGGCTCAATCGCGACGCGGGGTATCTGTTCCAGCTTGAGGCGCTGATGCCGTGGAAGACGGCGCTCGAAAACGTGGCGATAGGGCTGGAGATCGCGGGCACGCCAAAGCGCGCCGCCCGCGACCGGGCCCGCGACTGGCTGCGCCGGGTGGGCCTGGCGCCCTTCGCCGATCGCTATCCGCACATGTTGTCGGGCGGGCAGCGCAAGCGCGTGGCGATGGCGCAGGTGCTGATCCGCGATCCGCGCATCGTGCTGATGGACGAACCCTTCGGCCCGCTTGACGCCCAGACCCGGCTGATCATGGGCGACCTGCTGCTGCGGCTGTGGCAGGAGAACCGCAAGGCGGTGCTGTTCGTCACCCATGATCTGGAAGAAGCGATCAGCCTTGCCGATCGGGTGGTGATCATGTCCGCCGGGCCGGCGGCGCGGATCATCGGCGATTTCCCGATCGGCCTGGCCCGCCCGCGCGACATATCCGAGATCAAGCTGATGCCCGAATTCCAGGCGCTGCACCGCGACATCTGGCACCTGCTGAAATCCGAGGTGCTGAAGGCCTATCCCGACCTGACGATGAGAGAGACGCCATGAACCGCATGAACCGCGCCCTGCTGATCGTCCTGCAGGTGGGGGTTGCCGTGTTCCTAGTGCTGGCCTGGCAGATCGCCACCACCACGCATCTTGTGGGCAATCCGCAGGATCTGGCCTTCTTCTTCTCGACGCCGGGCGACGTGGCAGCGCAGATCTGGACCTGGTTCGCCACCGGCTCGATCTGGTACAACCTGTGGATCACGCTGGAGGAATCGATCCTGTCCTTCCTGATCGGCGCCTTCGCGGCGCTGGTGCTGGGGTTCTGGTTCGCGCGCAAGCCGCGGCTTGGGGCGGTGTTCGATCCCTATATCAAGGGCGCGAACGCCATGCCCCGCGTGGTGCTGGCGCCGATCTTCACGCTGTGGTTCGGGCTGGGGATCTGGTCGAAGGTGGCGCTGGGATTCACGCTGGTCTTCTTCATCGTGTTCTTCAACGTCGTCCAGGGCGTGCGCGAGGCCGACAAGACCATCCTGTCGAACGCCCGGATGCTGGGCATGAATGAACGCCAGCTTCTGCGCCATGTCTATCTGCCGTCCGCGCTGTCGTGGGTGTTCTCGTCTTTGCACACCTCGATCGGCTTCGCCGTGGTCGGCGCGGTGGTGGGGGAATATCTCGGCTCTGCCGCGGGGCTTGGCTATCTGATCCAGCAGGCCGAAGGCATGTTCGACGTCGCCGGCGTGTTCGCGGGCATGTTCGTTCTGGCGGCCTTCGTCATCGCCATCGACTACGGCGTCACGCTGATCGAGCGGCGCCTGCTGGTGTGGCGGCCGCAGCTTCATGGCGGGTCCTGATCCGCCAAGATCCGAAGCGCCCCCGGGGGGAGAGGGCGCATCTTGCAAGGAGGAGATGGAAGATGAACAAACTGACCAGATGGCTCGCCGTAGCGGCGACCGCGCTTCTGGGTTTCGGAGGCGCCGCCCAGGCGGCGCCGACGGTGACGCTGGCGATCGGGGGCGCGGGCTGCCTGTGCTACCTGCCCACGGTGCTGGCCAAGCAGCTTGGCATGTACAAGCAGGCCGGGCTGGACGTGAACATGGTCAACTTCAAGGGCGGCAGCCAGGCGCTGACGGCGGTGATCGGGGGCTCGGCCGACGTGGTGTCGGGCTATTTCGACCACACGGTGGAGCTTGCCGCGAAGCACCAAAAGCTGGAATCCTTCGTGATCTATGACCGCTTCCCCGGCCTGGTGCTGGTGGTCTCGCCCAAGGAGACGGACAAGATCACCTCGATCAAGGATCTGGCGGGCAAGCATGTCGGCGTCTCGGCGCCGGGGTCCTCGACCGATTTCTTCCTGAAGTACCTGCTGACGCGGGCCGGTCTGAAACGGGATTCGGCGGCGGTGATCGGCGTGGGCCTGGGCGGCACGGCGATCGCGGCGATGGAGCAGGGCCGCATCGACGCGGCGGTGATGCTGGATCCGGCGGTGACGATCCTGCAAAACAAGTACAAGAACCTGCGCATCCTGTCCGACACCCGCAGCGAGAAGGACACGGTCGCGACCTTCGGCGGCAATTACCCGGGCGGCGCCTTCTATGCCCGCGCCTCTTGGGTGAATTCCCACAAGAAGGAGGCCCAGATGATGACCGACGCCATGGTCAACACCCTGAAATGGATCCACAGCCATACGCCCGAGCAGATCATGGCCAAGATGCCGCCCGAAATGGTGGGCAAGAACAAGAAGACCTATCTGGCGGCGCTGACCAACACGATCCCGATGTATTCCAAGGACGGGATGATGGACCCGAAGGGCGCCGAGGCCGTGCTCAAGGTCTTTTCCGAGGGTGACCCCGAAGTGGCGAAGGCGCATGTGAATATCACCGACACCTACACCAACGAATTCGCCAAGAAGGCGAACAAGATGTAGTGGCCCGTGCCGCGATCCGCGGGCCGGAACCCCGGCCCGCGGCGTCGTCAGGTTTCCCTCTCGCGGTCGGCTTTCGTGATTTATGCAGCAAAATGCAGAACGAGAAGCTTTTTGTTGCCGGGGTATGAAAGTTGTGCATTATACCGCATATATTTGTCGCGCCTAGGAGGATGCCCGGTGGGGTGTTGGCGCGGGCATTCCTGGGCTTGAGGGAGGAACTGGCTTGGATTGCACCACCAATGAGAACGCCGCCCTGTTTTTCGTCGACCGCCATCTGGCCGAGGGGCGCGGCGACAAGATCGCCTTCCGCGAGGCCGACGGCGCGCGGCGCGCGCTCAGCTATGCCGGGCTTGCGGAGCAGACCGCGCGTTTCGCCGGGGCGCTGGCCCGCGCGGGCGTGCGGCGCGAGGAACGCGTGGCGCTGGTCATCCGCGACCAGATCGAATTTCCGGTCGCCTTCTGGGGCGCGTTGAAGGCGGGCGCGATCCCGGTTCCGATCAACACGCTGCTTGCGACCGAGATCTACGCCAATATCCTGGAAGACAGCCGCGCCTCGCTTCTGGTCCTGTCCGAGGAACTGTGGGACACCCTGCGCCCGGCGCTGGAAGGCAACCGCCATCTGCGCGCCGTGGTGGTGATCGGCGCCCGCCGCGACGGCTGCGAAACCTACACCGGTTTCATGGCCGGCGCGCCGGCCGCCGCGGTGGCCGAGGCCTGCGGTGACGAACTGGCCTTCTGGCTGTATTCCTCGGGCTCGACCGGCACGCCCAAGGGGGTGCGCCATGTCCATTCCGCGCTGAAGGCCACCTGCGACACCTTCGCGGCGCAGGTGCTGGGGATATCCGAGGCCGATACCGTCTTTTCCGCCGCCAAGATGTTCTTCGCCTATGGGCTGGGCAATGCGATGTCCTTCCCGATGTCGGTGGGCGCCGGCACCGTTCTGCTGGCCGGACGCCCGACCCCCGAGGCCGTGGCCGGGGTGCTGAAGGACCACCGGCCGACGCTGTTCTGCGGCGTGCCCACGCTCTACGCCGCGATGCTCCACGCGCAGGAGGCCGCGGGTCGGCGGCCCGAGCACTGCCTGCGGCTGTGCACCTCCGCCGGCGAGGCTCTGCCGCGAGAGATCGGCGAACGCTGGCAGGCGCTCTGGGGGGCCGAGATCGTCGATGGCGTGGGCTCGACCGAAATGCTGCACATCTTCCTCTCGAACCGTCCCAGCGATATCGTCTACGGCACCTCGGGCGTGGCCGTGCCGGGCTATGAGGTGCGGCTGGTGGGCGAAGACGGCCAGGATGTGGCCGACGGCGAGGTGGGGGAATTGCTGGTGCGCGGCCCCTCCAGCGCCGAGGGCTACTGGAACCGTCGCGACAAGTCGCGTGCCACCTTCGCTGGTCATTGGACGCGCACCGGCGACAAGTACGAGCGCACCGAGGGCGGGCGTTATGTCTACTGCGGCCGCGCCGACGACATGTTCAAGGTCTCGGGCATCTGGCTGTCGCCCTTCGAGGTGGAACAGGCGCTTGTCGCGCATCCCGCGGTGCTGGAGGCCGCGGTGGTGCCGCGCAAGACGGCGGACGGGCTGGAAAAGCCCGCGGCCTTCATCGTGCTCAAGCCCGGGACCGATCCGGCGGTGGTCGAGGAGTTGAAGGAATTCGTCAAGGCCCGGGTCGGGATGTGGAAATATCCGCGATGGATCGACATTGTGGAAGAATTGCCCAAGACTGCGACGGGTAAGATTCAGCGCTTCAGGTTGCGCATGGTGAGTTAGGGAGTGCTGGGGTGGGCACGATAGACTGGGCGGCGGGGGCGGGTAGCCTTTCTGCCGGGGGCAAGCGGTTGGAATGGGCGGCTTTCGGCGGGCCGCCGCGGGGCGAAAGCCCGGTGATCGTGATGTTGCACGAAGGATTGGGATGCGTCGCCCTGTGGCGCGATTTTCCGCGCCGGGTGAACGAGGCCACGGGTCTTCCGGTCCTTGCCTATTCGCGGGCGGGCTACGGGCGGTCCGACGCGGCGGATCTGCCGCGGTCGCTGGATTACATGACCCATGAGGCCGAGGCCGTCCTGCCCGACGTGCTGGCGGGGATCGAGGCTACGCGTTATCTGCTGCTTGGCCATTCCGACGGCGCCACGATCGCCGCGGAATATGCGGGGCGGGTCGAGGATTTCCGTGTCCGTGGCCTGATCCTGATGGCGCCGCATTTCTTTACCGAACCCATGGGCCTCAACGAGATCTCCCGCGCCCGCGACGCCTTTCTCTCGACCGATCTGGCCGAGCGGATGGCCAAGTACCACGACAACCCCGTGGCCACTTTTCGCGGCTGGAACGACGCCTGGCTCGATCCTCGTTTCCGTAGTTGGAACGTCTCCGACGTGATCGACTACATCCGCGTCCCGTCCCTGGTGATCCAGGGCCGCCAGGACCAATACGGCACCGAGGCGCAGGTCGAGGAATTCACCCGCCGCTGTTACGCCCCGGTCGAAGTCGCGATGCTGGACGGCTGCCGCCATTCGCCGCAGTTCGACCAGCCCGACGCGGCGCTCGCCGCCATCGCCGCTTTCGTCACCCGGCTAGAGCGGATCGAGGGGTAGGGCGCGACGCCCTCGTAGGCCGATGTCGCGGCCCGTCCCGCCCGATGACACCCGATTCATACCGCGATATGCAATATACTGCAATTTAAGTGATGGACTAGGGGTGATCGGCGGGGTGACTTTTGCAATTGAGCACAATTTTGCGTGGGTTCCGGCGAAAAGTTGCGTCTTGGTCATTGCATAAGGCATTATTGTGCATCACTCTGGGTTGGGACCAGGTGGAGCGACGCGCGTGACCAAGATCATTGATTTCCAGACCGACCCATCGAAATACCGCCACTGGCGGGTGGAATATGACGGCGACGTCGCAAACCTTTTCATGGATGTGGACGAGAACGGCGGCCTTTTCGAGGGCTATCAGCTGAAGCTGAATTCCTACGATCTGGGCGTCGATATCGAACTGGCCGACATCGTGCAGCGGATGCGGTTCGAACATCCCGAAGTGAAGGTGGTGGTGATGCGCTCGGGCAAGGACAGGGTGTTCTGCGCCGGCGCCAACATCCGCATGCTGGGCGGGGCGAGCCACGCCCACAAGGTGAATTTCTGCAAGTTCACAAACGAGACCCGCAATACCTACGAGGCGGCCGAGGCCGATTCGGGCCAGAAATACATCGCCGCGGTGAAGGGCGCCTGTGCCGGTGGCGGCTATGAACTGGCGCTGGCGTGCAACCATATCATGCTGACCGACGACAGCGCGTCCTCGGTCGCGTTGCCCGAGGTGCCGCTGCTGGCGGTGCTGCCGGGGACCGGCGGGCTGACCCGGGTGACCGACAAGCGCAAGGTGCGCCGGGATCTGGCCGATATCTTCTGCTCGACCGAAGAGGGCGTGAAGGGCAAGCGCGCGAAGGACTGGCGCCTGGTCGACGAGGTAATCCCGAATTCGAAATTCGACGACGCCGTGGCCCAGCGGGCGAAGGAATTCGCCGCCGCCTCGAGCAAGGTCGCGGGCCCGGGGATCACGCTGGGGCCGCTGGCGCGCAGTTTCCACAAGAGCGGCGCGGTAAGCTATTCGCTGGTCGAGGTCGAACTGGACCGCCCCGGCCGCAAGGCGACGATCACGCTGAAGGGGCCGGACGCGGCCGGGCCGGGTTCGGTGACCGATCTGCACGCGCGGGGCGATCAATCCTATCTGCTGCGCCTGGCGCGAGAGCTGGACGACGCGATCCTGCATCTGCGCCTGAACGAACGTGAGCTGGGCCTTCTGGTCTTCCGCAGCCAGGGCGACCCCGAGGCCGTGCTGGCGCAGGAACGCCTGCTGCTGGAGAACCGCGAGGACTGGCTTGCGAACGAGATCCTCGCCTATTGGAAGCGCGTGTTGAAGCGGGTCGACATGACCTCGCGCTCGATGATCGCGCTGGTCGAGCATGGGGCGTGCTTCGCGGGGGTTCTGGCCGAACTTCTATGGGCTGTCGATCGCAGCTACATGATGGAGGACGAATTCGAAGGCGACAACCGGCCGATGGCCAGTGTCACCCTTTCGCCCGCGAATTTCGGGCCCTTCCCGATGGGCAACGATCTGACCCGGCTGCAGACACGCTTCCTTGGCACGCCCGAGGCGGTGACGGCGCTGGAGGGCCGCACCGGCGCGGCGATGGAGGCATCCGAGGCGATGGAGGCGGGGCTTGTCACCTTCGCCTATGACGACATCGACTGGGAAGACGAGATCCGCATCTTCATGGAAGAACGCGCCTCGTTCAGCCCCGACGCGATGACCGGGATGGAGGCGAACCTGCGCTTCGCCGGACCCGAGACGATGGAAACCCGCATCTTCGGCCGCCTGACCGCCTGGCAGAACTGGATCTTCCAGCGCCCCAACGCGGTGGGCGCCGAGGGCGCGTTGCAGCGCTACGGCACCGGCCTGCGCGGCAATTACAACATGGAACGGGTCTGAACCCGCAGGAGGAACGACATGCTCGATCTCATCAATGTCAGCTACGACACCCAGATCCCGAACAACGTCGGGCTGAGTTCCGACAAGCGCGTGCTGAAGGCGCTGGAGAAATGGCACCCCGGCTACATCAACTGGTGGAACGACCTTATCCCTGATAATTTCCAGCAATCGCTGGTCTATCTGCGTACCGCCGTCTCGGTCGACCCGAAGGGCTGGGCCAAGTTCGATTATGTGAAGATGCCCGAATACCGCTGGGGCATCCTGCTTGCCCCCCAGGCCGAGGACCGCAGGATCCCCTGTGGCGAGCACGCCGGCCAGCCCGCCTGGCAGGAGGTTCCGGGCGAATATCGCAACATGCTAAAGCGTCTGATCGTGATCCAGGGCGACACCGAGCCCGCAAGCGTGGAACAGCAGCGCTTCCTCGGGCTTACCGCGCCGTCGCTTTACGATCTGCGCAACCTCTTCCAGGTGAATGTCGAAGAGGGGCGTCACCTTTGGGCGATGGTCTATCTGCTGCACAAGTATTTCGGCGCCGACGGGCGCGAAGAGGCCGACGACCTGCTGCGCCGCCAGTCGGGCAGCGAAGAGGCGCCGCGGATGCTGGGCGCCTTCAACGAGGAGACGCCGGACTGGTTGTCGTTCTTCATGTTCACCTATTTCACCGACCGCGACGGCAAGATGCAGCTTGAAAGCCTGGCGCAATCGGGCTTCGACCCGCTCAGCCGCACCTGCCGTTTCATGCTGACCGAGGAAGCCCACCACATGTTCGTGGGCGAGACCGGCGTTGGAAGGGTGATCGAACGCACCTGCCAGGTGATGAAGGAAAACGGCATCGACGATCCCCATGACATCGACCGCATCCGCGCCCTGGGTGTCATCGACCTGCCGACGATCCAGAAGAAGCTGAACCTGCACTACACGCTGTCGCTCGATCTCTTCGGGCAAGAGGTCTCGACCAACGCCGCGAACGCCTTTAACGCCGGCATCAAGGGCCGCTACATGGAGCACCGGCTGGACGACGACCACAAGCTGCAGTCCGCGACCTACATGGTCTGGGATCTGGAGGATGGCAAAGTCGTGCGCAAGGAGGTGCCGGCGCTGACCGCGATCAACATGCGGCTGCGCGACGATTACACCCGCGACGCCTCGGGCGGGGTGGGGCGCTGGAACAAGATCATCGACAAGGCGGGGATCCAGTTCCAGCTGGTCTTGCCGCATGAAAGCTTCAATCGTGCGATCGGGGTGTTCGCGAACGGGCGCTTCGATCCGACCGGCAGGCGGCTGGGCGAGGCCGAATACGACGCCGCCCGTGCGGGCTGGCTGCCAAGCAAGGCCGATGGCGATTTCATCCAGTCGCTGATGAAGCCGCAATACGAACCCGGCCAGTTCGCCGGCTGGATCGCGCCGCCTAAGGTCGGGATCGACAACAAGCCGGGTGATTACGAATACGTCAAGCTGCACATGGCCTGAGGCCCGGGCCGAGCCGCCGGGGCGGTCGGCGCCCGACATCACGCGAGGAGATCATGGAAATCAAACGCCGCGCTATTCCCTCGGGTCCCGCCGGCCGCCCCCTTCGTCCGGTGCGGCCGGTGCCGGATTGCTGCCTCGGCTGCCCCGACTGCCGCGGTTGCTGCGCCGAACTGGCCGAACTGCTATGGTTGCCCGAGGTGATCCTCAGATCGGAGCCGCGCGCATGAATGCCCCCCTCAAGACGCCGGTGAAGCAGCATGTGATCGACCCCGAGATCTGCATCCGCTGCTACACCTGCGAGATGACCTGCGAACTGGAGGCGATCACCCATGACGACAACAACGTCGTGGTCGATGCCGGAAAGTGCAATTACTGCATGTCCTGCATCCCGGTCTGCCCCACCGGCTCGATCGACAACTGGCGCATGGTCCCGGATCCCTATTCGATCGAGGAACAGTTCGGCTGGGAGGAACTGCCCGCGCAACAGGACCTTGGCACCGCGGTCGCCGGCGCGGCCGAGGATGCAGAGGCGATCGACGATGCGGTGGCGCGGCTGCTGGACGAAGCGCACAGGGGCGCCGGCGGCAAGGCCCGTGCGCCGGTCTCTGCGGCCAAGCCCACGGTGAACCTCTACACTCTCGGCCATCCGGTCGAGGCGGTGGTTCAGGGCAATTACCGCCTGACCCATGATGACAGCGGCTCGGACGTGCGTCACATCATCCTCGGCTTCGAGGGCAGGCCCTTCCCGGTGCTGGAAGGCCAGACGCTGGGGATCATCCCGCCGGGAACGGATGCCCAGGGCAGCCCGCATCTACCGCGCCTCTATTCCGTCTCCAGCCCGCGCGACGGCGAACGGCCCGGCTATGGCAACGTCTCGCTGACGGTGAAGCGCGAGGCGCAGGGCCTTTGCTCGAACTACGTCTGTGATCTGAAGAAGGGCGACAGGGTGCGGGTCACGGGGCCGTTCGGCGCCACCTTCCTGCTGCCCGACGATCCGGCGGCGCGGCTTTTGATGATCTGCACCGGCACCGGTTCGGCGCCGATGCGGGCCTTCACCATGCGCCGCCAGCGCGCGCTGGGCAGGGCCGACGGCGGCCCCGATGGCGGCCCTGATGGTGGAATGACCATGTTCTTCGGCGCCCGCACGCCCGAAAGCCTGCCCTATTTCGGCCCGCTCAAGAAGGTGCCGCAATCGGTGCTGCGCCAGCACCTGGTCTTCAGCCGCATCCCCGGCGCGTCCAGGGAATATGTGCAGGACCGGATGATGGCCGAGCGCGATGCCGTGGCCGAGTTGCTATCCGATCCCGATACCCATATCTACATCTGCGGACTGAAAGGTATGGAGGACGGCGTGGAGAAAGCATTCGCAAGCATCGCGGAAAGCGGCGGAACGCGATGGGATGCGCTGCGCGATGCGATGCGCGAACAGGGCCGATACCACGTCGAGACCTATTGATGTCGAAGGATCTTGATTGCGGCCGGCCACAGGCGCCGGCCCGCGCTTATGAGCACGAGATCCGGGTGACCTGGGGCGATTGCGATCCCGCCCGCATCGCCTATACCGCCCGGCTGCCGTGGTTCGCGCTGGATGCGATCAACGCCTGGTGGGAGGATCACATTGGCGCCGGCTGGTACCAGATGGAGATCGACCACAACCTCGGCACGCCCTTCGTCAGCATGCAGATGGATTTCCGCGCGCCGGTGACGCCGCGGCACCGGCTGATCTGCGAAGTCTGGCCGAACCGCCTGGGCGAGACCTCGGTGGGGTTCCATGTCGCGGGGCGGCAGGACGGCAAGCTATGTTTCGAAGGCAATTTCGTCTGCGTCTTCATCGTTGCCGATGCCTTTCGCAAGCAAAAGCCGCCCAAGGCCTTCCGCGACATCGTCGAGGCCCATCTGCGCCCCGATACCTGAACCCGGCAGTGCCCTGCTTTCCGCTTGGGGTGGGCAGATAGCCATTGATCCGGGGCCGAAACCCGGTAGGCTTTGCAATATAATTCATAATTGGTCGGTATGAGCGAGATCACGAATTTCCAGGGTCAGACGGTCAGTGCCGAGACCGATGTCCCGGCCGATGCGCAGGTCGCGGCGCTGATCCGCAGCGTCGGCGAACGCGTGCGCCGCGCGCGGGAACTGAAGGGCCTGCCACGGCGGGTTGTGTCCGAGCTTTCGGGCGTCTCGCCGCGCTATCTGGCGCAGCTTGAGGCGGGCGAAGGCAACATTTCCATCGGGCTGCTCAAGCGGGTCGCGATCGCGCTGGACCACCGCATCGAATGGCTGGTCTCGGAAGAGGACCCCTGGACATCCGAGGTGCTGAAGGTCGCCGATCTTTACCGCGCGTCCCCGGCGGCGGTGCGCGCGCGCGTGCTGGACCTGCTGGAGCCCGAGCCGCCCGAACGCCTGCGGGCGCGGCGGATCTGCCTGATCGGCCTGCGCGGGGCGGGCAAGTCGACGCTGGGCGCCCTGGCCGGGCAGCGCCTGGGCGCGCCGTTCGTGGAGCTGAACCGCGAGATCGAGGATCACGTCGGCATGGCGGTGACCGAGGTTATGGCGCTGTACGGCCAGGAAGGCTATCGGCGGCTGGAGGCCCAGGCGATCGACCGCATCATTGCCACCCATGACAGCCTGATCCTGGCGGTGGCGGGCGGCATCGTGGCCGAGCCGGACACCTACAAGACCCTTCTGTCGCGGTTCCACACGATCTGGATCAAGGCCGCGCCGGATGAACATATGTCCCGGGTCCGCGCCCAGGGGGACACCCGGCCGATGGCTGGCAATCCCGAGGCGATGGAGCAGCTGAAATCCATCCTGCAAAGCCGCGTCACGCTGTATCAGCGGGCCGAGGCGATGCTCGACACCTCGGGCAAGCCGCTTGAGACCTCGGTGCAGGAATTGCTGGATCTGATCCGCGCGCACGGCTTTCTCGATCTCGGGTAGGCACCTTGTCCGCGACTGGAAGCCTTGGGCGCGGTTGCAAGATAATGCGGCGAATGCGAGTGAGGGCGCCATCAAGTCGGTGGGGGTGACATGGCGGTTTCGCGGGTCAGGGACGGGATGTGCGGCCATGTCCAGCTGAACAATCCCCCCATCAACGGGATTGATCGCGCGGTGCGGCGCGGCTTGCTGGAAGCGGTCGACTGGGCCGAGGCCGAGGGGCTGGAGCGGGTGATCCTGTCGGGCGCCGGGCGTGCCTTTGCCGCCGGCGTCGATGCGCGCGAATTCGACCTGGCCCCCGAGCCGCCGCATCTGTCCGACGTGTTGGACCGGATCGAGCGCAGCCATGTGCCCTGGATCGCGGCAATTCACGGCCAGGCGCTGGGCGGCGGGGCCGAGATCGCGCTGGCGTGCCGCTACCGCATCGCCCGCCCCGACGCCACCCTGGGCCTGCCCGATGTGACCCTGGGCATGGTGCCCGGCGCCGGCGGCACGCAGCGCCTGCCGCGCCTTTCGGGGATCGAGGTGGCGCTGGATCTGATCGCCACGGGCCGGGTCGTTTCGGGCGTCGAGGCCAAGAGGATCGGCCTTGTCGATGCGCTTGGCGACGATCCCGTGGCCGCGGCCGCGACGCTTCGCGCCGCGCGGCTGGGCCTGGCGGTGCCGGTGGGAAAGCTGAACCCCGGCGACGCCCCGCCCGAGGTGTTCGAGGCCGCGCGCCGGACGGCCGCCAGGCGGATGCGCGGTCAGGTGGCGCCGCTGCGCGCGATCGAGTTGATCGCCCGGTCATGCACCGCCACGCTGGCACAGGGCCTTGAGGCCGAGCGCGCGACCGTTCTGGAACTGCGTGCCTCCGACCAGGGGCGCGCGTTGCGCCATGCCTTCTTTGCCGAGCGCAGCGCGCGTGCGCCCGGCTGGCTGCGCGCCGGCCCGGCGCCGCTGCGCCAGGTCGCGGTGGTTGGCGGCGGCATTTTGGCGGCGGGGCTTGCCTATGCGCTTTTGAACGCGGGCCTTGGGGTGACGCTGCTGGAAGCCGACACCGAGGGCGTGGTGCGGGCGCGGGCCAATGGCGAGAAGTTCATCGAGGCAGACCTTGCCCGCGGCCGGATCGGTGCGGTCGATGCTGCGTCACGGCGCGCAGGTTTCTCGGTCAGTGCCGATTATGCCGACGCGGCCGGCGCCGATCTGGCGATCGAGGCGGTGGGCGAGAGCATGGAGGAGAGGCGGCAGGTCTTTGCCCGCCTGCAATCCGTACTGCGCCCCGATGCGGTGCTGGCCAGCACCACCGCGCGTCCGGATCTGAACCTGATCGCCGCGGGGCTGGCGGATCCCGCGCGGCTGCTGGGTCTGCATTTCTGCGCCGCCGCCCCCGCGCCCGCCCCTGTCGCGAAGCTGGTCGAGATCATTCGCGGCGCGGCCAGTTCAGACCGCACGCTGGCCACCGGTTTCGCGCTGGCCGCGGCGCTGGGCAAGACCCCCGTGCTGGCCGGCGTCTGCGACGGCTTCATCGGCAACCGCATCCTTGCGCGCTGCGATGACGAAGCCGATGCCCTGCTGATCGAGGGCAGTACCCCCTGGGATATCGACGAGGCGATGGTGGATTTCGGCTATGCCATGGGCCCCTACGAGCGGCAGGATCTGGCGGGGCTGGACATCGCGCATGCCAATCGCCGGCGCAGGGATGCCGGCCGCGACCCCGCGCGGCGCTGCAACCCGATCTCCGACCGTATGGTGGCCGAAGGGCGGCTGGGCCGCAAGACGGCGGTGGGCTGGTATCGCTATCCGGGCGGTGGCGGCAAGGTGCTGGATCCGCTGATCGAGGATCTGATCCGCGAAGAGGCCTATTTTGCCAAGGTCGCGCGGCGCGAATTCAGCGCCGATCAGATCCGCCGCCGGCTGCTTTTGGCGATGATCAACGAGGCGTCTGAAATCCTGGCCGAGGGTATCGCCGAACGCGCCGCCGATATCGACCTGGTCACGCTTCTCGCGACCGGCTTTCCGCGCTGGCGGGGCGGGCTGATGCATTACGCCGATACCCTGGGTGCGAAGGCGATCCTCGCCGGGATCGAAGACCAGGCGAAAGCGGCGGGGCTGGATTGGCGCCCAAGCCGGGTCATCGAAGAGTGCGCCGCGAAGGGCCTGCGCTTCTCCGACTGGCGGCGCTGAGCGAAACGCGCGCCGGGCCTGTCCGCGGGGGCCGGGGCGGCGGCAAAGCCTGACCCCCTGGCTTCGCCGCGCCGCTCTGGCGCAAGAGGCCCGGGTGGGCCCGCGCGCCCCGACCTGCGCGGACGGATCCACGCGGCGGACTTCGGATAGCGGCCTTCGCGACCTGCACCCTGGCGGTGCCACCCTGACAGGCCATGAAGGTGTGGCGGTTCCGCCGGTGGATCCCCTGGTGCCGCAAGGGCCAAGGACGCGAACGGGCCTGCAATGGAGGGAGGCAAGGTCGGGGGCTGCGTGCCGGTTCCGGGCGCTGCTTGGCGTTCGCCGCCGTCGCAGCGCGCAAGGTTTCGCGACGCGCGCCAAGCGGGGGAGAAAGGCGTTCGCTCGGCGCGCCTTAGAGATCCTTCATCAGCCGCAGCGCATCGTAGATCGCCGCATGGGTGTTGCGGCTGCTGACGGCGTCGCCGATGCGAAATAGCTGGAAGGTGCCGGCGGGATTGACCGCCAGCGCCTGCGGCCGGCCCGCGATCAGTGCGTCATGGTCCACCGCGCCCAGGTTCGACGACAGCGGCCTCAGCGCGAAATAAAGATCCTCCAGCGGCATCGTGCCATAGTTCACCACCACCTGATCGTAGCTTTGTCGCCAGGTGATATCGCTGTAGTCGGTGCCGATCGTCGCCATCAGCCGGTTGCCGTCCCTGGCCACGCCCATCAGGCGGCGGGTGATGGAGAAGGTCACGTCCCGCGCCTGCAGCGACCGCATGTAGGGCACCAGGTTCATGCCCATGATGTCGGGGGCGACGTTGCGGTCGGGTGTCATCACCTCGACCTTCGCACCGGCCTGCGCCGCCACCTCGGCCGCCATCAGGCCCGGATGGTCGCCGCTTTCGTCGTAGATCAGCACATCCTGCCCCGGCCTCACATCGCCCGAGATCAGATCCCAGGCGCTGACGACATGGGGGGCGTCATGGCCGGCTTCGAACAGTTCCAGGTTGGGCAGGCCGCCGGTCGCGACGATCACCACGTCGGGGTCCAGCGCGGTCACGTCCCCGGCCTCGGCGAAGCTGTTGAAACGGAAGGCCACGTCGCGGGCCGCGCATTGAGCCATCCGCCAGTCGATGATGCCGATCATCTCGCGCCGACGGGGGGATTGCGCGGTCAGCCGCACCTGCCCGCCGGGATCGGGCTGGGCCTCGAACACTGTCACCTCATGCCCGCGTTCGGCGGCGACGCGCGCGGCCTCCAGCCCTCCGGGCCCCGCGCCGACGATCACCACCTTCTTGCGCGTCTCCGCCGGGGCGATCGAATGCGGCATCGTCAGTTCGCGCCCCGTCGTAGGGTTGTGGATGCACAGCGCCTCGCCGCCGGCATAGATCCGGTCCAGGCAGTAGGTCGCGCCGACACAGGGGCGGATGTCGTCCTCGCGGCCCGTCATGACCTTCGCCACGATATGCGGGTCGGCCATGTGGGCGCGGGTCATGCCGACCATGTCCAAAAGCCCCGCCGCGACCGCATGGCGCGCAGTCGCCACATCTGGGATGCGGGCCGCGTGGAAGATGGGCATGCCGGTCGCGGCCCGGACAGTGCCCGCGAAATCCAGATGCGGCGCCGCTTTCATTCCCTGCACCGGGATCACGTCGGTCAGCGCCGGGTCGGTATGGATGCGGCCACGGATCACGTTGAGGAAATCGACCATGCCGGTGGCCTTCAGCCGCTTCGCGATCTCCAGCCCCTCGGCGGTGGTTATGCCGCCGGGCGCGGCCTCGTCGGCGGTGAAGCGGATGCCGACGATGAAATCCTGGCCCACGCGCGCCCGGATGCCGGCCAGAACGTCGCGCACCAGCTTCATCCGGCTGTCCAGCGTCTGCCCGCCATAGGGGCCATCCAGGTCATTGGTCAGGGGCGACCAGAACTGATCAAGCAGGTGGCCGTAGACCTCCAGCTCGATCCCGTCCATGCCGCCTTCCTGCATCCGCTCGGCCGCATCGGCGAAATCGGCGATGATACGGGCGATGTCCCAATCCTCGGCCAGTTTGGGAAAGGCCTTGTGCGCCGGTTCGCGGTGCTTCGACGACGACACCGAGGGCAGCCAGTCGCCCCGGTCCCAGCCGGTGCGTCGGCCCAGATGGGTAAGCTGGATCATCACCGCGCAGCCGTGTTCATGGCAGGCGTCGGTGAGGGCGCGGATATGGGGGACGACGTCGTCGCGATAGGCGAGGATGTTGTTGAAGGCCGGCGGGCTGTCGCGCGAGACCGAGGCCGAACCCGCCGTCATCGCCAGCGCCACCCCGGCCTTCGCGCGTTCCGCGTGATAGGCCACATAACGCGCCTTGGGCATCCCGTCCTCGGGATAGGCGGGCTCGTGGCTGGTGGTCATGATCCGGTTGCGCAGCGTCAGATGCTTCAGGCGGTAGGGCTGAAGAAGGGGATCGCTGGACATGGCGGGCCTTTGCTGGATGGCGCAGGATTTCCCGGAACGCTCACTCAAGTCAAGTCGGCGCGCATCCGGGGCGACTGCCTTGTGCCCGGTGCCGCCCGTCCAGGCCGGGTGGGCACGGCCTGGACGCGGGCGGGGCGGGACTAGGAAAGCCGGCCAAGGGATGCCATCGTGCCCGGGGCGCGACAGGGGCGCGCGATTGGGAATCGCCCGTGGTGCGGATGCGACCGCGTGACGGGCTTTCGGGAGGGACTGGGATGCGCCGTTATACCTCGACCCATTGGGGCCTGCGCGAGATCGTCGAGGAAGCGGGCGGCACGGTCCTGCGGCCGGTCGACGAGGACCCGCACCCAAGTGCGATCGGCCTTGACCAGCTTTCGCCCGATCTGCAATCGCTGCGCGTGCGCCGCCCGGCCGTGCGTGAAAGCTGGCTGAAGGGCGGGCCCGGTGCGGCGGGCGAACAGCGCGGCAATGAGCCTTTCATCGAGGTCGAATGGGACCAGGCGCTGGATCTGGTCGCGGCCGAACTCGACCGGGTGCGCAAGACCCATGGCAATGGTGCGATCTACGGCGGCTCCTACGGCTGGGCCAGCGCCGGGCGCTTTCATCATGCGCAGGGCCAGTTGCACCGCTTCCTCAACACGATCGGCGGCTATGTCGCGCATCGCAACAGCTACAGCCTGGGCGCGGCGCATGTGATCTTGCCGCATGTGGTGATGCGGATGGGCACGCTGATGGAGGCCCATACCGATTGGCAGACCCTCGCCGAACATTGCGAGCTGTTCGTCACCTTCGGCGGGGTGCCGGAAAAGAACGCCCAGGTTTCGCCCGGAGGGGTGCTGCGCCACCACCTGCCCGGCGCGCTGGGGCGCATGCGTGCCGCCGGGGTCGAATTCGTCAATATCGGCCCGGTCGCGGACAATATCGCGAAGGTCGCGCAGGCCGAATGGATCCCGGCCCGCCCCAACACCGATACCGCCTTCATGCTGGCGCTGGCCCATGTGCTGCTGGAGGAAGACCTGCACGACCGCGCTTTCCTGGCCAGCCATTGCGTGGGCTTCGACCGCTTCGCGGCCTATCTGCGGGGCGAGGCGGACGGCCAACCCAAATCCCCCGATTGGGCGGCCCGGATCACCGGCGCCCCGGCCCAGTCGATCCGTGGCCTGGCCCGGCGCATGGCTTCGCGGCGCACAATGGTGAACATGGCCTGGTCGCTGCAGCGCGCCGATCATGGCGAACAGCCCTGCTGGGCGGTGGTCGCGCTGGCTGCGATGTTGGGCCAGATCGGCCTGCCCGGCGGCGGCTTCGGCGTCGGCTATGGCGCCGCCAACGTGATCGGCGGGCGCGGCCGCCGGCTGCCCGCCCCGACGCTGCCCCAAGGGCACAACCCTGTCCAGGATTTCATCCCGGTGGCGCGCATCGCCGACATGCTGCTGAACCCCGGCGCTCGCTATCCCTATGACGGCGAGACCCGCACCTACCCCGATATCCGCCTGGTCTACTGGGCCGGCGGCAACCCGTTCCACCACCATCAGGATCTGAACCGCCTGCGCCATGCCTGGTCAAAGCCCGACACGATCGTCGTGAATGAGCAATATTGGACCGCCACCGCGCGCCACGCCGATATCGTCCTGCCCGCGACTCTGGCGCTGGAGCGCGAGGATATCGGCTATGCGGGGCTTGAGGGGCATCTGGTGTGGATGAGCCGCGCCGCGCCGCCGCTGGCCGAGGCGCGCGACGATTTCACCATCTTCGCAGGGCTCGCCGGGCGGCTGGGCGTCCAACAGGACTTCACCGAGGGGCGCGCGGCCGACGACTGGTTGCGCCATCTCTATGACGACAGCCGCCAGCGGATGCTGGGCGAAGGCGTCGCCCTGCCCGATTTCGACAGCTTCCGAGAAGCCGGGCTGGTGAAACTGCCCGTTGATGATCCGATCGTGCTGTTGCAGGATTTCCGCGCCGATCCCCGCGCCCACCCGCTGGACACGCCATCGGGGCGGATCGAGATCTCTTCCGAGCGGATCGCGGCGATGGGCCTTGCCGATTGCGGCCCGCATCCGATGTGGTTTCCTCCGCGCGAATGGCTGGGGGCGGCGGCGGCCGAAACCTGGCCGCTGCACCTGCTATCGGACCAGCCCAGGGGCAAGCTGCACAGCCAGCTTGACGCCGGTGCGGCCAGCCGGGCAGAGCGCCACGACGGTCACGAACGGCTTTGGATCAGCCCCGCGGATGCGGCGGCGCGGGGGCTGGCACGGGGCGATCTGGTCGAGATCGCCAATTCGCGCGGGCGCAGCCTGGCCCGGGCCTGGCCCGACGCCCGGATCATGGCGGGCACCGTGCGGCTGGCCACCGGCGCCTGGTTCCGCCCCGAGGGCGACCGCGATCTGGCGGGCAACCCCAATGTGCTGACCGCCGATCGCGGCACGTCGGGGCTGGCGCAGGGTTCGGCCGCGCAAAGCTGCCTGGTCGAGGTGACGCGGCTGTGATCCGGCGCGGCGCTTGCGACTCGGCCGCGGCCCGACCATCGTGGCGCAACGCCCCGCCGATCCGTGCCCGGTGCCCGAACCCGGTGACCGTGCCGCCCAGCCACACCCGCGCCTGCACATCCACGGAGATCCCACATGCCCACGCTTGACCGCATCGAAGCCTTTGCCGACGATCTGACCGCGATCCGCCGCGATTTCCACGAACATCCCGAACTGGGGTTTCAAGAGGTCCGCACCGCCGCCAAGGTCGCCCAGATGCTGGAAGGCTGGGGGATCGAGGTGACCCGCGGCATCGGCAAGACCGGCGTGGTGGGGGTGCTGAAGGGCGATCGCCCGGGGCGCACGATCGGGCTGCGCGCCGATATGGACGCGCTGCCGATACATGAGCAGACGAACCTGCCCTATGCGTCGAAAAACCCCGGCATCATGCATGCCTGCGGCCATGACAGCCACACCACGATGCTGCTGGGCGCCGCGCGCTACCTGGCGGAAACCCGCGATTTCGCCGGCACCGCGGTGTTCATCTTCCAGCCTGCGGAAGAGGGCCTGGGCGGCGCGCGGGCGATGATCGCCGACGGGCTGTTCGACCGCTTTCCTTGCGACGAACTTTACGGCCTGCACAATTCTCCGTCCCACGGGCCCGGCGAATTCGGCGTGAAGAAGGGCCCGGCGATGGCGGGGGCAAGCTTCTTCGACATCACCATCACCGGCCAGGGCAGCCATGCGGCGCGGCCCGAGGAATCCAAGGATCCGGTGGTGATCGGCGCGGGCCTGGTGTCCGAGATCCAGTCGATCGTGTCGCGCAACCTGGCGCCGACCCATCCGGTCGTGGTCTCGATCACCCAGTTCCACGCCGGCACCGCCTATAACGTGATCCCGGAAACCGCCACGATGGCTGGCACCGTGCGCTATTTCGACCCCGAGGACATGGCGCGGGTGGAAAAGCGCCTGCGGGCGTTGTGCAGCGGCCTGGCGGTGGCGCATGACTGCCAGATCGAGCTTGATCTGCGCAATGTCTTCGACGTGCTGATGAACGACGATCAGCGCGCCGAGGATCTGCTGGAGGCGGCGCGCAACGTGGTGGGGGACGAGAACGCCCGTCTCAAGACCGATCTGGTGATGGGATCCGAGGATATGGCCGACATGCTGCGCGTCGTGCCAGGTGCCTATTGCACGCTGGGCCATGGCGGGAATGTCCCGCTGCACAACCCCGGCTACGTCTTCGACGACGCGGCGCTGCCGGTGGGTGCCTCGTTCTTCGCCCGCATGGTCGAGATGCGCGGCGCCGCGGCCTGATCCGCGCCGGCAGCGCGGCGCCGGCGCAGAGCCGGGTGCAATGGCCGGCACGATGCGGCGCCCGGCCGCTGGCGACCCGCTTCATGGCGGCGGCGGTGCGGCTAGACGCGGGTGGCGTACTTCGGGCAGGGCGCGGATGGCGGTGACGGTATGGCGCGCCCGTTCTCGATCGTCACGACCCGGTCGGCCAGGGCCAGGGTCCGCGGCCGATGGCTGATCAGCAGCACCGTGCGCCCGGCCACCAGACGGCGCAGCGCTGCGATGACGTGGTCCTCGGCGGCGGCGTCGAGGTTTTCCGTGGGCTCGTCCAGCAGCAGGATCGGCGCGTCCTTCAGCAGCGCCCGCGCGATGATCAGTCGCCGCGCCTGCCCCCCCGAAAGCCGTGCCCCGGCCTCTCCCACGAAGGTTTCCAGACCGCGGGGAAAGGTGCTCACCTCATCCCAGAGCGCGGCGTCCTCCAGTACGCGCCGCAGGGCCGCATCGTCGGCCTCGGGGCGCGCGAGACGCAGGTTGTCGCGGATCGTCGCGTTGAACAGATGCGCATGCTGGTCGACCACCGCGCACAGGCTGCGGACCTGTGCGCCGCCGAGCGCGCGAACCTCGGTGCCGCCGATCGTCAATTGGCCGGATTGGTAGCCGTGGAAGCGCAGGATCGCGTTGACAAGGCTTGTCTTTCCCGCCCCCGTCGCGCCCTTCAGCGCCAGCACCTCGCCCTGGCGCAGATGAAAGGACAGATGGTCCAGCGCCGGTGCATCCTGCGGGTGGTAGCGCAGGCAAAGGTTCTCGGCCCTGATATCGTGGCGCCGCGGCATGGGCGCCGGGACGGCCGGGTCGGCGACCGGCGCGGGGGTGTCGGCGATCTCGTAGATCCGGCGGGCGGCGGCCAGGGTTTCCCCCATCGCCTGGAACGCCGGGGGCAGGGTCGCCACGGCCTCGAACGCGGCCAGCACGAACAGCGCGATCATCGCCGTATCGGCAGGGGAAAGGCGGCCCTGTCCGACCAACGGGATCGCCAGCACAAGCGCCGCGACCATGGCCAGCGGCGCGGTCAGCCCCGAAAGCACGACAGACAGTGCCTTCAGACGCGCAAGATGCCGCTGCTGGGCGATCAACGCGTCGCTGAGCCCATCGATGCGGGCTGTCTGGCGGGTGCTGGCGCCAAGCGCGCGCAACTCGGCCGCGCCGCGGATGCCATCCGTCACCGCCGCCCGCAACGCCCCGCGGATCGCCACGGCCCGGGCCCCCGCCGCGCGCCCGAGGCGCAACATCAGCAGGGGAAGCGCGACGCCCGCGATCGACAGCCCCACCGCCGTGACCGCGGCGACCGGCAGGGAAAAGGTCGCCAGAAACCCGGTCAGCAGCACAAGGTTGATCGTGGCCGAGGCGCCGGGCACCAGCACCCGCAGGTAGAAATTGTCGAGGCTGTCGATATCGGCGCGGATCCGGCCGAGCAGATCGCCGCGGCGATGCGCGCGCAGCCCGGCGGGCGCCAGCGGCTCCAGCCGCTCGTAGAACCAGGTCCTGAGTTCGGACAGAAGCCGCAAGGTGGCTTCGTGGGTGACCAGACGCTCCAGGTAGCGCGCCAGGCTGCGCAGGATGGCCAGCCCGCGGATGGCCGCCGCCGGGGTGAAGTAGTTGAACGACTGGGTGCCCAGGCCCGCCAGCGCCATCGAGGCGATGAACCAGCCCGACAGCGCCAGAAGCGCGACATTCGACAGCGCCGTCGCGGTCGTCAACGCGATGCCCAGCGCGATCCAGGACCGGTAGGGGCGGTACAGCGCCCAGAGGCGGCGCAGATCCTTCATGCGGCCTCTCCCGCCGGCGGTGGGGGGACCGGGCGGCCGCGGTCAAGGCGCAGGATCCGGCCCGCGGCCCGGGCAGCGGCGGGATCATGGGTGATCAGCAGCACGGCCTGGTGGGCGGCGCGGTCGCGGATCGTGGCGATGACCCGCGCGGCGGTGCCTTGATCAAGAGACGCCGTGGGTTCGTCGAGGATCAGCACCTCGGCCGGTTTCAGCAACGCCCGCGCCAATGCGATCCGCCGCCGCTCACCCCCCGATAGCCCTTCGCCGCCGTCGCCAAGCCGCGTGGCGTAGCCTTCGGGAAGGGTTGCGATGAAGTCATGCGCCACGGCCGCGCGGGCGGCGGCCTCGACGGCCTCGGGCGGGGCTTCGGGCCAACCCAGACGGATGTTTTCCGCGATCGTGCCGTGAAACAGCGTGGGCGATTGCGGCAGCCAGGCGACATGGCCCAGCCAGTCGTCCAGCGCGACCGAGCCCAGATCCGCGCCGTCGATGCGCAGCGCGCCGGATTGAGGTGTCAGAAAGCCCAACGCCAGATGGGCAAGTGTCGTCTTGCCCGCCCCCGACGCCCCCGTCACCGCCAGGCATTCCCCGCGGGCCAGGGTGAGGGTGATCCCAGACAGGCCCTGGCCCCCCGTTTCATGCGCGAAGCCGACCCTGTCGAACGTGATCAGGGTGACCTGTTGAAGTCGGGCGGTCCCCCTGGTGTCGGGGGCCGGGGTTTCCAGGCAGCCGACGATCCGCTCGGCCGCGCCGATCGCGGCCATCCTTGCGTGGTACTGGCTGCCCATGTCGCGCAGCGGGCGGAAGAATTCGGGCGCCAGAAGCAGCACGAAGAAACCCGGCAGGAAATGCATCTGCGCGTAGTAAAGGCGAAACCCGATGAACACGGCGACCAGTGCGATCGCCAGCGTGGCAAGGAATTCCAGCATCAGTGACGACAGGAAGGCCACCCGCAGCACCTGCATCGTGGCGCGGCGGTAGGCGTCCGAGATCCGTGCGACCGTGGCGGCCTCTTGCCGGCTGGCGTTGAACAGCTTCAGCGTCGTCAGACCCTCGATCGCGTCGAAGACATGGGCGCTCATCCGCGCAAGCGTCCGCCACTGGCGCTGGTTCAGCGCCTCGGTGCCCTTGCCGATCAGGATCATGAAGGCCGGGATCAGCGGCGCGGTGAGGCACAGGATCAGCCCCGACACCCAATCCGACGGCACCACCGCGGCCAGCATCGCCAGCGGGATCAGGGCTGTCAGATAGCGTTGCGGCAGGTAATCGGCGTAGTATCTTTCCACCTCGTCGACCCCGTCGACCAGGGTGTTCGCCAGATCGCCCGACCGTTCCGTGCCGGCCCAGGCGGGGCCGAGCGCCGTGATATGGGTCTGCAAGTGGTGGCGCAGATCGCGGCGGATGCGGGCGCCGGCGGCAAAGGCCGCGACGGGCACCAGCCCCGAAACCAGCGCCCGCGCCGCGATCACGCCCAGAAGCGGCGGCACAAGCGGCAGGATCTGGCCCAGATCGTGATGGCGGATGACGACCCCGTCGATGATCCGCGCCAGCAGCCAGGCCTGGCCGATCAGCAGCGCCGCCGCCGCCGTCCCGGCAAGGGCAGCGCTCGCGATCGGCGCGCGTACCGAATGCGCGCGGGCACGCAGCCAGCGCTCCGACGCGCTGGCGGTGTCGCGGTCGGGGGCCCGGGCCGAGAAGGTCGTCATCGCCGCGCCCCTATTCGTGGTAGCGCACCAGCTTGGAAATCCGCGCGCGGAAGACCCAGATCTGATACCAGTTGTACATCACCATCACCGGGAAGAAGCCGGCCATCGCCAAGGTGAAGGTGATCAGCGATACCTGCGGGCTGGCGCCGGAATAGATTGTCCAGGTGTTCGGCACGAGCCAGGGATACATCGTGGCGATCATCGCCACCCCCAGGATCGCGACGGTCAGGTTGAACCACAAGATCGCGGCCAGGTCCCGTTCGCCGCGGGTGGCACGGCGCATCTTCGCGGTCGAGAAAAGCGCGGCGACCAGCAGCAGGCCCCAGATCCAGAAATGGGCGCCGAACCATTTCTGCGCGGCCCAGGGGAAGATCAGCGCGCTCCAGCCCAGGGTGATCGCCACGCAGCCGAGCGCGGCATAGAAGGCAGGGTCGGTCCAGCGCGCGACGTGATCGCGGATCGGTTCTCCGCGCTTGAACCGGGCGCGGATGAAAAGGCCCCCCGCCAGCATCACCGCCAGCACCGCCGCGGCCCCGGTCCACAGGCTGAACGGGCTGAGAAAGCGCAGCGCGCCACCCACATAGGTGGGGATGCCGTGCGCCGGATGGGTCAGCGGAAAGCCTTCCAGCACCGCGCCCACGGCGATGCCACCGAAGAAGGTGGTGGCCAGGCTCGACAGGCCGAAGGCCCAGTCCGAGAAGCGGCGCCATCTCGGTTCGGCCAGGTGGCGGAATTCCAGCGCCACCGCGCGCGTCATGATCCCCCAAAGCACCAGCGTCAGCGGCACCATCAGATAGCTGAAGGCCGAGCCGTAGACGAAGGGGAAAGTGCCGAACAGCACCCCGCCCGCGACCACCAGCCAGGTCTCGTTCGCGTCCCAGGTGCCGGCCATTGCCGCCATCACCGCGCCGCGTTCGTCTTCGTCCCCCAGGAACAGGGTCAGGATCCCCGCGCCCAGGTCGGCGCCGTCAAGCATGATGTAGAACAGGACGCTGACGCTGAGCGCGATCCACCAGGCGAAGGCCAGCATGTCCTGGGTACGGGAAAGCATGTCCATCTTCGGATCTCCTTGTTCCCGGGCCATCCGGTCGCCGGTGGTCAGACCGGGCGGACGTAGCCGGAATCCTCGGCCTCCTCGGGGTTGGTTTCCAGATGTCCCAGGGATTCGTTCCCCGGGGCGGGGATCGGGCTGTCCATGTCGGGTCCGCGCCGGATCACCTTGGCGAAGAAATACCAGGCGCCGCCCCAGACCATCAGTTCGAACAGCATGAAGCCGACCAGCCAGAAGATCGCGGTGGCGGCGGACATGTTGCTGACACCATCTCGGGTGCGCATCAGGCCATAGACGATCCAGGGCTGACGCGCGATCTCGCGCGTCCACCAGCCGGTCCAGATCGCCAGATAAGGCAGGAAGCCCGACACGATCAGGGCACGCAGGAACCAGCGGTTCGAGGCGATGCGCGCCACCGACAGCCGGCCGCGGACCGCCAGCCAAGCCGCCCAGAGCGCGACCAGGAACAGCAGCCCGCCGACCGCGACCATCGCGCGGAAGGCATAGAAAGGGATCACCACGGGCGGGTGCTGATCCTTGGGGAAGTCGTTCAGGCCGGGCACTGTGCCGTTCCAGCTGTGGGTTTCCAGCAGGCTCAGCACATGCGGGATGGTGATCGCCCATGCCGTGCCGTCGCCCTTCGCGTTGGGCCAGGCCACCACATGCCAGCCGGTGTTGGGCCGACCCGAGGGGGTGAGGGTGTCGTAATGTCCCTCGATCGCCGCCAGGGCGGCCGGCTGGTCGCGGGCCACGGTCCTTCCCAGCCCGTCGCCCAGCCAGATCTGCAGCGGCGCGACGACGATCAGTGTCAGTACCGACCACAGGAGCGCGCGACGAAACAGCGCGACATGGCGCCCCCCGAGGACGTACCAGGCCGACACCGCAGCAACGAAGCACAGCGACAACTCGATCGAGGCCACCACCATATGCGGCATCGCGTAAAGGAAATCGGGATTGAGGATCGCCTTCGTCCAATCGGTGATCTGAAAGACCCCGTCCTTCAATTCGACGCCGCTGGGCGTCTGCATCCAGGAATTCGCATCCATGATCCAGAACGCCGACAGCGCTGATGCGAAGGCCACGTTGAAGGTGGCGAACAGATGCATCCCGCGGCTGATCTTGCCCCAACCGAACAGCATCAGCCCGATAAAGCCGGCTTCGTACATGAAGGCGGTGATCGTTTCATAGCCCAGCACCTGCCCGAAGAACGGCCCCGCCGCCTGCGAGAAGGGCCCGTAGAGGATGCCGAAGGCCATTTCCATCGTCACGCCGGTGGCCACGCCGGCGCCGAAGTTCACCACGAAAAGCTTCTCGAAGAAGCGGCACAGCCTGTACCAGCCCGGATCCTCGGTCGCCACCCAGCGCCATTCGGCGATGAACAGCATCGCGGCCAGGCCGATCGTCAGCGGCGGATAGATGATGTGGAAGGAGGTGATCCAGGCGAAATCAAGCCGGGAAATGAAGGCGGAAAAGTCGGATGTCGTCATCTGTCGTTTCCTCAGGACCGGGCCACGGCTCCAAGTTGATGAGGCGCGGCACGCGGGTGCGCGGACGGCAGGATCGGCAGTCGGTCTGCCTGTCGGGCAATTCCGAAGGCGTCAGTTCTGTCTTTTGTCCTTGCCATGGGGCGCTGGCGCGGATCTCTCTAGTCGAACGCGGGGCAAGAGGTTTCGTTCCCGCCGCGGGGCCATTTAGGGGGCGGGCGGCCGATGGACACCGGGCGGTTCGCCGAACGCCCCGCCCGGCGTGAGCGGCGGGCACCCCGACAAGTGCATCGTCACGGGCGTTTGGCAGGGAATTCGCGTCGCTTCCGGTCCATCCGTCTCGCCTGATCGTGACAGCGTTTGACGCGGCCCGGCCGTCACGGGCGCCTGTCCGCGATCGCCGCGGGGGGCGGGGCGGCAAGCGCAATGACCCCGCGTCACCCGAAATTGCCTTTGCAAGCGCGCGCGGCTTGTGAAGACTTGGCCCCGCGGGACATGCCCGCCGAAGGCAGGGAGGGTGACATGCGGATCGTCTGGCGCGGGCTCGGGGTGCTGGCCGGGCTGGTCGTGGTGGCTGTGGTCGCGGGCTACGCCTACATGATGGTCGTGCCGCCCACCTTGCTGCGCGTCGGCGACGGCTATGCATCGAAGATCGTCTGCTCGTCCACGTTCCTGTCCGGGCGGGGGCCGGAAACGGTGCTGGAAACCGATGTCCAGGCGCCCGGCAATCCCCTGCTTCGTTTGCTCGATGTCCAGACCGATCGCGCGCGCGATCGGGTCCATGCCGAGTTCCTGCGCTTCATCGCGCCGGTGGAATCGGTGCGCCGCCCGGGGCTGGGCTGCGCGGTGGCGCCTGACGGCAACCTCGCCCGCGCCGCCGACCAATCGGCGCCGCCGGCCCCCGGCCCCTCGGCCAGCACGGCGCTTTGGCCCGCAGGCAGCGCCGTGGATCTGGCGGGGCAGGCGAAACTGGCCGCGGTCCTGGCCGATGACGCGCTGGCCGGGCCGGGGATGCGCGCGATCGTCGTGGTCCGCCATGGCCGCATCGTGGCGGAACGTTATGGCAAGGGGTTCGGCCCGAGGGTGCCGCTGCTGGGATGGTCGATGACCAAATCGGTGACCGCCGCCCTGACCGGGACGGTGATCAAGGCCGGCAAGCTGCGTCTCGACCAGGATCATCTGCTGCCGCAATGGGCCGGCGACGGGCGCGCGAAGATCACCGTCGAGGATCTGCTGTCGATGTCCAGCGGGCTGCATTTCAACGAGGATTACGGCGATGTCTCGGACGTGACGCGGATGCTGTTCCTGGAACCCGACATGGCTAAATTCGCGGCCGGTCAGCCGCTTGACCACCCGCCGGGGACGCATTTCAGCTATTCCACCGGCACCGCGGTGATCCTGTCGCGGATCTGGCAGAACGCGGTCGGGTCCGAGGCCGCGTCGCTGGCCTGGCCGCGCAAGAAGCTGTTCGGGCCGCTCGGCATGGGCAGCGCGGTGCTTGAAACCGACGCGGCCGGCACCTTCGTCGGCGGGTCCTATCTGTACGCCACCGCGCGCGACTGGGCCCGCTTCGGGCAGTTCCTGTTGCAGGACGGGGTCTGGGACGGTCAGCAGATCCTGCCGGCGGGATTCGTGCGGACGATGGTGACGCCCTCGGCGGCCGATCCGGTCTATTCCAAGGGGATGCTCTGGCTTGCCGGGCCCCACGGCGACATGAAGGCGGGAAGCGACCAGCGCGAATACGGGTTGCCCGAAGGCACCTACTGGATGGAAGGGCATGACGGCCAGACCGTCACCGTGATCCCCGCGGCCGATACGGTCGTGGTGCGCATGGGCCTGACGCCGGGCCGCGAGGGTTATCGCCCGCAAAAGCTGGTCGCCGCGATCCTCAAGGCGGAAGCCGGCAGCTAGGGGAAGCCACCGGGCCCTTGCCGGGCTTGGCAATTGCGCCACGCTGGCCGGATTGTCGTGTGTCGCATTGTGGATTTTCATTGTTCGTTCACGCCTGGCCCGGCCAGTATCACGGAACATGCGCCCGCTACGCAGCCGGTGGCGTGGTTTCGGGGCGGCCGAGCGCCCCGGCCTCGCGCTTGGCCGCGGGCGCGCCGTAGATGGCCAGAGGACCCCCGAGCGGATGATCAGAAACCTCTTTCTGTGCTGCAGCCTCCTGGCGCTGGTGGGCTGCGGCGGCGGCAGCAGCGACAGCGGCGGGTCGTCGGGAAGTGGCAGTTCGGGTACGACCGGCACGAGCCAGACCACGGGCCCCACGACCGGATCGCTTCCCTATCCCTGGAATCGCTATTTCGTCATGGCCTACAGCGCCGCCAAGGTGGCGGCGCAGGATGCGCGCCAGGTCTTCATCAATAGCACGATCACTTACCCTAAGCAGGTGAACGGCAGTCCAACCTACAATTCCGGCAAGGTCATCACCACCAACGCCCAGAAGGAAGCCGGGCTGAACTATGCCTTCTCGACCGGGCTGACGGGCAAGGGCCAGGTGCTGGCGATGATCGACAGCCACGTCAACACCGCGCATGAGCAGTTCAACGGCAAGACCATCACCCTGGACGGCGGCGCGGGCAGCGATTTCCACGGCACGGCGGTGGCCTCGGTCATGGTGGGGGCGGGCACCCGCGGGCAGATGACCGGTTTCGCCCCGGGCGCGGATCTGTTCGCGGGTTATCTGGATTATTCGAAGCCGGTGAACTGGTCGACCATGGCGCAGGAAGTGCTGGCCGCGAAAGCCGCCAACGCGATCGCGCTGAACAATTCCTGGGGGCTGGCCGGCGAAACGGTGGCCAATACCAATTACGGCGCGATCTTCGGCTCCGGCGCCGGGGCAAGCTACATCAGCGCCCTGCAAAGCTATCAGCAGAAAGGTGTCGTCGTCTTCGCCGCGCAGAACGATTACAACGCCACCTCGATCGACGCGATGGCGGGCCTGCCCAGCGCCTATCCGGCGCTCAAGCCCGGCTGGCTGGCGGTGATCAATGCCATTCCCCATTTCCAGAACGGCCAGATCGTCAGCGCCGACCGGATCTCGGCCCCCTGCGCGGAGGCCGCGCGCTATTGCCTTGCCGCCGACGGACAGTCGATTGTGGCCGACAACACCAACCCCACCGGCTATCTGATCGGCGAGGGCGCGTCCTTTGCCGCGCCGCAGGTGGCGGGGTCGATCGCGCTGCTGGCCGAGGCCTTCCCCGACCTCAGCCCGCAGCAGTTGCGCGCGCGACTGCTGGTGACCGCCGACAACAGCTTCTTCAGCCATTACGACGGCACGCTGACCTTCGCGGGCGGGGCGGTGACGCACAAGTTCAACAACGAATTTGGCGCGGGCTTTCTGAACCTCAGGGCCGCGCTGCTGCCGATCGGCACCGTGGGCGTGCCGATGGCCGCGGGCGGGCAGATCCCGCTGGGCCAGGTCGCGATCGCCGGCGGCTCGGCCTCGGGCGACGCGATCGCCCAGGCGCTGGGCAAGGCCAGGGTGGTCTCGGTCGACAGCATGGGCGGGGCCTTTACCTCGTCGGCGTCGATGCTGGGCGGGACCGCGCGCAGTTTCGCGGCGGCGGTCGCCTTCGGGCGGGCGGTGTCGGGACAGATCGGCGGCCAGCGCGCGGCGCAACATGCCGCGCTGACCGGCGGGGTCGATGCGGCCGCGCTGATCGGCCCCGACCTGATGAGCGCACCCGACGCGGCGCAGGTATCGGGGCTGGAGGAAACCCGCATGCGCGTTGGCGACCGCACGTCCCTGGCGGTGCTGCGCCAGCAGGGCGATTTCGCCGGGCTGTCGGTGTCGCGTGCCATCCCGCTGGGCGAAGCCGCGCTGGAAATCGGCGCGACGGCGTTTCGCAGCCAGGGCTCTCTTCTGGGCGTCACCGCGCCGGGCTACGGGCCAGACATACAGGCCTGGGCGCGCTCCGTCTCGCTTGGACTGGCGCGCAAGCTGGGGCCGGGCACGGGGCTGCGGATCAGCGCCTCTTTCGGGGTGGCGCAGGGCAACGGCGCCGGGATCATCCAGGGCTTCACGCCGGTGGCCTACAACAGCCTTGGGATCGCTGTCGACCGCGCCAACGCGCTGCGCCAGGGCGATGTGCTGAGCCTTTTCCTGCGCCAGCCGATCTCGATCACCAGCGGTCGCGCGGTGCTGAGCCTGCCGACGTCCTATTCCAGCGCGGGGCCGGGCTTTACCGACACCGGCGTGGACCTCAGCCCCCGGCGGCGCGAACTGGACCTGGGGTTTGATTATACCGCGCCGCTGGGCGCCGGGCTGGGCCTGACCGCCGGCGCGGCCTATCGGATCAACTCCGGCAACGTCGCCGGCCGGGCCGGAACGACTGCGGTCCTGGCCCTGCGCGCCACCTTCTAGCCCGAAGCATCCAACCCACGCCCGCGCTTGCCACGGACCGAGGGTGAAGACAGCCGCGCGGTCCCGGCCGCGACGCGGGGCGTGGGAACGAAAGCCGCGCCCCGGGACGGCGCATCGGCGCGACTAACGCGTGAAGATCCACGATCGGCGGCGCGATGGCCGGGCGGGTCCAGCCGTGCCGACCAGGCACCGCGATCATTGATGTCCCGGCAAGCCCATGATCCGCGAAGGCGCCGCTGTCGTCGGAGCCACGGGGCCCCCGCGCCGAAGCCTAGCCGCGCCGGGGGCCGGATCCCGCCTTCGAGGGCCTGCCTTGGACGAAGCGACGGGTCGGGCGCTCGTCTCCCGGCTTGCCCTGCCGGGCAGGGCCCGCGCCGCGGCCTTGGGGGGGCTTGCCTTTCGGTTTCGGCCCCTTGCCAGCAGCGCCCTTGCCCGGCGCACCTTTTCCCGCCGGGCTTCTGCCGAACGGCGCCGTGCCGCCCCTCTTGCCGGGGGCGGTTCCATCCCGGGGCCCGCGGCTTTCCTTGGTCTCCGTCGTGGTGACACTCCCGGCCGTTGCCGGCCGCTTGCGGTGAAGCGAGACCGAGGGGTCGCGCGCAGCCTTCTTTTCGGGGCTCCAGCGGGGCTTCTTCGGCGCCGGCGATTTCGCGGGGGGCTCGACCGGTTCCGCGTCACGTGCAACCGAGGGCTCGGCAGGGGGCGGCTGCTGAGCGGCGGGGCGCTTTGCCTCGGCGACAGGCCCCGGACGCTGGGTCTTCGCCGGCCGGTCGGGGCGGGGCGGGCGCGGCGGGCGCGCCGAAGGCTCGGGCCGGCCCAGGTCCGGCGCGCCAGGCTGCCGGGTCAGCGTCAGCCCCGGCTCGATCTGCAGGCCGGCGCCAAGCGCGGCCTCGAAGCCCGGCGCGGCGGCGGCGGCGATCTGCACGAAGGTCTCGGTCCGCCCGACCCGGATCGCGCCGATCTCGGCGCGGGTGATGCGGCCGGTGTTGCACAACTTGGGCAGGATCCAACGGGCCTCGGCACGGCCCTCGTGCCCCACCGACAGCGCATACCAGACCGAGGCGCCAAAGGCCTGCAGATCGCGCTTGGCGGCAGGGGCGGCGGCACCGGGTGCATTCGGCGCCGCGATCTCTTCAGGCGCGGACCGCCCCGCGCGCCACAGCCGCAGCACCGCAGCGGCCAGGGCCTCGGGGCCGAACTGTCCGGTCAGCGCCGCGACCGCTCCGGCCTCGTCGTCGGCCACCGGCTGGGACAGCTGTGGTGCCGCCAGAAGCCGGGCCTCGTCGCGTTCCAGCACCGCCTCGGCCGAGGGCGCGGGGCCCCAGCTGGCCTGCAGCTTGGCGGCCTGCAGCAACCGCTGCGCCTTCTTGTAATCGCGCGGCGTGACGATCAGCGCCGAGATCCCCCGGCGCCCGGCCCGCCCGGTGCGGCCCGAACGGTGCAGTAGCGCCTCGGGGTTTTGCGGCAGGTCGGCATGGATCACCAGTTCCAGCCCCGGCAGGTCGATCCCGCGCGCGGCCACGTCGGTCGCGACGCAGACCCGCGCGCGGCCGTCGCGCACCGCCTGCAGCGCATGGGTGCGCTCGGTCTGCGACAGCTCGCCTGACAACGCCACCGCCTGGAAGCCTCGGTTGTGGAACCGGCCCAGCAGGTGCGAGACCTCGGCGCGGGTCTTGCAGAAGACGATCGCCCGCTCGGCCTCATGAAAGCGCAGGAGGTTGATGATCGCATGTTCGCGGTCACCCTGCGCCACGTTGAGGCATTGATAGTCGATATCGGTGTGCTGGCGCGATTCGCCCGCGGTGCGCAGGCGCAGCGCGTCGCGCTGGAAGGTGGCGGCCAGCGACTCGATCGCCGGCGGCACGGTGGCCGAGAACATCAATACCCTGCGCTCTGACGGGGCCGCGCCAAGAATGAATTCCAGATCCTCGCTGAAGCCCAGATCAAGCATCTCGTCGGCCTCGTCCAGCACCGCCACCCGCAGCGCCGACAGGTCCAGCCCGCCGCGTTCGATATGGTCACGCAGGCGGCCGGGGGTGCCGACGACGATATGCGCCCCCTGGGCAAGCGCCCGCCGTTCGGTGCGGTAATCCATGCCGCCGACGCAGGAGGCGATGCGCGCATCGGTGCCGGCATAGAGCCATTCGAATTCGTGCCGGACTTGCAGTGCCAATTCGCGCGTCGGCGCGACGACCAGAGCCATCGGCGCCTCGGCCGGTCCCAGCCGCTCGGCGCCGGCCAGCAGATCGGGCGCCATGGCGATGCCGAAGGCCACTGTCTTGCCCGATCCGGTCTGGGCCGAGACCAGCAGATCACGCCCGGCGACGCCGTCCTCCAGGACGGCCAGCTGCACGGAGGTAAGGGTTTCATATCCGCGATCCGCAAGCGCGGCGGCAAGCGGCGGCGCGATGCCGGTCAAAGAGGTCATGTCGGTCTTTCAAAGAGGCGGGGCTTCGTGGCCCCGGATGACAGCCCACCCTTTCCCCTTCCCGCCACACGGGCAGCATCGGAAACCCGGAGCCTGAGGCGCGGCAGATATCGGGTTGCGCACAACAATTCAAGGCTCTGCCGTGGCGAGGCGTTGACTTGGCGAGGTTCTGCCGCGGCAGGGCCCGCGCCGGACCCGCCACCCCCAGGGGGCCGAGGGGCAGAGACGTGCGGTTCAGCACCCGGATGCTTCGCTCAACCCGCGTCCGCTTCCCGCGTCAGCTTTGCCGGCCGAGGCGCGCGTCCCGGCCCGGCCGCGCGCGGGTTGGAGGCCGCACATCCCAGGGGGCGCGATGGTCTTGCGGCCCCTGCCGGTCCGGGCGCATCCTGCGGCCGCGGGGCCTTCCCCGAAGGCGCCGCCGGCATGGAAACCGGCTTTGCCCGGTCACGGGCGGGAAGAGGCGCGCGGCGTGGCCAGATCGGGAAACATCGCCGCCATCGCGGTTTCGTCGGCGGCGCAAACCCCGCGTTCGGTGATCAGCGCGGTCACCAGTTCTGCCGGGGTCACGTCGAAGGCCGGGTTCCGCGCCGGCGTGCCGTCGGGGGAAATCTGGACCGAGACGATCCGGCCCTCGGCGTCGCGGCCCTGGACATGGGTCACCTCGGCGCCACCGCGTTCCTCGATCGGGATGTCGCGCAGGCCGTCGGAAACCGTCCAGTCGATCGTCGGGGAGGGCAGGGCGACATAGAAGGGGATCCCGTTCGCCCGTGCCGCCAATGCCTTGAGATAGGTGCCGATCTTGTTGCAGACGTCGCCCCGGGCGGTGGTGCGGTCGGTGCCGACGATGACCAGATCCACCTCGCCATGCTGCATCAGATGGCCGCCGGCGTTGTCGACGATCAACTCGTGGCTGACGCCATGGCTGTTGAGCTCCCAACTGGTGAGATGCGCGCCTTGGTTGCGGGGGCGGGTCTCGTCGACGAAGACATGCACGTTGATCCCCGCTTCCACCGCGTGATAGATCGGCGCGGTCGCGGTGCCCCAATCCACCGTCGCGGGCCAGCCGGCGTTGCAATGAGTCAGCACATTGACCCGGCGGCCAGCCTTGCGCCGCGCGATCTCGCGGATGATCTTCAGCCCGTGCAGGCCGATCCGGCGGTTGATCTCGACATCCTGGTCGCAGATCTCGGCGGCGCGGGCGAAGGCCGCGTCGGCGCGTTCCGCCGGCGCAAGCGGGGCCAGAACCCGCGCCATATCATCGAGCGCCCATTTCAGGTTGATCGCGGTGGGGCGGGTCGCGTGCAGGATATGCCAGGTTTCGCGCAGCGCCGCGTCCGACGGATCGTGGGCCATCTGCACGGCAACGCCATAGGCCGCGGTCGCCCCGATCAGCGGCGCGCCGCGCACCCACATCTCCTGTATCGCGGCGGCGAAATCCTCGCGCGTCGCCAGGGTCGCGATCCGCAACTCATGCGGCAGCCAGCGCTGATCGATGATGCGTACCTCGCCCGATGGTGCGCGCCAGATGGAACGGTAGGGTTTGCCGTCGATCTTCATCGGGGTTCCTGCTTGCGGTGGCGTCTTTGGGGGCATGCGGCTGGAAAGGGCCGGGGCATCCCGCCCGTCCGGGGCAGAATTTCGGGGTGCCGGGGAATTGTCAATCGCCACCGGTGAGGGCTGTGCCTTCGGGCCAGGCAGGGCGAACAAGGTTGCCGCGACGGCGCTTCTTCGTTCCGTGTGGGGGTGGGATGATCGGTTTCAGCGGCCGCACAGCCACGCCTTGCCGGTCCGCCGGGGCGGGCCGCCCCAGGCAATATGGTGGCGGCCTGCCGGTCAGGGCGTCAGGATCATCTTGTTTCCGGCGATCTCGAGCTTCGAGAACCGTTTGAGGAAGGTCATGCCCAAAAGCGACATCTCCATGCGGCCGTCGTTGACCGAGGCCCGCATCGAGGGCACGGTCAGCCCGCCCAACTGCACATCGCGCAAGGTGACCTGGGCGGTGCGCACCAAGCCGTTCGCGGTGTCGGCCACGCCGATATATTGCAAGGATTCGGGATGCAGCCCCAGCCGGCGGGCATCGGCCTTGGTCAGCACGATCGAGGTGGCGCCGGTATCGACGACGAATTGCACCGGGGTGCCGTCGATCTTGACGGTCGCGTAGAAATGCCCGTTCGGCCCACGTGGCAACACGATCTGGCCGGTGTCCGATACCACCTCTTGCCGGGGCAGCAGTTGCGGCCCGATGTCAGACCACAGCCCATAGCCCGCGATCACGCCCACGAAGATCAACCCCCAGATCGCGGCTTGCTGGGAAAGTTTGCTCCAGTTTCCGCGCCCCTGGGCGATCAGGGCGCCACCGACGGCCACGGCGATCAGTACCAGATAGGTCACGCGGGCAAGGGTGTCGCCGTCCATTCGGATCTCCTTTGCCCCTATTTGGGCAGGCCAGAGGCGCTTGTCACCCCCCGACGCGGATCTGCCGAGACAGGCGTGATCACGCAGGCGCCACAAGCCCCGCGCCATGCAGCACGCCCTGGATGCCGTCGATCACGAATTGCACCGACAGCGCCGCCAGCAGCATCCCCAGAAGCCGGGTCACCACATTGGTGCCCGTGCGTCCCAGCGCCCGTCCGATCGGACCCGAGATCAGGAACATGCCATAAGCGCAGGCCACCACCGCGGCCATCACCAGATGCACGGTCAGCACGCCCTGCCAGCCCGGCCCCGCGCGTCCGACCAGAAGCACCATCGTCGCCAGCGCGCCGGGACCCGCGATCAGCGGCGTGGCAAGCGGAAACACCGATGGATCGTGATCGGGCAGGGCCTCTTCGTCGCTGACCTTGTTCTCGCGCCGTTCGGTCCGGCGCTCGAACAGCATGTCGAAGGCGGTGACGAACAGCAAAAGCCCGCCCGCGATGCGGAAGGCGGGCATAGAGATGCCGATGAAATCCAGCAGCTTCTGCCCGGCCAGCCCGAACAGCGTCAGCAATACCAGCGCCACCACCGAGGCCCGCAGGCCCACCGCGCGCCGCTGTGCCGCGCTCATGCCCTGGGTCAGCGCGACGAACAGCGGCGCAAGCCCGATCGGGTCGATGATCACGAACAGCGTCACGAAGGCTGTGATGATGTCGGCCTGGCTCATGTCACGTTTCGGCCGCCTCCAGCTTTTCCTGCGCCTTCAGCCATAGCGCCTCGGCCCGGTCGAGGCCGTCCATCACCTCGGCGTATTTCTTCTGCCAGACCTCGATCTCGCCGGCCTTGCCGGGCTCATACAGCTCGGGGTCTGCCAGCTTCTTGGCCAGCCGGGTGCGCATCTCCTCGATCTTGGCGACGCGTTCCTCGCATTTGCGTACCTCGCCGCGCAGGGACTGGATCTCGTCGCGGCTGGCGCGCTTCTTCTCGGGCTTGGGCTTGTCGGCCTTCGCCCCTTCGTCGCCTTGCAGAAGGAAGCGGCGATAGGCCTGCAGATCTTCCTCATAGGGCGTGACGGTGCCCTTGGACACCAGCCAAAGCCGGTCGGCCACCAGGCTGAGAAGATGCATGTCGTGGCTGACCAGCACCACCGCGCCCGCATAGCCCGTCAGTGCCTCGACCAGGGCCTCGCGGCTTTCGATGTCAAGGTGGTTGGTCGGCTCGTCCAGGATCAGCAGATGCGGCGCGTCGATCGTGGCCAGCAGCAGCGAAAGCCGCGCCTTCTGCCCGCCCGAAAGGCGCCCGACCTCGGTTTCCGCCTGGTCTGCGCCCAGGCCGAAGCTGGCCAGCCGGGCGCGCAGGCGTGGCTGGCCCTCGTTCGGGCGCAGCCGCATGACATGCTGCAGGGGCGTCTCGTCGATATGCAGTTCGTCCACCTGATGCTGGGCGAAATAGCCGATCCGCAGCTTCGACGAGCGCGTGATCCGGCCCTCGCAGGTCTCCAGCTTGCCGGCCAGCAGCTTCGACAGCGTGGACTTGCCCTCGCCGTTGCGGCCCAGCAGGGCGATGCGATCGTCCTGGTCGATGCGCAGGCTCAGCCGGCGCAGCACCGGCGGGCCCCCGTAGCCCACCGCCGCGCCTTCGAGGTTGATGATCGGCGGCGACAGTTCCTCGGGCGTGGGGAAGGTGAAGACATGTTTTGCCGCGTCTTGGGGCGCGGTGATCGGGGTCATCTTCTCCAGCATCTTCACGCGCGACTGCGCCTGCCGCGCTTTTGATGCCTTGGCCTTGAAGCGGTCGACGAAGCTTTGCAGATGGGCGCGCCGCGCGTCCTGCTTCTTGGCCTCGGCGGCCTGCACCATGCGCTGTTCGGCGCGGCTTTTGGCGAAGGTGTCGTAGGGCCCCTGCCAAAGCGTCAGCTTGCGGTCCTCGAGATGCAGGATCGCCCCGACCGAGCGGTTCAGCAATTCGCGGTCGTGGCTGATGATGATCACGGTGTGGGGGTATTTCTGAAGGTAGTTCTCCAGCCACAGCGCGCCCTCGAGGTCGAGGTAGTTGGTGGGTTCGTCCAACAGCAACAGGTCGGGCTGCGAAAACAGCACGCCCGCCAGCGCCACCCGCATCCGCCAGCCGCCGGAGAAATCCGAACAGGGGCGCAGCTGTTCCTCGGCCGTGAAGCCCAGGCCGCGCAGGATCGCCGAGGCCCGGCCCTCGGCGGACCAGGCGTCGATGTCGGCCAGGCGGGCCTGGATCTCGGCGATGCGATGGGCATCGGCCGCGGTTTCGGATTCGGCCATCAAGGCGGCGCGTTCGGCGTCGGCGGCGAGCACCGTGTCGATCAGAGAGGTGGCGGAAGAGGGTACCTCTTGCGCGACGCCGCCGATGCGGGCGCGCGACGGCAGGCTGATCGCGCCGCCTTCAAGGGCGAGTTCCCCGCGGATCAGGCGAAACAGCGTGGTCTTGCCCGCGCCGTTGCGGCCGACGAGGCCGACCTTGTGGCCGGCGGGGATACGCGCCGAGGCGCCCTCGAACAGGGGGCGGCCTTCGACGGAATAGGTGATGTCCGAAATCGTAAGCATGGTCGGGGCTTGCCCGAAAGTGGGTGCCGCGTCAATTGCCGTCCGGGCGGGTCCCAGGACGGAAAGGGTGGTGATCGGGGACCGGGTTCCACCAACCGCCAGAGGGCTACGAGCGCGCCTTTCTTCTTGTCGGGCATGAATGTGGCCCCTGTATGGAACCGCTTTTGGATTTCTTTTCCGGAAACACTTAGTTGTCACAATTGCCCTGTTTTTGCCTTATTTAGCGGCTTTTCTTCATGTATAAGACACATTATGGACCAACTTCTGATCATCCCCCGGGGCCGTAAGCCGCAAAAGCAGACGCTGCTGTGTGCGCTGATGGCGGTGACGGCGCTGATCGTGCTGAATGCCTTCGGCACGCCGCCGCGGACCCCGCGGCAGGAAATGCAGCCGACGGCCTTTGTTCCCGCCACCACCATCCTGATTGCCATCAAGTGATCCCGCCGGCCGACCGGCCTGAGGCGCTGCCGGCGACGGGTTCGGCGCGCGCCCGTGGCGATGATCCGCGGGCAGTGATGGGGCAGTGATGGATCGGTGACCGGGCGGGGGTCTTTTCTCTGCACGCGGCTGGATGTAACCATCGCAGCAATCGTCACGTCCGGAGGGACCGCATGACCTCGTTTGCCCGCCGGTTGAACCTGGCCCTTGCGCGCCTGGCCGCGTCGCGGCCGCGCTCGGCCGGGTTGGGGGTGGGGTTGCTGGTGGCACTTCTGGCGCTGGCGGCCTTCCTGCCGGCCTTCACCTCGCTGCCCCCGGTCGACCGCGACGAGGCGCGTTTTGCCCAGGCCTCGAAGCAGATGGCCGAGACCGGCGACCTGGTCGATATCCGCTTTCAGGATCGCCCGCGCTACAAGAAGCCGGTCGGCATCTACTGGCTGCAAAGCGCTGCCGTCGAGGCCTCTGGCGGGCTGCAGACGCTCCAGATCTGGCACTACCGGCTGCCCTCGTTGCTGGCGGCGGTGCTCGCGGCGGTGCTGACGGCGTCGATCGCGGCGGGATTCGGCGGCGCGACCGCTGGGCTGGCCGCGGGGATACCGATGGCCGGGATGTTCCTGCTGGGGGTCGAGGCGCATCTGGCGACCACCGACGCGGTGCTGCTGCTGACGGTGCTGGCCGCGCAATGGGTGTTGGCGCCGCTATACCGCGTGGCCCGAGAACAGGGGTTTGCGCCGCCGCCGCCCCTGGGTTGGGGACGGGTGGCGCTGTTTTGGGGCGCGGTTGCGTTCGGGACGCTGGTCAAGGGGCCGATCGGGCCCGGCGTGGTGGCGCTGACGGTGCTGGCCCTGGCGCTGGGTCACCGCCGATGGCGCTGGCTGGGCGCGTTGCGGCCGAAGGCGGGGCTGGTGCTTTTCGCGGCGCTGGTGCTGCCCTGGTTTCTTGCGATCACCTGGCGATCCGGGCTTGGGTTCTGGCAGGCGGCGGTGGGCCATGATCTTCTGGGCAAGGTCGCCGAGGCGCAGGAAAGCCATGGCGCGCCGCCCGGATCCTACCTGGCCGCGCTGTGGTTGACCTTCCAGCCTGCGGCGATCGCGCTGGGGCTGACGCTGCCGGCGATCTGGGCGGCGCGGCGCCGTCCCGGTGTGACCTTCGCGATGGCCTGGGCCATCCCGGGCTGGCTGATCTTCGAGGCGGCCTCGACCAAGCTGGTGCATTATGTGCTGCCCTTCTATCCGGCCCTGGCGTTGGCTATGGCGCTGGTTTGGGCCGAAAGCGCGGCGCGGCCGCTGGCAGGCGCGCGCCGGGTCTGGTTCTATGTGCTTGCGGTATTGCCCGTGCTGATGCTGGCGGTGGCGGGGGGATATGTGATCTCGATGGGCGGCCGACCGGTGCTGCCGCTGGTCCTGGGCCTGGCCGCGGTCGCGGCCGGACTGGGGCTTGCCCATGCCGCGCTGCGCGCCGGGCTGCCGCTGGCGGCGCTGGTCGGGCTGTGGCTGACGGGCGCGGGCGTGACCGGCGGAATTCTTTCAAGCGTCGCCGCCACCCCCGCGCTGTGGCCCGCGAAAGCGATCGTGGCGCTTCTGCCTGTCGAGCCATCCTGCAGGCGGATCACCCTTTACGAGAGCGGCTATGGAGAGCCTTCGCTGGTGTTCCTCGCGCCCGGCCCGGTGGTCAGCCTTGCGCCGGCGCAAGCGGCGGCGAAGCTGGCGAAGGACCGCTGTTCCGCCGCCGTGGTGCCGGATGCGAAAGCGACGGCCATGCTGGGGGCAAAGCGCCTGGGTACGGTGACCGGGCTGGATCTGGGAACCGGCCGGCCCGTCGATCTGGCGGTCTTCGGGCCGGGCCGGAAGTAGCGGCGCCTAGATGTCGAATCCGGTGCGGTCAGAAATTTGCTTCTTCAAGAAACCAATCGCCAGCGCTTTCAGGATTTCCAGCGTCGCGTTGCCGCCGGTGTCAGCGACAATCTTCTTAGTTTCAGCCCACACGCCTTCGTTGCGGATCGCTTGAAGATAATCGTGACCAGAGCTTGTCAGACGGAAAGCGCTTTTCGCTACTTGGGTCATTAGACCCGCGTCGCAGAGCAGGAGAATATGGTACTGACGTTTGCGTTGCTCTACGTCCGCCTCGAGACCCCAAGATTGAACAATTAGCCAATCTTCAGCAGCCTCAAACTCCATCAGAAGGCTTCTTAGGAATTCATCATCCCGATTCACCTATTCAGCCCGCCGTGCAGGGTGGGCACGTCGAGCGCCGAGAAGCCGTAGTGGCGCAGCCAGCGCAGGTCGCTGTCGAAGAAGGCGCGCAGGTCGGGGATGCCGTATTTCAGCATCGCGATCCGGTCGATCCCCATGCCGAAGGCGAAGCCCTGCCATTCGTCTGGATCGACGCCCGCGGCGGTCAGCACCTTGGGGTGCACCATGCCCGAACCCAGTACCTCCATCCAGCCGTCGCCCTCGCCGATGCGCAGCTGGCCGTCGATCCAGGAACACTGGATATCGACCTCGGCCGAGGGTTCGGTGAACGGGAAATGCGAGGCGCGGAAGCGCGTGGCCACCTTGACCCCGAAGAAGGCCGAGAAGAATTCCTCGAGCACCCATTTCAGGTTTGCCATCGACAAGTTGCGGTCGATCGCCAGGCCCTCGACCTGATGGAACATCGGTGCATGGGTCTGGTCCATGTCCATCCGGTAGACGCGGCCCGGGGCGATCACGCGGATCGGCGCGCCCTGCTGGGCCATCGCCCGGATCTGCACCGGCGAGGTATGGGTGCGCAACACATGCGGCGGGCGGTTGTCGCCCTCGGCGCGGGCCATGAAGAAGGTGTCGTGTTCCTGCCGGGCGGGGTGCTCGGGCGGGATGTTGAGCGCATCGAAATTGTACCAGTCGGTTTCGATCTGCGGCCCTTCCGCGACCTGAAAGCCCATGTCGGCGAAGATCGCGGTCAGCTCGGCCGTGACCTGGCTGACGGGATGGATCGTGCCAGCGGGGCGGGGGCGCCCCGGCAGGGTGACATCCAGCCATTCGGCCTTCAGGCGCTCATCCAGCGCGGCATCGGCAAGTGCGGCCTTCTTGGCGCGCAGCGCGGCGTCGATCTCGTCCTTCAGCGCGTTCAGGGCGGGGCCCGCGGACTTGCGCTCTTCGGGGCTCATCTTGCCCAGTTCGCGCATCTTCAGGCTGATCTCGCCCTTCTTGCCCAGCGCGGCAAGGCGCAACTCCTCCAGCGCCGCCTCGTCCGAGGCGGCGGCGATGCGGGACAGATAGCCCGCCTTGAGGGTGTCGAGTCCGTCCATCACGAGCCTCCGGCAAAGTCCGAGGGCTTGCTATCCGCCGGGCCGCGCGAATGCAAGCGGGCGCCGACGGTCGCGCGTCCCGGGGTGGGGATTGAAACACATGCGTATCTGTGCATGAATTCCGCTCTACACCCGCCCGGGGGATGGGGCGGGCGATGCTGGGGGGAATGGCCGCATATGTTGGATCAAACGCCGATCGCCGCGCCGCGGGACTGGACGGCGATCAAGCCGCGTGACACGCCCTATCCGGCCCCGCTGTTCCTGTATCACTTCGTGCGCAATCCGCTACGCTGCCTGCCCCGCGCCGTCTATGAAGAGCCGATCGTGCCCCACAGGATCGGCCGCTTCCGTACCGCCTGGGTGACCGACCCGGAATTGACCGAGACCGTCTTTCTGGGCCGGCACGCGCAGTTTCCCAAGCCGCCCCTGGAACAGCGCGTCTTCTCGGACCCGCTGGGGCAGAGCATCCTGACCTCGCAGGGCGAGGATTGGCGCTGGCAGCGCGGCGCGGTCGCGGGGCTGTTCCGGCACGACGATATCCTGTCCTATGTGCCCGACATGGCACAGGCGGCCGCGGCGCTGCTGGACGGCTGGCGCAACGGGGGCGGCCGGACGCCACGGCCGATCCACCGCGATATCACTCAGGCCACCTATGCGGCGATCTCGCGCACGCTGTTCGGCGGTGCTGCGATGCCAGAAGCCGAGGCGATCCAGGCTGCCGTAGATGGCTATCTGAATGCCACCAGCTGGGAGATCGCGGCGGCGCTGGCGGGGATGCCCGCCTGGGGCTGGCACCCGGGCCGCGGGCCGATGAAACGGTCGAGCCGCGCGATGCGGGCGGCAATCACCCGGATGCTGGACCGCTGGCAGGCGCAGGGCGCGACGGGGCGCGCGACTGGGGGCGACCACCTCTTCGCCCGGCTCCTGGCGGCCGAGGAACCGGGCCGCGAGGGGGGCGGGATTTCGCGCGAGCGTGTGCTGAACAACCTGCTGACCTTCCTCAATGCCGGGCACGAGACCACGGCCAAGGCGCTGATCTGGACGCTTTACGTCCTGGCCAAGGAACCCGAATGGCAGCAACGGCTGCGCGACGAGGCGTGCAGTGTCGTCGGCGACGGCCCGGTCGAGGGGCGCCATATCGAGGATCTGGTGCTGACCCGGCAGGTCTTCGAAGAGGCGATGCGGCTTTACGCGCCGGCGCCGGTGCTGACCCGCTTGGCGACCGAGGATTGCGATCTTGGCGGCGTGCGGCTGGCGGCGGGGTCGGTGATCTTCATCCCGATCTGGGCGGTGCACCGGCACCGCGCGCTGTGGCCCGAGCCCGAGCAATTCCGCCCCGAACGCTTCGCGCCGGCGGCGCGCAAGACGATCCGGCGGACCCAGTTCATGCCCTTCGGCTTTGGCCCGCGCATCTGCATCGGCGCCACCTTCAGCCGGGTCGAGGGGGTGGCGATGCTGGCGACGCTCTTGCGCGGCGCCCGGTTCGACTGGCCCGGCGGGCTGCCGCCCGAACCGCTGGCGCGGGTGACGCTATGGCCCCGTGGCGGGATGACGCTGGGGGTTACGCCGATCTGACGCGCGGGGCGGATGCCATGAAAAACCCCGCGCGCCGGAAGGCACGCGGGGCCGATCTCACTGTCCCTGAAATCGGATTTACGCGGCGGCGGCCGATTTGGCCTGCTCGACGATGGCGCCGAAGGCCTCGGGCTCATGCACGGCCAGATCGGCAAGAACCTTGCGGTCGACCTCGATCCCGGCCTTGGCCAGGCCGTTGACGAAGCGCGAATAGGTCATCTCGGCATCGGCGGCGCGCACGGCGGCGTTGATGCGCTGGATCCACAGGGCGCGGAAGTTGCGCTTGCGGGCCTTGCGGTCGCGGGTGGCGTATTGGTTCGCCTTGTCCACGGCCTGGGTGGCGGTGCGGAAGTTCGTGCTGCGGGCAGCGTAGTAGCCTTTCGCCTTCTTGATCACCTTGCGGTGGGCGGCGTGGGTGACTTTCCCGGATTTGACGCGAGCCATTGTCCAGCCTCCTGATCAGCGTGCGTAGGGCATGTATTTCTTGACGATCTTGGTATCCGCGTCCGAAAGGACCATGGTACCGCGCGCGTCGCGAATGAATTTCGGGGTGCGTTTGATCATCCCGTGGCGTTTGCCGGCCGCGGCCGACTTGATCTTGCCCGTCGCCGTCGTCGAGAAGCGCTTCTTGGCGCTGGCTTTGGTCTTCATCTTGGGCATTTCGGTCTCCTAAGTGATAGGCGATGAACGCACGACTCGGCATGCCGTTGGCCGGCCGTGCGGTTGGAGCGCGCCGTATAGGCGGCGCGGGCCTGCATGGCAAGCGAAAAATCCGCGCGACGGCCCGGGGTGGGGGGGCTTGGCTGCGCGGAGCGTGGCCCGTCTGGTTCGCTGCGCCTAGCTGCCGATGTCGGCCGCCGCGGCGATCACGCGGTAAACGGCGTCGGGGGTGGTGGCGACGCTGTAGACCCCGGGGCTTTTCAGCGCGGCCAGTGCCACCATGCCGGCCCCGATCAGCAACGCCAGGACGGCCACATAGGGCCGTCTGCCGTCGGTCAGCGCGGAGAGGAACGACAGGATCGCAAGGGCGCCGACCGTCAGGCCCGCGACAAAGATCAGGTCGGTATTCATGCGGCCCCCTCGCGAAATGCGAAGGCGCCAATTATTCCGGTTCCGACCGATAAATCAAGCGTTCCTCGCAGGGCGCGACGCGCAGGATGTTGGTGGTGCCCGGCACATTGAACGGCACGCCCGCGACCACGAGAACCTGATCCTTCGAGGTGGCGAAGTTGTATTTCAGCGCCGCCCGCACCGCCGAGATGACCGCGCCCTTGAAGCGCTCCTGCTCATCGGTCAGCACGCAATGCGTGCCCCAGCTCAGGCACAGCCGCCGGGCGGTGGTGATCAGGGGCGTCAGCGCGATGATCGGCACCGGCGGGCGTTCGCGGGCGGTGATCTGCGCGGTGGTGCCCGACTGGGTGAAGCAGCAGATCGCGCGGATGTCGGTGGTTTCGGCGATGTCGCGCGCGGCCGAGACGATGCCATCGGCGATGCTGGTACGTTTCACCTTGCGCGAGCTTTCCAGGATCTCGCGATAGGTGGGGTCGCTTTCCACCTCCATCGCGACGGCGTTCATGGTCCGCACCGCCTCGACCGGGTAGGCGCCGGCGGCGGATTCGGCCGACAGCATCACCGCATCGGCGCCCTCGTAGATCGCGGTCGCGACGTCCGATACCTCGGCCCGCGTCGGCATTGGCGATTCGATCATGCTTTCCAGCATCTGGGTGGCCACGATCACCGGCTTGGCATCGGCGCGCGCCTGCCGCACCAGCCGCTTCTGGATCGGGGGCACGTTCTGCACCGGCAGTTCCACCCCCAGATCGCCCCGCGCCACCATGATCCCGTCCGAGGCATCGAGGATCTCCTTGAAGCTGCGCACCGCGGCGGGCTTCTCGATCTTCGACATCAGCGCGGCGCGGCCCTTGGTCAGCACGCGCGCCTCTTCCACGTCCTCGGCGCGCTGCACGAAGCTGAGCGCCAGCCAGTCGACGCCCAGCTCGCAGGCGAATTCCAGATCGGCCCGGTCCTTTTCCGACAGCGCCGCCAGCGGCAGCACCACGTCGGGCACGTTCACACCCTTGCGGTTCGAGATCGTGCCGCCCACCGTCACCAGGCAATCGGCGAAATCGGGTCCGCAGGCCTCGACCTTCAGGCGGATCTTGCCGTCGTTGACCAGCAGCGTCGCGCCCGGCTCCAGCGCCGCGAAGATCTCTACGTGCGGCAGCTGCACCCGGGTCGCGTCTCCGGGCGTCTCGTCCAGATCAAGGCGGAAGGACTGCCCTTCGTGCAATTCGACCGTGCCTTCCGTGAAGGTGCCGACGCGCAGCTTCGGCCCCTGCAGATCGGCCAGAATCGCGATCGGGCGCTCCAGATCGGCCTCGATCTGGCGGATGATGCGGTGGCGCGCGGCGATGTCGTCCTGGGTACCGTGGCTCATGTTCAGGCGGAATACGTCGGCGCCGGCCTCGAACAGGGCACGGATCGTGTCGTAATCGTCGGAGGCGGGGCCGAGCGTGGCCACGATCTTCACGTTGCGGAGGCGTCTCATGCTGGTTCTTCCCTGCTGTCCGTGTCTGCTCGTCGGCGGGTCCTGTATGGCGCAAGCGCCGCATCGCGGCAACCAAGACCGCCGTGGCACCGGCCCCGGATACCGCGTATGTTACCGCTACCATAAAATCAAGTCATGTCTCGGCCGCAACGTCGGGAACAGGGGGGCCGCGCGCCCGGCCCGCGCGGCCCGCAGGCCCGGAACAACGCGGTCGCTCTGGTCTCTGCCGCGCGCATTCCGTAAAGGGGGCCGCGCAACAATATCGGAACCGACATGGAGCACACCCCCTTCCAGATCGAGGGCGAGGACCGCCCCGGCCGCTGGCTGATCACTTGCGATCACGCCACCAATCATGTGCCCGGTTTTGTCGGCGGCGGCGGCCTTGGGATCGCGGACGAGGACATGGGGCGCCACATCGCCTATGATGTCGGCGCTGCTGGGGTGACGCGGGCGATCGCGAAGGCACTGGATGCGCCCGCTATCCTTTCGGACTTCTCGCGCCTGGTGATCGACCCGAACCGGGGCGAGGACGACCCGACCCTGGTGATGCAGCTTTACGACGGCACCATCATCCCGGCCAACCGCGGCGTCACCGACGCGCAGGTGGCCGAGCGGCTCGACCGCCTGTATCGCCCCTATCACCAGGCCTACGAGCGCCTCGCCGGGCGCCCCGGCACGCTGATCGTGGCGATCCACAGCTTCACCCCGCAACTGCGCGGCCGCGCGCCGCGGCCCTGGCACGTGGGCGTACTATACGCGCCGCAGGACGCCCGCTTCTCGGCCCCGCTGATCGCCCGGCTGCGTGCGGAACCCGATCTGTGCGTGGGCGAGAACCAGCCTTATCTGGGCCACCTTCCGGGCGATTCCATCGACCGCCACGCGCTGCGGCCGGGCCGTCACAACACCCTGATCGAACTGCGCAACGACCTGATCGGAACCGAAGCCGAGCAGCGCGCCTGGGGTCGGCGCCTGGCCCGCCTGCTTGACGAGGTGCGCAGCCAGGGCCAGTTCTGATGGGCAGCCCCGTGCAAGAGGATCCCGCCATGGACAAGATCGACCCCCGGACCCGGACCGAATTGGAAGCCGCCGCCTTCCGCGCCCTGCGCCACCACCTGATGGAGGCCCGCCCGGATGTGCAGAACATCGACCTGATGAACCTGGCCGGTTTCTGCCGCAACTGCCTGAGCCGCTGGTACCAGGAGGCCGCGCAGGAGCGTGGCATCGAGATGTCGAAGGAAGCGGCCCGCACCGCCTTTTACGGGATGTCCTACGAGGCCTGGAAGGCCGACCATCAGGCGCCGGCCTCGGCCGAGAAGCAGCATGAATTCACCCGCGCCTTCGCCCGGAACGTCGAAGGCAAGCCCGACAAGGACTGACCACGCGGCCCGCTGCGGCATCATCGCGCAGGGGTCGGGGCGCGACGGCCAAGCGCGATGCGCTATGTTAGGGCCAAGCTTCGCTAGGACGACCGCCATGGCCCGCGCCCCGCGCATCCGCTATTCCCGTGCCGAAGAGGTCAGCGACCTTATTGTCCACCTTTCGGGCGTCGGGCTGATGCTGGTCGCGGTACCGGTGCTGATCGCGCTGACGGTGGCGCGCGGGGCGGGCGAGGCATTGGTGGCGGGGGTGGCGGTCTACGGCGCCACGCTGATCGCCATGCTGGGCTTCTCGGCGCTGTACAACACCCTGGGCCGACACCGCTGGCGGGGGCTGCTGCGCCGGCTCGACCATTCCGCCATCTATGCCAAGATCGCCGGCACCTATACGCCTTTCGCTCTGGTCGCGGGCAGCCAAAGCGGCTGGCTGCTGACCGGGCTTTGGACCGCGGCGCTTGCCGGGGTGGGGCTGAAGATGATCTCTCCCGCGCGGCTGCGGGGACTGGCGCTGATGCTCTATCTTGGCATGGGCTGGGCGGGGATCGTCGCGGGCGGCGGATTGCTGGTCGCGCTTTCGCCCGCGGTAATCGCGCTGATCGTGATCGGCGGGCTGATCTACACCGGCGGCGTGGTCTTCTACCTGATGGACCGGATACCCTTCCACTATACGCTCTGGCATGTCTTCGTGTTGGCGGCGACGGCGGTCTTCTACGCCGCGGTGACGACCCTGGTCGTCCAGGTCACCGCCTGACCCGACTGGATGTGCGCCGGCGAACCGATGCTGTTTGCCGATCCGTCTTTCAAGCGTTCTCGCGGGGATCTATCTTGGCCGGACCGGCATAGACAGGGCCGCGGCAACTACGCCCCGGCGTGCCGCGGATCCGGTGGGAAGGAGCCAGGAATTGACCCGTATGCCCAGCTATTTCATCTCGCATGGCGGTGGGCCCTGGCCCTGGGTGCCGCAGATGCGCGCGCGCATGCAGACCCTAGAGACCGCCCTGGCGGCGATGCCCGGCGCGCTGCCCGAGCCGCCCAAGGCGGTGCTGATGGTCTCGGGGCATTGGGAAACGCAAACGCCGCGCGTGATGCATGCTGCGCGGCCTCCGATGATCTATGACTACCACGGTTTTCCGGCCCATACCTACGAGATCCGGTACCAGGCCCCTGGCGCGCCGGCATTGGCCGAACGCACCGCGCAGCTGATCGCCGCGGCGGGGATCGAGGTGACGCTGGACGACACAAGGGGCTACGATCACGGTACCTTCGCGCCGATGCAGGTGATGTACCCGCAGCCCGACATGCCGCTTTATCAACTGTCGATCGGCACGGATTACGACCCGCGCAGACATGTCGATCTGGGCCGGGCGCTGGCGCCCTTGCGCGACGAGGGGGTGCTGATCGTGGGGTCGGGGCTTAGCTATCACAACCTGCGCCTGATGGGGCCCGAGGCGCGCGAACCCTCGGCCGCGTTCGATGCCTGGCTGAATGCGGCGCTGCAACTGCCGCCCGCCGAGCGGGTGCAGGCGATGCTGGATTGGGAAACCGCCCCCGCCGCGCGCATCTGCCACCCGCAAGAAGACCACCTGGTGCCGCTTTTCGTGGCGCTGGGTGCCGCCGAGGAAGACCCCGCCACGCGCACCTATCACGAGACCACGATGATGGGCACCATCACCGCCAGCAACTTCCGCTTCGGCTGACCGCCGCGGCCGGCGCCAAGCGGCTGAGGCCCGGAATCTCATCGTTCCCGAAATACGCGAGCGGCGCCGGCAGCCCGCCGCGCACTTCTACATCTTGTCTTCCAGCGTGGGCAGCTTGTGGTCCGCCGCCACCTGGGGCTCATGCGGCGGGTCGTCATTGTCCGAGGTGATCCAGGCCCTGGCCTCGTCCAGCGCGCCGAGGTGGTAAAGATGCACCGGCGCGCGCAGCATCGGCGCGAACATCTTCACCCCCATCCGGATCCATTCGATATCGGTCACCAGGGCGACGCGGGCGAAATCGCCTAGGTGCAGCAGGCCCAGCTTGGCGTCATCCCAGGCCGCGCCCGCGGTATAGCCCGCGAAGTCGTCGCCCAGGACGTAAAGCAGCTTCACCTTGCCCTGCTTGGCGATCCGGCGGCTCACTTCGGGGATCAGGAAATCCTCGTAATCGGCGCGCGTGATCTTGCCCTTGGCCTCGATCGCCAGAACGTCCTCGGGCATCCCCCCGAGAACCTCGAAATTGCCAACCTTGGTCATTCGTTCGCTCCTTGGTCACCGCGCGTCTCCCATAGATATGGGGCCCCAAGGCGCCCGATGCAGCCCCTAGCGCACCTTCAGGACGATCTTGCCGACATGGCCAGAGCCTTCCATCCGCGTATGGGCTTTCGACGCCTGGTCCAATGGAAATTCTGAATCCATCACCGGCGCCACCGCGCCCGAGGACAGAAGCGGCCATACCTGGGCCTCCAGCGCCTCGGCGATGCGGGCCTTCGCAAGATCCGATTGCGGCCGCAGGGTCGAGCCGGTGATCGTCAGCCGGCGGACCATCACCTGGGCAAAGTTCAATTCGGCCTGCGGACCGGCCAGGAACGCGATCTGCACCAGCCGCCCGTCATCTGCCAGCGCCTTCACATTGCGCGGGATATAGTCGCCGCCGACCATATCAAGGATCAGGTCGGCGCCGCCCTCGGCGCGCATCACCTCGACGAAATCCTCTTCGCGGTAGTTGATCGCGCGCTCGGCCCCCAGCCGGGTGCAGGCGGCGCATTTCTCGGCCGAGCCGGCGGTGGCGAAGACCCGCGCGCCGAAGGCCCGCGCCAGCTGGATCGCCGTGGTGCCGATGCCCGAGCTGCCGCCATGCACCAGGAAACGCTCTCCCGCCAGCAGGCCGCCGCGCTGGAAGACGTTCGAGAACACGGTAAAGAAGGTCTCGGGCAGGCAGGCGGCCTCGCGCAGGACCATGCCGGTGGGCACCGGCAGGGCATGGGCGGCATTGGTGACCGCGTATTCGGCGTAGCCGCCACCGGGCAGCAGCGCGCAGACCTCATCGCCCACCGCCCAGCGGCTGACGCCTTCGCCCACGGCGGCCACACGGCCCGCGCCCTCCAGCCCCGGCAACGGAGAGGCCGAGGGCGGGGGCGCGTAATTGCCCGCGCGTTGCAGCGCGTCGGGCCGGTTCACCCCGGCATAGTCCAGCGCGATCAGGATCTGGCCCGGGCCCGGCTGCGGTACGGGTTTTTCGCAAGGCGTTAGCACTTCGGGGCCGCCGGGGCGCGCGATTTCCACCGCGCGCATGGTCTGGGGCAGGGTCATGGGGAACCTATTTTCCGTGGGTGAATTGGCCCGGCAGATCCGCCGGGGTGCCCTTGGGGGCATGAATATGGCCAAGCAGGCGCATCGGCCCGGCCAGAACGCGGCTGAGCACCGGGTTCTCGCGTACCTGCGCCTTGACCTTCTCGATGCGCATCACGTCCTCGATCCGGCGGTCAAGGAAATCCCAGGTGGCCTGTTGCCCCTCGGACGTGTCGCCCAGCCAATACAGCACGACCGAGCCGTAGACGCCCGACAGCGTCGCGCGTTTGGTGTACCAGTTGATATCGTCGGAGCTGTCGCCAAGGCTGCGCCAGATCAGATCGGCGGTGCCCCAGATCGCGCGGGCGCCGTCGGCGGCATGTTGCGGCAGCGCGAACAGCGCCGAGCCGCGGCGCACCAGTTCGCGGTCCTCGACCGCCTCCAATCGGTAACGCATCGCCGCGGCGATGCGGTCGCGAAAGCGCATCGTGGACAGGTCGGTGGCGGCCAGCCGTTCGACCATCCGCGCATCGCCGCGCCGGTGGAAGGCCAGCGCCAGATCGACCCCGCCGCGCGGATATAGCGCCCGTGCCAGCGCCAGATCGACCCCCGCGTCGCGCGTGGCGGCGCGCAGGGTTGCCTCGGACCAGCCGTCGAACGGAACGTGGTTCAGCGCCGCGTCGAGGATCGCCTCGGCTTCGGGGCCGGCGCCAGTCCGGGGGCCAATTTCGGGCTGCCGGTCGGCGCTCGTGGTCTGGCTGTCCTGCATCTCATCCTCCGTCACCCTGCGAGAGTAGACAAACTAGGGCAGCTTTGCTATAGCGCCACCTCCTGCATATTTCCATGCAACTCAAACTTAGAAAGGTGGTGAAAACCACATGCAGGTGAGCGTTCGCGACAATAACGTCGATCAGGCCCTCCGGGCCCTGAAGAAGAAGCTCCAGCGCGAGGGTGTCTTCCGTGAAATGAAGCTGAAGCAACATTTCGAGAAGCCGTCCGTCAAGCGCGCCCGCGAGCAAGCCGAAGCGATCCGCCGTGCGCGTAAACTCGCGCGCAAGAAGGCGCAGCGTGAAGGTATGCTCTGAGGCCGTTGCCTTAGACGATTCGGCCGGGTCCACCCGTCCGAATTCGACCCCCGAGGCCTTGGCCACGGGGGTTTTTTCATTTCAACGCGCGGCAATTGCGACCGGTTTTGCGCGGCGGAATGTCGCGGTTTGGCCTTCCTGGCCCGTCGCTGCAGCGCTTGCCATCACCCGCGCGTGAGCGGGGCTTGCGCGAAGCAGTCAAAGGAGGCATCCGCAATAGATCAGGGCAAGGGGTCAGGGAATGAAAGCGCGCAGGGCTTCGCGGATCGGGTGGGTACGCAGATCCCGGGCGATGATGACTTCGCGCAAGCAATGGAAATCGCGGCTGGTCTTCTGGATCGGTGCGCTGGCGATCGGCGCGATGAGCGCGATCTTCGCCAAGCTTTCCGACCAGGCGCAAGAGGTCTTCCTGGCCATGACCGGCGGCGCGGGCTGGACCTGGTTGCCGCTGGTGCTGACGCCTCTGGGCTTTGTCTTCTGCGCCTGGATGGCGGACCGCTACTTTCCCGGTTCGCAAGGTTCGGGCATTCCGCAGGCGATCGCCATCCGCCACATGCGCGACGACCGCGACAGTTCCGGCTATCTGACCATGCGCACGGTTCTGGGCAAGATGGGGCTGACGCTGGTCGGCCTGGCCTCTGGCGCCTCGATCGGGCGCGAGGGGCCGACGGTGCAGGTTGGCGCCGCGCTGATGCTGATGGCGGGCCGGGTCGGCGGGTTGGCCAAGGCGCGGGGGCTGATCCTGGCCGGATCCGCCGCCGGGATCGCCGCGGCGTTCAACACGCCGCTGGCCGGGGTGGTCTTCGCCATCGAGGAAATGAGCCGCTCGTATCAGGCGCGTACCAACGGCGTGGTGCTGTCGACGGTGATCCTTGCCGGTATCGCCTCGCTCGCGATCGTGGGGAACTATACCTATTTCGGCTTCACCGACGCGGTGGCGCGCTTTCCGGGCGACTGGCCGCTGGTGATCGCCTGCGGCCTGTTCGGTGGGCTCATGGGCGGCGCCTTCTCGAAGACGGTGCTGTCGCTGACCAACCGCATCCGGCGCTGGCGCAGCATCGGCCAGGGCCGGCGGGTGATCGTCGTGGCCTTTCTTGCCGGGCTGACCTTGGCCATCACCGGGGTCATGTACCACGGCGAGACCTTCGGCACCGGCTATGCCCAGGCGCGCATGGCGGTCGAGGGGCATTCGCTGGATCCGACCTTTTTCCTGGCCAAGTTCGTGGCCACCGTGGCCTCGACGGTGTCGGGCATTCCCGGCGGGCTTTTCGCGCCCTCGCTTGCGGTGGGCGCCGGGGTCGGATCGACCCTGGGGGTGATCTTTGGGGCCAACGCCAGCCTTGCGGCGGTACTGGGCATGGCAGGCTATTTCGCCGGCGTGGTGCAGGCGCCGATGACCGCCTTCGTCATCATCGTCGAGATGACCGGCAATCATGACAACGTGGTGCCGGTAATGGCGGCGGCGATGATCGGCTATGGCGTGTCGCGGATGATCTTGCCGCAGCCGCTCTATCATGCGCTGTCGCGGCTATGGATCGCGGACGCGCTGCGCAAGCGCCGCGCGATGGAGCAGGCTGACCCGCCCGCTGCGGACGCCGCCTCTGCCCCGGGAGGTTCGGGCCAGCCCGGCCCCAGCCAGGCCGAGCCGGCCCGGCCTACCTCGGGCCCCGGAGCCTGAGAGATGGATCCCGAATTTCAGCGCATATTGGAGCGGACGCGCAAGGAGCGGGCCCAGTATTTCACCCCACGCTGGTTCGCCCGTCTGTTTGCGGCACGGCTGAACCTGCCCGATACCTTCTGGCTCGGTCTATTGGGCCCGCTTCTGGTGGCGGTGCCGGTGATGGTGGTGCTGGCGATGTTGTCGAAAGGGGCGGACCCGGCGGCATCCATGCCCGTCTTTTCGGGGCTCACGGCGGTCTTGGGGCTTTACTGGGCGTTGGTCAGCCGGTCGGTCCTGATCGTCGCGCGGCGCGCGCCGCAAGCGGGCGGCTGGCGCTGGGCCGCGGTCGTCACGTCGGTGGCTATGGCCGCGCTGGCGCTGATCGGCGGGTTGCGGGGGCTGCTTTAGCCCTCAGACCGGGATCGCCGTCGTGCGGAACACGGTGCGCAGCGCGAACGAGGTGTGCATCTGCGCCACCCCCGGCAATCGCGACAGATACTGGCGGTGGATGCGGGCGAAATCCTCGGTGTCCCGGGCCAGGATCTTCAGCAGATAATCGGCCGTTCCTGCCATCAGATGACATTCCAGAAGATCGGGGATCCGCGCCACCTGACGCTCGAAGGCGTCAAGCACCTCGTCTGCCTGGCCCGACAGGGTGATCTCGACGAAGACGGTGGTGGGGCGGCTCATCTTGCGCTCGTCCAGAAGGGCGACATAGCCGCGGATCACTCCCGCCGCCTCCAACCGCTGCACCCGACGGTGACAGGCCGAGGGCGATAGGTTCACCTGCTCGCTCAACTCGGCATTGGTCATCCGCCCGTCCTTCTGGAGCGAGGTTAAGATTCGCCGGTCGGTCGCGTCGATTTCCATTATTGCGCACGTTTCTTCTAAGGAACTGCCATATCGCAGTTTATTCTACGCGAAACCTGTGCTTTCGCCACCGTTCTTTTCAAAGCAATTGTTCGCGCGGAAGCGCATGATGTCAGACAGACACATGAATGGGAGGTCACCATGAAAATCGGTTGCCCGAAAGAGATCAAGCCACAGGAATTCCGCGTCGGCATGACGCCCCACGCCGCGCATGAGGCGGTATCGGCGGGCCACGAGGTCCTGATCGAGACCCAGGCCGGCGTTGGCGCGGGGTTTGCCGATGCCGATTACATCGCCGTCGGCGCCAAGATCGTGCCCACCGCCGAAGAGGTCTTCGCCGCGGCCGAGATGATCGTGAAGGTGAAAGAGCCCCAGGCGATCGAGCGCAAGCGCCTGCGCGCCGGGCAGCTGCTGTTCACCTATCTGCACCTGGCGCCGGATCCGGAGCAGACGAAGGACCTGCTGGACAGCGGCGTCACCGCGATTGCCTATGAAACGGTCACCGACGATCGCGGCGGTCTGCCGTTGCTTGCGCCGATGTCCGAGGTCGCGGGCCGTCTGGCGCCGCAGGTCGGCGCCTGGACGCTGCAGAAGGCCAATGGCGGGCGCGGTGTGCTGCTGGGCGGCGTGCCCGGCGTGGGCCCCGCCAAGGTTGCGGTCATCGGCGGCGGCGTCGTCGGCACCCATGCGGCGAAGATCGCCGCGGGGATGGGCGCGGATGTGACGGTGCTTGACCGGTCCCTGCCACGGCTTCGCTATCTTGATGATGTCTTCGGCGGCCAGTTCCGCAACCGTTTCGCCAGCGCCGGAAACGTGGCCGAGCTGGTGGCGGAATCGGATCTGGTGATCGGGGCGGTGCTGATCCCCGGCGCCGCGGCGCCGAAACTGGTGACCCGCGCGATGCTGGGCACGATGAAGCCGGGCGCGGCGATCGTGGACGTGGCGATCGACCAGGGCGGTTGCTTCGAGACCAGCCACGCCACCACCCATCAGGACCCGATCTACGAGGTCGACGGGATCATGCATTACTGCGTGGCCAACATGCCGGGCGCGGTGGCGCGGACCTCGACCATCGCGCTGGGCAACGCCACGATGCCCTTCATGATGGCGCTGGCGAACAAGGGCTGGCGCAAGGCCTGCGCCGAGGATCGGCATCTGATGGCGGGTTTGAATGTCCATGAGGGCAAGCTGACCTACGAGGCCGTGGGCCGGGCGCTGAACCTGCCGGTGGTGGACCCCGCCGCGCTGCTGGCCGACCTGCGCGCAGCCTAAGGCCCGCAGCCGACAAGAAAAAGGCCCCCGGAACCTGGTTCCGGGGGCTTTTGCATTTCAGACGGTTCGGCCCGCCCCCGCCTTCGAGCTTCCGGCACGAACGAGCGGCTCAGGCCGCGAGGCCCTTGGAACCCATGTCCAGGAATTTCTGCCGCCGGTCCTTGACCAGCTTCTCCGGCTTCTTGCCCTTCAAGTCCTTCAGCATCGCGCCGATCGCCTTGCCGACGGCCTCGATCGTCGCGGCGCGGTCGCGCTGGGCGCCGCCCTTCGGTTCGGGGATGATCTGGTCGATCACGCTCAGCTTCAGAAGATCCTGCGCGGTCAAGCGCAGCGCCTCGGCGGCCTCGCGCATCTTCTCGGCGTCCTTCCACAGGATCGAGGCGCAGCCCTCGGGCGAGATCACCGAATAGATCGAATGTTCCAGCATGGCCACGCGGTTCGCCGTGGCAAAGGCCACCGCGCCGCCCGATCCGCCCTCGCCGATCACCACGGAAATCAGTGGAACGCCGATCTCCAGGCATTTCGCCGTCGAACGCGCGATCGCCTCGGACTGGCCGCGCTCCTCGGCGCCCTTTCCGGGATAGGCGCCGGGCGTGTCCACCAGCGTCACCACCGGCAGCCCGAAGCGGTGCGCCAGATCCATCAGGCGGATCGCCTTGCGATAGCCCTCGGGGCGCGCCATTCCGAAATTGCGCTCGATCCGGGTCTTGGTGTCGTTGCCCTTCTCATGGCCGATCACCACCACCGGCTGATCGTCGAATCGCGCCAGGCCACCGATCACCGCAAGGTCGTCGGCAAAGTTGCGATCCCCCGCCAGCGGCGTGAATTCCGTGAACAGCGCGTCGACGTAATCCTTGCAATGGGGTCGGTCGGGATGCCGCGCCACCTGACATTTCTGCCAGGGCGTCAGCGCCTTGTAGATGTCGCCCAGCATCTGCGCGGCCTTCTTGTCCAGCGCGGCCGCTTCTTTCTCGACATCCATCCCGTCGTTGGTCCGGGCCATGGCCCGAAGCTCCTCGGCCTTGCCTTCGATTTCGGCCAGGGGTTTTTCGAATTCGAGGTAGTTCATGCGTGGCTCCATCCGAGTGGGGGCTATATGGCGCCCGCGCGCGTGATTTGCAACGCCCGCGTCCCGGTCCCCGGACCCAGCCCCGAAACGCGGCCCGTAAACGAGCGACGCCCCGGAATGATCCGGGGCGTGCTCTCCTCCCGCTGGTCCGTCGGCCTCCTCTCCGGCCGGACCGGGATTCGAAAGATGCGTCATTCTGGCGCACGCATCTGCTCGACCCTGCGCGATTTCCTGCCCTTGCGTCAATATGCCGTTCGATCGGGAATGCTGCCGGGATGCGAAAATCTCTCCATTTCGTTCAACCTCCGGCGATCATCTCGGATTGGCGCACGATCACCTCGGCCTGCTTGATGCTGGCGATATCCACAAGCCGGCCCTTGTAGACGGTCGCGCCCTCTCCGCGTGCCTTGGCGTCAGCCATCGCGGCGAGGATCTCGCGCGCCTCGGCCACGGCGGCCTGGGACGGGGTGAAGACCTCGTTGGCCAGTGCCACCTGCTTGGGGTGGATCGCCCATTTGCCGACCATGCCCAGCGTGGCCGAGCGCAGCGCCTGGGCGCGAAAGCCTTCGTCATCCGAGAAATCGCCGAACGGCCCGTCGACCGGCAGCACCCCATGGGTGCGACAGGCCGCGACGATCGCCGCCTGGGCCCAGTGCCAGGGGTCCGACCAGTGTTTCGTGCCTTCGTGTAGCATATAGTAATTTTCCTGCGTGCCGCCGATGCCGGTGGTCTGCATTCCCATGCTTGCCGCGAAATCCGCGGCGCCCAAGCTCATCGCCTGCAGCCGGGGCGAGGCCGCGGCGATTTCCTCGACATGGGCGATGCCGGCGGCCGATTCGATGATCACCTCGAAGCCCAGGCGCTTTTCGCGCCCCTTGGCGTGCTCGACCGCCGTCACCAGGGCGTCGACGGCGTAAAGGTCGGCCGCGCAGCCGACCTTGGGGATCATGATCAGATCAAGCCGCTCGTCCGCCTGCTCCAGCAGGTCGATCACGTCGCGGTACCAATAGGGCGTGTCGAGCCCGTTGATGCGCACGCTCAAGGTCTTGGTGCCCCAGTCGATGTCGCGCGTGGCCGCGATCACGTTGGCGCGCGCCGTGTCCTTGTCGGCGGGCGAGACCGAATCCTCTAGGTCGAGATTGATCACATCCGCCGCCGAACCCGCCATCTTCTCGAAGATCGCCGGGCGCGAACCCGGGCCGAACAGCTGGCAACGGTTCGGTCGGGCGGGGGGCTGGGGCTGGATGCGGAAACTCATGGGGCCTCACGGTAACGAAATTGCGTATTGTATAATTCGCGTGATAGAATGTTGCGCACCCCTGCGCAAGGTGCGATTTCGCGCCGCAGCATCGCATCCGCAGCAATTCGCGAATCCTGGGCCCGGCCGCGCCGGATCGGCGTATGTTGGTTTTGTGGTGCACGTTTCTTCGGCAGGAGGCCGAATTTGCGCAAAATCTTTCCGGCGAAAAGGGTCAGGATGGCTGACAAATCCAAGACATTCTCCGAAGTTGCGCGCATTCTTGCGCGAATGTGAGCGGAGGCCATGATGATCGAGACCCCCTATCTTCTTTTCCTCGGCGACGCGCCGGATGCCCTGTCGGCCAAGGTGGCCCAGGGCATCAAGGACTGGCGTCCGGAATTTGCGATCGGGCAATACCGGATGGAGGGCTGCAAGGCCGATATGAAGCTGCCCGACATGACCCTTGCCGATGCATATGAGGCGGGCGCGCGCACGCTGGTGATCGGCGTCGCGAACCGGGGCGGGGTGATTTCGGAGCGCTGGAAGGATGTGTTGAACAGGGCGCTGGAACAAGGCTTCGATATTGCCTCGGGCCTGCATAACCTGCTGCGCGACGAACATGACCTGGCCGAAACCGCGCGGCGCCATGGCCGCAAGCTGCACGACGTGCGGGTGCCGAGCGTGCAATACCCGATCGCCAGCGGCGTGAAGCGGACCGGCAAGCGCTGCCTTGCGGTGGGGACGGATTGCTCGGTCGGCAAGATGTACACGGCACTGGCGATGGACAAGGTGATGCGCGCGCGGGGGATGAAGTCGACCTTTCGCGCCACCGGCCAGACCGGCATCCTGATCACTGGCGAAGGCGTGCCCCTGGACGCGGTGATCGCCGATTTCATGGCCGGTTCGATCGAATGGCTGACGCCCGACAACGACCCCGACCACTGGGATCTGATCGAGGGGCAGGGCAGCCTGTTCCACGTCTCCTATTCGGGGGTGACGATGGCGCTGGTGCATGGCGGCCAGCCCGATGCGCTGATCCTGTGCCACGAACCCACCCGCGACCACATGCGTGGCCTGCCGGGCTATGAACTGCCCAGCCTGGAGGCGCTGCGCGACACCGCGCTGCAGTTGGCCCGGGTGGCAAACCCCGCCTGTCAGGTGGTGGGGATTTCGGTCAATACCCAGCACATGAGCGCGCAGGAGGCCGACGCCTACCTGGCCGCGACCGAGGCGCGGATGGGGCTTCCCGCCGTCGATCCGTTCCGGCATGGTGCGGAGTTGCTGGTTGACGCGCTGGCCGCGATCTGAACCGCCCAACGGGCGCCGCCTGCCGTTCTCGGTTCCCGAGGGGGCGGCGCCCGGCAAGACCACGGAGAGACCCCATGATCACCGTCACGCCCGAAACCTTCCGTCTGGCGCAGACCTTCACCATCGCGCGCGGGTCGCGCTCCGAGGCCAAGGTGCTGACCGTCCGGATCACGCGCGATGGCGTAACCGGCCTAGGCGAATGCGTGCCCTATGCGCGCTATGGCGAAAGCCTAGACAGCGTCACCACCCAGATCGAGGGCCTGCCCGAAGGTATCTCGCGCCGCGAGTTGCAAGAGGCGCTTCCCGCCGGCGCGGCCCGTAATGCCGTCGATTGCGCGCTTTGGGACCTGGAGGCAAAGCGCGCAGGCAAGCGAGTGTGGGATCAGGCCGGCCTGCCCGCGCCGCAGCCAATGGTCACCGCCTATACGCTGTCGCTGGACGATCCCGACCGGATGCGGGCCGAGGCCGCGAAGAACGCCCATCGCCCGTTACTGAAGATCAAGCTGGGCACGCCCGACGACATGCATCGCCTATCGGCGGTCCGCGCCGGAGCCCCCGACGCGAAGATCATCGTCGATGCGAACGAGGGCTGGACCACCGAGATCTACGCCGATCTGGCCCCGCATCTGAAGAAGATCGGCGTGGCGCTGGTCGAACAGCCGCTGCCCGCCGGCGCCGATGAGGCATTGGCCGAGATCGCCCGCCCGATCCCGGTCTGCGCGGATGAAAGCTGTCACGATCGCGCGACGCTTGCCGATCTTGCCGGCAAGTACGACATGGTCAACATCAAGCTGGACAAGACCGGCGGGCTGACCGAGGCGCTGGCGCTGCGCGATCTGGCGCGGGCGCAGGGCTACCGGGTGATGGTCGGCTGCATGGTCGGGTCGTCGCTGGCGATGGCGCCCGCGGTGCTGCTGGCCCAGGGCGCGGACTATGTGGATCTTGACGGCCCGCTTCTGCTGGCCGAAGACCGCGAGGCGCCCCTGCATTACGACAGCCGGGGCGTGCATCCCCCGCGCGCCGCCCTCTGGGGCTGAGCCCTGTGCCAACCGAAAGGACCCAAGCCATGAGCCGCATCGTCCATGTCAACGGCGACTACCTGCCCGAGGAAGACGCAAAGGTATCGATCTTCGATCGCGGCTTTCTGATGTCGGACGCGGTCTATGAGGTGACCTCGGTTCTGGGCGGCAAGCTGATCGACTTCGCGGGCCACGCCACCCGGCTGGCGCGCTCGCTGAGGGAACTCGACATGGCCGCGCCCTGTTCCGAGGACGAGCTGCTGGCGATCCACCGGGAACTGATCGCGCGCAACGATCTGGACGAGGGGTTGATCTATCTGCAGGTCAGCCGGGGCAATCCGGGCGATCGCGATTTCGCCTTTCCCGGGCCCGAAGTGAAGCCCACGCTGGTGCTGTTCACCCAGGCGAAGCCGGGGCTGGCCGACAACCCCGCCGCGAAGGTCGGCATCAAGGTGATCTCGATCGACGACATCCGCTGGGGCCGGCGCGACATCAAGACGGTGCAGCTGCTTTACCCTTCGATGGGCAAGATGATGGCCAAGAAGGCCGGCGCCGACGATGCCTGGCTGGTCGAGGACGGCTTCGTGACCGAAGGCACCTCGAACAACGCCTATATCGTGAAGGGCGGCCGGATCATCACCCGCAACCTGGGCACCGATATCCTGCACGGGATCACCCGCGCCGCGGTGCTGCGCTTCGCCCGCGAGGCACAGATGGAGGTAGAGGAACGCCCCTTCACGATCGAAGAGGCGAAGGCGGCGGACGAGGCCTTCTTTACCTCGGCCTCGGCTTTCGTGATGCCGGTGGTCGAGGTCGACGGGGCCAAGGTGGGCGCCGGCACGCCGGGCCCGGTGGCGGCCCGCCTGCGCGAAATCTATCTGGATGAAAGCCGCAAGGCCGCTATCTGATCGCCAAAGGGGGTGACAGCCGCGTGTGGCGATCCCTGGCGGTGCAGTGCCGGGGGTCGGATCCACCGCATTGACCCCGGCCCAGACGCGCGATATTCCCGCGCACCGCGGCGCCTGCTAGGCGCGCCTGTCCCGGTCGCAGCCCACCCGGGGATCAAAACAAGGGATCGAACATGAAGACCATCGTCATCTGCTCTGGCGGGTTGGATTCGGTATCGCTGGCCCAAATGGTGGCAGCCGAACACGATCTGACCCGCCTGGTGTCCTTCGACTACGGCCAGCGTCATCGCAAGGAGCTGGAATTCGCCGCCCGTGCCGCCGCGCGGCTTGGGGTGCCGCACGATATCATCGACATGCGCGGCATCGGCGCGGCGCTGACCGGCTCGGCGCTGACCGATGACATCGACGTGCCCGACGGCCATTATGCCGAGGACACCATGCGCATCACAGTGGTGCCCAACCGCAACGCGATCATGCTGGCGGTGGCCTTCGGCATGGCGGCGGCAAACGGCGACGACGCGGTCGCCACCGCCGTCCATGGCGGCGATCATTTCATCTATCCCGATTGCCGCCCTGCCTTCACCGAGGCTTTCGAGACGATGCAGAAGGCGGCGCTTGACGGCTATGCTGACATCCGCCTTTACACCCCGTTCGTGCATCGCACCAAGGCCGATATCGTGACCGAGGGCGCGCGCGTGGGCACCCCCTTCGCCGAGACCTGGTCTTGCTACAAGGGCGGGGCGCGGCATTGCGGCCGCTGCGGCACCTGCGTCGAGCGGCGCGAGGCCTTCCATCTGGCCGGCATCCCGGATCCGACCGACTACGAGGATCCGGATTACTGGCGGCAGGCGATCGCCGCGCGCGAGGGCCGCTAGATGTACCGTATTGCCAAGGAATTCGCCTTCTCGGCCTCGCACCAGCTTTGCCATCTGCCGCCCGACCATCAATGCGCGCGCCTGCACGGGCACAATTATGTGGTGGTGGTGGAACTGGCGGCAGAGGCGCTGAACGCCGACGGCTTCGTGCGCGACTATCATGACCTCGCGCCGCTCAAGACCTATATCGACGAATGCTTCGACCACCGCCATCTGAACGACGTGCTGGACGGGCCGTCGACGGCCGAGACCCTGGCCCGCCATTTCCACGACTGGTGCCGCGCGCGGTGGCCGGAAACGGTGGCGGTGCGGGTCAGCGAAACGCCCAAGACCTGGGCCGAGTACCGGCCATGACCGCCCCGCGCCCGCTGCGCATCGCCGAGATCTTCGGCCCCACGATCCAGGGCGAGGGCGCGCTGATCGGCGAGGCCACGGTGTTCATCCGCGCCGGTGGCTGCGATTACCGCTGCGTCTGGTGCGACAGTCTGCACGCCGTCGACAGCGCCTGGCGCGAGACTTGGGCGCCGATGACGCCTAAGGCGGTCTGGGACGAGGTGCTGCGCCTTTCGGGCGGGCGACCGCTGACGGTGTCGATCTCGGGCGGCAATCCGGCGATCCAGGATTTCGCGCCGGTGATCGCGCGCGGAAAGGCCGAGGGCTACCGCTTTGCCTGCGAAACCCAAGGCTCGGTCGCGCGGCCGTGGTTCGGCGATCTCGACACGCTGGTGCTGTCGCCCAAGCCGCCCTCCAGCAAGGAGACGGTGGATTGGAAGGCCTTCGCCGATTGCGTCGCGGCCGGCGCGGGGGCGGGCAGGACGGTGATGAAGATCGTGATCTTCGACGCGGCCGATCTGGCCTGGGCCCGCGCCGCCCACGCCCGACATCCGGAGCTTCCCCTTTATCTGCAGCCGGGCAATCCCGAGGTCGATCCGGAGCGGTCCGTCGATCCCCAGGCCCTGGCCGACCGGATGCTGTGGCTGGTTGAGCAGACCACGGGCGCGGGCTGGTTCGTTCCGCGTATTCTGCCGCAGTTGCATGTGCTTATCTGGGGCAACCGGCGCGGCGTCTGAGGGCTGCGGGCGCCGAAGGCGGGGGGGCTGCCCCCCGCACCCCCCGGCGTATTTGTGGAACAATGAAAGCAGGGAGGGCGTCTGGCTGGTCTTCCTGGCGCGCGGGTGGCGGGCATGGCGTTGCGAGGCCGGGGGGGGCGCGGCGGAGCGCACCAGCGGCATCCCCGAACGGTGCGGGCTGCGTGGCGTGAGGCGCTTGCCGCAAGGGGCGGCCGACAGGAGGCCGCAGGCGCAGGACGAGGGGGGTGGATGGGGGGGTAGGTGGTGCGATCAGTGCTGATCGTCTTCCTTGTCCTCATCGTCGTCGCCCCCGGGAAGGTTGAAGAAGCTGTCCGCATCCGAGAAGTCCGCGGGGCTTTTTTCTTCCTCTTCGGCGGTGTCGACGCCGCCCAGGGTGAAGGTTTCGAGCCCGGCGATCGCCGAGGGGATCTTCGGCTCGTCCGGCATGCCCAGGGATTGTTCGGTCGAGACCAGCTTGCGGCGTTCGTCATCGGTCATGACCGAGCCCTCGGCCGCCTTCTTGCGCGCAGCCTGCTGGACGGCTGCGTCCAGTTCGGTCTGCTTGCACAGACCCAGCGCGACAGGGTCGATCGGCTGGATGTTGGCGATGTTCCAATGGGTGCGTTCGCGGATCGACTGGATCGTGGGTTTCGTCGTACCGACCAGTTTGCCCACCTGACCATCGGTAAGCTCGGGGTGGAACTTCACCAGCCACAGGATCGCCGCAGGGCGGTCCTGGCGCTTCGACAGCGGCGTGTAGCGCGGACCGCGGCGCTTTTCCTCGCCCACGGACGCTGGATTGAACTTCAGCTTCAGCTTGTGCTGCGGATCCTTTTTGCCGCGCTCGATCTCGATCTGGTCAAGCTGGTTGTTCGCGATCGGGTCGAAGCCCTTCACGCCCGCCGCCACGTCGCCGTCGGCAATGCCCTGGATTTCCAGCTCATGCATGCCGCAGAAATCGGCGATCTGCTTGAAGCTCAGCGTCGTGTTGTCCACCAGCCAGACAGCGGTGGCCTTCGGCATCAGGGGCTTGTTCATCTCAGCCACTCCTTTACAAATCTCTCCCGTGCCGGGAAACGGCTGCGGCCCGGGGCCGCATTTCCTCGATGTCCGGGGAAGTCCGGCCCGGTATAATCCGCTTGGCCGCCGGAGGGAAGAGAAAATGCGCCTTGTCCTGGCCCTGCTGATCGTTCTGGGAGCGGTCCCGCCGTTCGCTTCGCCCGCCCAGGCGGTCGGAGAGCGCGCCGGACAGTTCGACTATTATGTCCTGTCACTGTCCTGGTCGCCCAGCTGGTGTGCCTTGACCGGCGATACGCGCAACTCACCGCAATGTCGGTCGACGCGGCCGTTCGGGTTCACCCTGCACGGGCTTTGGCCGCAGGACACGCGTGGTTATCCCAGCTATTGCCGTACCGCGCAGCGCGATCCCAGCCGCGCGCAGACCGCCGCGATGGCCGATCTTACCGGCACGCCGGGGCTGGCCTGGCACGAATGGAAGAAGCATGGCCGCTGCACCGGCCTGTCGGCGGCGGCCTATTTCGCCACCGCACGCCGCGCCTACGACAGCATCCGCATCCCGCAGGTCTTCCAGCGCCTGCACAAGGACGTGAAGCTGCCCGCGAAAGTGGTCGAGCAGGCCTTTCTGGAGGCCAATCCGGGCCTGTCGCCCGACATGGTCACCGTGACCTGCGAACGCGGCCGGATCGACGAGGTCCGCATCTGCCTGACCAAGAGCCTGCGTCCGCGCCCCTGTGGCGCCGACGTGGTGCGCGACTGCCGGCTGGGCGATGCGCTGATGGACGGGATGCGCTAGGGGGCGGGGGGGGCTTCACCGGCTTCGGAAGGGCGGTCCAACTCGCCCTCCAGGAAGCGCTCAAAAGCGTCGAGGTTCACCGGTTCGAACTGCCCGAAGCCCTGCATCCAGACCGAGGCGTCGCGCAATGCGTCGGGTTCCAGCTTGCACCACTTCACCCGGCCGCGCTTTTCCTGGGTGATCAGACCGGCGGCGGCCAGGATCGCCAGGTGCTTCGAAATCGCGGCCAGGGAAATCTCGAACGGCTCGGCCACGTCGGTCACGGCCATGTCGTCTTCCAGCAGCATCGTCAGGATCGCCCGGCGCGTCCGGTCGGCGAGGGCGGCGAAGATCTGGTCGAGGGCCGATGTCATGCGCGATCCTTGCCCCGGGTGCCTGCCATCGTCAACCGAATGGTTGAATATGTCCCGGCGCGGCGGCGCGCGCCTTGGGCACCTTCCCGGCGGGTTCCTCCTTGTCGCACCTCCATTTAACATTCTGAAAATAAATAATTTAATTTGGATCTCTCGGCTTCGTGAAGCATTGACTCCATGGCTGGCGCTGCGTAGGTTCCTGCCCGAACGATCCCGGGGGCGAATTTCGGTGGCCGATCCAGCCGACGAAGACCGCGTGAAGCGCTTGGAAGAACGGATCGCGGAGGCGAAGCGGGCCGCGACGCCGAAGCCGAAGCCCCGGATCGAGACCAATCTTGGCCAGGCGAACTATGCCTGGCGGATGGTGACGGAACTTGTGGCCGGTCTGGGGATCGGCTTCGTCATCGGATACGCGCTGGACGCCTGGCTGGGCACCAAGCCGCTGTTTCTGGTGGTGTTCATATTGTTGGGCTTCGCGGCAGGGGTGAACGTCATGCTTCGCACCGCCAAGGAGATGCAGAAAGAGGCGGAGAAACCCGCCGAACGCGAAGAGGGCTAGACATGGCGGCAGCGCAGCAAGGTTCGGAACTGGCGATCCATCCGATGCACCAGTTCCTGATCAAGCCCCTGTTCGGCGGGGACACGATCCATTGGTACACCCCCACCAACCAGACCCTGTGGATGGGGATCGCGATCCTGTGCGTCTATCTGCTGCTGGTCGTGGGGTCGAAGGGGCGGGCGATCATCCCGACCCGGGCCCAGTCGGTGGCCGAAGTCGCCTATGGTTTCGTCTACAAGATGATCGAGGACATCGCCGGCAAGGAAGGGCTGAAGTTCTTCCCCTACATCATGACGATCTTCATGTTCGTGGTGTTTGCCAACACGCTGGGCTTGTTGCCGATCGGCTTTGCCACCACCGCGCATTTCGCCGTGACCGGGACGCTTGCGATCCTGGTCTTCGTCTCGGTCACCATGATCGGTTTCGTGCGCCATGGCCTTGGCTTTCTGCAGCTTTTCTGGGTCACCGCCGCGCCGCTGCCGCTGCGCCCCTTCCTGGCGTTGATCGAGGTGATTTCCTACTTCGTGCGCCCGGTCAGCCATTCCATTCGTCTTGGCGGCAACATGATGGCCGGTCACGCCGTGGTCGAGGTCTTCGCGGCCTTCGCCGCCGTGGCGCTGATCTCGCCGCTGTCGATCCTGGGGATCTCGGCGATGTATGCGCTCGAACTGCTGGCCGCCTTCGTGCAGGCCTATGTCTTCACCATCCTGACCGTCGTCTACCTGAAAGATGCGCTGCATCCCAAGCACTGACGGTCCCCGAAATCTCAAGCCATTCCAATCCAAGGAGAAGTGACATGACTGGCGATATCGTTCAAATGGGTCTTTACATCGGCGCCGGCCTGGCTTGCGTCGGCATGGGCGGCGCCGCGATCGGCGTGGGCAACATCATCGGCAACTTCCTGTCGGGCGCCCTGCGCAACCCGTCGGCTGCGCCGGGCCAGACCGCCATGCTGTTCATCGGCATCGCCTTCGCGGAAGCCTTCGGGATCTTCTCGTTCCTGGTCGCGCTTCTGTTGATGTTCGCCCTCTAAGATCCCGCGACCCCGCCATCATCCGGTCGCGGGCCCAGATGGGCCGCGCACCGGTGGCGGGCGGGTCGGGCGGCTGATCGCCCGGCCGGGACAGCAGGGCACAGGAGGACGTCATGTCAACAGCAGCAGCAGCGGTCACCGCGGTCGCCGCAGACCATCCGACCCCGGCCACGGAAGCCGCGGGGATGCCGCAGCTCGACTTCTCGACCTATCCGAACCAGATCTTCTGGCTCGCGATCGCGCTGATCATCATCTACCTGATGCTCAACCGCGTCGCGTTGCCGCGCATCGGCGCGGTCCTTGCCGAACGCAAGGGCACGATCACCAACGATATCGCGGCCGCCGAAGAGCTGAAGATGAAGGCGCAGGAGGCCGAGAAGGCCTACAATCAGGCGCTGGCCGATGCCCGCAGCGAAGCGGCGCGGATCGTGGCCGAGGCCAAGGCCGAGATCCAGGCCGATCTGGATGCCGCGACGGCCGAGGCCGACGCCCAGATCTCCAAGAAGGCCGCCGAGGCCGAGGCGCGGATCGGCGAGATCCGGGCCAGCGCGGTCGATAGCGTGACCATCGTCGCCAAGGACACCGCGAAGGAACTGGTCGCGGCGCTGGGCGGCAAGGCCGACGCACGCAGCGTGACCGCGGCGGTCACCGCGCGGCTGAAAGGGTAGGGCGATGAAGAAGATACTGATCCCTTCGCTGATGCTGCTGGCGGGTCCGGCGCTGGCCGCGGGTGGCAGCGAACAATCCGCGCCATCGTTCTTTTCGCTGCAGAACCCGCTGCTGATCATCCTGATCGGCTTCCTGATCTTCTGCGGGATCCTGATCTATGCCGGCGTGCCGGGGATGATCGCCAGGATGCTCGACAAGCGCGCCGACCAGATCAAGACCGATCTGGAAGAGGCCCGTGCTTTGCGCGAGGAAGCCCAGACCATCCTGGCCTCCTACGAGCGCAAGCAGAAAGAGGTGATGGCCCAGGCCGAGCGGATCGTGGCCCAGGCCCGGGAAGAGGCCCAGGCGGCGGCCGAACAGGCCAAGGCGGATCTGCAAACCTCGATCGCGCGGCGTATCGCGGCGGCGGAAGATCAGATCGAATCGGCCGAGAAGGCGGCGCTGAAGGAAGTGCGCGACCGCGCCATCGCCGTGGCGGTGGCTGCCGCGGGCGACGTTCTGGCCAAGCAGATGACCAAGGAAAGCGCGGCCGAGATGATCGACCAGGCGATCGGTGACGTCGAGACACGCCTGAACTGAAGTCCGGAGGTCCTTCGCGGAGTTTCTCAGAACCCGGCCCCCGTGGCCGGGTTTTTGGTTTTTCGGGCTGTATGCCGGGGCGCGGCGGCCCAAATTCCTTCAGAAGGAATTTGAGAAAAGTCTTCCAAAGACTTTCCCGCGCGGCGGGATCTGGCAAAAGGGCTTCGCAATCATGCGATGGGCTAGGGGAGGAGCCGATATGATTGCGCGCAAAGGCCCGGAGCCCAGGGAGGATGCCGTGCCGCTTGCCATGATCCGCGAGGTCTTCATCACCTGCGCCGCCCTCCGACACATTGACTCGGTTCCTATGCGAGCGTCTGTCTGCATATCCAGTTTCTAGAATTCAAACTGAGACGCTGCCGAATTACGTCGCCGGCGATCACAGCTATTCCAGCGCCACGACCCATATCCTGCATCGCGACGAGGCCACGCTGGGCGATCGGCTACTGGAAACGCTGCAGGTGTTGCATGCCGACGAGAAACGCCTGCATGCCTTCGTGTACATCCTCAAGGACGGGCGAGCGATGGCGACGCTTGAGCAGATGCTGCTGCATGTCAACATGACGACCGGGCGCGGGGGCGGTAGGCCGGTCGGCGCGTTGCAACGGCAGCCCCCCCCGCCTCAAGGTGCCGCAGGTCTTTTGCGCGTGCCGGACACGGCTGCCAGCGCGCGCAGGGTTAAGATCCGGTTAGCAAGCCTCTGGTAGCCATGGGAGAGCCAGACGGTCGGGCTGGCCCTTTCGGACAGAGTGAATCCTTCCGGTGGTGCGCCAGCATCCACCGTGCCCTGTTCGGCTGCCCCGGCCCCGCCTAGCTGAACGAACATGGGGTAAGCTGAATGGATATCACGATCACCGACGGGCTGGTGCTGATGCCGCCGCCTTTTGCCAACGGGCTGGATACCTGGTCGCGGACTGACGGCACGCCGGGCTCGCCCACCTGGGCCGGGCAGGCCAATGCCGCGCTGGTCTCGGCAGATGCCGATTTCGGCGGCTGCCTCGAGATGGTGAAGACCGCCAACACCCAAAGCCTGCGCTACATGGGCAACACGCCGATCGTGACGGGCCTGTACCTGCGGGTAAAGCTGCGCATAAAGGCGGTGTCGGGCAACCTGCCCGATGTGCGTGTCGCCGCCTGGGCAGGCGACAGCGCGGGCAACAACGTGGCCGGGGCGGCGCAGGTCGGGCCGTCTGTCACGCTCACCTCCTATGGCGAGGTGGTCGAGGTCTCGGCGATCATCGGCGCGGGCAACCGCCAGGGCGTCGACATGGTCTGGGGCAGCCAGCCGGTCTTTGGCCATTTCGGCCTGGATCTGACCGGGCCGAACGGCGGCACCGTGCGCATTGACGATATCGTCATCGAGGACGCAACGGATGTTTTCGCCCGCAAGCTGATGGATTGGGTCGACGTGCGCGATTTCGGCGCCAAGGGCGACGGCACCACCGACGATTCGGCCGCCTTCGAGGCCGCCGACGCCGCGTCGCAGGGACGTTCGGTCCTGGTGTCCGCCGGCAGCTATTACCTGGGCAGTTCGGTGACGTTCGAAAGCAAGGTGCGCTTCGAGGGGACCGTGATCATGCCCGATAGCGCGACCCTGTCGCTGACGCGCAATTACGACCTGGAAACTTATGAGGCCGCCTTCGGCAACGAGTTGACCGGTTTCAAGAAGGCGTTGCAGGCACTGTTCACCTTCACCGACCACGCAACGCTGGACCTGTCGGGCCGCCGGATCGCGGTGAATGCGCCGATCGACGTGGCCGCTGTGGCGGGGCTGACAGGCCAGGGTTTCGAGATCCGCCGCGTGCTGCGCAACGGCACCTTCGACGTGACCACGTCGACCGCCTGGGACAGCTCGGTGGTGACCTCGCAGGCAACCTATGCGACCTCTGCCCCCAGAACGCTGACCGCGGTCGCCAATGTTTCCCAGATCGAGGTGGGAAGCCTGGTGCAGGGCACCGGCGTGGGGCGCGAGGTCTACGTCACCGCGCGCAATATCGGCGCCGGCACGCTGACGCTCAGCCAGCCGCTGTACGGCGCGGCGGGCGTTCGCACCTTTACCTTCAGCCGCTTTCGCTATGTGCTGGATTTCTCGGGGTTCTCGGCACTGTCGAAATTCGAGCTGCATGACATCGAATTCAACCTGAAGGGCATTGCCAGCGCGATCATGATGGCGCCGGACGGGATCATCTTTCAGGTCGGGGACTGCTTCTTCAACAAGCCCAAGGACCGGGTGATCACCTCGATCGACCGGGGCGACCAGGGCCTGCTGGTCGACAATTGCCAATTCCTGTCGAACGAGCAGGCGACGCCGGCGCAGAACCGGACCTCGATTGTTCTGAATGCGAATGGCAACGACGTGAAACTGCGCCACAACCGCGTGGTCAGGTTCGCCCATTTCGCGGTTCTGGGCGGGGCGGGAAACCTGATCTTGGGCAATCATTTCTTCCATGGCGACAACGAACTGAATGGCGTGCGCCGGGCCGGCGTGGTGCTGGCCTCGACCAATGTGAAGACCACGATCAACGGCAACTACATCGACAATTGCTCGATCGAATGGACCAATGAATACGACGCCGATCCCAATTTCACATCGGGCTTTTCCTTTGGCGGGCTGACGGTGGATGGCAACATCTTCACGGTGATCAACGTCAACCCGGCCTTCCGCTGGATCGTGGTGAAACCCTACGGCACGGACCATTTCATCCAGGGCTTCTCGATGCAGGGGAATGTGTTCAAGCCGCTGAACGGCGCGATCGACCGGGTCGAGATGGTGGATACCACCCATGCCGACCTGAACTATGCGCGGTTCAAGAACATCGTGGTGACGGGCAACAGCTTCAACTCGGTGAACCAGGTGATCTCGAATCCGATGACGATGGAATACAGCCAGAACACGGCCGCCACGGTGTGGACCATCAGCGCGGCGGGGCTGCTGCCGTTCAACGGGCGAGCGCGCAATGTCGTGGCGCTGGTGGCCGAGGGCATGATCCTGGGGCCGGCGGGCGAGCGGCGCGGCGACATGCCCTATACGCGGATCGAGCAGGGGGTTTCGAAACAGGATGTGACCCTGAACTGGGCCGATCCTTCGGCGGGCAAGGTGCAGATCACGATCCGGGTCGATACGCCGGTCTGACCGCGCGGGCGATCGCCGGGACATGAGGGAAGGGGGCCGTGGTGGCCCCCTTTTTCATGTCTGGCCGATTCGCCGGCGTCAGCGCCCCGGTGGCGGTTGCAGATCTTCCGGCGTCAGGATGAAAGCCTTGCCGAAGCCACCGTTCAGCGCGGCCCCCGTGGCCGAAAAGACCACAAAGCTGAAATCGGCGAAATCGGCGTAAAGCGCAGCCTTGGGGCGCTGCGTCAGGTAGTGGGCGCGCAGCGTCTGGTGCTCGGCGCTGTCGCGGTCGACGAAGCGTGCCGTGGCCCGAAGGCTCAGCCGGGGATGGGTCAGGGGATCGCCCCGGGCCCCCGGTTCACCGACCAGAAGCGCTGCACGGGGATCGGCGCGCAACGCCGCGCTGTGGGCCGCCAGCGACGAGATCAGCGTCATCGGCGCCCCGGAGAGTGTCAGCGTCAGCGCGACGCGGCTGATCATCGGCCCGGCGCCGGAAGGATCGGTGACAGCCAACGCCGCGAAACGGGCGTCGCGAAGCAGCGAAAGCGCCAGGGTGCGGGCAGCGTCGTCGGTGGGGCGGATCGGAGAGGGCGGAACGCTCATAGCGGGGATTTGACTTTCTTGCAGGCGCGCCGACACCTTAGGATTGGTCGGCATGCGCCGCAATCATCGGGAAAGCCGAGCGAATCGCGCGGTGCGGTGGCGCGGCGCTGTATCGGGGTCGCGAAATGGTGATCCGGCCGTCGCGCCGGATGCCGAAACGGGGCGGACCGAACCGCCCATGAAATGCTGGGGTGGCGGGACGCGCTTGGCAGGCTCGGAGGGGGGTAACGTAATGAAACTGCGTGCTATTTTGCCGAAAATGGTGAAAACGCCGGTTTTCTTTGCAGCGGTCAAGTGAATAAATTTACAGAAAAACCCATATCTGAAAATGGGTTACGAACAGATTGACGTTTGGCTAGAGTGGCGCCGGGATGAAGGCTTCCGGTTCCGGAAGCACCTGAATGAGGCCATGCGCCCCGGGGCGCAGGCAGGAGAGGAGAGGCATCGATGGCGGATCAAGCGCATACAATTCACCCCGTGCCGGAGGCATTCGCCACCGGTGCGCATGTCGACGCGGCGCGTTATGCGGAAATGTATCAGGCGTCGATCGACGATCCAGACGGGTTCTGGGGCGAACAGGGCAAGCGGCTGGACTGGATCAAGCCTTATACCAAGGTCCAGAACACCACCTTCGAATTCGGCAAGGTCGATATCCGCTGGTACGAGGACGGCGTGCTGAACGTCGCGGCCAACTGTATCGACCGTCATCTTGCCACCCGTGCCGAGCAGACCGCGATCATCTTCGAGCCGGACAACCCTGAGGATCCCGCGCAGCACATCACCTACCGTGAGCTGCACGAAAAGGTCTGCCGGTTCGCGAACGTGCTGCTTGCCCAGGGCGTGATGCGCGGCGACCGCGTGGTGATCTACATGCCGATGATCCCCGAGGCCGCCTATGCGATGCTTGCCTGCGCGCGGATCGGGGCGATTCATTCGGTCGTCTTCGCGGGGTTTTCGCCCGACGCGCTGGCCAACCGGATCAACGATTGCGGCGCCAAGGTGGTGATCACCGCCGATACCGCGCCGCGTGGCGGCCGCAAGACGGCGCTGAAATCGAACGCCGACGCGGCGCTTCTGCATTGCTCGGACAAGGTGCGCTGCCTTGTCGTCAAGCATACCGGTGACCAGACCACCTGGATCGAGGGCCGCGACGTCGACGTCAAGGCGCAGATGGCCTCGGTCGCCCCCGATTGCCCGGCGCGGCCGATGAACGCCGAGGACCCGCTGTTCATCCTTTACACCTCGGGCTCGACTGGCAGGCCGAAGGGGGTGGTGCACAGCTCGGGCGGGTATCTCGTCTTTGCCGCGATGACGCATCAATACACGTTCGACTATCATGACGGGGATGTCTTCTGGTGCTCGGCCGATGTGGGCTGGGTGACGGGGCACAGCTATATCGTCTACGGGCCGCTGGCCAATGGCGCGACCACGCTGATGTTCGAGGGCGTGCCCACCTACCCGGATGCCGGCCGCTTCTGGGCGATTTGCGACAAGCACAAGGTCAATCAGTTCTACACCGCCCCCACCGCGATCCGCGCGCTGATGGGGCAGGGGCCGGAATGGGTGGACAAGTACGACCTGTCCACGCTGAAGCTGCTGGGCACCGTGGGAGAGCCGATCAATCCCGAGGCCTGGGTCTGGTATGACGAACATGTCGGCCGTGGTCGCTGTCCGATCGTGGATACCTGGTGGCAGACCGAGACCGGCGGCCACATGATCACGCCGCTGCCCGGCGCGATCCCGACCAAGCCGGGATCGGCTACCAAGCCGTTCTTCGGTGTGCAGCCGGTGATTCTGGACCCGACCGACGGGCATGAATTGACTGAGACCGCGACCGAGGGGGTGCTGGCGATCAAGGACAGCTGGCCGGGGCAGATGCGCACCGTCTGGGGCGATCACGAACGCTTCCAGAAGACCTATTTCGAGCAATACAAGGGCTATTACTTCAGCGGCGACGGCTGCCGCCGCGATGCCGATGGCGATTACTGGATCACCGGGCGCGTGGACGACGTGATCAATGTTTCGGGCCACCGGATGGGCACGGCCGAAGTGGAATCGGCCCTTGTCGCCCATGCCAAGGTGGCCGAGGCCGCGGTGGTGGGCTATCCGCATCCGGTCAAGGGGCAGGGCATCTATGCCTATGTCACGCTGATGAACGGGATCGATCCCTCAGACAGCCTCAAGTCAGAGCTGGAAGGCTGGGTGCGCACCGAGATCGGGCCGATCGCCAAGCCCGACCTGATCCAATGGGCGCCGGGGCTGCCGAAGACGCGTTCGGGCAAGATCATGCGCCGCATCCTGCGCAAGATCGCCGAGAATGATTACGGCGCGCTGGGCGATACCTCGACCCTGGCCGATCCGTCCGTCGTCGATGAACTGATCGAGAACCGGATGAACCGCGGCTGATTGCCGGAGGCCCCGCCATGGAGGACATGACCGTGACCACGACACCTGCCGTCTTCATTCTGCTGGGCCCCCCTGGGGCCGGCAAGGGCACGCAAGCGCGTATGCTGGAAGAGGCTTTCGGCCTTGTTCAGCTTTCGACGGGGGATCTGTTGCGCGCGGCGGTCGCCGCGAGCACCCCGGCCGGCCTGGCCGCCAAGGCGGTGATGGACGCCGGCGGGCTGGTGTCGGATGAAATCGTGTTGAACATCCTGCGCGATCGCATGGCCGAGCCGGATGTGGCGCGCGGCGTGATCCTGGATGGTTTTCCGCGCACGGCGGGGCAGGCTTCGGCGCTGGATGCGTTGCTGGCCCGGACCGGGCAGCGGGTGACGGCGGCGATCTCGATGCAGGTCGACGACGCGGCAATGGTCGAGCGGGTCGCGGGGCGCTATAGCTGCGCGACCTGCGGCGAAGGCTATCACGACCGCTTCAAGCTGCCCGCGGTGGCGGGGACTTGCGACAAATGCAGCGGGTCCGAGTTCAAGCGTCGCCCCGACGATACGGCCGAGACGGTGGGCGCGCGGTTGGCGGCCTATCACGATCAGACCGCGCCGTTGATCTCTTATTATGCGCAACGCGGCGTGCTGCAGCGTATCGACGCGATGGGCGAAATCGACGCGATCCGAACCGCGCTGGCGGGGCTGGTGCGCGAACGGGTCGAATAGGGGCCGAACATCGGGGGCGGCTACCCACCGCGAAACCTTCCTGGCTGGCGTGCGCAACCGCCGCGCAGATCGTGCGGTGACCAGGATCGCGGATACCGGCGTGGTCGGTGCCGCCGAATGCGCAAGACCGCCACGACCCGACCAGGGAATGGCCACGGCGGGTCCTTCACTGCGCGATCGCGGCGTGGTCGGGGATGATTTCGCAGCCTTCATCGGGCGTGGCCGACATGGCCGTGGTGATCCTCAAGACGAAGGGGGCCGCGCGCCGCGTCATGGCAATCGGCGTTCACCCCCGGCCCTGCCGGTGCGCGGTTGCCGCACAGCCCGGGGGGGGGCGCCGTCGTTCGTCTTCCGGCCGCGCCGAAGGCCTGCGCCCGGCGACATCATTGCAAGACATGCGCGCCCTGATTGTGTTTCTGCCGACACCGCAAGCGATTCGTGCGCGAGATTTCGCCATCCAAGATAAGCGCCGGAAATATCGGGCAAAGAAACCCGCGGCGATTTGACCGGGCCCCGCTACCATAAGGGCCTGGATCTGTTCCTTCCCCCAGAGGAGGCATTATGTCGAAATTCATTTCAAAAGTCATCGATATCACGGCCAAAATGCTTGACCTCGACCCGTCGAAGGTCACCCCTTCCTCTCGTTTCACCGAGGATCTGGGCGCCGACAGTCTCGACTGCGTCGAACTCATGGTCGCTTTCGAGGAAACCTTCGCGCTCGAGATCCCGGAGGAGGATCTGACTGATCTGACCACGGTCGCCGCCGTCGCGGATTATCTGCGGGACCGCGACAACGCTGCGGTGGGTGTGCTTGCCGACGCCTGAGCGCGGTCGGCCGCACCGGCGTGCGATCCGCACCGCAAGACAGAGCCGCGGTCATGTCCGCGGTCCCCGCCGGTTCCATCGCCGCAGTCACCCCGGGATCGGCGACGCAAATGTCCCCGGCGCCATGCACTGGCCGCAATACGACGAAGGCCGCCCTGCGGCGGCCTCGTAACCATCTAATTTCCCTGCGGAAATTTGGAGCGGGCGATGAGATTCGAACTCACGACCCTAACCTTGGCAAGGTTATGCTCTACCCCTGAGCTACGCCCGCGTCCTTTGGTTCGGGGGTGATCTAATACCTGTGTTGCCGCGCTGCAAGAGGAAATTCGCCCCACGGCATCTTGCATCGCGCATGGCGCTGGACGGCGCCCGCGCGGGGCGGCAAGTTGGCGCCATGATGGATGCCACCAGATCCCCCCGCGACACCGCTCGTCAGTTGTTCATGGCCGGCGTGGCCGCCGCCGATCCATCGGGCGCGGTGCGCCGGGCACTGCAAGAGGCGCCGGTCGCGGCACCGCCCGGCGGGCGGCTTGCGGTGATCGCGGTGGGCAAGGCGGCGCTCGGCATGGCGCGGGCGGCGATGGCAGTCGCGCGGCCCGATTCGGTTCTGGTGGTAACCAATTACGAAAATGCTGCCGACCTGCCGGGGGCGGAGGTGCTGGCCGCGGGCCACCCGGTGCCCGACGCGCAGGGCGAGGCTGCCGCGCGCCGGGTCGAGGCGCTGTTGGGCCAGTTGGGGCCGCGCGATCGGGTGCTGGCGTTGATCTCGGGCGGCGGCTCGGCCCTGCTGCCGGCGCCGGTGCAGGGATTGACGCTGGAGGACAAGGCCCAGGTCAACCGGCTGCTGCTGGCCTCGGGCGCCGAGATCACCGAGATGAACCTGGTCCGACAGCAGCTTTCACGCCTCAAGGGCGGGGGGTTGCTGCGTGCGGCGGCGCCGGCGGGTGTGACGGCGCTGATCCTGTCGGATGTGATCGGCGACGATCTACGGGTGATCGCCTCGGGGCCCACGGTGGCGCCGATCGGCACCCGGGCCGAGGCGCTTGCGGCGCTGCGGGCGCGGGGGGTCTGGGATGACCTGCCCGAAAGCGTGCGCGCCCATCTGACGGCGCCCGCCGCGCAACTGGACCTGCCCGAGGCCGACAACCGGCTGATCGGCTCCAACCCGCGGTCCGTCGCGGCGATGGCGTCGGCGGCGCCTGAAGCTGGGGTGATCGAGGCCCCGCTGGTGGGCGACGTGGCCGAGGCGGCCGCGCGGATCGCGTCGCTTGGCCCGGGCACCTGGCTGATGGGCGGAGAAACCACCGTCGTCCTGCGCGGCACGGGACGCGGCGGGCGCAATCAGGAACTGGCGCTGCGGGTCGCGCTGCTGGCGCGGGACCGCGGCTGGGCGCCCGGCTGGGTGTTCCTTTCGGGCGGGACCGACGGGCGCGACGGCCCCACCGACGCGGCCGGCGGGATCGTCGACGCGGGCACTTTGGGGCGCATCCGCGGGGCGGGCCTGGACCCGGAGGCGTTGCTGGCGCGCAACGACAGCCACGCCGCGCTGCAGGCGGCGGGGGATCTGCTGATCACCGGGGCGACCGGTACCAATGTCGCCGATCTGCAGGTTCTGATCCGCCCCTAGCGCGGTTGCGTGCCTATTCGCCGGCCTCGCCCGGGGCGCGGTCGCGCGCCTTGCCCAAAAGCCGCCCGATCAGGAACGAGGTGCGCGGCACATAGACATAGGAGGTCCGCGCGACCGAGGGCCTTGCGCGCATCCGTGTCAGGCCGAAGACGATCAGCAGCGCATGGACCGCCATGATCAGCACGAACATCGCCTTCGGCCCCTGTGCCGCGATCAGCGCCGACATCACCACCGGGCTGGCGATGGCGCCGACGGCATACAGGAACATCTGCGCCGCCGACAATTCGACCCGCTGGTCGGGGCGTGCGTAATCGTGGCCATGGGCCGAGGCGACCGAATAGATCGGGATCGTGGTAAAGCCGAAAAGCCCCGCGCCGATCATCACCCCCGCCGTGCCTGCGCCCGACAGCGCGATGGTGGCGAAACAGGCCAGGATCGCGCCGATCGACAGCCAGACCAGGATCATCCGGCGGTCGTATTTGTCGGCCAGCCAGCCCACCGGGATCTGCGCCAGCCCGCCGCCGGCGACATAGGCCGCCAGGAACAGCGCGATCTCACCGGTCGACAGGCCCACGGCGATGCCGTAGATCGGCCCGACCATGCGAAACGCCGCCCCCGTGATCCCCGAGACGATCACCCCCATCGACCCCAGCGGCGAGCATTCGAACGCCAGGCGGGGCCGCAGCCGCGGCGCCGCCGGGGTCGCGGGCTGGTCGGCGCGGGTCAGGGTCAGCGGCAGCAGCGCGGCGCAGCAGAAGATCGCCAGCAGGTTGTAGGACATGTAGCTTGCCGGCGGCAGCACGCTGATCAGAAGCTGCGCGACCAGGCTGCCCGAGACGTCGACCACCCGGTAGACGCCGGTCGCGCGGCCCCGGGTTTCATTCGTCAGCTTGCCCTGCAGCCAGCTTTCGATGACCGTGTAACAGCCCGCGACCGACAGGCCCGAAAGCACCCGGAACCCCGCCCAGGCCATCGGGTCCACCCACATCATATGCGCCAGCATCCCGATCGCGCCGGCCGAGGCACAGGCCGCGAAGGCCCGCGAATGACCGATGGATCCCATCAGCCGCGGCGCCCACCAGCAGCCGATGAAAAACCCCAGGAAATGGGCCGAGCCGAGCATGCCGACCTGGGCCTTGGTGAAATGCAGCTCCAGCCCCGAGACCGCGTCAAGCGGCGCCACCCCGCCAGAGCCAAGCTGCAACAGCAGCACCGAGGCGAAGAGGGCGGCGAAGGAGATGAGCAGACGCATTGCGCGACTCGGGCGGCTGGACGGGACGTTGCCGGTCACACTGGCGTCACAAATGGGTAATGCCCAGACCCGATCGTGGGCCGTGAGGAAAAAATTCCGCCCCGCGCGGGCAGTGTTGGCGCAAGCAGGACGCGGCGTTCGGCCAGTCCCTGTTCCGGCCGGGTGCGGGGCCTCTTCGACCCGCAAGAAGGGGGGGGCGGCGCGGGGCGGGCCTCAGTTCGCCGTGCCGTCCGCCGGCGCCGGGGTGGCGGCGGTGCCGTCCGCCTTGGCACGGGCCAGGGCGGGTTCGATCATCTGGTGCCAGACGCTTTCGGTAATCGGGCCCGGGAAGCGCAGCAGCACCTTGCCTTGGCCGTCGATCACATAGGTTTCCGGCACGCCATAGACGCCCCAGTTGATCGCCATCTGCCCCCGCGCGTCGGCCCCCATCGCGGTATAGGGCATGCCGTAGCGGGCCAGGAACCCCAGCGCGTCGGCGGGCTTGTCCTTGTAGTTCACCCCGTAAATCGTCACGCCCGAGGCCGCGATCTTGGCCAGCGTCGGCGCCTCGGCCCGGCAGGGCGCGCACCAACTGGCGAAATAGTTCACAAGCTTCGCCTTGCCGTTGCGCAGCGTGGCATCGGTGAAGGGCGGAGAATCGCCCAACTGGGTCAGCACGACCGGAGGCGCCTCTTTGCCGACGATCATCGACGGCAGGGTTTGCTGGTCGCGGTTCATCGAGACGTAGAACATCACCGCGAGGCCCGCGAAGATCACCGGCGGCAGGATCGCCAGGGCGCTTATCCTAGCCATTCCGCGCCCTCCGCGCCTCGGCCTCGCGCAGCAGTCTGCGCATCCGTGCGCCACGCCACAGCGTCCAGACCACCAGCGCCACGATCAACGTGATCGCCGCGCCATAGGCCGACAGCACCGTGACCGCATATTTCCCCAGGTCCGGCATCACCCCATCCTCTCGCGCGCGATCAGCGCCTTCAGGCGGCGGGCACGAATCTCGGTCCGGGTGCGCAGCAGCACCAGGGTCAGGAAGAACAGCACCCAGCCCAGCATGCAGGTGAGCAACGGGAACAGAAACACATTCGCCATGTCGTCGCGCCCATCCAGCGAAATGCTTGCCCCCTGGTGCAGGCCCTGGTTCCAGAAATCCACGGCAAAGCGTGACAGGAAGGCGAAGACCGAACCCACCATGCACAGCACCGAGGTCAGATCGGCGGCGGTGTCGGGATTGTCGATCGCCTGCCAGAGCGCGATATAGCCCAGGTAGAACAGGAACAGGATCAGGAACGAAGTCAGCCGAGGGTCCCAGGCCCACCAGGTGCCCCACATCGGTTCCCCCCAGATGGCGCCTGTGATCAGCGCGACCAGGGTCATCACCATGCCCACCGGCGCCGCGGCCTTGGCGGCCAGCGCGCTGACGTGGTGGCGCCGCACCACCCAGATCAGCGAGGCGACCAGCATCATGCCCCAGCCGTTGATCGCGATCATCGCCGAGGGGACATGGATAAACAGGATCTTGACCGTCGATCCCTGCTTGTAGTCGTTGGGGGTGAAGAAGAAGCCCCAGATCAGCCCGCCCACCATGCACAGGGCCGCAAGTCCCGCGATCCAGGGCAGAAAACGGCCCGAGGTCTGCATGAACTTCTTGGGGTTGGCGTATTCCCAGATCGACGTCATGGCTCATTGTGTAGGGCGGAATGCGGTGGCGCTCAACTCAATTGCACGGGATGCGGCGCAGCGGCGCAGGGTCAGCGCAGGTTGATCCGCAGTGCCGCCGCCGAGCCGAAGGGCAGCGCGGCGATCGAGCCCAGGGTGATCGCGGCCAGCAGGACCAGCGGTGTCGTCGCGGACAGCCCCTCGGCCCCGCGCCGAACCGCTTCGGCGCCGAAGATCAGCGTCGGAACATAGAGCGGCAGCACCAGCAGCGACAGCAGCAGCCCGCCGCGTTTCAGACCGACGGTCAGCGCCGCCCCGAAGGTACCGATCACCGACAGCGCGGGCGTTCCCAGCCCGAGGCTGACCATCAGCCAGGGATAGGCCGGCCCGGGCAGGTGCAGCAGCAGCCCGAACAGCGGCGAGGCCAGCGTCAGCGGCAGGCCGGTTGTCAGCCAATGCGCCAAGGCCTTGATGGTGACGACGCCCTCCAGCGGTATCGGCGCGGTGGCCAGCAGGTCGAGCGAGCCGTCCTCATGATCCAGCGCGAAGATCCGGTCGAGCGACAGCAGGCAGGCCAGCAGCGCCGCGACCCACAGGATGCCGGGCGCGATCAGGGCCAGCAGATCGGCCTTGGGGCCCACCCCCAGCGGCACCAGCACCACCACGATCAGAAAGAAGGCAAGGCCCAGGCCGAAGCCGCCGCCGGCGCGCACCGCAAGCCTGAGGTCGCGCAACAGCAGGCCGATCACAGGAAAGCCTCGTCGAATCCGTGGTCGAAGACATCGGCGGCGCGGCGCGGATCGGCGCGAAATCGCGACAGCTCCAGCACCTCGGCCTCGTCCAGCCCCAGGTCGATATGGGTGGCCATCAAGGCCAGTCCTCCGCCCGCCAGATGTTCGCGCACCACCGCCCCGAACAGCGCGACCGAGGCTGTGTCAAGGGACACGGTAGGTTCGTCCAGCATCCAGATCGGCCGGCCGGTGACCAGCAGCCGCGCCAGCCCCAGGCGCCGCTTCTGCCCCGCCGAAAGGTTCTGCGCCGGGCGGTCGGCCAGATCGCGCAGATGCATCCGGTCCAGCGCCGGGGCGATGTCGCCGGTGCCGAAGATGCGCGCCCAGAAGGCCAGGTTCTCGGCCACGCTCAGCGTCGCTTTCAGCCCATCGGCATGGGCGGCATAGGCGATCGTTTCGGGCGGATGCGACACGCTGCCCTCCAGCGCCGGTTGCAACCCGGCCAGGGTACGCAGCAAGGTGGTCTTGCCCACCCCGTTCGGCCCCCGCAGGATCAGCGCCCGCCCGGCGGCCAGCGCGAAGGAGACGCCTTCCAGCACCGGAAGTCCGCCACGGGCACAGGCAAGATCGGTCACGCGAAGTTCCATGCGACAGCCCTAGCCGATTGCCGGGCGCCGGGGAAGGCCCGCGCCGCGCCGCACGCGAACTAGAAGGATGCCTGCCCCACCGGCAGCAGGGCGGCGGCGACGCGGCGGCCTTCGGACAGGGTGACATTGTAGCTGCGGCAGGCGGCGGGAGAGGACATGATCTCGACCCCCAGGCCCTGGGCTTCCAGCCGGTCGCGCAGGCCGTGGGGCAGGGGGGCGATTTCGGCGCCCATGCCGATGAAGATCACGTCGATCCGCCCCGCCAGCGCCAGCAGCGCGGCGGCATCGTCCAGCCCGCCCCAAGGTCCCGCGCCTTCGGGCGTGACCAATGCCGCGCCCTCGATCACCGCGCCGCCGATCCGGAAGAAGGCGGGCCCGTAGCCGTCCACCGGCCTGCCCGCGCCGTAATCCACCTCGTTCAGCCGCATCGTTCAGCCCCCCCAGATCGGCAGCCCGGCCAGCGCCGAGCCCAGGATGATCAGATTGGCGAGCCGGCGATAGATCCGCTCGCGCTCGGGTCTGAACATAGCGGCGCCGGCGACGGTGGCCAGGGTGAAGGGGACCAGCAGCAGCGCCCCCAGCACTAAGCCGCCGAGATCGAGCCGCCCCATGATCGCCAGCGCCGCCAGCACGCCCGCGTCGACCAGCGCCAGATAGAGGATCAGCGTGGCCCGCACATGCGCGGCCCCGCGCGGCCCGGTCATCAGCACCAGGATCACCGGCACCCCGGCGATGCCGGTGGCCCCGCAAAGAAAGCCCGACAGCGCGCCCACGCCTACCAGCCCACCGGCGCGCGGGTGCCAGACATGGCGCCAGCCCGCGAGCAGCAGCGCCAGCGCGGTCAGCGCGGTCACGGAAATGCCGATGCGGAACACCTCGGTCGGCACCGCGGTCAGCAGCGCCAGCCCCACGGGCAGCAAAAGCGCGAAACCCAGGGCGAGAAAGCTGATCTCGCGCGGGTGGCCCTCGCGCCAGCCGCGCGGCAGGTTGGGCAGGCTGCCGACCAGATCCATGGCGGCCAGAGCGGCGATCGCGGCGAAGGGCGACAACACCATGCCGGCGAAGGGCATGAACACCAGGGCCGAGCCGAAGCCCGCGAAGCCGCGAACAAGGCCGGCGATCGCCGCGGCGGCGACCATTAGCGCCAGCCCCGGACCGCCGAGGTCCGGGACCAGTGGAAGGTTCACACCTTGCCCTTGGAGAACTGGGTGCCCGCGCCCTTGTCGGTGGGCTTGGACCAGTCGCGCTTCACCCCGACCATCAGCACGATGTTCTTGGCGACATAGATCGAGGAATAGGTGCCCACGACGATGCCCCAGGTCATGGCGAAGACGAAGTTGCGGATCACGTCGCCACCCAGCACCAGCAGCGCGATCAGCGCGATCAACGTGGTCCCCGAGGTCATCACGGTCCGGCTGAGCGTCTCGTTGGCCGAAAGGTTCAACAGGTCGCGCAGCGGCATCTTCTTGTATTTGATCAGGTTCTCGCGGGCCCGGTCAAAGACGACCACGGTGTCGTTGATCGAATAGCCTACGATCGTCAGGATCGCCGCCACGATCGACAGGTCGAATTTCAGCTGGAACACCACGAAGATGCCGATGGTCAGCGCGACGTCATGGACCGTTGCCGCGACCGCGCCCATCGCGAACTGCCACTCGAAGCGTAGCCAGATGTAGAAGATGATCGCCGCGACGGCCACCACGACGGACAGGAGCGCGGTCTTGATCAGTTCCTGCGACACCTTCGGTCCGACGCTTTCGATCGACGGGAAGGTGACAGTGTTGTCGACCTTCTTCAGCGCGGCCTCGATCTCATGGGTGGTTTGCGGGGTAATGCTTTGCTGGCCGTTCTGGGCCTGGACGCGCACCATCGCCACATGTTTCTCGGCGCCGAAATTGGGGTCGAACACCTGGGTGATCATCACGTCGCCCAGCTTCAGCGGCTGCAGTGCATTTCTGAACTTGCCGACGTTGATCGGTTGCTGCGATTGCACCCGGATCGTGGTGCCGCCCTTGAAGTCGATGCCGTAATTCAGCCCGACCGCGAAGAACAGCACGATCGAGGCGATGGTCAGCACGACCGAGCCGCCGAAAGTCACGCCAGCGATCTTGAAGAAGTCGATATTCGTCTTTTCGGGGACGAGTTTGAGCCTGCGCATGATCACACCACGATGGTTTTGGGACGGCGGCGTTCGAACCAGAGCACAATCACCAGCCGCGTCACATAGATGGCGGTGAAGACCGAGGTCAGGATGCCGAGTCCCAGGGTGATGGCGAAGCCGCGGACGGGTCCGGCGCCGAGCCAGTAGAGGATCACCGCCGTCATGAAGGTGGTGATGTTCGAATCGAGGATCGCCGACAACGCGCGCTCATAGCCCAGCTCGATCGCCCGCGCGGGGCCTTTCGAGACGCGCAATTCCTCGCGGATGCGTTCGTAGATCAGCACGTTGGCGTCCACCGCCATGCCGACGGTCAGCACGATGCCGGCGATGCCCGGCAGCGTCAGCGTGCCGCCGATGGCCGAGAGCACCCCGAACATCATCGCCATGTTCAGGACAAGCGCGAAGTTCGCGATCCAGCCGAACATGCCATAGACGGCGACCATGAACACCATCACCGCGGCGGTGCCGACCATCGCCGCCAGCTTGCCCGCGGCGATCGAATCAGCGCCCAGCGTCGGGCCGACGGTGCGCTCCTCGAGGAATGTCAGCTTGGTGGGTAGGGCACCCGCGCGCAAGAGCACCGCCAGGTTGGTCGAGCTTTCGATGGTGAAATTGCCGGTGATGATGCCCGATCCGCCGCGGATCGCCTCATTGATCACCGGGGCCGAGATCACCTTCTTGTCCAGCACGATGGCAAAGGGCTGCCCGACATGGGCGGCGGTGTAATCGCCGAACTGCCGCGCCCCCGAGGGCCCGAAGCGGAAGTTGACCGCCGGGCGCCCGTTCTGGTCGAACGAAGGCTCTGCGTCGGTCAGTTCACCGCCCGAGACGACGGGTGTCGCGTTGACGACGTAATAGACACCCGGCTGATCCGACGCCGGCAGCAATTCGTTGCCGATGCCGGGATTGGCGTTCTTGTCCGAGGTCTGGCGGATCACCTGGTTGAAGGTCAGCTTCGCGGTGGTGCCGATCAGCTTCTTCAACTCACCGGCCGAGCTGATGCCCGGCACCTCGATCAGGATGCGGTCGTTGCCCTCGCGCTGGATCGTCGGTTCGCGGGTGCCGGATTCGTCGATCCGGCGGCGTACGATTTCAAGCGATTGCTGCACCGTGCGCTCGTCGGTGGCCTTCTTTTCGGCATCCGAAAGCTGGATGGTGATCGCGTCCGGACCGTCCTGGGTGATCGCCAGATCCTTTTCGCCGACACTGGTCAGCGATACCACTGGTGTCGCCAGCTTGCCGATCGCCGACAGCGCCTCTTGCATGCCCTGGGGATTGCCGATCTTGACCTTCAGCGTGCCCGGCGGGCTTTGCACCCGGCGCACGCCGCCGATGGTGTTTCGGTCCTTGCGCAGCGCGTCGCGTACCTCGGGCCAAAGCGCGTTCATGCGATCGACATAGACGTTCTTCAGCTGCACCTCGGCCAGCAGATAGGCGCCGCCGCGCAGATCCAGGCCCAGATTGACGATCGACGAGGGCAGCCACGACGGCCAGCCGTCGATCGCGGCCTTTTCGGCGGCGGTCGTGGTGCCGGTCTTGTGCACCTTCACAAGCGCGTCGTTATGCTGTTGTACGCGGTTGTAAAACAGGTTGGGCATGGCGAAGAACAGTGCGGTCAGACAGACCAGCACGATCAATGCCCGTTTCCACATGGAGATATGCATTTGCGCGCTCCGCTGAGGTCCTCAGGAGGCCGGCTCGGTCTTCGAGATGACCTGAGAAATGGTAGAGCGGATGACGCGCACCCGCACGCCTTCGGCGATTTCGACCTCGACCTCGCCGTCGTCCTTGACCTTGGTGACCTTGCCCAGGATGCCGCCCTGGGTGACGACCTGATCGCCGCGCCGCACGGCTTCGACCATGGCCTTGTGTTCCTTCACCTTTTTCTGCTGCGGGCGGATCAGGATGAAATACATGATCCCGAAGATCAGAATCAGCGGGACGAAGCTGGTCAGGGCGCTGGTGGCTCCGGCGGAACCGGCGGCCTGGGCAAATGCGGGCGTCGCGAACATCGTCTTCCTCTCGTGTGGGGGCGCGTGGAATGCGCCCTGCATGAAGCGGCGGGGGCCCTGCGGACCCCTCCGAAATTGGCCGGCACCCTATCCGCGCCCCCCGGGGTTGGCAAGGCGCTCGGGCGATGGGCCGCGGGCCGGTCAGAGCGCGTCGCCCACGCCTTCTTCGGGCAGGATGGCAGGCTCGTCGACCTGTTCGTCTTCGGGGGGCTGCTGACCGGCCCAGACGGCACCGTCGCCGGGCGGCGGCAGATCCGCGTACCCGCCAGTACGGTGCAGATGCGCCTTGGCGATGAAATTCGCAGTCAGCGGCGCGGTCAGGAACAGGAAGATCGAGATCAGCAACTCGTGAAAATTGATCTGCCCGTGGCGCCCAGCGAACCATAGCATCGAGGCGATCAGCACCGCGCCCACCCCCAGCGTCGTGGTCTTGGTCGGCGCATGCAGCCGGGTCATCAGATCGGGCAGCTTGATCAACCCGTAGGAGCCGATTAGCCCCAGCGCGCCGCCGATGACCAGCAGCGTCGAGACCCCGATTTCAAACGCCATTTCCATTCGCCGCCCCTATTCGATGATGTCGCCGCGCAACATGAACTTGGCATAGGCCACGGTCGACACGAAGCCGACCATGGCGATCAGCATCGAGGCCTCGAAATAGACCGTGGTGCCTTCCTTGATGCCCAGCAGCGTCAGCAGCGCGATCGCGTTGATCACCATGGTGTCCAGCGCCAGCACCCGGTCCGGCACGCCCGCCGCGCGGAAGATGCGGTAGAGGTTCAGAACCAGCGCAAGTCCGTAGCACGACATGGCGAATTGCAGAGCATGATCGATCATGGAAAAATCTCCAGCAGGCGGCGCTCGTAGCGCTGCTTGATCTCGTCGCGTACCGCGTCCGGTTCCGGGGCGTGCAGGCAATGTACCAGAATTGAATGCGCGTCCGAGGATACCTCTGCCGTCAGCGTCCCCGGCGTCAAGGTGATCGAGCCGGCCAGGACGGTGATCGCCTCGGGGCTGCGCAGCTCCAGCGGGATCACGACCCAGGCGGGTTGCAGCCGGGCACGCGGCACGAACAGCACGATCCGGGCGACGGTGATATTGGCAGTCACGATATCATACAGCACCACCAGGATATATTCGACGATCTTCAGCGGCCGGTGGATGCGCGGCCTGTCGGGCCAGTAGCTTTGGGTCAGGAACGGCACGACCAGCCCCAGAAACAGGCCGAATGCCGCCGCGCCGGCGGAGACGCTGTTCATCAGCATCATCCACACGAAGGTCAGCAGAAGCGTCAGGAACGGGTGCGGAACCAGCCGCGACAGGAACATCGGCGCCTCCTATTTCGGGCCCAGGACGGCGGTGACATAGGCCGCGCGGTCCAGAAGCTGGGCCGAGGTGCCCTGCATCCAGCCCGTCACCGGCCCGGCGAAGATCGTCAGCGCGACCAGCGCGGCCAACAATAGGCCGGTGGCGACGAAGGGCAGGGCGGCGCGCGGCTCCGGCTCTGAGATCCGCCCACCGGGGGCGATCGCGTTGGCCTTCCAGAAAAGCGTGCTGCCAGCGCGCGCAAGGCCAAGGATCGCGATCAACGAGGTGACAAGGATGGTGGCCCAGATCAGCCACTGACCGGGGTGGCCCCAGGTGGCCTGCATCACCAGCAGCTTGCCGACGAAGCCTGACAGCGGCGGCATTCCCGCCATGGCGATGGCGGCGGCGAAGTAGAAGGCCGCGATCAGCCCGGCATCAGCGATCCTGGGCGCGGGGCGCAGCGCGCCGCCGGCCTCGCCGCGCCGCGCGATGGTCAGGTCGGCGATCAGGAACAGCACCGCCGCCGCCAGGGTCGAATGGACCGCGTAGTAAAGCGCGGCGGTGTTGCCCTCGGGGGAAAACTGGGCGACGGCGATGAACAGCGTTCCCATCGACCCGATCGCGGCAAAGCTGACCAGCCGCGCCAATTGCCGCGCGCCCATGATGCCGATTATCCCCAGCGCCAGCGTCAGCAGCGCGGCGGGCAGCAGAAGGTCGGCGAAAAGCGTGCCGGTGGCGGGCGTCTCCGGCGGGAAGATCAGGGTGAAGACCCGCAAGATCGCATAGGCACCGATCTTGGTCATCACGGCGAACAATGCCGCCACCGGACCGGGTGCGTGGGAATAGGTGTTGGGCAGCCAGAACTGCAGCGGCACCAGCGCGCCCTTCACCGCAAAGACCAGCAGCAACAGGATCGCGCCCACGCGGATCAGCCCGGTGTCGCCCGGCGGCAGCGCTGCCACCTTGTTCGCCAGATCGGCCATGTTCAGCGTGCCGGTGACCGCGTAGATCGTCCCCAGCGCGAACAGAAACAGCGTCGAGCCGGCCAGATTGAAGACGACATATTGCACGCCGGCCTTCATCCGCTCGGCCCCGCCGCCATGGATCATGAGGCCATAGGAGGCGATCAGCAGGACCTCGAAGAAGACGAACAGGTTGAAGGCGTCGCCGGTCAGGAAGGCGCCGTTGATCCCCATCAACTGGAACTGGAAAAGCGCATGGAAATGCCGCCCCCGCGTGTCCCAGCCACTGCCGATCGCATAAAGCAGCACCGGCAACGCCAGCCCCGCGGTCAGCGCCAGCATCATCGCCGACAGCCGATCGAGCACCAGGACGATGCCGAAGGGCGCGGGCCAGTTGCCCAACCGGTAATCCAGGATCGGCCCGTTGCTGGCCCCGATCAGCAGCCACAGCGCCAAGGCCGCCAGCGCCACGGTGCCCGCGACCGAGAATATCCGCTGCAACTGCATGTCGAAGCGCATCAGCAGCACCATCAGCGGCGCCAGCACTGCCGGGATCAGGACCGGGGCGATGATCCATTCGCTCAGGCTCATGGCGTGTCCTCCGGCCCGGCGGGGTGGTGTTCGGGCCCGTCCTCGGGCGTGGCCTGCGCGGGATCCACCTGGGCCGCGTCCAGGGGTTCTTCCATGTCGATGCGGTCGTTGCCGGTTTCCAGATAGGCACCCAGCGACAGGATCACCACCAGCGCCGTCATCCCGAAGGAGATGACGATCGCGGTCAGCACCAGCGCCTGGGGCAACGGATCGGTATATTCCTTCAGATGTAGCGACAGGATCGCCGGGGCGCCGACGATCAGCCGACCGGTGGCGAAGAGGAACATGTTCACCGCATAGGACAGAAGCGCCAGCCCCAGGATCACCGGAAAGGTGCGCAGCCGCAGGAACAGATAGATCCCCGCCGCCGTCATCATGCCCACCGCGCTGGCCACAAGAAGTTCCATCAGCGGCCCTCCGGCGCGGGCGGCGGGCCGTCGCCATCGGGCGCGACATCGGTGCCGGGCTTGTTCTCGGGGGTGGCTTCGGGCGCGTCTTCGCGCGGGTCGGTGCTCATCGGGGCGCGGTTCACGGTCTCGCCGGCGCGGCGGGCGATCAGCGACAGGCTTGCCAGCGCCAGCATCACCGCGCCGACCACGGTCAGGAACACGCCCAGATCGAAGCCCATTGCTGTGGCCAGCTCGAATTCGCCCAGATAGGGGATGTAGAAATGCCCGAAATCCGAGGTCAGGAACGGCCGCCCGTTGAAGAAGGCGCCGATGCCCGTGACCGCGGCGGCCAGCACCCCCAGCCCGATCAGCGCCTGATAGTTGAAGCGCTGGCGCAGATGCGCCCAGGCAAAGCCCGAGGCCATGTATTGCATCAGAAGCGCGATGGCGATCACCAGCCCCGCGACAAAGCCGCCGCCGGGCTCGTTATGGCCGCGCAGATAGATGAAGATGCCCACCAGCACCGCGATCGGCATCATCACCCGTGTCGCCACCACCAGCATCAGCGGATGGCGGTCGCCGGCGCGTTTCAGATCCGGCACCCAGCCGCGCAGCCGGGCGTTTGCGGGCCCGCGCAACAGCGCGTCGGTCAGCGCATAGATCGCGATCGCGGCGATGCCCAGCACGGTGATCTCTCCGAAGGTATCGTAGCCGCGGAAATCGACGATGATGACGTTGACCACGTTCTCGCCGCCCGCGTCGGGCTTGGAATGCGCCATCTGATAGGTCGAGATCGTCTTGAAGGCGAAATCGCGGATCATCAGCGCATAGATCAGCGCGCCGACACCCAGGCCGCCGGCGATCGCGATGATCCCGTCGCGCCATTTGCGCGGGGCCGAGCTTTCCTTCGGCGTGGTCTTGGGCAGGAAGTTCAGCGCCAGCAGCAGCAGCATGACCGTCACCACCTCGACCGAGATCTGGGTCAGCGCCAGGTCGGGGGCGGACAGGTAGACGAAGGCGATCGAGACCATCAGTCCGATGATCCCCACCAGCACCAGCGACAGCAGGCGGTTGTGATGGTACATCACCACCGCCACCGTGGCCGCCATCAGCGCGAACCAGGCGATCAGCGGCACGGGTTCCAGCGGTGTCAGGGCATGGTGGCCGGCCGAGACGCTGCCGCCGGCGTAGGCATAGACCCCGGCCAGGATGCAGGTGACGGAGAAGATCGTCAGGTAGCGGCTGATCGCGCCGTTGTGCAGCCCTTCGGTCACCCCGCGCGCGGCGCCGGTTGCCGCCGCCATCAGCGCGTCGAAGATCCGCTTCGCCTCGGGCTTCGGCGTGGCTAGCCACAGGCGCTCCAGCGGGCCATGCAGCCCGACCAGCAGCGCGCCGCCCGATATGGCGATGATCGACATCCACAGCGCCGGGGTGATCCCATGCCACAGCGCCAGTTCCGGATGCACGGCGCTGCCCGTCACCGCGTTGGCCGCGGCCGTGACGATCCAGCCTGCAACGGTCATCGGGAACAGGCCGATCGCGATCACCAGCGCTGCCAGCACCCCGGGCGAGGCCCACATCCCAAAGACCGGATCATGCGGTTTGGACGGGTAGTCCTCGCGCACGGGCCCCAGAAAGACATGGGCGATGTAACGCAGCGAATAGGCGACCGAAAATATAGCCCCCAATGTCGCTACCACGCCCAGGATCCAGGGATTGCCCAGCCAGTAGGTATGGGCTGCGGCCTCTAGCATCATTTCCTTCGAGATGAAGCCGTTGAAGGGCGGGATGCCGGCCATCGACAGGCCCGCGATGGTGGCGATGGTGAAGGTGATCGGCATTAGCGTCATCAGCCCGCCCAGGCGTTTGGCGTCGCGGGTGTGGGTTTCGTGATCGACGATGCCCGCGGTCATGAACAGCGCGGCCTTGAAGGTGGCGTGGTTGATGATGTGGAACACCGCCGCGATCACGCCCGCCTTGGTGCCCAGCCCCAGAAGGAAAGTGATCAGCCCCAGATGCGACACCGTCGAGAACGCCAGCAGCGCTTTTAGATCGTCCTTGAACAGCGCGATCTTGGCGGCCATCACCATGGTCAGCAGGCCCACCGTCGAGACGATATAGAACCATTCCGGCCGGCCCGCGAAGATCGGCCAGAGGCGGGCCATCAGAAACAGCCCCGCCTTCACCATGGTGGCCGAATGCAGATAGGCGGACACCGGCGTCGGCGCGGCCATGGCGTGCGGCAGCCAGAAGTGGAACGGGAACTGGGCCGATTTCGCGAAGGCGCCGGTCAGGATCAGCAGCATCGCCGGCAAAAACAGCGGCGAGGCCTGGATTTCTTCGCGATGCTTGAGGATCTCGCTGATGTCGTAGCTGCCCGCGACATGGCCCAGGATCAGCATCCCCGCGATCATCGCCAGCCCGCCCATGCCGGTCACCGCCAGCGCCATGCGCGCGCCCTGCCGGCCTTCGGCCAGGTGTTTCCAGAAACCGATCAGCAGGAAGGACGACAGCGAGGTGAGTTCCCAAAACACCAGCAGCAGCAAGATGTTGTCCGACAGCACGATGCCCACCATCGCGCCCTGAAACAGCAGCAGATAGGTGTAGAACTCGCCCATCGAATCCTTCGGGTCCAGATAGAACCGCGCATAAAGGATGATCAGCAGCCCGATCCCCAGGATCAGCAGCGCGAAGAGAAATCCCAGCCCGTCGAGGAAGAAATTCGCGTTCAGCCCGATCTGCGGCACCCAGGCGATACGCTGCACGATCTCGTGGCCTGCCAGCACCGCCGGGGCGTGCAGCAGCAAGCCCAGCAGCGCCAGCGCGGTGAAGGCGCCGGTCACGCCTGCGCAGGTGTTGCGCCCGGCACGGGCCATCAGCGCGGGGAACAGGGCGCCGAGGAAGGGCAGCGCGGCGATCAGGGAAAGGGGCATCCCGGGGCGGTCTCTTTTCTCGTTGGCGCGGCCGGTATGGCCCGAAATTCTTCTGGTTGAGGGTCTAGATGGTGCAACCGGGCCGCTCAAGTCAAGGTGAGCGGGGCGGTTTGCCGCGCCCGGTGCCCCGGTGGCCCGGGGGGTGGACCTTCCCCGCATACTGCGCGCAATCTGCGGCAGGATGGGAACGGCGAAGGCAGAAGCGGAGGCGGAGTCGAAGATGCGGGCGGATCTGGAACGGGCAATCGCGCAGGGGCGGGGAGAGACGCCTGCCGATCTGGTGCTGAAGGGAGGGAGGGTGTTCGATCTGATCAGCGGCGAACTGGTCGACACCGACGTGGCGATCTGCGGCGACATGATCGTGGGCACCTTCGACCGCTACCAGGGCCGGCACGAGATCGACTGCTCCGGCGAGATCCTGGTTCCCGGTTTCATCGACACCCATCTGCATATCGAAAGCTCCGCCGTCACGCCCTTCGAATTCGATCGCTGCGTCACGCCCCGTGGCATCACTACCGCAATCTGCGACCCGCATGAAATCGCCAATGTCGCGGGGCTGGACGGGATCACCTATTTCCTCGACGCCTCGGCGCGCACGGTGATGGACATCCGGGTGAACCTGTCGTCTTGCGTGCCGTCGACCCATATGGAAACCGCGGGCGCGCGCCTTGAGGCCGAGGACCTGATCCCGCTGATGGATCATCCGCGGGTGATCGGGCTGGCGGAATTCATGAACTTCCCCGGCGTGATCCACCGCGATCCGGGCGCGATGGCCAAGCTGCGCGCCTTTCGGGGCCGCCATATCGACGGCCATTGCCCGCTGCTGCGCGGCCGCGACCTGAACGCCTATATCAGCGCGGGCATCCGCACCGAACACGAGGCGACGACGGCCGAAGAGGCGCTTGAGAAGCTGCGCAAGGGGATGCGGGTCCTGATCCGGGAGGGCTCAGTCTCGAAGGATCTTCATGCGCTGGCGCCGCTGATCACCGAACGCCATTCGCCCTATATTTGCCTCTGCACCGACGACCGGAACCCGCTGGATATCGCCGAGCACGGGCATCTTGACTACATGATCCGCACTGCGATCGCGCTGGGGGCCGATCCGCTGGCAGTTTACCGTGCCGCCAGCCTTTCGGCGGCCGAGGCCTTCGGGCTGAAGGATCGCGGCCTGATCGCGCCCGGCAAGCGCGCCGATATCGTGCGAATCGACAGCCTGAAGGGCTGCCATGCGGCGGGGGTGATCTGCGGCGGCGTGATCGTGGACGACGCCGCCTTCGCGGCGCGCGAGGTGATCGCGCCGGTCGCGCGGCATTCGGTCAAGGCGCGCCGCGTGGAGGCGCGGGATTTCCGCACCAAGGGCAACCGGGCCGAGACGCCCGTCATCGGCATCCTGCCCGGCAAGATCATCACCGAGCACCTGACCGAGACGATCGTGCCCAGCGATGGCGACAAGCGCCCCGATACGGCGCGCGACCTGATCAAGATCGCGGTGGTCGAACGCCACGGCCGCAACGGCAACATCGCCACGGGATTCGTGCGCGGCTTCGGGCTGAAGGCGGGGGCGATCGCCTCGACCGTCTGCCACGATCACCACAACATCGCGGTGGTCGGGGTGGATTACGACGACATGGCGCTGGCGGCGAACCGGCTGGGCGAGATCGAGGGCGGCTTCGTCGTGGTGCAGGGCGGCAAGGTCGTGGCCGAGGTCGCGCTTCCGGTCGCGGGGCTGATGAGCCTGGAACCCTTCGAGGCGGTGCGCGACGCCCTGGTCCGCCTGCGGGCCGCCGCCGCGGGCCTGGGCGTTGTGTTGGAAGAGCCCTTCTTGCAACTTGCGTTCCTTGCGCTGCCGGTGATTCCGCATCTCAAGATCACCGATCACGGCATGGTCGACGTCGACCGCTTCGAGGTGATTGGCTAGCACGGCGCGCCGAACTGGCCGTGCCTGGGGGCGTCGCCGGCGCCGACGGCGATCCGATAGGCGCGACATCTTCGTCAATGGCGGCTAACATCGGGCGAACGACGCGACACCATGGGGCGCCGGCGCATGGCCATTTTGGTTGCTTTTCTCCGGGCGGTGAATGTCGGGGGGACCGGCAAGTTGCCGATGGCCGAGCTTCGCGCCCTGTGCGCGGCGGTTGGTTTCGACGGCGTTCGCACCTATATCCAGTCCGGCAATGTCTTGTTCCGCACCACGCTTGCCCCCGATGCGGCAAGGGCGGCGCTCGAATCCGCCCTGCGTGCGCAGTTTGGGAAGCCGTTCGATATCGTCGTCAGGGATGCCCGGGATCTGCGCGACGCGATCCGCGCCAACCCCTTCAAGGCGGCGTCACCAAGCAAGGTCGCGGTCCTGTTTCTGGACCACGCGCCGCCGGCGGATGTCATCGCAACGGCGAAGGGGCGGCGCGACGAAGAGATTGGGCTGGGACCGCGCGAGGTATTCATCCACTACCCTTCGGGCATGGGGCGTTCGCGGCTTTGGCTTGCCGGCATGGAAACCGGGACCGCGCGCAACCTGAACTCCGTCACCAGGCTTGCCGAGATGGCAAAGGAAGATGTCTGAACCCGGCGGCGGGACGAGGCCGCGTGCCGGGGACGCGGACACCGCGAAACCGCCACGGCCGCAGGATCGCCGGCGCGCGGGCCCTGGTTTCTTGTTCTTGCCGGGCCGCCACCCCGCGCCCTTCGCCGCGGCCAGTCCCCGCATCCCCTGCTGTTGCCCGGCTTCGGCGCGGACAGGGCCGCACAGGGCCGCACAGGGCGCGCGTTTCGGCCCAAGGCGGGCCTTGGGGGCTGATCCGCTGGGCCGAAACCAATGCGCTGTTTCGCCCCGAAGCGGTCGTGCCGCGACCAGCGCGTTCTTGGCGGCGCTGCCGATCGCCTGGGGATGCCCTTTGGGTGGTGATGATTCCGGGGGGCGCAATTCTGGGTTGCGTGTGGCGATGCACCAGGAGACGCGCGCTGCTGGACAGGTTGGACAGGAGCTTGCTTCCGGGACGGGCGATTTGGCTGCATTCGCCCTGGAACCCGCCGTTTCGGCCGCCGGATCTGGCATTTCTTGACTATTTTTACCGCAATATCGGACCTGCGATCGAAAACAGGATAAGCAGGTTGCAATGCGGGACGGGTTTTGCTTGTCTCGGGCAGGACTGAGAAAGGCACCATGAAGTGCCGCGACCATCGGGGAGAAGTAGGTGGCTCAAGACCACAACGACGCGTTTGTCGAATTTGACCGTGTACAGAAAAGCTATGATGGCGAATCGCTTGTCGTCAAAGACCTCAACCTGAAGATCGGCAAGGGCGAGTTCCTGACCATGCTCGGCCCGTCGGGTTCGGGCAAGACGACCTGCCTGATGATGCTGGCCGGGTTCGAGACCGCCACCCAGGGCGATATTCGCCTGGACGGGCGCCCGATCAATTCGGTCCCGCCGCACAAGCGCGGGATCGGCATGGTGTTCCAGAACTACGCGCTGTTCCCGCATATGACGGTGGGCGAGAACCTGTCGTTTCCGCTGGAAGTGCGCGGCATGGGCAAGTCCGAGCGCGAGTCGAAGATCAAGCGCGCCTTGGACATGGTCCAGATGGGGGAGTTCGCCAATCGTCGTCCCTCGCAGCTTTCGGGTGGGCAGCAGCAGCGCATCGCGCTGGCGCGCGCGCTGGTCTTCGATCCCGAACTGGTGTTGATGGACGAACCGCTGGGCGCGCTGGACAAGCAGTTGCGCGAACATATGCAGTTCGAGATCAAGCATCTGCACGAAAGCCTGGGCATCACCGTGGTCTACGTCACCCATGACCAGGGCGAGGCGCTGACCATGTCGGACCGCATCGCGGTGTTCAACGACGGACGCATTCAGCAACTGGCCCCGCCGGCGACGCTGTATGAAAGCCCCGACAATAGCTTCGTGGCCCAGTTCATCGGTGAGAACAACAAGCTGCCCGGCACCGTCGAGGCGATCGAGGGCGAGACCGCCCAGGTCCGGCTTGACAGCGGCGAGGTAATCCGCGCCACGGCCGTGAACGTCACCGCCAAGGGGCAGAAGACGCTGATCTCGATCCGCCCCGAGCGGGTCGAATACCGCGAGGAACTGCTGCCGCCGGGCGCCCAGACGCTGGAAGCCGAGGTGCTGGAATTCATCTACATGGGCGACATCTTCCGCACCCGGCTGAAGGTGGCGGGATCGGACGAGTTCATCATCAAGTCGCGCAATACCCAGGGACAGACGCAGCTGACCCCCGGCCAGAAGATCAAGATCGGCTGGGCCCCGCAGGATGCGCGCGCACTTGACGCGCAATAGGCCGGGCCCGCCGTGCCGGGGCTGGCGATAATTCAACCAGGGGCGAGTTTAACGCCCTGCAACATCGGAGGTTTTTGAACATGACCAAGGATCCGGAAAACCGCGGTCTGCCCATTTCGCGCCGCGACCTGCTGGCGCTTGGGGCTTCGACGGCGGGTGTCGTTTCGCTGTCCTCTCTGTCGACGCTGATCGGCACGCGGCGCGCGATGGCGGCGGGCGTTGACAAGATCAACCTGTGCTCCTGGGGCGGTGCCTATCAGATGAGCCAGATCGAGGCCTATCAGAAGCCCTACACCAAGAAGACCGGCGTCAACTTCAACAACATCGAGAAATCGGGTAACGGCCCGGCGCTGCTGACCGCGCAAGAGCAAAGCGGCAACGTCTCGTGGGATATCGTCGACCTGGTGCAGGCTGACGCGAACCGCCTGTACGAACAGGGCCTGCTGCAGGAAATCGTCTTCGACAAGGACCTGGACAAATCGCCCGACGGCAAGCCCGCCAGCGAAGACTTCACCCTGGGATCGCTGGGCTCCGGCGCCGAGGGCGAGACCTCGGGCGGCTATGTCTCGACGATCTCGTACAACACGATGTTCGGCTACAACAAGAAGGCCTTCAAGAACGACGCGCCCAGCTCGGTCAAGGATGTCTGGGACCTGGAGAAGTTCCCCGGCAAGCGCGCGCTGCAGAAGATCCCGGCCGGCAACCTGGAATGGGCGCTCTATGTCGACGGCGTCGAGAAGGACAAGATCTACGAGGAACTGGCCAAGCCCGAGGGCGTCGACCGCGCCTTCAAGAAGCTCGACGAGCTGAAGCCGCACGCCGTGTGGTGGAGCGAGGGCGCCCAGCCGCCGCAGATGCTGGCGCAGGGCGAGGCCGTGATCGCCTCGGCCTATAACGGCCGGATCTTCAATGCGATCGCCGCCGACGACCAGCCCTTCGGCTTCATCTGGGACGGCGGCATCTACGAATGGGACGGCTGGACTATCCCGGCCAGCTTGCCCAAGGACCGCCTGCAGGCGGCGATGGACTTCCTGCGCTTCTCGACCTCGACCAAGTCGCTGATGGAACAGGCCCGCTACATCGCCTATTCGCCGGCGCGCAAGTCGTCCTTCGCGGAGATGTCCGACCTGACCTACTACAAGAACGACAAGATCAAGATGATGGAGTACATGCCGACCTCGCCGGAGCACCTGAAGCACTCGATCGCCAAGAGCGCGTCGTTCTGGTCGAACTACGGCCCGCAACTGAGCCAGCGCTTCTCGTCCTGGCTTGCAAGCTGATCGGCCGGCCATGTGCGCTGATGTGACAGTCGCAACGGGGGAGCTGGCTTCGGCCGGCTCCTCCAAGTTGAAGGTGAGCCTGCGCAAGGCCGAGGCAAAGAAGCGCCGCACGGCCTTCATGCTGACGCTGCCGCTGCTGGCCTTCATCACCGTGATGTTCCTTGTCCCGTTGCTGGGAATGGTCTGGCTGAGCGTCGCCAACACGGCGGTTCGCGATTACATGCCCAAGACCGTATCGGCGCTGGCCACCTGGGACGGTAAGGAACTGCCGCCCGAGAAGGCCTATGCCGCCGTCGGCGAGGATCTGACCGCGGCGTTCAAGGCGCGCACCTTCGGCCGTGTCGCGAAACGGCTGAACGAGGAAATGCCGGGCGTGATGGGGGTGATCAACAAGACCTCGTTCCGCTCGAACAAGCTCAAGACCCCTCCGGCCAGCTGGAAGGACGAGCTGATCAAGATCGACCCGAAATGGGGCCAGATGCCGATTTGGAACCTGCTGAAGCGGCAAAGTTCCATGTTCACGGCCGATTACTATCTGGCCGCGATCGACATGCAGGTCTCGCCCACCGGGCATATCGAGCGCGTGCCCTCGTATGAGCGCATCTATATCAAGCTGTTCATCCGCACCGCTTGGATGTCCGCCCTGGTCACCGTGCTGACACTGGTGCTGGGCTATCCGCTGGCCTACTGGATCTCGCGCATGCCGGCGAGCCGGGCCAACCTGATGATGATCGCGGTGCTGCTGCCGTTCTGGACCTCGCTCTTGGTGCGGATCACCGCGTGGATCGTGCTCTTGCAATCGCATGGCGTGGTCAATTCGCTGCTGGTCGAAAGCGGCATGGTAGCCGAGAACGCGCGGCCGCAACTGATCAACAACGCCCTGGGCACCGTGATCGTGATGACCCAGGTGCTGCTGCCCTTCATGGTGCTGCCGCTTTATTCGGTGATGCGTTCGATCCCCGACAGCTACATGCGCGCGGCGGTCTCGATGGGCGCCCATCCGTGGCGCGCCTTCTGGCGGGTCTTTGCGCCGCTGACCGTCTCGGGCGTGGGCGCGGGCGTGCTTTTGGTGTTCATCCTGTCGATCGGCTACTACATCACGCCGGAGCTGGTCGGTGGGCAGAACGGGCAGTTCATCTCTAACCGGATCGCCTATAACGTTCAGCAATCGCTGAACTGGGGCCTCGCCGCCGCGCTGGGCACGATCCTGACCGTGGTCACGCTGATCCTCTTCCTGATTTACGGAATGATCACCGGCAAAGGAAAGGTATCGATCGCATGAGGCCCAAGAAGCTTCCCGGTTACCTCAGCCCGGCGGAACGCGGATGGTTCTACGTCTTCCGTTTCTACGGGCTGGTGGTGCTGTTCTTCCTGGTCGTGCCGCTGGTGGTGATCGTGCCGCTGTCGTTCAACGCGACGCCCTACTTCACCTTCACCAAGGGGATGCTGGAATTCCAGCCCTCGGCCTATTCGACGCGGTGGTACGAGACCTTCTTTACCAACGATCAATGGCTGCTGGCGCTGAAGAACAGCTTTATCATCGCGCCGATCGCGACGCTGATCGCGACCACGCTGGGCACCTTGGCGGCGTTGGGCCTGACGCGGCCCAATATGCCGTTCAGGACCTTCATCACCTCGCTTCTGGTGCTGCCGATGATCGTGCCGCTGATCATCACGGCGACGGCGCTGTTCTTCTACTTCTCCTATCTGCATATCGTCGACAGCTACGTCGGCGTGATCATCGCCCATGCGATCCTGGGTACGCCCTTCGTGGTGATCACCGTCACCGCGACGCTCGAGGGGCTGGAGCCGCAGTTCTTCCGCGCCGCGCTCAGCCTGGGCGCGACGCCGAGGGTGGCCTTCTTCAAGGTGGTCATGCCGCTGGTGCTGCCGGGGATCATCTCGGGGGCACTGTTTGCCTTCATGACCTCGTTCGACGAGGTGGTGATCGTGCTGTTCATCGCGGGTCCCGACCAGAAGACCCTGCCGCTGCAGATGTGGACCAACCTTCGCTACACGATCGATCCGACGATCCTGTCGGTGGCGTCGCTGATCCTGCTTCTGGCCGTGGTGCTGCTGGGCAGCCTGGAATTGATCCGCCGCAGGTCGGAGAAGTTGCGCGGTATCAGCCCGCAATAACCCCGGCGGGCGTGACGATCGCAAGGGCGCAGAGGCCCGACAAGGCGACGCGTTCCCCCCGGCGGGACAGGCATGAAGTTGAACGAAGGGGCGCCGCGGCGCCCCTTCTGCCGTTCTTGGGAAACGATGCGGGATCGGTCGCGGCCGCGCATCTTCGGGATGCGACGGGCCGATCGCGGCCGCGGATCCTAATCCCGCCGGACGTGCCGATCGCGCAGCGCCCGCACATCGACCCCGCCCTGTTCCAGCTTTCGTTCGGAATGCCCCCTGATCACCGACAGGATCGCGCCCAGGGTCGCGTCATGCGCGCATTCGCGGTCCATCTTGGTGTAGACCAGGCCGTATTCGGGCTCGGTCCAGGTGGCAAGATCGGCAAGGTTGTGCTGGTGCTGGACCTCCAGCTTGTCGAGGGCGCGGGCAAGGCGTGCCTCGTCGGTCTCGGCGTCCTCATATTCGCGCCAGAGGGTGATCACCTGCGCGCCGATATCCGCAGGCAGCATCGCCTTGATCGTCTCCATCGCCCGGGCTTCCTCTTGTTGCTTGGCATCCTTGCGCGGGCTTTGTTCCATGCAGGGGATGTCGCCGGTGATGGCTTCGGCGATGTCGTGCAGCGCGATCAGCTTCAGGGTATGGCCAAGATCGACGGGCCGTTCCAGCCGCGGCGCCACCAGGATCGCCGCGATGGACATCAGCCAGGTGTGTTCGGCCACGCTTTCGCGCCGACCGTCGGAAAGCCAGCTGTGCCGCATCTCGCGTTTCAGGCGTTCGGCAAGGGAAAGCACGGCGACGATGCTTTCGGCCTCGGGGGCGGAAAGACGTGCGGGGCCGGGCGGCTGATCTGTCATGGCTGTCCTTCGGGGTCGCGCCCCAAGCATCCGCGGGGCCGGTGCATGGCACGCAATATGCGGGCGGCAAGGGGCAGAGGCAACCGGACCGCGCGGCGGCGCGGGGCGGACGGGCCGCGTCATGTCGCGGGGACGGCTGCCTTCTCGATTCGTGTGGGCAGCAAGGCTTGACCTCGGGGCGGATCTGGCCATGCTTCGGCGAAATCGCGCGCATCCGGAAAGGGACAAAGGCATGAAGCAACGCCAGTTGGGGGCGGGCGGCCCCATGGTCTCGGCCATCGGGCTGGGATGCATGAGCTTCGCGGGTTTTTTCGGCCCCACCGACGAGGAAACCAGCCTGCGTTGTCTCGATGCGGCCCATGATGCCGGGATCACCTTCCTGGATACGTCGAACCTTTACGGCATGGGACTGTCCGAGCAGGTCATCGGCACCTGGCGCCGCAGCCGCGGCAAGGATGCGGTGATCGCCACCAAGGCCGGCATCGTTCCCGGCCCGCCGCGCAGCTTCGACAATTCCGAGGCCCATCTGCGCCAGGAGCTGGAGAAATCCCTGCGCCTTCTGGGCCGCGATCACGTGGAGTTGTTCTACATCCACCGCCGCGAGGCCGCGCGCCCGATCGAAGAGGTCGTGGGCACGCTGAAGGCCTTCATCGACGAGGGCAAGATCGGCGGCTACGGCCTGTCCGAGGTCGCCCCCTCGACCCTGCGCCGCGCCCATGCAGTGCATCCGTGCATGGCAGTGCAGAGCGAATATTCGCTGTGGTCGCGGCAGCCCGAACTGGGGCTGATCGAGGCCTGCGCCGACCTGGGTGTGGCCTTCGTGCCGTTCTCGCCGCTGGCGCGCGGCATGTTCGGCGAACATTTTCCCGACCCGGCGGCGATGGCCGAGCGCGATTTCCGCCGTACCAACCCGCGCTTCCAAGAGCCGAACTTCAGCTACAACACCGCGGCGATCCGGAAGTTCAAGGATTTCGCCCGTGACCGGGGCTGGAGCGTCAGCGCCGCCGCACTGGCCTGGGTGCTGGACCGGGGCGCGCATCTGATCCCGATCCCCGGCACCCGCACGGCCGAGCATCTGGTCGAATGGGCCGGCGCGTGCGAGATCACCCTGACCGATGCCGACCGGGCCGAGATCGCGAGCCTGCTGCCGGCGGGCTTTGCCCACGGCGATCGCTACAGCGACGGCCAGATGGCGGCGGCCGAGCGCTACTGCTGAGGCCCGGTGCGGGAGGCGGGGCCGGGCGCCTCCGGCGGGAGTATTTGGGCCAAGATGAAGGGCTGTGGCGCAGGGCGAGCGGGCTTCAGGCGCCGTGGCTGCCGTCGTAGCCGTTCCGGGGCGGCGGGGTCCAGCCGGACAGGGCGGCGGGGTCGGGGGTGAATATTTCGACCTGCAGGGGGTGGCAGGCAGCGGTGTCCGAAGAATGTTCGGATCCGCAATCGCCGCCCGGGCAGGCCGAGAGCGCGCCCAGCAGGTCGATTTCCGCGAAGAATTCGAGGTAGTCGCCGGGGCGCACGGGCGAAGCCTTCATGAAATACTGCCCGGTGTCGCGGGTGAAGCCGGTGCACATGAAGACATTCAGCACGTCATGGATATGGGGTTCGGCCTCGGCATGGGTCATGTCCCGCGCCGTGGCCAGGGCGCGGGTCAGGTTGGAATGGCAGCAATGGTGATATTGTCCGCCCTTCAGCAGGTTGTGGGTATAGGGATCGCAGCGCGTGCCGATCACGTCATGCACCGCGCCGCCGAAGTCGTCGAAGCCGTACCAGTCCAGCGTGTCTTCCGTGATCGTCGCCATCGGACGCAGCGCGGGGAAGCTGGACCACAGCCGATCGCCGGTTGAAAGATGGGTGCCGTGCAGCGCGCGGGTCTTGCCGGAATAGAAGCGTTCCGACAGGTCGGCGGCGTTCCACAGGTTCAGGTCGCCGACCTGGGGCCCTTCGGTGCAGGTGATGCGGAAGAAGCTGCCGGCGGGGGCGGTGAAGCAGGCGGCCTGGCGCGGGGGGGCGATGATTTCGGCGGTCTTGCGCGCCGTGGCGCGGGCCGCGCGGTAGGTCGCGAGGTCGGGCGGCGGCAGGCTGTCGACGGGGTAGCAGATCACCGGGGGCAGGGCGCGGCGGGCCTCGGCGTCGGCGGGGGCTGCGGTTTCGGGCGTGGCGGGTTTCATCGGGGCCTCGGGGTCAGGGGCGCAGGCATTGGTTCGGGGTTTTTCCGTTCGGGCAATCTGTCTCGGCCCCGCAGGCGGCGCAACGGAAATGCGCCTGGCCGGGCGGGGCGGGGTGGGTACGTTCGGCGCGCCAGCGGCATTGCCGGGTCAGGGTGGAATGGCGGCGCATCCACCACATCGCCGCTAGCACCAGCACGATGACGATCGGAAACAGCGCCACGCGTTCAGCCCTCGACCGCCCAGGCCATCTGCGCCGCGGTCTCGACCGCGCAGGGCCGCGCCGCGCGCAGCCGCGCCAGCGCCGCCTCGGGGGGCTCGCCGGCCTCGACCATCAGCCGCAGCGCGATCATGCCCGAACGGCCGCAGCCAGCGCGGCAGTGGATGAACAGCCGCCCGCCGCGCCCCAGCGCCGCCAGCAGCCCGCCCGATTGCATCGGCCACAATTCGCGGCTCATGGCGTCGGGGGCGCCGTAATCGGTGATCGCGAAGCGTCGCCAGGGGATCTGCTGTGCGCCCAGATCGGCGGCCAGGCGGGTGGCGCCGCCGCGCTCAGCCTCGGCCACGGTGGCGAGGCTTAGCACCATCCCCGGCCGCCAGGCCAGAATCGCCGCCAGATCGCCCCGGTAATCGCCGTCCAGCCCCGGCAGCGCGCCGATCCCGATCGTGCCGCCGCCCAACCCGATCTCGGCAATCTCGTATCCCATGCCCACCTCCTGCCTCGCGGCGTGCGTCTTGTTGCCTGCCATGTGCTGGACGCCGCCCCGGCCGCACCCTAGTCTGGGGGCCGATCCGAATCCAGCCAGGGCCCGCCCGATCCGCATGAGCGACACCCAAGACACCGCCGCCCCGAAATACCAGGTCCTGGCCCGCAAGTACCGGCCCGAGACCTTCGCCGATCTTGTCGGGCAGGAGGCGATGGTGCGGACGCTGAAGAACGCCTTCGCCGCCGATCGCATTGCCCAGGCCTTCATCATGACCGGCATCCGCGGCACCGGGAAGACCACCACCGCGCGGATCATCGCCAAGGGGCTGAACTGCATCGGCCCCGACGGCCAGGGCGGCCCCACGACCGAGCCCTGCGGCCAGTGCGAGCCCTGCCGCGCAATCATGGAAGGCCGCCATGTCGACGTGATGGAGATGGACGCGGCCAGCCGCACCGGCGTGGGCGACATCCGCGAGATCATCGACAGCGTGCATTATCGGGCGGCTTCGGCGCGCTACAAGATCTACATCATCGACGAGGTTCACATGCTCTCGACCAGCGCCTTCAACGCGCTGCTCAAGACGCTGGAGGAACCCCCGGCGCATGTGAAGTTCATCTTCGCCACGACCGAGATCCGCAAGGTCCCCGTGACGGTGCTGAGCCGCTGCCAGCGCTTCGATCTGCGCCGGATCGAGCCCGAGGACATGATCGGCCTGCTGCGCCGCATCGCCGATGCCGAGGGCGCGGCGATCGCCGACGACGCGCTGGCGCTGATCACGCGGGCCGCCGAGGGATCCGCCCGCGACGCGACCTCGCTGCTGGATCAGGCGATCAGCCACGGCGCCGGCGAGACCTCGGCCGAACAGGTGCGTGCCATGCTGGGGCTGGCGGACCGGGGGCGGGTGCTCGATCTGTTCGACCTGATCATGAAGGGCGACGCCGCCGCGGCACTGTCCGAGTTGTCCGCGCAATATGCCGGCGGCGCCGATCCGATGGCGGTGCTGCGCGATCTGGCCGAGATCACCCACTGGCTGAGCGTCATCAAGATCACCCCCGCGGCGGCCGAGGACCCGACTGTCTCGCCCGACGAACGAGAGCGCGGACAGCGGATGGCGGGTGCGCTTCCGATGCGGGCGCTGACGCGGATGTGGCAGATGCTGCTGAAGGCGCTGGAAGAGGTGGCCCAGGCCCCGAACGCGATGATGGCCGCCGAGATGGCGGTGATCCGGCTGACCCATGTGGCCGACCTGCCCACGCCCGAGGATCTGGTGAGGAAGCTGCAAGACGCCCCGCGTCCGCCCGCCGGGCCGGGCGGTGGCGGCGGTGGTGGCGGTGCCCGGCCTGCCGGTGGCGGCCCGGGGGCGGGGATGGTGCATGCGCCGATGCGCGGCGCGGCGATGGCCCCGGCGCGCGGCCCGGCCATGCAGGCCGCGCCCGCCGCCGCGCCCGAGGCATTGGCGGCACGCTTTCCCAGCTTCGACCATGTGGTCGAACTGATCCGCACCATGCGTGACGTGAAACTGCTGGTCGAGGTCGAGACGGGTTTGCGCCTGGCGCGCTATACCCCCGGCCGGATCGAGTTCGAACCCGCGCCGGACGCGCCTGCGGATCTGGCCGCGCGGCTGGCGGGGCGGCTGCAGGGCTGGACCCATCAGCGCTGGGGGGTGTCGGTCGTCTCGTCGGGCGGTGCCCCCACGATCGCCGAGACGCGCGAGGCACGGCTGACCGAGCAGCGCGCGAAGCTGCAGGCGGAAAATCCGCTGGTCCAGGCGGTCTTCGCCGCCTTCCCCGAGGCCAGGATCACCGAGATCCGCGCCCCCGAGGCGTTGATCCGGGACGCCGCCGAAAGCGCGCTGCCCGAGGTCGAGGACGAATGGGATCCGTTTGAGGACGGCTAGCGCCTTGGCTTGCTTGTGGCCGGGCGGCGGCGCGCCTATCTTGATTTCAATGACGAATGGAGGCGACGCGCATGTTCAAGGGTATGGGCGGTCTTGGTGACATGACCAAGATGATGAAGGCCGCGCAGGAGATGCAGGCCAAGATGGAAGACCTGAACCGCCAGATGGAAAGCGCGACGGTCCAAGGCGAATCCGGCGCGGGGCTGGTGAAGGCGCGCGCCACGGCGAAGGGCGAATTGACCGGGCTCGAGATTGACCCCTCGATCTTCGTACCCTCCGAGAAGGAGGTGGCCGAGGATCTGATCCTGGCCGCGATCAAGGACGCGCAGAAGAAGGCGGCCGAGAAATACCAGTCGGAGATGCAGCGCCTGACCGGCGAGATGGGCCTGCCGCCCGATTTCAAGCTGCCGTTCTAGGCCATGGCCGACATCCCGCCGCAGATCGAGGCGCTGATCGACATGATGGCGCGGCTTCCCGGCCTCGGGCCGCGCTCGGCCCGGCGGGCGGTGCTGCACCTGATCGGCAAGCGCGAGGTGCTGATGACGCCCCTGGCGGCGGCCCTGGCCGAGGTCGCGCGTGGCGTGCGCAATTGCGCGCGCTGCGGCAATATCGGCACCGACGAGCTGTGCCCGATCTGCGCCTCGGACAAGCGCGCGACGGGCGAGATCTGCGTGGTCGAGGACGTGGCCGATCTCTGGGCGATGGAACGCGGCGGCGCGTTCAAGGGCCGCTATCACGTTCTTGGCGGCACGCTTTCGGCGCTTGACGCCATCGGGCCCGAGGATCTGCGCATCCCGCAACTGGTCGACCGGATCGGGGCGGAAGGTATCAGCGAAGTGATCCTGGCGTTGAACGCCACCGTCGACGGCCAGACCACGGCGCATTACCTTGCCGAGGCGCTCGAACCTGCCGGGGTGCAGGTGACCAGCCTTGCCCAGGGCGTGCCGATCGGGGGGGAACTGGATTATCTCGACGACGGCACGATCGGTGCGGCACTTCGGGCGCGCAAGCGGTTCTAGGACGACGAGAAGCGAAGTGCATAGAGGGCGCAAGTGCGACCTCGATCTTGCCGTATGAGCTACTCCCCGTCTCTTGGACAGGATCTGGCGTAAATTAAGCTACTCGTTGCACCTGCTGATCGGGTTGATTGATATCATTTCTCTGCCAAT
>NZ_FNOB01000008.1 GCF_900106675.1 Allgaiera indica
CTTGGTGTTCATGCCGCCCTTTGTCCGGCCAATCAGGCGTCCACGCCCCCCTTTTTCACGCCCATGCTGGTCGCTGTTCGGTGTGCCTTCAGGTAAGTGGCGTCGATCATCACAGTCTTCTTTTCGCCATGCTCGGCGGCCAGACCGGCCATCATCCGGGCGAAGATGCCCTTGTCACTCCACCGTTTCCAACGGTTGTACAGCGTCTTGTGCGGCCCATAGGCAGCAGGGGCATCGCGCCACCGTAAACCATTGCGATTGATAAAAATAATTCCACTCAACACGCGCCGATCATCAACGCGGGGTTTGCCGTGTGACTTGGGGAAGAAGGGCTCAAGACGCGCCATCTGCGCATCCGTCAGCCAGAAGAGATCAGACATGTTCACCGCTCGTTTTTCGAACTGTGAATCACGCGGCCAACCGGAAATCAATGGGTCCTGACCCTAGGCAGTGCGCGCAGTCGGCCTTCGGCCACCTTCTCGCACTGCCGTTCGCCGGGGGCTGCGCCCCCGGACCCCGGCGCCGCTGACGCGCCGCCAGGGACGCGCGCCGCCCTCCCTGACCCGCCCGGGGCCGTCCGCCGGAGCAGGGTCATCGTTCCGCACTCCCCCTGCACCCCCTGCTCGAAGGGGCGTCGCTCGCCACTGCCCTTCACCCCTGGCCGCCGTCCGCGGGACCGAGGGGCATTCGCCACCCCTCTGGACACCCCCGGCGTCTCCGACGGCTCGGGGACCGTTCCGGACGCCCCGAGGCCCCGGCTCCCGGGGGAGGTCGTTCCGCATTCCGCCCCCGAACCCCCACCTGCTCGCGCCGCCGAACCGGATCCCGCCAAAGGGGAAGTGCTGAAGCGGGCGTCGGCACGGCAACCCAACCGGAGAAACCAATGTCTGATGCCACCACCGCTGAGATCGCCCAGACCCCTGCGACCAACTGGCGTGACCACCTCGCCTGGGGCGATGTCGTCGCCTTCCGTTTCCCCCATTCGGAACGCGACGACAGCTACCGCCCGAAAGTCCGGCCCTGCGCCGTCCTCGACGTCGTGAGCTTTGCGGGCCGGCGCTTCGCGACGCTTGCCTACGGCACCACCGCCGACAGCAAGGCGAACCAGGACTATGAGACCCGGGTGACCCGCCCCGAGGCCCTGGCCGCGATCGGCCTCGACAAGCCCACCCGCTTCGTGGGCTCCCGGCGCATCACGGTCTCGCTGAACAACCCGGGCTTCAGCCTGGGCGAGTGCGGCACGCCGATGCTCGGCCAGATGATCGGCGCCGATCGGGAGCGGCTGAACGCGGTTCGTGCCCGCCTCTTCGCCGAGGCCGACATGGCCGCAGAGCACCATGCCGAACGCCGCCGCGAGCTTCGGGATCGCCGCAAGGCCGATCGTGCGCCGCTGCCGCCCGTCGTCGAGCTTCGCCGTCCGCGCGCGAGCGCGGCTCCCGCAACGACGGGCTGTTGCGCAACACCCTCTACATCGGGATCGCGCGGCTCGGGCAGACGCATCGCCAGGACGATCCCTAGACCGGCAAGCGCAAGGTCACGGCCACGCCGGAGGAGGTCATCGAAGCTCAGATCCCTGAGCTCAGGATCGTGCCGCAGGAAGACTGGGACGCGGCCCAGGCCCGGACCCTCGAGAGTGCGGAAAAGGGGAAGGCGGCGGGCAACGCCCGCGCCGCCCATCGCAGCCGCTATCTGCTGTCGGGGCTGATGGTCTGCGACTCCTTGCGGCGCGCCCTATGTCATGTGCGGCAAGACCCGCTACGGCTGCCAGGGCAACCGCGATGGCAGCTGCACGAACAAGGTGACGATCCGCCGCGACCGCATCGAGAACCCCGTCTCCAACCGCCTCCGCGAGGCGCTGCTGGCGCCGGCGTTGACCGAGGCCTTCGAGGCCGCGATCCAGGCGGAGCGCAAAGCGCTGCGCAAGGGCGACCCGGACCAGCCGGTCAAGCGGCTGCGCAAGCAGCATAAGGAGTTGAAGAAAAAGCTCGAGTACTACTTCAGGGCCATCGAGGACGGCATGCTGTTCGAGCAGGTGAAGGACCGGATGAGTGAGATCAAGCTCGCTGCCGCCGAGGCCGAGAGCCGCGAGGCCAAGGCCCCGCCGCCCGACCCGGTCGTGGCCTACGAAGTGGTGCTCCGACGACTGGAGGAGCTCTTGGGCCACCCGGACTTCGTCCACCAGGCCCACGAGCATCTGGACGCCCTGATCCATCGGATCACGCTCAGGCCAGATCCCACAGCACCGGACGGCATGGCTGCCGAGATCCTTTGGGATCTCGGCTCTTTGCTTTCCGCCGGAGGCTATGGGGCTGCGTGGGCCAGTCGTTTCAGATCCAACCCGCAACTGACGGTCGGGTCAGGGGGCAGCGCCCCTGCTGCAGAAACCGCAACAATAGGGCCCCCGCGGGGACCCTTCGTTCCCCTGTCGGCCCCGGCCCTCAGCCCAGCGCCGCGGCTTTCACATCGGCGTCGATATAGGGGACGTACTGGGCGAAGTTGTCGGCGAACATCTTCACCAGCTTGGCGGCCTGACGGTCATAGGCCTCCTTGTCTCCCCAGGTGCGCCGCGGATCGAGCAGCACTTCCGCCACCCCCTCGGCCCGGACCGGCACGTCGAAACCGAAGTTCGGATCCTTGCGGAACTCCACCTCGTTCAGCGACCCGTCCAGCGCCGCCGTCAACAGCGCCCGGGTCGCCCGGATCGGCATCCGCGACCCGACCCCATAGGCGCCGCCGGTCCAGCCGGTGTTGACCAGCCAGCAAGACGCCTGATGCGTCGCGATCTTTTCCTGCAACAGCTTGCCGTAGACCTCGGGCCGGCGCGGCATGAAAGGCGCGCCGAAGCAGGTGCTGAAGGTCGGCTCGGGCTCGGTCACGCCCTTCTCGGTGCCTGCCACCTTGGCGGTGAAGCCCGACAGGAAGTGGTACATCGCCTGCGCCGGCGTCAGCCGCGCGATCGGCGGCAGCACGCCGAAGGCATCGCAGGTCAGCATGATGATGTTCCTGGGATGCCCCGCCAGCCCGGTCTCGGACGCGTTCGAGATGAAATGCAGCGGATAGGCGCAACGCATGTTCGCAGTCTTCGAGATGTCCTCGAAATCCAACTCCAGCGTCTCGGGGTCGGTCACCATGTTCTCGATCACGGTCGAGAACTTCGTCGTGGTGGCATAGATCTCGGGCTCGGCCTCGGGGCTCAGGCTGATGGTCTTGGCGTAGCAGCCGCCCTCGAAGTTGAAGCTGCCGGTATCCGACCAGCCGTGCTCGTCGTCGCCGATCAGGGTGCGCGCAGGGTCGGCCGACAGCGTGGTCTTGCCAGTGCCCGAAAGACCGAAGAACACCGCCGCGTCGGTCGGGTCGTTCGGCGCATGATTGGCCGAGCAATGCATCGGCATCACACCCTTGCCGGGCAAGATGTAGTTGAGCAGCGTGAATACCGATTTCTTGTTCTCGCCGGCATATTCGGTACCGCCGATCAGGATCAGCTTCTTGTCGAAGTTCAGCGCGATCACCGTGCCGCTGCGGCAGCCATGCCGTTCGGGGTCGGCCTGGAACGAGGGGCAGTTGATGATGGTGTATTCAGGCTCGAACGCGTCCAGTTCCGACCGTTCGGGACGGCGCAGCATGTGGCGGATGAAAAGCGCGTGCCAGGCCAGTTCGGTCACCATGCGCACGTCCAGCCGATGCGCAGGGTCGGCGCCGGCATAGAGGTCCTGCACGAAATAGTCGCGCCCCTGCATATGCGCCAGCATGTCGGCCTGAAGGCGGTCGAAGGCCTCGGGCGTCATCGGCTTGTTGTTTTCCCACCAGATCGTGTCTTCGACCAGGGGCGTGCGGACCACGAACTTGTCCTTGGGCGAGCGCCCGGTATGCACGCCGGTATCGGCAAGCAGCGTGCCGCCAAGGCCGATCTTGCCCTCGCCGCGCTTCACGGCCTGCTCCATCAGCGCAGGTTCGATCAGGTTGTAATAGACGTTGCCCAGCCCTTCGATCCCCTGGGTCTCAAGGCCTTTGGCCGGGTTCACATGTCCATTGGTCATCTGCAGGCTCCCGATGCCGTGGCGGCGGCATTCACTTTGGTCAGCATGCGGCGCCCTGTCGTACCGCGTGGCGCCGATCGGCCCCCGAGGAAGCCGACACTCGCCCTATAACACGCGTCCGAAACGATGGAACAGCGGGCTTGGGTGTCGTTAGCGCAACCAATGATACGATAGCGCCACCATCGCGGGAAGGTGAGGCAAATTAGTCAAAGATTTGGAATTTTCGCCTCTTCTGGACCCGCCCGTGCAGGTGATTCGCAGTTTCCAGTTGATTCCGCATGTCGGAAAACCGACAATATGGCAAAAAGCAGGCAATCAGAGCAGTATAGGGGATTGGTGAAATGTCGAGGATCGCGCTTGTCGACGATGACAGGAATATCCTGACATCGGTCTCTATGACCCTGGAGGCAGAGGGGTTCGAGGTCGAGACATACAACGATGGTCAGTCCGCGTTGGACGCGTTCAACAAGCGGCTGCCGGACATGGCCGTGCTGGACATCAAGATGCCGCGGATGGACGGGATGGATCTGCTGCAGCGGCTGCGGCAGAAGACCTCGATGCCGGTGATCTTCCTGACCTCGAAGGATGACGAGATCGACGAAGTCCTGGGCCTGCGCATGGGCGCCGACGACTATGTGAAGAAGCCCTTCAGCCAACGCCTGCTGGTCGAACGCATCCGCGCGCTTCTGCGCCGGCAAGAGGCGATCAGCACGGGCGAGGTCGCGACCACCGAAGACACGAAGGTGATGGAACGTGGCAGCCTGACAATGGACCCGCTGCGCCATGCGGTGCTGTGGAAGGGCATGGATGTTTCGCTGACGGTGACCGAATTCCTGCTGCTTCAGGCGCTTGCGCAGCGGCCCGGCTTCGTGAAAAGCCGCGATCAGCTGATGGACATCGCCTATGATGATCAGGTCTATGTCGATGACCGCACGATCGACAGCCATATCAAGCGTTTGCGCAAGAAGATGCGCTCTGTCGATCCGGAATTCTCGGCGATCGAGACCCTTTACGGCATCGGCTACAGATACAACGAAGAATGACGCTGACCTCACGGATCGATACTGTAGAGCCGGCCCCGGAGAAGAAGAAGGCCGGCGGCCGCGCCGACGTTCTGCTGGGCGAGGACTGGGTCGCCGCGGATGGCGACAAGGAGGCGCGTGACAGGCGCCGCCGGTCGGGGTTCGTGTCGCTCAATCGTTCGCCCCTGGCGCGCAAGATCATTACCTTCAACCTGATGGCGCTGATCCTGCTGGTCGCGGGGGTGCTCTACCTCAACCCGTTCCGCGACAGCCTGGTACAGCAGCGCGAAAACGCGTTGGTGGCCCAGACCCGGTTGATCGCCACGATGATCTCGGGCGGCCTGCCGGCGGCGGATCAGTCCGGCGCCGCCCCCTCGACCGACCAGATCGCCCAGCGCGCCTCCGCAAGCCTGGCGCATGGGGTGGAATTGTTCGTCTACGACGCGGACGGGCTGCAGGTGACCAAGGCGGTCGGCCAGGCGCAAAGCGCGCTGCTGACGAAGGATGCGTTGCACCGCAACACCGTCATCACCGGCTTCCTCAACTGGGTCTGGGACGGGATTTCCAGCGTGCTGACGCCCGATCGCGCGCCGCGGCCCGGCTATAATGCCGCCGATCAGGCCCGCGCGCTGTTCGCGGCGACGGTGAAGGGCAGCACCCAGGTGAATACCGGCACCGATGGTCACGGCAACACGATCTTCGCGGTCGCCACCCCCATCGTGCATCAGGGCAAGGTGATCGGCGTCGTCGCCACGGCCTCGGCCGCGGGCGAGTTGGACCGCCTGGTGCGCTACGAGCGCGAGCAGGTGCTACAGATGTTCGTCATCGCCATCCTGGTGTCGATCGGGCTGTCGCTGGTGCTGGCCTCGACCATAGCCAACCCGCTGTCGGACCTCGCGGCCGCGGCGGAGCTGGGCCGCGACCGCCAGGCCCGCAAGATGAGCCCGGCGCGGGTCCGCATCCCCGACCTGGCCGCCCGCCCCGACGAGATCGGGCGCCTTTCGATCGCGCTGCGCGGCATGGTCGCGGCGCTTTATGACCGGATCGAGGCGAACGAGCAGTTCGCCGCCGACGTGGCGCATGAAATCAAGAACCCGCTGGCCAGCCTGCGTTCGGCCGTGGCCTCGATGAGCGTCGCCAAGCGCGAGGACCAGCGTGAGAAGCTGCTGAGCGTGATCGAACATGACGTGCGCCGCCTGGACCGGCTGGTCAGCGAGATATCGAACGCCTCGCGGCTTGACAGCGAATTGGTCAAGGAAGAGGAAGAGCGTTTCAACCTGCTGAAAATGTTGGGCAATATCGGTGACCATCTGGGCAGGCAGGCCCAGGAGAAGGGGGTGGATTTCATTACCGACCTGCCGTCGCAGCCGATCATGGTACACGGGCTGGAACAGCGGCTGGCGCAGGTCTTCGTCAACCTCATCTCCAACGCGATCTCCTTCTGCGAAGAGGGCGACGCGGTCCGCGTCTGGGCCCGCCAGCGCGAGAACCGGGTGCTGATCGTGGTCGAGGATACCGGCCCCGGCATTCCCGACCAGGCGCTGGGCAAGATCTTCAAGCGCTTCTATTCGGAACGCCCCGCAGGCCAGTTCGGTGACCATTCCGGCCTGGGCCTGTCGATCTCGAAACAGATCGTAGAGGCCCATGGCGGCGTCATCTGGGCCGAGAACATCCGCCCCACGGATGCCGACGTCACCTCTGACCCGCTGGGCGCGCGCTTCGTCGTGGGCCTGCCGGTGTGAGCGCGGCCAGGACACCCGGATCAGGACCGAGGCTGGAACCCGGGTCCGAATCGGGGCCGGGATCGGAAGACGAACCTATCCTACATGCCTCATGCGTGGCGCTCGACGGACGCGGAGTGCTGATCCTGGGGCCCTCGGGGGCGGGCAAATCAGGGCTTGCCTTGCAGCTGATGGCGCTGGGCGCACGCCTGGTCGCCGATGACCGTACCCGCCTAAGCGCGCGCGCGGGCAGCCTGATCGCCCGCGCGCCCGCCGCCATCGCGGGCCGGATCGAAGCCCGCGGCCTTGGCATCCTCGCCGCCGACGCCGTGGGCGAGGCCGTGGTCGCCCTGGCGGTCGATCTGGGCCAGACCGAAACCGACCGCCTGCCGCCCGACCGCCGGCTGACGCTGATGGGATGCACAGTGCCACTTTGTCACGGGATCTCGAGCGGCCATTTCCCTGCCGCGATCGTGCAATATCTTCGGGCGGGACGGATCGCATGAGGCCCACAATGGCAGCCCAGGAAACCGGACATCGTGTCGTATTGGTCTCCGGCCCTTCGGGCGCTGGCCGTTCCACGGCGATCTCGGCGCTCGAGGATCTGGGCTTCGAGACCATCGACAACCTGCCCCTCAGTCTGATCCCGCGCCTGCTGGACGGCCCCCCGCTGGAGCGCCCGACAGCGCTGGGCATCGACGTGCGCAACCGCGATTTCAGCGCCGCCGCGCTGATCACCCTGATCGACCGGCTGACCGAACGCCCCGAGATCGCGCTGGAACTGCTTTACCTCGACTGTAGCGAGGACGAGTTGATCCGCCGCTATTCCCAGACCCGGCGGCGCCACCCGCTGGCCCCGGACGAGAACCCGGCGGAAGGTATCCGGCGCGAGGCCGATCTGCTGACCCCGATCAGGACGCGCGCCGACGTGCTGATCGTCACCACGGACATGAGCCCCCACGATCTGCGCGCCGAGCTTGAGCGCTGGTTCGGAAGTGGCGAGGGCCCGCGAATGGCCGTCTCGGTTCACTCGTTCTCCTACCGTCGGGGGGTGCCGCGCGGGGTGGACATGATCTTCGACACCCGCTTTTTGCGAAACCCCCATTGGGAGGCCACGCTGCGCGCCCTTGATGGCCGCGACCCCCTGGTTGCCGCCTATATCTGGCAAGACCCGAACGCGCAGGCCTTCTTCGACAAAATCATGGAACTGCTGGCGATCACCATGCCGGCCCAGGTCGACGAGGGCAAGCCGCACCTGTCCATCGGCTTCGGCTGCACCGGTGGCCAGCACCGGTCGGTCGCGATGGCGGAAATGCTTGCGCAGACGCTTGCGGATCAGGGCTGGGCGGTGGCAAAACGGCATAGGGAGCTTGAGCGCCGGGGCTCTGCAATCACCGGCACGGAGGAGCGTTCTTGATCGGAATCGTGATCGTCGCACATGGCGGGCTCGCACGGGAATATCTGGCTGCGGTCGAGCACGTCGTCGGCGCCCAGACAGGCATCCGCGCGATCACCATCGAGAACGATCACGATCGCAGCGCCAAGCAGGCCGAGATCATCCGCGCCGCCGACGAGGTCGACGATGGCACCGGCGTTGTCGTGGTGACCGACATGTTCGGCTCTTCGCCCTCCAACCTCAGCCTGCCGGCCTGCGCCGGGCGCGACCGCCGCATCCTTTACGGCGCAAATCTTCCCATGCTGGTCAAATTGGCGAAATCACGCCGTCTTCCGGTGACCGATGCCGTCAGGGCCGCTATGGAAGCGGGACGAAAATATATAGATAGCATGGAGATCGGCGGAGGGGACCAAGATCCATGACCACGAAGACCATCCAGATCATCAATGAAAAAGGCCTGCACGCCCGCGCCTCGGCGAAGTTCGTCGAAGTGGTCGAGGCGCATGATGCCGAGGCCGAGGTCTCGAAGGACGGCATGTGCGTGTCGGGCGATTCGATCATGGGCCTTTTGATGTTGGCAGCGCCGCGCGGAAGCTCTATTGAGATCCGAGTCAGCGGACCTGAGGCCGAGAAGTTGGCCGATGCGCTGGAAGCTCTGGTTGCCGACAGGTTCGGGGAAGATTTCTAATCGGGTATCAATTCAAGAAACCCCGTGGGACGGTTCACCTGTGACGGACCATAGCCAAGAAAACCACAACTTCATCGGTGACCCCGACTACAAACCCTATGAGAAGCGCAGGCTTTCCTACGCGGGGACTTTCACCAATCCGTGGAAATCGAACGCCATCCGCGCGATCGAGATGGCCACCGGAAAGCTGACGCTGCTGCATCTGATCCGGCAGTTCGAAGCCCGGGGTCCGGCGCGGGGCCAGGAATTCTGGGATCGCACGCTCGAGGTGATGGGGATCGCGTTGCGAACACCCGCCGAACAGATCGCGCGGATTCCGAAGGAAGGCCCCGTCGTGGTGGTCGCGAACCATCCGCACGGCCTGGTCGATGGGCTTGTGATGGGGTGCCTCGTGGGCCAGGTCCGCCAGGATTTCAAGATCCTCACCCGGTCGCTCCTGACCGGGATCGAGGAGATTTCCTATCACATGGTGCCGGTTCCCTTCCCGCATGAAGAGGACGCCCAGAAGAAGGGCCTGGAGATGCGCCGCCATGCGATGGACCATCTCAAGGACGGCGGCGTGGTGATTCTGTTTCCCTCCGGACAGGTCGCGGCCTCGGAAACCTGGTTCGGCCCCGCGGTCGAGGCCGAGTGGAACCCCTTTACCGCGAAGATGGTGCTGCGCAGCGGCGCGGCGGTGCTGCCGATCTTCTTTCCGGGGCAGAATTCGCGCTGGTACCACATTGCGAACAAGCTGTCGCCGACGTTGCGCCAAGGCCTTCTTCTGCATGAAATCGCACATGCGCTGAACAAACCGCAAGCGCCGGTCATCGGCGCCCCAATTCCCCCGGAAGAGATCAGCCCCTGGACCACCAATCCCAGGGGTTTCATGTCCTGGCTGCGCGAGCGCACCCTGGCCCTGCGCGAGACATAAGCCGTCTGTCCGTACGGCCCCAGAGGCCGAGCAAATTCGCCTTGCGCTCGGCGATGTCCGCGCGGGTTCGGATCCAATTGCCGAATTCACCGCGCCGAATTGCTGCGCCGCGGCGTTTATTTTATCTCATTGAGATATCATGAATTTTGACCGAGCATTCGTGATCCAATAAGAGATCACCAATTCTCCCATATATTCAAATCAATGTGAGAATTGGCAATTAAGCAAATTTGATCGAGATGATGGGCCGTCGCGTGCTAGCGTTTCGAAAAACAAGTCAACGAGCAGCAATCGTTGTGACGCCGGATCAAATTGTCCGCCAGAGGAGGAGACCCAAATGAAATTGACTTCGCATATGCGCAAGCTCGCCCTGGGTGCGACCGCGCTCAGCAGCCTTGCGCTGCTCGGCACGGCCCTGCCGGCCGCCGCTGCCATCAAGGGCCCGATCAAGATCGGCGTGATCGGCGAGGCCTCGTCGGTTGCCGGCGCGGCCATCATCAACGCGTCCAAGCTGGCGGCCGAGAACATCAACGCCCATGGCGGCATCAACGGCCACAAGGTCGAGGTCATCACCTACGACGACCATTCCTCTGCGTCGGACGCGGTCAGCGCCTTCAAGCGCCTGGCGACACAGGACAAGGTCGATGCCATCGTCGGCAGCTACATGAGCGAGGTCGTGCTGGCGCTGGAGCCCTGGGCCGCGCGCCTGCACATGCCCTATATCTCTCCCGGTGCGGCCAGCACCAAGATCCCGCTTCAGGTGCATGAGCATTACAACCAGTACAAGTACACCTTCCAGGGCTGGCTGAACTCGGCCTTCCTGGCGCAATCGGTGTGTGACTTCACCAAGGATGTCTTCGTCGACAAGTACCACATGAAGACGACGGTGATCATGAGCGAGGACGCCGCCTGGACCGCGCCGCTGGACGCGACCTACAAGAAATGCCTGCCCAAGGTCGGCGTGAAGGTGCTGGACGAGATCCGATTCAACCCCGACACCAGCGATTTCACCCCGATCTTCAACAAGATCGAAGGCTTGCATCCGGATTTCATCACCACCGGGATCAGCCATGTCGGCGTGCGCCCCACGGTGCAGTGGCATGACCAGCAGGTGCCGCTGGCGATGACCGGGATCAGTTCGCAAGCCAGCACCTCGACCTTCTGGAAGGACACCAACGGCGCGGCCGAAGGCGTGCTGACCCAGACCGGGGCGACCCCCACCGTGGCGATCACGCCCAAGACCATCCCCTTCGCGAAAGCCTACGCCAAGGCCTATGGCGACAGCCCGTCCTATGTGGGCTACGCCGCCTATGACGATGTCCATGTGATCGCCGACGCGATCAAGCGGGCCAATTCGACCAATCCCGACAAGATCGTCTCGGCGATGGAGAAGACCGATTACGTCGGCACCGTCGGCCGGATCCAGTATTACGGCAAGGACTCGATCTACGCCCATGGCCTGAAATACGGCAAGGGCCTGGTCACCGGCCTGTTCATCCAGTGGCAAGACGGCAAGCAGGTCGCCGTCTGGCCGGACAAGCTGGCGGACGGAAAGATCAAGTTCCCCAGCTTCGTAAAGCTTCCCACCGCCACGCATTGATCGCGACGGCGGCCCCGGCATCCCGGGGCCGCCTCGGACCGAATGCCCGGGCCCGGCGGTTGATCCAACCTCCACCCGGGTCCTTCCTTCGCATTGGAATATCAGGGGCGCGCACGGCGTCCGGCGGGAGACAGCATGGTTGCGATACAGATATTGATAGATGGTTTCGTTATCAGTGCGCTCTATGGTCTCGGCGCGATCGGCTTCACGCTGATCTTCGGCGTCACCGGGGTTCTGAACCTGGCCCATGGGGGCATCATGGTAATCGCCGCGCTGGTCGGCTGGTACGCGGCCAACCAGTTCGGCCTTGATCCTTATGCCGCGGCGGCGGTCGGGGTCCTGGCCGGGATGATCGCGGCCTTCATCACCTATTTCGTGGTGATCCGCCCGATCCAGCAATCGCGCACCATCCCCAGCGACGAGACCGAGATCTTCATCCTTACCGGCACCCTGCTTTGGGGGGTGATGATCCAGGAAGGCCTGGCCTATCTGTTTTCCGACAACCCCGTGACGATGAAGCCGCTGTTGCCCGGCGTGGTCTATATCCTTGGCGACCGCACCCCGATCAACGAGATCATGATCGGGATCCTGTGCTGGGTCGTGATCGGCCTGCTGTGGCTGGTGGTCTACCGCACCAAGATCGGCAAGCCGCTGCTGGCGGCGTCCGAAAATCCGCGCGCCCTGGGCCTTCTGGGCTTCGAGATGTCGCGCATCTACCTGTTTTCCTGGGCGATCTACGGCATTCTCGCCGGGGTCGCGGGGGTGCTGCTGGCTTCCTTCCTGGGCGTCAGTTCGGCCAGCGCCGGAAGCCTGACGGCCAGCGCCTTCTCGATCGTGGTGCTGGGTGGGCTCGGCTCTGTCTGGGGGTCGCTGATCGCGGCTTATGTGGTGGGCTATCTCGAGACCATCACCGCCTATCTGATTTCGCCGCAACTGCGCCCGATCCCGGCGTTGATCGTGCTGGTGCTGGTGGTCTACCTGCGCCCGCAGGGCATCCTGGGCCGCCGGTAAGGAGTTGGGCATGACGACATTTCTGAAATCCCGCCTGCTGTGGCTGTCGCTGCCGGCGCTGGTGATCGCGGCCCTGGGGCCGTGGTGGCTGTCGGCCTATTACCTGGGCGTGCTGACCATGGCCTATTTCTACGGCGTCTTCGCGATGTCGTGGGACCTGCTGTTCGGCTATGCCGGAATGGTCAACTTCGGCCCGACCTTCCTGATCGGCCTGGGCGCCTACGGCGCGGCGCTGCTGAACAATTACGCCGGCATGCCGATCATCGTCTGCCTGATCTTCGGCGGTTTCCTGTCGATCATCGGCGGCATCCTTCTGGCCCTGCCCGCGCTGAAGCTGCGCGGCGCCTATTTCGGCCTGGTCACGCTGGTGGCGGTGCTGCTGCTGCAATATGTCATCGTGATCTTTTCCGCCTACACCGGCGGCGAGATCGGCATGATGACCCCCGATATCCTGTCGATCAACGCCAGCGTGAACTACGAATACGCGCTGTGGTTCATGGTCGCCTGCGCGGTGCTTCTGGTGATCATCTCGCGCTCTTCGCTTGGCCTGATCCTTGAAGCCACGGGGCAGGATCCGGTCGCCGCCGCCGCGCTGGGGTTCAACGTCGCCAAGCATCGGCTCGCGGCCTTCTGCATCTCGGCGCTGCTCTCGGGCCTGGCCGGCGGGATGATGGTGTTCTATTCGGGCACCGCTTCGGTCGGCACGGTGATCGACATCTCGATCGGCGTGCAGATCATCATTGCGGCGGTGCTGGGGGGGCGGCGCACGATCCTGGGCGCGATGGTCGGCGCGATCGTGATTTTGCTGGCGGATGAGCTGCTGCGCCCGCTGGGTCAGCTCAACATCTTCGTGGTCTCCGGCATTACCCTTGCGGTCATCATCCTGTTCCCGAGCGGCCTGTTGGGTCTGTTCAGCAGAACGAAGGAAGGCGCATGAGCAGCGAAACGGCAAACATCCTGGAAGTCGAACACCTCAGCAAGCGCTTCGGCGGCCTCGTCGCGGTGAAGGACATCGGCTTTACCCTGAAACCCGGAGAGATCCTGGGCCTGATCGGGCCGAACGGGTCGGGCAAGTCCACGGTGATGAAGCTGGTGATGGGGATCGAACGGCCCAACACCGGCAAGGTGGTGATCGACGGCACCGACGTGGCCGGCTGGCCGACGGCGAAGATCGCGCATCAAGGCATCGGTATCGTGTTCCAGCATTCGCGCCCGCTGCACCGCCAGACGGTGCTGGAAAACATCAAGCTGGCGCTTCTGCCCGACAGCCTGCTGCGCCTGGTCGCCGACCCTTCCGTCGAGGAACGCGCCCGCGCCATCGCCAAGCGCGTCGGGCTGGAAGCAGTGCTGGACCGGCTGCCTTCAACCCTGCCCTTCGCCGATCTGCGCCGCATCGAGATGGCCAAGGCGCTGGCGCGCGAACCCAAGGTGGTGTTGGTCGATGAACCCTTCGCCGGCCTGACCCCGCGCGAGGTGGCCGATTTCTCGGCCCTGATCCACGGCTTTCGTGAGGAAGGGCGCGCGGTGCTGCTGGTCGACCACAACGTCAAGAGCGTGGCGGCCTTGGTCGACCGGGCGCTGGCGATGTATCTGGGCGAGAAGATCGCTGAGGGCACCGCCGAGCAGGTGACCCGCAATGAGCGCGTGCGCGAAGTCTACATGGGCGGAGAGATCGTCTCTCACGCCCGGCCGGAGCTTGCGCGCGAGGCCGGTGAGGCGCTTTTGCATATCGAGGATCTCTCGGTCCGCTACGGCAAGGCCCAGGCGCTGCACAAGGTCTCTCTGGACGTGCACGAGGGCGAATTCGTGGCGGTCGTCGGCCTGAACGGCGCCGGCAAGACCACCCTGTTCAATGCGATCTCGGGCCTTCTGGGATATGAGGGCAAGATCAACTGGCACACCGGCGAATTGTCCGGCCGCTCGGTCGCGCAGATCGCCCGCGACGGCATCGTGCAATGCCCCGAAACCCGGGAACTTTTCGGATATATGAGCGTGCGCGAGAACATGGAACTGGGCGGCGCGCACCTGGAAGACGGCGAGCGCGAAAAGCAGATGGCCTGGCTGCTGGGGCTGTTCCCGGTGCTGCAGCAACGCCAGCGGCAGGCGGCGAACACCCTGTCGGGCGGCGAGCAGCAGATGCTGGCGATCGCGCGGGCGCTGATGATGAAGCCGCGGCTGCTGATCCTGGACGAACCGACCCTTGGCCTGGCCCCGGTGATCCTGGACCAGCTGTCGCAGGCGCTGCACAAGCTGCGCGACACCACCCCGATCACCGTGCTGCTGGGAGAGCAAAACGTGACGTTCGCCCTGCCCCATTCCGACCGGATCTATGTGCTGGAACACGGTCAGATCGCCTGGGTCGGCAAACCCGACGCCTTCGGCAAGGAGATGGGCGAGGCCTATCTGTAAAGGCTGCGCGCCGGGGACATCCCCGGCGCCACGGCCTTAGCGGTCGCGGAACTGGGCTTCGCGCTTCTCCAGGAAGGCGGCCATGCCCTCCTTCTGGTCCTCGGTGGCGAAAAGGGCGTGGAACATGCGCCGTTCGAACAGCAGGCCCTCGCGCAGCGGCGTCTCATAGCTGCGGTTCACCGATTCCTTCACCGCCATCACGGTCAGCGCCGATTTCTCGGTGATCTTGCGCGCGACGGACATCGCCTCGTCCATCAGCTTCTTGGCCGGCACGACGCGGCTGACCAGGCCCGAACGCTCGGCCTCGGCCGCGTCCATGAAACGGCCGGTCAGGTGCATGTCCATCGCCTTCGACTTGCCCACGAAGCGGGTCAGGCGCTGGGTGCCGCCGATCCCGGCGACGACGCCCAGGTTGATCTCGGGCTGGCCGAACTTGGCATTGTCGGCACAGATGATGAAATCGCACATCATCGCCAGCTCGCAGCCGCCGCCCAGCGCATAGCCCGCGACAGCCGCGATGATCGGCTTGCGCACCCGCAAGATCGCATCGGTCTCGGCGGTGAACAGGTCGCCTGCGAAAACATCGACAAAGCTTTTCTCGGACATCTCCTTGATGTCGGCACCGGCGGCGAAGGCCTTCTCGGAGCCGGTGACGATGATGCAGCGCACCTTTTCGTTCGCATCCGCAGCACTCAGCGCATCCGCCAGTTCGCCGAGAAGCTGGCTGTTGAGCGCGTTCAGCGCGTCGGGACGGTTCAGCCGGATCACCGCGACATAATCGTCGACGTCGACGATCAGCGTCTCGTAGGCCATGCTTAGGCTCCTTCTTGGCAGCTCAGCCCCGAGTCCATAGCAGGCCCGGCCCGGGGATCAAGCCATCTCTCGGATCAGTGTTGCCGAACGTCCGCTCAGCGTTGGCAATCCGGGCAGAAGAAGGTCGAACGCCCCGATTGCACGATCCGCGCGATCGTGCCGCCGCAGCCGGGGGTGCGGCAGGGCTGCCCCTCTTGCCCGTAGGCGCGGAAGTCGTGCTGGAAATAGCCCAGTTCGCCATCCGCCTGGCGATAGTCGCGCAAGGACGACCCGCCCGCCGCGATGGCCTCTTCCAGCACCTGCCGGATCGCCGGCACCAGGCCCGCCACCCGCGCCGCCGAAATCCGCCCGACGGCGCGGCGCGGATCTATCCCTGTACGGTGCAGCACCTCGCAGACATAGATGTTGCCCAGACCCGCTACGACGCACTGATCCAGCAGCGCCGCCTTCACCGGCGCCTTGCGGCCCTTGAAGCGGGCGATCAGGTAATCCTCGTCGAAAGCGTTTCCCAAGGGTTCCGGCCCGATCCCGGCCAGCAGGGGATGCGCCTCGGCGCCTTGCGTCGGCACAAGATCCATCGCCCCGAAGCGGCGCGGATCGTTGAAGGTGACGCGCGCGCCGCCCGCCATGTCCAGCACCACATGATCGTGCTTGGCCGGCGCCGGATGAGGATGGTGAAAGTCACCGATCGTCGCGCCCGAAATCAGCATCCGCCCCGACATGCCCAGATGCACCAGAAGCGACTCACCCGTATCGAGATCGGCCAGGATGTATTTCGACCGCCTGCGCAGGCGGTCCACCCGCGCACCGGTCAGCCGCTCTGCCATGCGCGGCGGGAACGGCCAGCGCAGATCCGGGCGGTTCACCGCGACCTGAACGATTCGCAATCCCGCCATCGCCGGCTCCAACCCCCGGCGGACGGTTTCGACCTCGGGCAATTCGGGCACGTCTTTCCCCCTCTGATGCGCCTGCGGCGTGGCGTGCATTGCCCCTGCGCCGCAGCGGCCTATAAGAAGGGGCGTACAACAAGACGGCAAGGCCCGAGATGACCGAGCAGGACGACAAGACCACCCATTTCGGTTTTCAGACCGTGGCCGAGGATCAGAAGGCCGGCATGGTGCACGGGGTCTTCACCCGTGTGGCCTCGAAATACGACGTGATGAACGATCTGATGTCGATGGGCATCCACCGCGTCTGGAAGGACCAGTTGATGGATTGGCTGGCACCGCGGCCGGGCCAGAAGCTTCTGGACGTGGCCGGCGGCACCGGCGACGTCGCGTTCCGCTTCCTGGGTCGGGCACCGGGCGCGACGGCCACGGTCTGCGACATGACCGAATCGATGCTGGTCGAAGGCCGCAAGCGGGCCGAGGCCGAACAGATGGCCGAAAGCCTGGATTGGGTGGTGGGCGACGCCATGGCCCTGCCGTTCGACGCCAACAGCTTCGATGTCTACACGATCAGCTTCGGCATCCGTAACGTCACCCGCATCCAGGACGCGCTGGCCGAGGCCTACCGCGTGCTGCGCCCCGGCGGCCGGTTGATGGTGCTGGAATTCAGCCAGATCCCCAACGACCTGCTGCAATGGGCCTATGACCGCTATTCGTTCAACGTGATCCCCGTGATGGGCCAGATCGTCGCCAATGACCGCGAAAGCTATCAATATCTGGTCGAATCGATCCGCCGCTTCCCCGATCAGGAAAGCTTCGCCGCGATGATCCGCGCCGCCGGGTTCGAGCAGGTGAAATACCGCAACCTGACGATGGGCGTCGCCGCCCTTCATTCGGGCTGGAAGATCTGACGTGAGGGGGCCGCACAACCTTTGGCGCCTGATCCGCACCGGCGCCACGTTCGAACGCACCGGCGCGATGAAAGTCGTGCTGGAGGCGATGAATGCCCCGCCGCGCATCCGCCTGGCCGCCCGCGTGCTGGGCTGGCCGTTCAAATGGCTGGGGCTGAAGGGCGATCCCGCGCTGCCGCCCACCACCCGCGCGATCACCGCGTTGGGGCCGGCCTACATCAAGTTCGGCCAGATCCTTTCCACCCGCCCCGATGTGGTCGGCGACGAAATCGCCGAACAGTTGCGCTATCTGCAGGACAAGCTGCCCCCCTTCCCCACCGCCCAGGCCAAGCGCACCATCGCGGAAGAGCTGGACATCGCGGTGGACGAGGTGTTTTCCGAGTTTTCCGAACCGGTCGCCGCCGCCTCGATCGCCCAGGTCCACCGCGCCCGTCTGGCCGCGACGGGAGAGGCCGTTGCCGTCAAGGTTCTGCGCCCGGGCATCGAACGCGCCTTTCGCCGCGATCTGGACGCCTTCTATCTGGGCGCCGGGCTGATCGAATGGCTGTTGCCGGGCACCCGCCGGCTGCGCCCCAACGACGTGGTCGCCCATTTCGAAGGCGTGGTGCTGGCCGAGCTGGACCTGCGGCTCGAGGCCGCCTCGGCCTCGGAATTCGCGGCCAACACGGCGCGGGACGAAGGCTTTTCCATCCCCGAGCCGCGCTGGAATCTTTCGGCGCGCCGAGTGATGACGCTGGACTGGGCCGAGGGCCTGCCGCTGGGCGACAACGCCGCGCTGGACGCGGCCGGTCATGACCGCGCCAAGCTGGGCGCGCGGGTGCTGCAGCTGTTCCTGTCGCACGCGCTGCGCGACGGCTTCTTCCATGCCGACATGCACCAGGGCAACATGAAGGTCGGCGCCTCGGGTGAGATCCTGGCCTACGATTTCGGCATCATGGGTGCGATCGACGAATACACCCGCCGCGTCTATGCCGAGATCCTCTATGGCTTCATCCGCCGCGACTACCGCCGCGTGGCCGAGGTGCATTTCGAGGCCGGCTACGTTCCCGCCGACCGCGACATCGACGCCTTCGCCCGCGCGCTTCGTGCCGTCGGAGAGCCGATTTTCGGCATGGATGCGTCGCGCATCTCGATGGCGCGACTGCTGAGCTACCTGTTCGAGGTAACCGAGCGCTTCGGGATGCAGACCCGGACCGAACTGATCTTGCTGCAACGCACGATGGTGGTGGTCGAGGGCGTCGCGCGCTCGCTCGATCCGCATATCAACATCTGGCAGGTGGCGCGTCCGGTGGTCGAAAGCTACGTCCGCCAGCATGTCGGCCCCCATGCCGCGGTGCGCGATCTGGCGCGTACCGCACGCGTCCTGGGCCGCTTCGGGCCCCGGCTGCCGCAGATGGTCGAGGCCGCGCTGATCCGCCAGTCGCAGGAAGAGGCGCCGCCCGAAACCCAAAGCACCTTTGCGCCGCTGGGCTGGATCGCGCTCGGGGCGGTTCTGGTCGTGGTGGGTGTCTATCTCGGCACGCTGATCTAGACTTCGCGGCGGTTTCCCGCACGGGGACAGGACGGGGACCGGGGTGTCATAGCCCGTCGCATCGTCACGCGCGCCGATGGCGGCGCGTTTGGCCTATTTTCACCAAGGTGAAGTGGCCAGTCAGCCCTGTTCCAGCTTTCCGCGCAGATCATAGACCAGCCGCAGGGCGTCGAGAGGCGTCAGTTCGTCCGGATGCACCTCGCGCAGTGCCGCCTCGACCGCCGAGCCCTTCGCCAGGGCGGGTGTCGGCGCGGGGGGCTGGGTGGCGAAAAGCGGCAGATCGTCGACCAGCGCCTTTTTCGCCTCGCCGCCTTCGCGCTCGCCCTTCTCCAGCGCGTCCAGCACCGTGCGGGCGCGGGCCACCACCGCCTCGGGCAGACCCGCAAGCCGCGCCACCTGCACGCCGTAGGAACGATCCGCCGCCCCCTTCAGCACCTCGTGCAGAAAGATCACCTCGCCTTCCCATTCACGCACCGCAACGGTGGCATTCTCTGCCCCCGGCAACTTGCCCGCCAGCGCCGTCATCTCATGGTAATGGGTGGCGAACAGCGCCCGGCAGCGGTTCACGTCATGCAGGTGCTCCAGCACCGCCCAAGCGATCGAAAGCCCGTCATAGGTGGCGGTGCCGCGGCCGATTTCATCCAGGATCACCAGCGCACGGTCGTCGGCCTGATTGAGAATCGCCGCAGTTTCCACCATCTCGACCATGAAGGTCGACCGGCCGCGCGCCAGATCGTCCGAGGCGCCGACGCGGCTGAACAATTGACTGACAAGGCCCAGATGCGCGCTTGCCGCCGGCACGAAGCTGCCGGCCTGGGCCAGCAACGCGATCAGCGCGTTCTGGCGCAGGAAGGTGGATTTTCCCGCCATGTTCGGCCCCGTCAGCAGCCAGATCGCCGGGGTGTCGCCGGGCGTCAGGTCGCAATCGTTGGCGACGAACGGCCCCGCCCCTTGCCTGCGCAGCGCGCGTTCCACCACCGGGTGGCGCCCGCCCGTCACGGTGAAGCCGCGGCTGTCATCGACCCTGGGTTCGACCCAATCCTCGGCCGCGGCGAGGTCGGCGAAACTGGCGGCCAGGTCGATCTCGGCCAGCGCGCGGGCGGCCTCTCCGATCTGCGGTGCGCGGGCAAGGATGGCCTGTTTCAGGCTGTCATAGAGCCTTTTTTCAATCTCCAGCGCCCGGTTTCCGGCATTCAGGATCCGGGTTTCCATCTCGCTTAGCGGCACCGTGGTGAAACGCACCTGATTGGCCGTGGTCTGGCGGTGGATGAAAGTCTCGTTCAACGGCGCCGAAAGCATCCTTTCGGCATGGGTCGCGGTCGTCTCGATGAAATAGCCCAGCACGTTGTTGTGCTTGATCTTCAACGACGCGATCCCGGTCTGCGCGGCATAGTCGGCCTGCATCCGGGCGATCACGCCGCGGCCCTCGTCGCGCAGCTCGCGCGCCTCGTCCAGTTCCACGTCGTGGCCCGGCGCGATGAAACCGCCATCACGCGCCAGCAACGGGGGTTCCGCCACCAGCGCGGTGTCGAGCAGATCGACAAGGTCCTCGTGGTTCACCAGCGCCGTCCCGGCGGCGTTCAGCAGCGGCGGCGCCTCGGCCGCGGCGATGCGCTCGGCGACCTCTCCGGCCTGGGTCAGCCCGCCGCGGATCGCCGCCAGATCGCGCGGCCCGCCGCGATCCAACGCCAGCCGCGACAACGCACGGTCCATGTCGGGCACCTTGCGAAGCTGGGCGCGCAGGTCATCGCGAAAACGGCTCTGTTCCAGCAGAAATCGCACCGCCAGATGGCGCGCGTGGATCTCTGTCAGATCGCGCGAGGGGCTGGAAAGGCGGCGCTCCAGCAGCCGCCCGCCCGCCGCCGTCACCGTGCGGTCCACCGCCGCCAGAAGCGAGCCGTCGCGCCCGCCCCCCGTGCCGGTCGTGATTTCCAGGCTGCGCCGCGTCGCCGCGTCGATCTGCATCACGCGCGCGGCGCTTTCCTTCACCGGCGCGCGCAGCAGCGGAAGCTTGCCGCGCTGGGTGAGATCCAGATAATCGACGATCGCGCCCATCGCCGAAATCTCGGCCCGCGAGAAGCTGCCGAACCCTTCCAGCGAGCCCACGGAATAAAGAGCACAAAGCCGCTTCCCGGCCGAAGCGGAATCGAAGCTGGCCCGCGCCATCGGGGTCGAAGCCGCGCCCGATTCCGTCACTATTCCTGCCAGATCGGCCTCTTTCGCCTCGCTTACGACCACCTCGCGGGGGGCAAGTCGCGCAAGTTCCGGGCCCAACCGGTGCGGCGGGCAATCCATCACCCGAAACTCACCCGTCGAGATATCGACCCAGGCCAGCGCCGCCTGATCGCGGACCTCGGCAAAGGCGGCCAGGAAATTGTGGCGCCGGGCCTCGAGCAGGCTTTCCTCGGTCAGGGTGCCCGGCGTCACCAGCCGCACTACATCGCGCTTCACCACCGATTTGGAGCCGCGCTTCTTGGCCTCGGCCGGGTCCTCCATCTGTTCGGCGATGGCGACGCGAAAGCCCTTGCGGATCAGCGTCAGCAGATAGCCCTCGGCCGCGTGCACCGGGACGCCGCACATGGCGATATCCTCGCCCAGATGCTTGCCGCGCTTGGTCAGCGCGATGTCCAGCGCCTCGGCGGCCGCGGCGGCGTCGTCGAAGAACATCTCGTAGAAATCGCCCATCCGGTAGAACAGCAGCGCATCCTTGTGCTGCGCCTTGATCTCCAGATATTGCGCCATCATCGGCGTGACATTCGGTTCGGCCGCCACGGAAATCCCCCTTTGATCCGCGCAGACCCTACAAAAGCCACCCCCCACCTGAAAGCACGAAATCAGCGCAGTTGGCACCGCCGACGGGGGGCGCTAGAAGCGAGATGTCGCAGGGAGGAACTTGCGTGGTAAATGCAGTGCGCAGACGGGGACTGGACAGGGCGGCGATCGCCGAATTTCCCAGCCTGGCGGCGCGGGCGGCCGGCGAACGTGGCCGGGGGGCGGTTCTTCGCGGAAACAGGGACGAAGAGGGGGGCATATGACGATCTACAACCTGGGCTCGATCAACCTTGATCATTTCTACCAGCTGCCGCGATTGCCCGCCCCCGGCGAGACCGTGGCGACCGGCGGCTACAGCACGGGCCTGGGCGGCAAGGGCGCGAACCAATCTGTCGCGGCGGCCCGGGCCGGGGCGCGGGTCTTGCATGTCGGCGCCACCGGCGAGGACGGCGACTGGGCCTTGCAACGGCTTGAATCCTACGGCGTCGACGCCACGAATATCGCCTGTGTCGAGATCCCGACCGGCCATGCGATCATCAATGTCGACGCCGCCGGAGAGAACACGATCGTCATCTTCCCCGGTGCCAACCGCACCCAATCGCCCGAAGCCATCGCCCGCGCGCTGGAGGCCGCCAGCCCAAGCGACACGCTGCTGCTGCAAAACGAGACCTCGCATCAGGTCGAGGCCGCCCGCCTGGCCCGCGAGGCAGGAATGCGGGTGATCTATTCCGCCGCCCCTTTCGACATCGACGCGGTGCGCGCGGTGCTGCCCCACGCAAGCCTTCTGGTGATGAACGCCGTCGAGGCCCGGCAATTGCGTGACACCTTGGGCCAGGAACTTTCGGAACTGCCGGTGAAGGGCGTCGTCGTCACCCGCGGAGGCGAGGGGGCGGAATGGATTTCGGCGGGGTCAGAGCCGGTATTCGCGCCCGCCTTCGCGGTAAAGCCCGTCGACACCACCGGCGCGGGGGATTGCTTCACCGGCTTTCTCGCCGCCGCACTTGACGCGGGCCGTCCGCCGGCCGAGGCGATGCGCTTCGCCGCCGCCGCCGCCGCGCTGCAGGTCACCCGCCCCGGCACCGCCGACGCCATGCCCTCTCGCGACGAGGTGGACAGCTTTCTGGAGCAGCAGGCGTGAGCCCGGATATCTCCTCTCACGTCACCACCCACCAGGCGCAGGAGGACGCCCGCAACGAGCGCCTGCTGATCCATGTGAACGGCCGCACCGTTCCCAAGGCCGAGGCCACGGTCAGCGTCTATGACAGCGGCTTCATGCTGGGCGACGGCGTGTGGGAGGGATTGCGCCTGTACGATGGCCGCTGGGCCTTTCTCGACGATCATCTCGACCGGCTGTTCGAGGCTGCGAAGGCGATCGACCTTGATATCGGGCTGGACCGCGCCGGCGTCGTGCGGGCGCTGGAAGACCTGCGCGCCGCGAACGGGATGGAAACCGACGCCCATGCCCGGCTGATGGTGACCCGCGGGGTCAAGCAACGGCCGTTCCAGCATCCTTCGCTGTCGCGCTCGGGCCCCACCGTGGTGATCATTCTCGAACATTCGCGCCCGTCGCTGCCGCGGCCCATCCGTCTGGCGACGGTGCCGCATATCCGCGGCCTGCCGATGACGCAGGACCCCAAGCTGAATTCGCATTCGAAGCTGAACTGCATCCTTGCCTGCATCGCCGCCGAGAAGGCGGGCGCGGACGAGGCGCTGATGCTGGATGTCCACGGCTTCGTCAACACGACGAACGCCTGCAACTTCTTCATCGTCCGAAAGGGGCAGGTTTGGACCTCGACCGGCGATTATTGCATGAACGGGATCACCCGTCAGAAGGTGATCGACCTGTGCCGCGCGAACGACATTCCGGTGTTTGAAAAGAACTTCAGCCTGGTCGAGACCTATGGCGCCGACGAGGCCTTCCTGACCGGCACATTCGGCGCCCAGACCCCGGTGGCCGAGATCGACGGGCGGGTGATCGGCACCGGCCGGATGGGGCCGGTGACCGAACGCATCCGCGCGCTTTACAAGGCGCTGATCGCCGGGGGCGCGTGATGCGTATCGCCATGTGGTCCGGGCCGCGGAACCTTTCCACCGCGATGATGTATGCCTTTGCCCAGCGCCCCGATTGCGCGGTCTGGGACGAACCCTTCTATGCAGCCTATCTGCGGAGCACCGGGCTCGACCATCCGATGCGCAACGAGATCATTGCGGCGGGCGAACCCGATCCGGCCCGGGTGGCCGCCGCCTGCATGGGGCCGATTCCGCAAGGACAGAGCCTTTTTTACCAGAAACACATGGCCCAGCACATGGTGCCCGGCATGCCGCTGGACTGGGCGCATCGGGTAACCAACGTCTTCCTGATCCGCCACCCGGCCCGGGTGATCGCCAGCTACGCCCAGAAGCGCGAGGCGCCGGTCGAGGCCGATCTGGGCTTTCGCCGGCTGGCCGAGCTGTGCGACGTCTACGGCGGGGCGGAGCCGATCGTGCTGGACAGCGCCGATATCCGCCGCGACCCCGCCGGGATGCTGGCAAAGCTGTGCGCGCGTCTGGGGATCGGGTTCGAGCCGGCGATGACGCGCTGGCCCGCGGGGGGAAACCCCGCCGATGGCGTCTGGGCCGCGCATTGGTACGGGGCGATCCATGCCTCGACCGGCTTCGCCGGCGAGGAGGGGCCGTTGCCGGAGTTGGACGGGCGCGACCAGGCGCTGATGGAGGAGGCCATGCCCCATTACCGGCGGATGGCCGATCTGCGGATTCGGTGACGCCTCCGGCGGGAGTATTTTCGCCAAGATGAAGGGGCCGGCGATTTGACGGCCCCTGACGCGTTCTCGGCCGGGTTTGAGCCTATTTGAACTTGGCGTTGCGGGTCGCCAGCAGCTTCAGCCGCAGCGCGTTGAGGCGGATGAAACCTTCGGCATCCTTCTGGTCATAGGCGCCGGCGTCTTCCTCGAAGGTCACATGCGCCTCGGAATAGAGCGAATGATCCGACCAGCGCGCGACTGTCCGGGCCGAGCCCTTGTAGAGCTTCACGCGCACGGTGCCGGTGACATGTTCCTGGCTCTTGTCGATGGCCGCTTGCAGCATCTCGCGCTCGGGCGAGAACCAGAAGCCGTTGTAGATCAGCTCGGCATAGCGGGGCATCAGCCAATCCTTGAGATGGCCGGCGCCCGAATCGAGGGTGATCTGCTCGATCCCGCGGTGCGCTTCCAGCAGGATGGTGCCGCCGGGCGTCTCATAGACGCCCCGCGATTTCATGCCGACGAAGCGGTTCTCGACCAGATCGAGAATGCCGATACCGTGCTTGCCGCCCAGTTCGTTCAGCCTGGTCAGGATCGTGGCCGGGCTCATCGCTTCGCCGTTGATCGCCACCGCATCGCCCTTCTCGAAGGCGATCTCCACCATCTCGGGGGCGTCGGGCGCCTCTTCGGGGCGGGTCACGCGCTGATAGACGTAATCGGGCGCTTCCTGGCCCGGATCTTCGAGCACGCGGCCCTCGGACGAGGTGTGCAGCAGGTTCGCGTCGACCGAGAACGGCGCCTCGCCGCGTTTGTTCTTGGCGATCGGGATCTGGTGCGCCTCGGCGAATTCCAAGAGCTTGGTGCGGCTGGTCAGGTCCCATTCGCGCCACGGCGCGATCACCTTGATCGCCGGGTCGAGGGCATAGGCCGACAATTCGAACCGCACCTGATCGTTGCCCTTGCCGGTGGCGCCGTGGGCCACGGCATCGGCGCCGGTCTCATGCGCGATCTCGACCAGCCGCTTCGAGATCAGCGGCCGCGCGATCGAGGTGCCCAGCAGGTAGAGCCCTTCGTAAAGCGCATTGGCGCGGAACATCGGGAAGACGAAGTCGCGCACGAATTCCTCGCGCACGTCCTCGATGTAGATGTTCGAGGGGGCGATCCCCAGCATCTCCGCCTTGGCGCGCGCCGGCTCCAGCTCTTCGCCCTGGCCGAGGTCGGCGGTGAAGGTCACCACCTCGCATCGGTATTCCGTCTGCAGCCACTTGAGAATGATCGAGGTGTCGAGACCGCCGGAATAGGCAAGCACGACCTTCTTGGGAGCAGACATGGAACCCTCCTGCGTCGGATGAACGCTGGGCGCTTAGCCGGTTTGGGCCCCGAGGGCAAGGAGACGGCCATGCCAAATCATCTGGACGGGCGGGCCGCAACGGCCGGGCAGCGCGCCACGCGCCCATAAGGACGGTCCGCGCGCCCGAGCCGGATGATGGCAGGAATGGCGGGTTTTGGCGCGGTTCAGCCCGCGATACGCATATAAGAGCGCAGGGCCGCGCGTTCTTCGGCCAGGAGACGCTTGATCGTGACCTCGAAATCAGGCGCGTAGGGGTCGAGGATCGCCAGTTCTGCACGCACCTGCGTCAGCGGGCGCAGCGTGGTTTGCGCACGGGCGCCGAAGGTCGCAGCAGCCAGCGCGATCAGCACGAAGATCAGAAGCGGGCGGGGAAAGATCGGTTGCATCAAAGCACCTCCTGGTTGCGGAAAACGGGAAGGCGGCCGGCGGGCGCCCCCTTGCCAGGCGGGGCCAAACCGGCCAGAGCTTGGCGATGATGGATTTTTCCGAAGACGCTCGGCGGGCCGAGACCGCCCTGCGCGCCGTGCTGGCGCCGACGCCCCTGCTGCGCAACGATCACCTGTCGGCCCGCTACGGCGCCGAGATCTGGCTGAAGCGCGAGGATCTGAGCCCGGTGCGCAGCTACAAGCTGCGCGGCGCCTTCAACGCGATGCGCAAGGTGCTGGCGGCCGATGCGGCACAGGGCCATTTCGTCTGCGCCAGCGCGGGAAACCATGCCCAGGGCGTGGCCTGGGCTTGCCGCCATTTCGGCGTGAAGGGCACGATCTTCATGCCGGTCACCACGCCCGCCCAGAAGATCGGCAAGACCCGTACCTTCGGCGGCGATCACGTCGATATCCGCCTGGTCGGGGACTATTTCGATCAATCGCTGGCCTCGGCCCGCAGTTTCTGCGACGCGGTGGGCGCGCATTTCCTGGCGCCCTTCGACGATCCCGATGTGATCGAGGGCCAGGCCAGCGTCGCCGTCGAGATGCTGGCGCAACTGGGCCGCGCGCCCGATGCGGTGATCTTGCCGGTCGGCGGCGGCGGTCTGGCCGCAGGCGTCACCCGCTACATGGCCGAGACGGCCCCCGAGACCCGTTTCCATTTCGTCGAACCGCAGGGCGGTGCCAGCCTGAGCGCGGCGCTGAAGGCCGGGGCGCCGGTCACGCTGGACCGGGTCGACGGCTTTGTCGACGGCGCCGCCGTGGCACGGATCGGCGACGAGCCCTTCGCCCGGCTGAAGGATTTCGGCACCGACCAGGTGCTGCTGGCACCCGAGGACCGGATCTGCACCACGATCCTCGAGATGCTGAATGTCGAGGGCATCGTGCTGGAACCCGCCGGCGCGCTGTCGGTCGACGTGCTGCCCGACCTGGCCGCGACGATCGCCGGCAAGACGGTGGTCTGCGTGACCTCTGGCGGGAATTTCGATTTCGAGCGCCTGCCCGAGGTCAAGGAACGCGCCCAGCGCTATTCCGGCGTGAAGAAATACTTTATCCTGCGCCTGCCGCAACGCCCCGGCGCGCTGCGCGATTTCCTGGAGCTTCTGGGCCCCGACGACGATATCGCCCGGTTCGAATATCTGAAGAAATCCGCCCGCAACTTTGGCTCTGTCCTGATCGGGATCGAAACCAGTCGGGCCGAGAATTTCACCGGCCTGACAGAACGGATGGCGGTCGCGGGCTTCACCTACCGCGACATTACCGCGGACGAGACCCTCTCGGGTTTCCTGGTCTAACCGCTGCCTCGCCCCGCGATGTAAGCGCCTTCTCACCACCCTTGCGGCCTCAGGCCGCGCTACTGCGCTGGCTCGGCGGGCCGCCACGCTCGGCAAAGGCGTCGACCGAGGCGCGATAACACCGAAGGATCGGGCCGATATCAATATGCTCCGCCGAACCTGCCGCTGCCTGGCGCTCTCCCACCTGGCACAATGCGGCCAGGTCCGAGAACCCGAGGTTCAGCGCGCTGCCCTTGAGAAAATGCAGATCTTCCTCATAGCAATCAGGATCCGGCGCGGTCTCGAGCCGCGCGATCACCGAATCGGCTTCCTCCAGAAAGATCTGCACCACTTCGTGGAAATCCTCACCACCGATTTCTTCAAATAAGGTCTCTACCCGGCCCCAATCAATCATCTTCACCCTCCTTCGCGTGCAGCGGCCCACCATCGGATCAGCCTGTGCCAGATGCCTTAAAGAAGGGTTAGATCCAGGGCACGAGGCGGCGAGATCACGCCTCCGGGGCCCGCCAAGTCACTGCGGATTTTAACTTTCATAGGCTGTTAAGCGGTCTCGGCCATTCTGGCGGGTAGGCAAGAAACGAGGCACCGTTGCAACCGTTGCAGTCAGAAAACCGCGCGCCGCACGCCTCGCAGGGGGCCGGCGCGATCCGCCAGGTTCTGGTGGTCGATGACAGCCGGGCCCAACGGCGGCTGGTGTCGGCCGCGCTGCTGCGGCTGGGCTATCAGGTGGCAGAGGCCGGATCGGGCGCCGAGGCGCTGGAGTTCTGCCGTGCCCATCCCGTCGACCTGGTCGTCAGCGACTGGATGATGCCGGGAATGGACGGCCTGTCGTTCTGCCGCGCCTTTCGCGCGCTGAAGCGCGACAGCTACGGCTATTTCATCCTGCTGACCTCGAAAAGCGACAAGCACGACGTCGCGCTGGGGCTCGACGCGGGGGCCGACGATTTCCTGGCCAAGCCGGTCAATCCCGACGAACTGCGCGCCCGAGTCGCCGCGGGGGAACGGATCGTCCGAATGGAACGCGAACTGACCGAGAAGAACCGGGTGATCGGCAGCGCCCTGTCCGAGATCCGCTCGCTCTATGATTCGCTCGACCGTGAATTGATCGAGGCGCGCAAACTGCAGCAATCGCTGGTTCGCGAACGTCATCGCGATTTCGGCGCGGCCGAGGTCTCGCTTCTGCTGCGGCCGTCAGGGCATGTCGGCGGCGATCTGGTGGGCTGCTTTCCGATCGGCGCACAGCGGATCGGGCTGTATGCGATCGACGTGTCGGGCCATGGCGTGACCTCGGCGCTCATGACAGCCCGGCTTGCCGGCCTGTTCTCGGCCGCGACACCGGACCAGAACATCGCGCTACGGGCTGAGGGACCAGGCCACAGCGCGCGCTCCCCGGCCGAGGTGGCGGCGGCACTGAACCGACTGCTGTTGGACGAGATGAAGACCGATCAGTACCTGACCTTGCTTTATGCCGAGGTCGATCTAACCACTGGCCGCACCGCGCTGGTGCAGGCGGGGCATCCCCATCCCGCGGTGCAGCATGCCGACGGGCGGATCGAATTCCTGGGCAATGGCGGGCTGCCGGTCGGGCTGATCCCCAACGCGCGCTACCAGGATGTCACGGTCCTGCTGCGGCCGGGGGATCGGCTGATCCTGATGTCGGACGGCATCACCGAATGCGAAGATCCGGCGGGCGCGCAGCTGGCCGAGGCCGGCGTGGCACGCATCCTGACCGCCAATCGCCAGCTGTGCGGGCCGACGCTTCTTGAGGCGATGATGTGGGATCTGAACAGCTTTTCCGGCGGCAGCGATTTCCGGGATGACGTTTCGGGTGTGCTGCTCGAACTCAAGCACCTGAGCGAAGATCCCGGGCCGTCGGAGGCCTAGGGCCTTAGCGTTCCTTCCGGTCCGAGTTCGCGTCCTGACGTTTTCCAGCGCGTTCCCATGCCGGCACGGCGCGGACATTGCCCCCGCGGCCCCCAGGATATTGTCGCGAGAAGGGGGCAAGCGTCGCGCCTTTGTCTGCGCGTTCGCGGACCAGCCGCGAACCGGCGCGGGCGCGCCTGGCTTGCACTTCGGTCGCCCCGACCCCGGGTTAAGCCGCTGTTCATCTCCCCCCTCTATGCTGATCGACGGGTGAATGAACGGGTGATGTGATGGACGCGCATGGCAATGCCGCGCCAGTAGTTATCAAACGCAAGAAGAAGGCAGGCGCTGACGGCCATCATGGCGGTGCCTGGAAAGTGGCTTATGCGGATTTCGTGACCGCGATGATGGCCTTCTTCATGCTGATGTGGCTGCTGAACGCGACGACTGAAAAGCAACGCAAGGGAATCGCGGACTATTTCAGCCCGACAATCCCGATCAACCGGGTCTCGGGCGGCGGTGACGGCGCCTTCGGTGGCGAGACGGTCTTTTCCGAGAACCAGATCGCCCAGGCGGGCACCGGCGCCAGCAATACCCATCCGACCGAACAGCGTCAGGCCTCGGGTGCGGCAAGCCCCAGCAGTGCCGATGGCCAAGCCGGCCGCAAGGAAGAGCAACGCCTGCGCGCGCTGGAACAGACCCTGCACGCGCTTGGCGGCGAGACCATGAGCGATGACAACGCCATGCGCCATGTGGTGACAAAGCTGACAGACGAGGGCCTGATCGTCGAGTTGTTCGACCTTCCCAAGCAGCCGCTTTTCGGCGCCGACAGCGCGGTTCCCGAAAAAGCCACGCGCGATCTGGTCAAGATGATCGCCGAGGTCTTCTCCCTGGTTGGAAACAAGGTGGCGGTGGCCGGGCATGTGCGCTCTTACCCCGTCGTTCTGAAGGACAACCCTGTCTGGCCGCTGTCTGTCGCTCGCGCAGGCGCGGTGCGCGACCTGCTGGAAGCCAACGGCCTTTCGCCGGGCCGGATCGAGCGGGTCACCGGCTTCGCCGATCGAAAGCCTGCCGCCGACAACCGCGAGGCCGCGCGCAACAACCGTGTCGAGATGATCTTGCTGCGAAGCCGCCGCTGACCCGGCTTCGCCGACGCGATCTTCCGCCATTAGCGCGATATTAAGACCCCGCCCGCATTCTGCCTGCAACAGGAGTCGATGCAGCAGAAAGGTGCCTTGATGACGATTTCCTCTTCTCTCAACGCGGGTGTCGCGGGGTTGAATGCCAATTCCGCGCGGCTTGCCACGATTGCCGACAACATCTCGAACTCGGGCACCTACGGCTACAAACGCGCCGAGACCGAATTCCAGTCGATGGTGATCTCGGGCAACTCGGGCAGCGGCACCTATTCCGCGGGGGGCGTGCGTGCCTCTAGTATGCGGTTGATCGACGAGCGCGGCGCGCTGGTTTCGACCAGCCATCCGCTGGACATCGCCATCGCCGGGCGCGGCATGCTTCCGGTTACCCCTGCGGTCAGCATGAACGCGACCTCCGGCGGCGACAAGCCGATGATGATGACGACGACCGGTTCCTTCCGCACCGATAGCGACGGCGTGCTGCGCACCGAATCCGGGCTGGTGCTTCTGGGGTGGCCGGCGGATGCCGACGGCACGATCCCGACCTTCGCGCGTGACACGGTTTCGGGACTGGAGCCGGTGGTGATCAATGCCAACCAGACCGCCGGCGACCCGACCACCGCGATGAACCTGGGCGTCAACCTGCCGGCCACGGAAACCGAAGCCGGGTCTGCGGGTGATACGCTGCCGCTGTCGGTCGAATATTTCGGCAATCTCGGGACCTCGGAGACGCTGGATATCTCTTTCGCGCCCACCGTTCCGGCCAGCGGCAGTTCGAACGAATGGACCATGACGATCGCCGATTCCGCCCAGGCCGGCGCGGTGATCGGGCAATATACGCTGACTTTTGACGACAGCCGCGGCAATGGCGGCACGTTGTCTTCGGTCACCGCGATCTCGGGCGGCGCCTATGATGCCACCTCGGGCCAGCTGGCCCTGACCGTTGCGGGCGGTCCGCTGACCATGACGATCGGCAAACTGGGCGATCCGAACGGGCTGACGCAGTTGTCTGACAGCTTCGCGCCGACCTCGATCACCAAGGACGGCTCTCCCGTCGGCAACCTGACCGCGGTCGAGATCGACGAGAACGGCTATATCACCGCGACTTACGATACCGGCTTTACCCGGCGGATCTATCAGATCCCACTGGTCGACGTGTCCAATCCCAACGGCCTCTATGCGAGCAACAACCAGACCTACCAGGTGTCGCCCGAATCGGGATCGTTCTTCCTGTGGAATGCGGGTGACGGGCCGACCGGGCCGGTGGTGGGCTACGCGCGCGAAGGGTCGGCCACGGATGTCGCGGGCGAGTTGACCAATCTGATCCAGACCCAGCGCGCCTATTCGTCGAATGCCAAGGTGATCCAGACCGTCGACGAGATGCTGCAGGAAACCACCAACATCAAACGATGATCGAGACTAGGCAATGACGATCGGTTCCGCCCTCAACAACGCCCTATCCGGGCTGAACGCCGCCTCGCGGGGGGTGGAACTGGTCTCGTCCAACGTCGCCAACGCTTCCACCCCAAGCTACGGCCGGCGCGAGTTGAGCCTGACGTCGCGCACCCTGGGCACCGCCGGGGCGGGCGTGCAGGTTGCCGGTGTCACGCGCGTGGTCGACCAGGCGCTGTTGACCGACCGGCGCATCGCCAATGCCGCGGCCGGATCCACCGGAGTCGCTGCCAAATTCCACGCTGCGCTAGAGGGCGCGCTGGGCACGCCCGACAGCCAGGGCGCGCTCAGCCAGCTCGTGGACGCCTTCGACGCGTCCCTGCTGCAGGCCGCGAGCATGCCCAATTCGGATGCCAGGCTGGCTTCGGTTCTGAACCAGGCCCAGCGCATCACCCAGCAGTTCCACAGCGTCTCGAACCTGATCCAGGCCACACGCACCGGCGCCGAACAGGCGATCGCGCACCAGGTAGGACAATTGAACGACGCGCTGGATCGCGTGGCCACGATGAACCGGCAGATCCGATCGGAAACCGCCGCCGGGCACGATGCCTCGGCGTTGATGGACCAGCGCCAGCAATTGATCGACCAGATCTCGGACGTCGTGCCAATCCTCGAAATATCGCGTGACCACAACCAGGTGGCGCTGTTCACCACCGGCGGCGCCATGCTGCAGGACGGGCAGACCGCGCGCTTCGGCTTCACGCCCGTCTCGCTGGTGACGGCGGACATGACCCTGGCCTCTGGCGCACTTTCGGGGCTGACGCTGAATGGCCGGGATATCGCCACCGATGGCGGCGCGCGGCTGATCGCGGGCGGCACCCTCGCCGCGCAGTTCGAATTGCGCGACGGTCTGGCACCGACAGCACAGGCGCAGCTGGACGGGCTTGCGCGCGACCTGATCGAGCGTTTCGCCGACCCCAGCGTCGACCCGACCCTGGCGCCCGGCGATCCGGGGCTTTTCACCGACGCTGGCGTCGCCGTCGATCCGACGCTGGAGGCCGGCCTTGCCGGGCGCATCGCGGTTCACGGCGCGGTGGTGCCCGAATTTGGGGGCGCTCTTTGGCGGCTGCGCGACGGGATCGGCGCCACCGTCCCCGGCCCGGTCGGCAACGCGGCGATCCTGAACGCGATGGAAACCGCTCTGGGCGCGCCGCGGGCCGCGGTCAGCGGGGGACTCAGCAACTCGGCGATCGGCTTCGGCGCGCAGACCGCGGACCTGCTGTCGCGCGTCGGCACCAACCGCCAGAACGCCGAGGGCGCGGCCAGCTATGCGGCGGCGCGGTCCGACACCTTGCAGACGCTGATGCTGGAAAAGGGCGTCGATACCGATCAGGAGATGCAGAAGATGCTTATCCTCGAACAGGCCTATGGCGCCAACGCCAAGGTGCTTCAGACGCTGGGCGGACTGCTCGACCAGCTGTTGCAGATCTAGGAGGGAAGCGATGGCACTCGTCTCACTTGGTGACATGGCGCAAAGTTTCCTGCTGCGCAGCCACAACGCCCGGCTCAAGGGCGATCTGCTTCGGCAAAGCCAGGAATTGTCCACCGGCCGGGTACAGGATGTGGGCCACCGCGTGGGGGGCGATTTCTCGCAGCTCGCGGGGCTGGAGCGCAGCCTGGCGCGGATCGACGCCTTCAACCTGGCCGCTCGCGAAGCGACTGTGTTGACGGAGGCCATGCAAAGCGCGCTTGGCGCGATCAGTGATCAGGCGACCTCGCTCGCCCCCGATCTGATGACGGCCGCGCAGGCGGGGCAGCCCTCGCATGTGGATGCGATCGGGGCCGAGGCCCGCAGCCGCTTCGAGACCACGCTGTCACGGCTCAACACGCGGGTAGGCGACCGCAGCCTGTTTGCGGGGACTACCACCAACGCCCCTGCGGTGGCCGACGGGGCGACGATCATGGCCGCCCTGGTTACCGCCATCGGAGCAGCGGGCGCCACCACGGCCGACGATGTGGCCCAGGCGGTCTCGGACTGGTTCGACGACCCCGCGGGGTTTGAAACGATCGGCTATCTGGGCAGCAATCAGTCGCTCAGCCCGCTGACCATCGGCGAAGGCGTGCGCGTCTCGATCGGCGCGCGCGCCGACGACAAGGATCTGCGCGGCACGTTGAAGGCGCTGGCCACGGCTGCGGTCCTGGACGAGGGGGTCCTGCCCGGCGACACCGCGGCCCGCGCGGCGCTGGCCTCGCGCGCGGGCGAGGATCTGCTGTCCGCCCAGGGCGATTGGTCCGCCCTGCAGGCGCGGCTGGGGGTCGCGCAGGAACGCGTCGCCTCTGCCCAGACCCGCAACACCGCGGAACAGTTCGCCCTGCAGATGGCACGCAACGACCTGCTGTCGATCGACCCGTTCGAAACGGCAACCGAGTTGCAGACCACGCAAATGCAGCTGGAGACGCTATATTCCATCACCGCGCGGCTGACGCGCCTGTCGCTGACGGACTATCTGTGATGCTGCGCCGTCCCTTCATGTTTCTGGCGCTGATCGCCGGTGTCGCCGCCACCGATCCAGCGCCTGCCTCGGCAGCCGCGATCCGGATCAAGGATCTGGTCGAATTCGACGGGGTGCGCGGCAACGATCTGGTGGGCTACGGCCTTGTCGTCGGCCTGAACGGCACCGGCGACGGGTTGCGCAACGCTCCCTTCACCGAAGAGATCATGGCCAACCTGCTAGAGCGGCTGGGGGTGAACGTGGCGGGCGAACAGTTCCGCCCCAAGAATGTCGCCGCGGTGCTGGTCACCGCCAGCCTGCCGCCTTTTGCCCGCGCCGGCGGCCGCGTCGATGTGACGGTCTCGGCGATCGGCGATGCCTCAAGCCTGCTCGGCGGCACCCTGGTGATGACACCGCTAAACGGTGCCGACGGCAAGATCTATGCCGTGGCGCAGGGCGCGATCATCGCCGGCGGCATTGCCGCGAAGGGCCAGGGTGCCAGCGTCACCCAGGGTGTGCCCACCGCCGGGTCTATCCCCTCCGGCGCACGGGTCGAGCGTGAGGTGGAATTCGACTTCGGCGGGCTGAAGGCCGTGCGCCTGGCGCTGCGCAATCCCGATTTCACCACCGCCGCCCGGATCGAGCAGCGCATCAATCGCAGCTTCGGCCGCCGAGTCGCGGTGATGACGGACGCCGGCACGGTGGCACTCGATATCGGCGCCACTCGGATGGCCTCTCCCGCCCATGCGCTGGGACGGATCGAAAACCTGACCGTCGAGCCCGAGCAGAAGGCCCGCGTGGTCGTCGATCAGCGTTCGGGCACGATCGTGATGGGGCAAGATGTACGTATCAGCCGCGTCGCCGTGGCCCAGGGGAACCTGACGCTGCGGATCGAAGAGGCGCCAATTGCCGTGCAACCCAACCCCTTCGCGCAGGGGGAAACGGTCGTCGTGCCGCGCACCAACGCCCAGATACAGACCGAACCGGGCAAGGGTCTGGCGGAAGTGGCCGGGACAACATCGCTGTCCGAGGTCGTTGCCGGGCTGAACGCGCTGGGGGTGGCGCCCCATGACATGATCGACATTCTCAAAAGCATCAGCGCCGCCGGAGCCCTGCACGCAGAATTCGTAGTGCGTTGATTTCGTGCGGTGTTGACGCGCGGCCCCCGCTCCGGCCCATCCCCCAAGCCGCACTCCGCACGCCCCGGCAGGCGGTTGTCCTGAGATCGGTCGATGACCTGGCCCAGAGAGGACCCTCGACGGGGCCGGGAAGGGGCCGCGAAAAGGGGAAGGGCCCGGGAGATGAGCGGCTCCGGGCAGCCGCGGCGAAGCGAGCGGCCCGAAGAGCGGAGCGTGGCCGGGCCGCCGACGCGCGTACAAGCGGGCGCGAGACGGGCCTACATGTAGCCGCGCACCAGCGCCCCGGCGATCAGGCTCCAACCATTGGCAACGACGAAGAAGGCCAACTTGAACGGCATCGACACGATCGCCGGCGGCACCATCATCATCCCCATCGACATAAGAACCCCGGCCACCACCAGGTCGATGATCAGGAAGGGCAGATAGATCAGGAAGCCGATCTCGAAGGCGCGCTGGATTTCGGATAGCAGGAACGACGGCATCAGGACCGACAGCGGCGCCTGACCCGCCGACAGCCCCGCCGCGTCAGGGCGCAATGACCGCATGGCATCGAAAGTCGCCGGATCCAGCCGCGCCGCCATGAAGCTGCGGAAGGGCTTGATCGTCGCCTGCAACGCGGCCGAGACGTTGGCATCCCCGTTGAGCAGCGGCTGCACGCCGTCGGCCCAAGCTCGTACGAAGGTGGGCTCCATCACGAAATAGGTCAAAAACAACGCCAGGCTGACGATCAACATGTTGGGTGGCGATTGCTGAAGCCCGATCGCCTGGCGCAGAATCGACAACACTGTGACGATAAAGGGAAAGCAGGTCACCATGATCGCCAGGCCCGGCACCAGGCTTAGCACCGTGATCAGCGCGATCAGTTGGATCGACCGTCCCGCAAGGGTCGCGTCATTGCCAAGCGTCAGGTTGATCTCCTGCGCCGAAGCGGGCACAGCCAGCATCAGCAACAGGCCCACAAGCGCCCAGGCGCGCATCGACTAGAGCCCTCCCGAAAGCGAGGCCACCTCGGTCAGGCGCACCGCCAACTGCCCCGCCTGCTCTCCTTCCAGTTCCTGCAGCTCACCCCGGGCGATCAGCCGGCCGCCGACATATAGCTCGACCGGGTCGTCGACCCGCCGGTCCAACGGCAGCACCGAATCGGCCTGCAGCTTCAACAGGTCCCTGACCAGGGGGCGGCTCTTTCCCACCGAGATGACGATCTCGATCGGGACCTGGGTGAAGGGGTTCACCGGGTCGCTTTCGGCCGCCGGGGTCGCGTCATCCATCTGTGCGCTCCTGTTCCGCCTGGGTGAAATATTCGGCCAGCGCGGCGCAGATCGCCTCCACCGTCCCATCAAGGTCGATCCGATCCTCGACGGCGCCGAAACGCAGGGCCGCCTGGCCCTCGCCCAATGTCGGCTCATCCTCCAGCACGACGGGCAGCGCCTCTTGCGCCGCCAGAACCGCGGCGACGGCGGCGCGCGTCTTCGGATTGACCAGTATCGTCACCGGCACCTCGGCCCGGACCTCGACCAGCGACATCACCCGCTCGACGATCATCGGCGCCAGGCTTTCCGCCGCCACGGCGGGCAACAGCTTGGCCGCGATATCCGACAGCAGCGGCCCGACCGAGCGCATCACATTGGCCCGTGCCTCATGATAGGTGAAGGACAATGCCTGCAGGTGCCGCGCCAGATCGGCGCCGATCTTTTCCTGCTCTTGCGCGTTTGCAGCAACCGCATCGTCCCAACCGGCCTTGTAGCCCTGCTCGAAGGATTCAAGCCGAATCTCCTCGATCTGGGCCTGCTCCATCAGCAGTGCATCGGTGGCACCCTTTTCGGTTTCGAACACCTCTAGCTGCAATCGGCCCGCCATCATGCCCGCTCCTTGCTGTCGTCACGATCTTCCATCCAGTTGCGCAGGATCTCGACGGTTTCTTCCTGGCGCTCTTCGATCAGGCGGCGCAGTCGCGCGACCGGGTCCTCGTCCTCGCCGCCCGTGGCATCGCCGCCATCCAGGCCCATGCCCATCCCCATGCCCGGCATGTCGGGGTTGAAGGCCGGCAGCTCAGGCAGGCCACCCATGTCGATCTCTCCGCTGACCACGCGCGGCAGATCGCTGGCCAGCCCCGGCAATCCGGCATCCTTCCCCGCGCCCCGCCCGTCCGGCGCTGGCAGGCCGGGCGGCGGCGCGCCGGCCTCGACCGAAGGCCGCGCCGAGCTCAGAATCGGCCGCAGCACGAAGACCCCCAGCGCCAGCGCCACCAGCGCCAGTACTGCCATCTGGATTAGGCTCATGACATCGAGCGCCATTCCGGCGAACATTCCCGAACCCGCCGCGGTCCCCTGGGCGGCCAGCGTTTCGAATTGCAGCGTCTTCAGTGTGATCACATCGCCCCGCGCCTTGTCGAAACCGACCGCCGAGGCCACCAGATCGCGCAGTGCCTGCAGTTCGGCCTCGGGGCGGGGGGCCCAGCCTTTGGTGCCGTCGGCGCCAGTCGTACGAAGACCATCGACAAGAACCGCGACGCTGAGCCGCTTGATCGCCCCGGGGCCACGCTCCAGCTGACGCTGGGTCTGCGACACCTCGTAATTCACCCTCTCGCGGGTTTCCGTGTCGCTCGATTGGCTTTTCATGCCGCCGGCGCCGGCGTCGCCCGTGGGAAGATTGGACGCCACGGTCACCGCGCCGCCGCCACCGCCACCGCCACCGCCTTGCGAGGAATTGCTGCGCTCTTGCGTGTCCGAACTGATCGCCACACGGCCTTTCGGGTCGAAACGCTTCTCGGTGATCGATTCGCGCTCGTTCACGGTCTCCAGGCTGACTTCCACCACCGCATGGCCGGGTCCCACGCGGGCCGCCAGCAGGCGTTCCACGTTCTGCTTCAGCCGGGCCGCGCGGTCGCCCGCCGCCTGCACAGCACCAGGCTTGTCGGCGCCCCCCTGAAGCAGCCCGCCTGCGGAATCGATCACCGCGACATCCTCATGCTGGAGGCCGGCCACTGCGGAAGACACCAGATATTTCAGCGCCTTGACCTGGGATTCGGGCAGCGTTCCCTGTGCCGTCGTCACCGTCACGCTGGCAGTAGGGCGCGGGCGCTTGAGGAATGGGGACGGCTGGCTAGAGGAGATATGCACCCGCGCCGCACGGATGTTTTGACTGGCGACGATGGTGCGCGCCAACTCGCCCTCCTTCGCCCGCCAATAGGCGGCGTCGAACATTTGCGAGGTGGTGCCAAATCCCGACAGCCCGTCCAGCAATTCATAGCCCGCGGCACCGTTGGCCGGCAGCCCTTCGGCGGCAAGTGTCATGCGCAGGGCATCGCGCTGCGCCCCGTCGGCCCAGATCGAATCGCCCCGCACCTGATATGCCACGCCCCGCTGATCGAGCGCGCGCACCACTTCACCCGCGGAACTGGCGTCGAGACCGGCATATAGCAACGTCATCGTCGGCTGCGTCGCCATTCGCGAAAGGCCCAGCACCGCAACGAACATCGCCAGCGTCGCCGCCACGACGATCATCCGGCGCCGTCCGTCCAGTCCGCGCCAAAGCGACAGCATCTGCTCCAAGACGTTTCTCCGTTTCGGGGGGCGTTCTGCCCCGGTCGACGTTCTGAATGAACGATCGGGCTTAAGAATCGGTTAGCCCGGACCGTGTAGAAAGTTTCTCGACACAGTGAAGTCGGGGCCATCCGCGTCCCGATGTCGGAGGATCCGATGCCCGAGGACGAGGCCCTTGAAGAGGGCGAGCCCAAGAAGAAATCCAAACTGCCCTTGGTGATCGGGCTGGTGCTGGCCCTGGCCGGCGCTGGGGGCGGCTTCTTCGCCACCTACAGCGGCCTGCTGCTGGGGGGGCCGGATTCCGCGGCCTCGGCCGATGGCCATGGCAGCGGTCAGACGAAGGATCAAAAGGCCGCGGGGGAAGCGAATGCGGCGGAACTGGCCAAGATCGCCTTCGTGCCGGTCGATGCGCTGGTCATCTCGCTTGGGCCGGCAAGCCGTTCGAAGCATTTGCGCTTTTCCTCGCAGCTGGAAGTCGAGCGCAGCCATCAAGAGGAGGTGGCGAAACTGATGCCGCGCATCCTGGATGTGCTGAACGGCTATCTCCGTGCCATCGAGGTGCATGAGATCGAAGACCCTGCCGCATTGGTCCGGCTGCGCGCCCAGATGCTGCGCCGCATCCAGATCGTCACCGGAGAGGGGCGCGTGCGCGACCTTCTGGTGACGGAATTCGTTCTGAACTGAGGGGCCTAGATGACCGTGATTTCCGATATCTTGCTGGCCTCTGGCGCCTTTGCGGCGGCGCTTTACTGCTATGTTCTGTCGCGCCGTCTGACCCGGTTCACGAAGCTGGAATCGGGCATGGGCGGGGCGATCGCGGTCCTGTCCGCACAAGTCGACGACCTGACCCGGGCGCTGTCGCGCGCCCAGGGCACGGCGGCGGCCTCGTCCGAGAACCTGACCAGCCTGACCAACCGGGCCGAAGAGGTCGCGGGCCGGATCGAGCTGTTGTTGGCGTCGCTACATGACCTTCCCCAGGCGCCCGCCGCAGGCCAGGCTTCGGGGCCCGTGTCCGGTCCGGCCTCCGATGCCCCGCACGACCCGGGCGCGGAGCGCAAGCTGCGCTTCACGCGCCATCGCTCGCGCCGGACGGATCCGCTGGTCCTGACGGAGGCGGCAGAATGAGCGCGCGGCAGACCAAGGCCTCGGCGCCGCGCCGCCGCGCGGGACGCGGGGCCCTGGCGGTGATCATCGTCCTGTTCGTCCTGGCCGGCGCGATCCGCGTCGGCTCAGGCGTCAGCGCCGCGGTCGGCGCGGCGCCCCAGTCCGACCAGAATCACGGCGCGGCAGCCACGCCAAAGACCTGTTCGGCCACCGACGGCCTCGCCATGCCGCTGGTCACCGCGCTGCAGGAACGCGAGGCCCGCGCCGCGCGGCTGGAAGCCGCGCTGAACGACCGGCGCCAGGCGCTTGCAGTGACCGAGAAGATGGTTTCGGAAAAGCTGGCTGCCCTGAAGGTCGCCGAAGAGAAACTGGCCAAGACCATCGCCATCGCCGACAGCGCCGCGGATCAGGATGTCGCCCGCCTGACCGAGGTCTACGCGGCCATGAAGCCGAAACAGGCCTCGGCCGTGTTCGAGCAGATGGCTCCCGAATTCGCCGCCGGTTTCCTGGGCCGGATGCCCCCCACCTCTGCCGCGGCGATCCTGTCGGGGCTGAGTCCGCAAACGGCCTATACCGTCAGCGTGATCCTGGCCGGACGCAACGCCGCCGCGCCGCGCGACTAGTCGCTTTCCGACAGGCCGAGAGACTATCTTAACCCCGTTCTGCGAGTCTGGCCTCTGGCTAGGCATCGCAACCCGCAGGAGTCCCCCGGATGCTCGGAATCGTTGGTATCATCACGGTCTTCGTCATGGTCTTCGGTGGCTATCTGATGGCCGGCGGCAAGATGGGGATCATCCTGCATTCGCTTCCCTACGAGTTGACCATGATCGGCGGCGCCGCCATCGGCGCTTTCCTGCTGTCGAACGATTTCGGCGGCGTGAAGGCCACGCTGAAGGACGTCGGCAAGGTCTTCAAGGGGGTGAAGTGGAAACCAGGCGACTACCGCGATCTGCTTTGCCTGCTGTACGAATTGATCCGCGTCGCCCGGTCCAACCCCGTCGGCCTGGAAGAGCATATCGAGGCCGCCAACGATTCGACGATCTTCGCAAAGTACCCCAAGATCCTGAAAGATCACGAGGCGGTAGAGCTGATCTGCGACACGCTGCGCGCGGCCTCGCTGAACTATGACGACCCGCACCAGGTCGAGGAGGTGCTCGACAAGCGGATGGAGACCCATCAGCACCACGCGATGCATTCTAGCCACGCCCTGCAGTCGATGGCCGACGGCATGCCGGCGCTGGGGATTGTCGCGGCGGTGCTGGGGGTGATCAAGACCATGGGCTCGATCGACCAGCCGCCCGAGATCCTGGGCGGAATGATCGGGGGCGCGCTGGTGGGCACCTTCATGGGCGTGTTCATCGCCTATGGTTTCATCGGCCCGATGGCGAGCAGGGTGAAATCCGTGACCGAAGAGGATGCGCATTTCTATCAGCTCATCCGCGAAGTGCTGATCGCCAATCTTTACAATCATCCAACGAACATCTGCATCGAGGTGGGGCGCCAGAACGCGCCGCACCAGGTGCGTCCCTCGTTCACCGATCTCGAAGAGGCCCTGCGCGAATTGAAGCAGGACGCGGCATGAGGCGACTGCTGCTTGCTGCCGCGCTGACCGCGATCGCCCCGGCCGCACAAGCCGAGGTGATCGCGGTGCGGACGGGCGAACATGATGGTTTCTCGCGCGTGGTCCTGCCGCTTGCAGAACCCGCCGAAGGATGGCAGTTCGGCCGTCTCGACGATGGCTATCAGCTGCGCCTGGGGCGCGGTGCGGTGCAGTTCGATCTATCGCGTGCCTTCGACAAGATCCCGAAGACCCGACTTGCCGCGATCTCGGCCGATGATGCGACGGGCCGGCTGACCCTGCGGCTGGCCTGCGCCTGTCACGCCGAGATTTTTCCCTTCCGCAGCACCCGCCTGGTGATCGACATCCGCCCGGGAGCAGCGCCTGCGAATTCGCCCTTCGAGCGGCCCCTGCCACCCGATGTTGCGCCACGCCCCCGTCCCCCGGTGCCGGCAAGGCCGCCGGTGGCCGGCTACGACTGGCGCGAGGTACCTCTTGTGCCGCTTCCGGCCCCTCCGCCTCCGAAGATCGACCTGCCCGCCGCCCCGAACCCCGCAATCGCCCGCGGTCGGGCGGCACTGCTCAATCAGCTTTCCCGAGCCGGCGCCCAGGGCCTCATCGAAATAGATCCGCGCCAGATCGCCTTGCCGCAGCATCCGACAGACGGGGATGATCAGCACACCGATCCCGCTTCTGCCCCGCCGCCGAAATCCCATGCGAAGCCGCCCTCTGAAACGGCAGACGCCCGGATGCAAACGGCCGGCCAGGACACCGCGCAGATGCCTGCCCAGGCCGGCCCTGCCGAACCGACCGGCGCAAAGGGGGACACGGACGGGGGCCAGGACCGCCTGCGTATCAGAACGGTCCTGGACCGCGACGCCGCGGCTTCCGCCGCGCCCGGCATTTCGGCCCAGGGCGGCTCCTGCCCGCCCGACGAAGCCTTCGCCATCGAAACCTGGGCCGACGACACCTCGCCCGCCGGGCAATTCGCGACCCGCCGCCGCGCCCTGGTCGGAGAGTTCGATCGCCCCGGCCCGGATGCGGTAGGCGATCTTGCGCGCACCTATCTTCATTTCGGTTTCGGGGCGGAGGCGCGCAATGTCCTGACCGCCTTCCCAAACGACGGCGGCGACACGCACGAAATCCTGCTGGCGCTTTCAGCGATCTTCGATGAGGAACGCCCCAAGCTGGCCAATGCGCTGTCCGGCCTGGCCGCCTGTCCGGGCAAGGCGGCGCTATGGTCGATGCTGGCCGTGCCCCCCCCGGCCCCGGGCGACCCGGTCGACGCCCAGGCGGTGCGGCGCAATTTCTCGGGGCTGCCGCTGCATCTGCGCCGGATGCTGGGCCCGCGGCTGTCGAACGCCTTTCTGGTGCTGGGCGATACCGAAACCGCCCGGGCACTGCGCGCTTCGGTCACCCGCGCCGCCGGCAAGCCCGGCCCCGGCATCCAACTGCTGGACGCCCGGATCGATATCGCCGAGGGCCGTCCCGAACGGGCCGAGGCCCAGGCGGCGCGCGTGGTCGCCGCCGACGGTGCGCTTTCGGCCGAGGCGATGGTGTTGTTGATCGAAAGCCGCACCAATCGCGGCGAGCCGGTCGATCCCCGCCGGATCGAGGCCGTGGCCGCCCTGGCGCATGTGCATCGCGGCACCCAGATGGGCGCGCGGCTGACGCGGGCCCAAGCGACAGCCCTGGCCTCGGTCGGCCGCTTCACCGAGGCCTTCGCCGTCAACGGCAAGGATCCATCGGGTCGCAAGCGCCTCTGGCAGATGCTCGCGGCGAACGGCGATGACGAAGCCTTGCTGAAGATCGCCTTGCAAGGACCCGATCCCGAGCTTGACGCGGGCATCCGCCTTCAGCTGTCGGATCGTCTGCTGGCGCTGGGCTTCGCTCGGGCCGCGACGGCCTGGCTCGACGCTGGTCCAGTGCCCGACGACGATCGCCGGTTGCGCCTTGCCCGCGCGGCGCTGGAACGCCGCGACGGTCTGGCGGCGCTGGATGCGCTAGGCGCGATGGAGGCGCCCGAAGCCCAGCTTCTGCGTGCTCGCGCGCTTGGCCTGACCGGGGCCCATCGGGCAGCAGCACAGCTATACGCCGCATTGGGCAAGACCGATCGCCAGGGCGTCGAGGCCTGGCGCGGGGGCGATTGGGCAACCGCCCGCGAGACGGGAACCAAAGTGCAAAGAAAGGTTCTGTCACTGCCTGATCGCCCGCCACCGGCAGAGGCCGCGTCGGCCCCGTTGGCCTATGGGCGCGCCCTGATCTCCTCCAGTCGCGAGGCGCGCGCGGCGCTGGACGACCTGCTGGAAGAGCGGCTTCAAACCGATGCCGGGGCCTCGCACACCGGGCAGCCAGCCGCGACACCGACCAATTGAGCCCCGCTTACCGAATCGCAAGACATCGCGCCTAGGGTTGGCCGCGGGACGCCAGAAGGCTGCCCGCGACAAGGAGCCGACATGACCGGACCCCGCCCCGGATCACGCTGCAAGAGAAATGGCAGAATGCCCGACAATAGCGGTATCGTCCGCGCCCTGGTCTCCGTAATCTCGGTGCTCGACCGTGGTCTGGCGGGCGCCCTAGTCTGCGCGGGCATCCTCCTGACCGGCGCCACTCCCGCCCGTGCCGCTGCGGCAAACAAGGCGGATCTGTCGGCCCTTTGCGATGCCGCCACCAACCATGCGGCCCGCGCGACCGGTGTTCCCGTCTCCGTTCTTCAGGCGATCTCGTTGACCGAAACCGGACGCCGCAGGGGCGGCACCACCCGCCCCTGGCCCTGGACCGTGAACATGGAAGGCAAGGGCCACTGGTTCCCGACCCGCGATGCCGCGCTCGCCTTCATCGACGAGCGTCACTCAGCCGGGGCACGCAGCTTTGACCTGGGCTGTTTCCAGCTCAACTACCGCTGGCACGGCGGGGCCTTCGCCTCATTCACCGACATGTTCAACCCGCAAGCCAACGCGCTATATGCAGCGCGTTTCCTTCGTACCCTATATGACGAATTCGGCGACTGGACCCGCGCCGCGGGGGCCTATCATTCACGCACGCCCGAACTGGCGCGCCGCTACAAAGCGCGGTTCTCTCAATATTTCACCGCTCTGACCGGGGCCAAGCCGACGACCGAGGCGGCCCGCGTGTCCGAGGGCGCCCTGCGCAACCCAGCGCCGGACGGCGGCGGCTCTGGGCCCAACCGCTATCCGCTGCTGCAGGCGGGCCAGTCGGCGGGGCTTGGGTCGATCGTACCACGCCGCGCGCCTGGGCCGTCGCTCTTTGCCGCATCGGCGCCACAGGGCTGAACAGGGGTACGGACACATGCCGAAACTTAGTCTTGCCACCCTGTTTCGCCCGACGATCCTGCTGGCGCTCGCATTGATGGCGGTGATCGTGATGATGATCCTGCCGATGCCGGCCTGGGTGCTGGACATCGGCCTTGCCGCCTCTTTCGCGCTGGCGATCCTGATGTTCACCGTGACGCTTTTCATCGAAAGACCGCTGGATTTCTCGGCCTTCCCGACGATCCTGCTGGCGTCGCTGATGCTGAGGCTGTCGCTCAACGTCTCGTCCACCAAGCTGATCATCGGCCAGGGCCACACCGGCACCGCCGCCGCGGGCCATGTGATCGAAGGCTTCGCAAGCTTCATCATGGGCGGATCCGTCCTGCTGGGCCTGGTGGTCTTCTGCGTGCTCTTGATCGTCAATTTCATCGTGATCACCAAGGGCGCGGGCCGCATGGCCGAGGTCGGCGCGCGCTTTGCCCTGGACGCGATGCCCGGCAAGCAGCTGGCGATTGATGCCGACATGTCCGCCGGTGCCATCGACCATGACGAAGCCAAGCGCCGCCGCGAGACCGAGCAACAGGAAACCACCTTCTTCGGCTCACTCGACGGCGCGTCGAAGTTCGTCAAGGGCGACGCGGTGGCCGGCCTTCTGATCACGCTGCTTAACATCGTCATGGGGCTGGTGATGGGCGTGGCGGTACATCACATGCCGCTGGGTCAGGCGTTCACGACCTACGCGATCCTGACCGTGGGCGACGGGCTGGTCAGCCAGATCCCCGCGGTCATCATCTCGGTCGCCGCCGCCTTGCTGCTGGCGCGCGGGGGGGCGATCGGCGCAACCGATCTGGCGCTGTTCAGCCAGCTGGGGCGGCATCCGGCTGCGCTGGGGACGGTCGCCGTGCTGATGGCGCTGCTTGCGCTGATACCCGGTCTGCCCTTCCTGCCCTTCGTGGTCGGGGCGGTCGGGCTGGGGTTCGCCGCGTTCCACAGCCACCGGCTGAGCCTTCGCGCCACGCAAGAGGCAGAAGCCCCGGAACCCGACGAAGCCACCTCGGAACGCCCGCTGGGCGACGTTCTGGACCTGGATGAAATCCATGTCGAATTCGCCCCGGATCTGGTAACGATGGTGCTTGATCCCGCGACCGGCCTTGATGCCCGCATCTCCAACATGCGCAAGCATGTCGCCGCGACCTATGGGGTGATCCTGCCCGAAATGCGCCTGACGGACGAGGCCAGCCTGCCCCCCGGCACCTACCGCATCCGCATCCAGGGCGTCGAACAGGTGCGCGACCGGCTGCACCCCGACAAGGTGCTGGCGCTGCTGACCGACGACGGCGCCTTCACCCCGCCGGGCGAGGACGTGAAGGAACCGGTCTATGGCGCGCCCGCCCGCTGGCTGCCTCCCGACGCGCAGGAAGAGGCCGCGATTTCCGGCACCACCGTGGTGATGCCGGCCGAGGTTCTGGCCACCCATCTGCTGGAGGTGCTGCGCGCCAATCTGGCCCGGTTGCTCAGCCTGCGGGGCCTGCGCCGGCTGATGGAGGAGTTCGCGAACCTCTCTGATCCCGCCCGGGCAGAGGCGAACCGCCGCCTTCTGGACGAATTGGTCCCCGAAAAGGTGCCCATGGATCAGCTGCTGTCGGTGCTGAAGCTTCTGCTGGAGGAACGCGTCTCGATCCGCAACCTGCCGCTGATCCTTGAGGCGATCGCCGAGGTCCGCCAGACCGCCCCCTCGCCCGAGGCGATCTGCGAACATGTGCGCCAGCGCCTGGGGTTTCAGCTGGTCGCCGAACTGCGCCGCCCGGACGGAACGCTGCCGCTCTTGCAACTTGCCCCGGAGTGGGAGGAAACCTTCGCCACCTATCAGATCGACAGCGACCGCGGCGCACCCGACGTTGCGCTGCCGCCGGAACGGTTCAATCGTCTGGCGACCGCGCTGGCGGAAAACCTGGCAAGCGCCGGCGAAGCCGGAACCTTTCCCGCGATCGTCACCTCGACCCGCCGGCGGCGTTTCCTGCGCACGGTGATGTCCGCCAAGGGGTTGAACGCACCGGTCCTTTCGTTCGAGGAAATCGGACTGGAGGCGCGCCCTGCCCTGGTCGGTACCGTCGCGGCATGATCGACGCGCTGGTCCAGCTTTCGGGCGAGACACGGGGCTGGTTCGCCGCCGCCGCACTGGTGTTTCTGCGCGTCGGCGCGGCGATGGCGCTGCTTCCCGGCTTCGGCGAACAAAGCATCCCCGCCCGTATCCGCCTGGTGCTGGCGTTCGCCTTCACCGCGATCGTCACGCCCTCGGTTGAGGGCCGCTTGCCGGTCGATGCCGGGTGGGTGTGGCCGATCATGACCGAAGCCGTCATCGGGTTGGCGCTGGGCGCGGTCCTGCGGCTGTTCATCCAGGTATTGCAAATGGCGGGCACGATGGCGGCGCAGGCAACCTCTCTGTCGCAATTCTTCGGCGGCGCGGGGGCCGATCCGCAACCCGCCATCGCCCAGATCCTGATGATCGCGGGCTTCGCGCTGGCGGTGGCGACCGGGCTGCACGTCCGCCTGGCCCAGGCGCTGATCCTTAGCTACGACATGTTGCCGCCGGGGCGATTTCCGGGGGCGGGGGATCTGTCGCGCTGGGGCATCGCCCATATCGCCCGCGCCTTTTCTCTTGCCTTCTCCCTGGCCGCCCCCTTCGTCATCGCCGCGACGATCTACAACGCCGCGCTCGGGGCCATCAACCGGGCCATGCCGCAGCTGATGGTGGCCTTCGTCGGCGCCCCGGCGCTGACCTTCGGGGGCCTTGCGCTGCTGATGATCGCGGCGCCGCTGATGCTGGGGCTGTGGTCCGAGGCGTTCTCGGCCTTTCTGGCCAATCCCTTCGGAATGCCAAAATGAGCGGCGCCGACGACGACGAGACAGAGAAGGAATTCGAGCCGACCGAGAAGCGGTTAGCCGACGCGCGCGAACGCGGTGAGGTGCCGCGCTCGCCCGAACTGACGACGGCGGCGGGCTATGCGGGACTGCTGGTCGCGGGAATGGCGCTGGGGCCGGCGGCGCTGATGAAGATCGGCAGCGCCGGCAGCGTCTTGCTCGACCAGCCGGATCGGATGGTCACGCTGCTGCGCGACGGCGCCACCGCCCCCGTGGGAGGCCTGATCGGCGCGGTGCTGACCGGCGCGTCCCCGTTCTTCCTGATTCCGGCCGTTCTGGTCATCGTCGCGCTTGTTGCCCAACGCGCGGTGACCGTGACGCCCGACAAGCTGAAGCCGAAACTGTCGCGGATCTCGCCGATCGCCACGGCGAAGAACAAGTTCGGGCGTTCGGGATTGTTCGAGTTCGCCAAGAGCCTGGTCAAGCTGATCCTGGTCTCGGCCATCCTGGGCATTTTCCTGACCGCCCGGATGCCCTCGATCCTGGGCACGATGGCGCTGGCGCCCGGCCAGTCGACGGCGCTTCTGCTACGGCTTTTGCTGGAATTCCTGTTCATGGTGCTGCTGCTCAGCGCGGCGATGGGCGCCATCGACTACCTCTGGCAGCGGCACGAACATCTGCGCAAGAACCGCATGTCGCGCAAGGATCTGCAGGACGAGACGAAGCAATCCGAAGGCGATCCACACATGAAGCAGGCCCGCCGCCGGCGCGGGTACGAGATTGCCATGAACAAGATGCTGGCCGAGGTTCCGCAAGCCGACGTGGTGATCGTGAACCCGACCCATTACGCGGTGGCGCTGAAATGGGATCGCAACAGTGGCCGCGCGCCCCATTGCCTGGCGAAGGGCACCGACGAGATCGCCGCCCGCATTCGCGAGGCCGCTCAAACCGCCGGCGTGCCGATCCAGCGCGATCCGCCCACTGCCCGTGCGCTGCATGCCGCCGTCGAAATCGGCCAGGAGATCCCGCGCGACCTGTATCGCCCCGTCGCCGCCGCCATCCGATTCGCCGAGGCGATGCGCGCCAAGGCCAAGGCAAGGCGCCCCTGATGGCTGACGCGCGCCTCGTCGACCTGCACCGTCTTGCCCGCATGGCACTTGAGGTCGATCTGGCCGAACTGCGCGCGGCGGCGCGGCGCAAAGAGGCCTCATTGGCCGCATTAGAGACTTTGTCGCAACCGGCACAGGCCACATCGGATCTGTCCCCGGTTGCGGTGGGGCTTGCGGCGCTGCGCTATCAGCGCTGGGCCGATCTGCGGCGGGCCGAGCTGAACACCCGGCTCGCAAAGCAGACGGCGGAGTGGATGGAAGCCCGCGACAAGGCCGCCCACGCCTTCGGCCGGACCGAGGCGCTGTCGCGGCTGGCGGCCCGGAACGCCCCCCGCAAACCGCGAGATTAGAGCGGCGCGGGGTCAGCAGGCCGGCCTCAGGCGTCCTGTCGCAACATGTCGATGATCAGCACGTTCTTCAGGATCGGGCCCAGGGTCTTGAAGGCGGCCTCTTTCAGCGCATCGCGCAGGACCAACATGTTGTTGCCCGAGGTAAAGTTGCCATCGAACCCGCCGGAATTGGCATGGTCGAACATCACCCGCAGAAGAGCATCGCGCAGCTTCGGCTCCAGCGCGAAAACGCGGTCGCGCCCGCCGACGGAAACCTCGAGGCTGAGCGACATGATCACCAGGGAACTGACGCGCCCATGCTCGAGCACCGGTACGATGAACTGGTTGTTGAGCTTGACAAAATCATGGCTGCCGGAATCCTCCGTGCCCTCGCCCTGCCCATCATCGGCCTTGGCAGCTTCGCCCTTGCCGTCGTGGCCCTTCCCCTTGGCGGCGTCGCCGTGGCCTCCGGCCGGGGCCGCACCAGAACCCGCAGCGGCGGTTTCAGCCGGGGCCTCGGCAGGGGGGCGCAGGAAGACGCCCGCGCCCGCCCCGGCGCCAAGACCGACCAGCAGGAAGACGACGGGAAACAGCATGCTCAGCATCCGATCCCCCTAGAACGGCAACAGGATGTCGGTAATCTGCTGGCCATAGCGCGGCTGCTGCACATCACTGATCTGGCCGCGCCCGCCATAGGCGATCCGGGCCCCCGCGATCTTGTCATAGGTGATCTCATTGGTGCGGGTGATATCCTCGGGGCGCACATAGCCGGTGACCACCAGATCGCGCAATTCGTTGTTCACGCGCACCTCCTGCGAGCCCTGGATCTGCAGCACCCCGTTGGGCAGTTCCTGCACCACCGTGGCCGCGATCCGCAGCGTCAGCTTCTCGTTGCGCTGGACCGAGCCCGAGCCCTTGTAGCTGGACGACCCCGAGGCCGAGACCGCATCGGCCATCGAGGCGCCGGCGGGAAGCTGGGCGTCGATGCGCTGCGGCAGGCCGAACATCTGCGGGATGCCCATGCTTTCCGATCCGTCGCGCGAGCGCCCGGTGGAATTCGAGATCTCGGCCTTGTCGTCGATCTGGATCACCACGGTCAGGATATCGCCCCGATTGCCCGCCCGTCGGTCGCCGAACAGGGACTTGCGCGACCCCGTCCAAAGCGAGGCATGACCGGAGGGATCGGCGCCGCGGGTGGCCGCCACCGTGGGTTGATCGTAGATCGCATTGTGCTGGCCTGTCCCCAGCGGCGTGAAGGCCGGCGCCTTGCCGACATCGGCCAGCCGCCCGCAGGCCGAACTGGTCAGCAGCGCGAAAAGCGCGATGAGGGGCAGGATCAGGTGGGGCATCGTTTTCTCCTTCAGCCTCATGGGGCATCGCCGACGACAACCGAGCCATCCGCCTGGACGATTCCGGATACCGTGTTGCGCGAATCGGTGTTCATCACGCGGATCGCGTCACCCACGCCACCGCGACCCAGCGCGCGGCCCTCGGCGCGGATCATCAGCCCGCCGCGGCGATAGGCCAGCCGCACGCGCTGGTTTCGATCAACCAGCGCCGGCGGGCCGATATCGCCCGCGCGGATAGGCCGGCCGGCGTAAAGCACTACGCGCGCCTCCTTGCCCAGCGCGTCCGCGGCCTGCGACAGCGCCCCGGGCACCCGCGCCTTGATGGTCGAAAGGTCCTCGGGTCCCAGGATCGCGCGCGCCCGGATGGTATGCGCCGCGATCAGCGTCTGCGCCCCTGCGGGCGGCGCGAGCATCAGCAAAAGGATCAATACTCCCCGCATCAGCGCACCTGTGTCGTTGCGCCAAGCATCTGATCGGCGGCAGTGATCACCTTGGCATTCAGCTCATAGCCGCGCTGAGCCTTGATCAATTCGGTCACCTCGCGCACCGCATCGACAGAGCTTTCCTCCAGAAATCCCTGGCGCAGCGTGCCCAGCCCGTTCTGCCCGGGCGTCGCCACCTGCGCCGGCCCCGAGGCCGCGCTTTCAAGGAACAGGTTGGAGCCGATCGCCTCCAGCCCCTTTTCATTGGTGAAATTGGCCATCGTGAACTGTCCCAGCAGCTGCGGCTGAACCTGGTCGCGGAAGTAGGCGTAGATCTCGCCCGCGCCGTTGATCGAAATGCTGCTGGCCTCCCGCGGGATGGTGACGCCGGGCACCACCGGATAGCCGTCCGGAGTGACGATCTGCCCCTCGGACGAGCGTTTCAGCCCCCCGTCGCGGGTGTAGGCCGACACGCCCGAGGGCAGCGTGACCTCCAGATAGCCCCTGCCCTCGATCGCCACGTCCAGGTCGCCGTTGGTCTGGCTCAATGAGCCCTGCGCCAGCGTCACCGACACCGCGGAGGGCCGCACACCCAGGCCCAGTTGGACCCCGGTGGGCAGCAATGTGCCATCCTCGGCGTTCACGGTGCCGGGGCGGACGAGTTGCTGATAATGCAGGTCGGCGAATTCGGCGCGGCGGGCGTTGTAGCCGGTGGTCGACATGTTGGCGAGGTTGTTCGACACGACCTCGACCCGCTGTTGCTGGGCGGTCATGCCGCTGGCGGCGATTTGCAGGGCTCTCATGCGGGCCTCCTATCGGCCAAGGGTTTCGATGACACCGCGGATGCGCTGATCCTCGCGGTCAAGCAGGCCTTGGCCCAGTTCATAGGCGCGTTGGACGGCGATCATGCGGCTGATCTCGCGCACCGGATCGACGTTCGATTCCTCGACATAGCCCTGGCGCAGTTTCGCCCCGGGCGCGGGTTCCACTCCGTTGTCGGCGCGAAACAGCGTGCCGGCCTCGTGGTTCAGATCGGTTGGATCGGCGGGGCGGTACAGGCCGACCTTGTTGATCGGCTGGCCGTCGGCCGACAGCGTGCCATCCGCGGCCAGGCTGATCTGCTTGGCTTCGGTCGGGATGAAGATCGGCGCGCCGCCTTCATCCAGCACGCGGTGGCCATCGGGCGTGACCAGTTCGCCATCCTGGTTGGGGGTAAAGCTGCCGGCGCGGGTCAGCCGATCGCCCTGCGGGGTTTGCACCAGGAAGAACCCCGCCCCGTCGATCGCGAAATCGAAGGCGCCGCCAGTCTGGGCCAAGCCGCCCTGACGCAGATCCACCGCCCGCACGGTGGCCGTGGCCATGGAAAGCGATGGCTCCGCCCCGTCGAGCCGCGCGATATGTTCGGCAAATATCATCCCTTCGCGCCGGAAGCCGGTGGTCGAGACATTGGCGATGTTGTTCGCCACCACCGACATCTGCCGCATCAGGCCAGACTGGCGGGTCAGCGTGGTGTAGCTTGCATTGTCCATCGCCTAGCCCCCCCCGGCGATCAGCGGCACCAGGCGCTGGGTGAAGAAATCCACCAGTGTCGAGGTCATGAACGACATCGACACCCAGAAGACCACGATCATCGCGCCGACCTTGGGGACGAAGGTCAGCGTCATCTCCTGCACCGAGGTCAGCGCCTGGATCAGGCCCACCGCGACACCCGCGACCAGCGCCACCGCCAGAAGCGGCGCCGAGATCTTCACCGCGATCCACAACCCCGCGCGCAGCGTGTCGTATATGATGGCCTCGCCCAGCATCAGACCGGCATCCTCAGGATTTCCTGGTAGGCCTCGACCACCTTGTCGCGCACGGTCACGGCGGTCTCGACGGCAAGCTGGGTCTCGGCCAGGGCCTGAACCAGCGCCTGCGGATCGGCGCTGCCGACCATCGCGGCGCGCGCGGTCTCTTCCCCCTTCTGTAGCGTCAGGGCGAAGCCATCGGCGGCGTCGGCGAAGGCTTTGCCCGCGCCGTTTTCCGCCTCGTTCGGCTGGGTTGCCGGACGCGCCTGACTATAGGCGCGGGCGGCGATCGAGGTATTGATATCCATTCTGGACCCCTCCTATCGGCGCAACAGGTCGAGCAGGCTGGACGACATCTGCCGCGCCTGGTCGAACATCTTGAGGTTCGCCTCATAGCTGCGCTGCGCTTCGCGCGCGTCCGCGATTTCGACCACCAGATCGACATTCGAGCCGTCGTAGTGGCCGGTCTGGTCCGCCAGCGGATTGCCCGGATCAAAGATCCGCGCCAGCGGGCCGCGATCCAGCGCGACGGGGCCGGGCGAGACCCCGCCGGTGGCCTTGCCGCCCTGCATTTCCGCGGCAAATGAAATCGTCTTGCGGTGGTAGCCCGGCGTGTCGGCATTGGCGACATTCTCGGACACATGGCGAAGGCGCTGCGCCTGCGCCCCCATTCCGGTGGCGGAAATCGCCAGGCTTTTCATCAGATCAGTCATCGCGCGCCCCCCTTAACCCTGCCGCCCGAGGCTGGTGCGCAGCACCTGTTGCGCGGTCTTGTAGATCGCCAGCGCCATGTCGTGCTGATGGCGCAGTTCGGCCGCGCGCACCATCTCGCCCTCCAGCGAGACGGTGTTGCCATTGGGGGACTCGGTGCCCGGATCGCTGCGCGGCGCCAGGCGGGGCGTGTCCTGCCCGCCCGCGGCGCCAAGATGCCCCGCCCGCGTTGTCCGCAATGTCAGGGCCTGATCTGCTTGATAGGTTTCAGCGAAGGAAGGGGCATCCACGGCCTTGTAGCCGGGGGTGTCGGCATTGGCGACGTTCTGCGCCACCGCCGACTGGCGGAGCGCGGCATTGCCTGCCATCTGGCCGGCCATCCTGAGGATGGCGAGATTCTGGTACATCGGGGCTTCTCCCTCGATCGGTTTCATCAAGGCTTAATGGTGATTCCTTTAGAAACCGTAAGGCCGGACACAGGAGAAACGGATCATGCCACAGGCAGCGGCCCCCGGTTTCGACAGCTTGCGCGCCCGGATCGCGGGCCTGACGCCGGTGCGCCGCACCGGCCGGATCAGTGAATTGGCGGGCGGGCTTTTGCAGGCAAGCGGCCTGGCCAAGGGCGCCACACTGGGCGACCGGGTCGAGATACGAAGCGCCGCGGGCGACCGGGTCGGCGGCGAAATCCTGCGCCTGTCCGCCGAAACGGTGACGATTCTGTGCGACGGCGATCCAGAGGGTCTGGCGATCGGCGACCGCGTCACCCTGCTGGGCCCGGCACGGATCGCCCCCGATGACAGCTGGATCGGCCGCATCGTCGACCCTTTCGGCGCGCCGCTGGATGCGCGGCCCCTGTTTCCCGGGCTTGGCTCTCGTCCGCTGCGCACGCCCGCACCCGCGGCCGCCACCCGGCACCGGATGGGCGGACGCCTGGCGACCGGGGTCGCGGTCTTCGACACGCTGTTGCCGCTGGTGCGAGGGCAGCGGATCGGGCTTTTCGCCGGCTCGGGGGTGGGCAAGTCCTCGCTTCTGGCGAAATTCGCGCGCGGGGTCGCGGCGGATATCGTGGTGATCGCCCTGATCGGCGAGCGCGGCCGCGAATTGCGCGAATTCGTCGAGGAGGTGCTGGGGCCAGAGGGCATGGCGCGCTCGGTGGTGGTGGCCGCGACCTCGGATCAGTCGCCGCTGGTGCGGCGGCGCTGCGCCTGGGCCGCCATGGCGGTGGCCGAACATTTCCGCGATCAGGGCCGGCAGGTACTGCTGCTGGCCGATTCGGTCACCCGCTTCGCCGAAGCCCACCGCGAGGTGGCCCTGGCGGCGGGCGAGAACGCCAGCCTGCGCGGCTATCCGCCGTCGACCGCGCATATGATCATGTCGCTGGCCGAACGCGCGGGCCCGGGCCGGGGCCAGGCCGGCGACATCACGGCGGTCTTTTCCGTTCTGGTGCCGGGATCGGACATGGAAGAGCCGGTCGCCGATATCCTGCGCGGCGTGCTCGACGGCCATGTGGTCATGGACCGCAAGATCGCCGAACGTGGGCGGTTTCCCGCGATCGACCTTCTGCGCTCGGTCTCGCGGGCGCTGCCCGAAGCGGCGGATGCCGCGGAAAACCGGCTGATCAAGGAGGCCCGGGCCTTGTTGGGCGCCTATGACCGGGCCGAGATGATGATACAGGCGGGGCTCTATGCACCTGGGTCGGACCCGATGGTCGACGCCGCGCTGAAAGTCTGGCCCGCGCTGGATGCCTTCCTGGCCGAGGACGCGCCCGATGGCGTCGCCGAAAGCTTCGCGCGGCTGGAAACCTGTCTGGCGCCGGCGCGGCCGCGCGCCTAACCTTTAGGCCGCGATCGGCAACAGGCAGACCACGGCAACGGCGGTGAAGATCGCCCGTGCCTGCATCCACCAATGCGGCGCCAGGCCCTGCTGCCAGAACAGCCAGTCGATCCCGAGGATCCCCACCATCCCCGCCACCAGATAGACCGAGGCCGCCACCGGCCCGCCGCCGACGAACAGGAATTCCCACCCCGCCGGGATCACCGCCATCAGATATCCCGTCGCCGCCACCCCCGCCGGCGCCTTCGAGGCAAAACCCCACAGCACTCCGCTGAGAAAAGCCAGCACCGCCGACCCCCACGCAAGCTGCAGATAGGGCCCCTGGAACCGCGGCCCGAAATTGCGCGCGCTCAGCACCGCCAGATCGTCGGACAGCATCGTCGCCAGCCCCCACACGAAGGGGACCAGCGCGATAAGGCCCAGGATCAGCACCGTGCGGGGCATGGCGCAGACCTGGCTTTGGGGCCTTCCCGTCTTATCCGGCAATCGAGTTGGGTCGGCATCGTCCCTCCTTCGCGGTCGGGGAAGTGTCGTCGAAGGCTGTACCGCGCGTCAACGCCGGCGGCGGGCCTGCAGGTGAAGCGCGCTGAATTGCCGCCCGTCGAAGCCGCGGTCGGGATGCCGACGGGCGGACTGGATCCCGACCCCTTCGGCCGCAAGTATCTTGCCCAGCGCCGCCTCGGTCCAATGATTGTAGAGCCGTCCAAGGCTGTCGCGCAGGCTTTCCTCTCCCTCGTGGATGCCGATCGCGATCACCCCGCCGGGCGCCAGCGCCTGGGCAAGCCGCGACAGCGCCGCCGGCAGATCCTGGCGCGGAATGTGCTGCAGCGAGAAATGCGCCCAGATCCCATCGAACAGCGCACCCTCCGGCAGCATGGCCATATCGCCCAGGATCGTGTCGATCCCGGCGCAATCGGCCAACATGGCGATGAATTCGGGCGTCGGATCCAATGCGGTGACGGCAAAGCCCTGCCCGGCCAGCAGGCGCGCCGCCCAGCCCCCGCCGCAACCGAAATCGAGCACCCGCCCCCCGGGGACCAGCGCCTTGGCGAATTCCTCCAGGTCGCGGGTGCCGACACCGCCGTTCACCCGGTTCATCCGCGCCGAGTAATCCGCCGCATTGCCCTGATAGAAGGCAATGGTTGCCCGATCGGCGCTCATGCCGGTTCGCGCAGGACGCGGGGCACCTTGAACTCGACGTTCTCCTGCGCGGTCTCGACCCGTTCAAGCGTTACCTCGAAATGATCGCGGAAGGCGGCGATGACCTCGTCCACCAGCACTTCGGGCGCGCTGGCACCCGCGGTGATACCCACCGCGCGGGCGCCGTCGAGCGCCCGCCAGTCGATATCCTCGGCGCGCTGCACAAGCTGGCTGTAGGCGCAGCCCGAAGAGCGCCCGACCTCGACCAGCCGGCGCGAGTTCGATGAATTCGGCGCCCCGATCACCAGCAGCGCGTCGATTCGCGGCGCGACCGCCTTCACCGCCGCCTGGCGGTTGGTGGTGGCATAGCAGATGTCTTCCTTGTGCGGCCCCACGATCGCCGGAAACCGCGCGCGCAACGCCGCGACGACCGCGGCCGTATCGTCCACCGACAACGTGGTCTGGGTGATGAAGGCAAGCTTTTGCGCGTCGCGCACCTTCAGCGTGGCAACATCGGCCGGGGTTTCGACCAGCAGCACCTCGCCATCGGGAAGCTGGCCCATCGTCCCCACGGTCTCGGGGTGGCCGGCATGGCCGATCATCACCATCTGCAGCCCGTTCAGATGGTGTCGCTCGGCCTCGATATGGACCTTGCTCACCAGTGGGCAGGTGGCGTCGACATATAGCATCTCGCGCGCCCGTGCCTCGGCCGGCACCGATTTGGGCACGCCATGGGCCGAGAAGATCACCGGGCGGTCGGGGGGGCAGTCGGACAGTTCCTCGACGAAGACGGCGCCCTTGGCGCGCAACCCGTCCACGACGAAGCGATTGTGCACGATCTCATGGCGCACGTAGACCGGCGCGCCCCATTTCTCCAACGCCATCTCGACGATCTTGATCGCCCGGTCGACGCCGGCACAAAAGCCGCGCGGCGCGGCGAGATAAAGGGTGAGGGCAGGCTTTTCCATGGCCCCACAGGTAAGCCCGGGCGCGGCGTCCGTCCAGCCCCCCTGTCCCCGCGGCAATCCGCAGCGCGAGCAAAGCGAAGGGCCGAAGCCCTATGGACCCCGGCCCTTACCGTCGCGCCGTCCGTGAGTGGTAGATGGCGGTCCGTCCTATTAGCTGTCGGCGGCTGCGTTCTCGCGCTCGGGCCGAACCTCGCGGGGTTCGCGCGGCGGGCGCCCGATCACTTCGCGCAACTCGTCCAGTTCGATGAAATTGTCGGCCTGTCGGCGCAATTCATCCGCGATCATCGGCGGCTGGCTGCGGATCGTCGATACGACAGAAACACGCACCCCCTGCCGCTGCAGGCTTTCCACCAGCGGCCGAAAATCGCCATCGCCCGAGAACAGGACGATATGATCGACCCGCGGCGCAAGCTCCATCGCATCCACGGTCAGTTCGATATCCATGTTGCCCTTGACCTTCCGGCGGCCCTGGCTGTCGGTGTATTCCTTGGCCGACTTCGTCACCATCGAGAAGCCGTTGTAATGCAGCCAGTCGACGAGGGGGCGGATCGGCGAATAGTCGTCGTTCTCGAGCAGCGCGGTATAGTAGAATGCCCGCAGCAGCTTTCCCCGGCGCACGAATTCCTGCCGCAACAGTTTGTAGTCGATATCGAAGCCTAGCGCCTTGGCCGCAGCATAGAGGTTTGCTCCGTCGATGAATAATGCAAGGCGGTCGTCCTTGTAGAACATCTACTGTCCTCTCTAAGAATTGGGTCCAACGGCAATCGCCTAGGTCAGAAATGCGAACATCGTTCGATTGCGATAGCGGACCTTCCCCAAGGTTGCCGGAGAAACATGGAACCGCACAAGGCGTCATATACGAAAGTGTCGCAAAGTCATGCAATTTAATAAGCTGATTCTCATCGCATTGGGCGGAAACCTTCCGACCGAAGCCGGATCTCCGGCAAAGACCCTGCGGGCCGCGCTTGCCGCGCTCCCCGACGAGGGGCTGACCCCGATCAGGACAAGCCGGCTTTACGACACCCCCTGTTTTCCGCCCGGCGCGGGCCCCGATTATGTGAATGCGGCCGCGGTGATCGACGGGCCCGGCGACCCGCAGGCGGTGCTGGCGGCGCTGCACCGGATCGAGGCGCGCTTTGGCCGCGCACGGGTGCAGCGCTGGGGTATGCGCACGCTGGATCTGGACCTGATCGCGATGGGCGACACGGTCCTGCCCGACCCCGCAGAGCAGACAAGATGGCGCAGCCTGCCGCCCGCGGCCCAGATCCGCACCACGCCGGACCGGTTGATCTTGCCGCATCCGCGCATGCAGGACCGCGCCTTCGTGCTGGTCCCCCTGGCCGAGATCGCCCCCGATTGGCGCCATCCGCTGACCGGCCGGACAGTTGCGCAGATGCTTGCCGATCTGCCGCAGACCGCGCGCGATGAAGTATCCGCGCGCGCCTGAACGCCCCGATTTCGAAGAAGTTCGCCGCAAACCCCCGTGTTTCTTGCTTGTCAAGCCCGGCACGAGGCCTTAGATAGACCACTTCAAGCCCCGATAGGAATTGGAGTGCCCCATGGCCCGCGTGACGGTCGAAGATTGCGTTGACAAGGTTCCCAACCGGTTCGAACTGGTGATGCTTGCCGCCCACCGCGCGCGCGAGATCGCGGCCGGCGGGGCGCTGACCGTCGACCGCGACAACGACAAGAACCCGGTCGTCAGCCTGCGCGAGATCGCGGACGAGACCCAACCGGCCGAAGCCCTGCGCGAGCGCATGATCGAAAGCTACCAGACCCAGATCGAGGTGGACGAGCCCGAAGAGGACGCGATGGCGCTTCTGATGGGCGGCAAGGCCGACAAGCCCGAACAGGACGACATGTCCGAGGAAAAGCTTCTTCGCGCCCTGATGCAGGCGCAGGGAGAGGGCTGAGCGCCCCTCCGGCGCCCGGGATGCGGCCGGCATGATCGACGTCGAAGACCTGATTGCGCTGGTGCGCAACTACAACCCGCGAACCGACGCCGATCTGATCCGCAAGGCCTATCTTTACGGCCAGCAGATGCACGAGGGTCAGTTCCGCCGCTCGGGCGAGCCCTATTTCACCCATCCCGTCGCCGTTGCCGCGATCCTGACCGAACAGGCGCTGGACGATGCCACAATCGTCACCGCGCTGCTGCACGACACGATCGAGGATACCAAGTCCACCTATTCCGAGGTGGCCGCGATGTTCGGCGAGGAGGTCGCCGAGCTGGTCGACGGGGTGACCAAGCTGACAAACCTGCAGCTGTCGTCCTCTGAGACCAAGCAGGCCGAGAATTTCCGCAAGCTCTTGATCGCCATGTCGCGCGATCTGCGGGTGATCCTGGTGAAGCTGGCCGACCGACTGCACAACATGCGCACGATCAAGTCGCTGCCGCCGGAAAAACAGGCCCGCAAGGCGCGCGAGACGATGGATATCTTCGCGCCCCTGGCCGGCCGCATGGGCATGCAGCAGACCCGCGAGGAACTGGAGGACCTGGCCTTCAAGGTGCTCAACCCCGAGGCCCGCACCTCGATCATCCGCCGCTTCGTGACGCTGCAGCGCGAGACCGGCGATGTCGTCCACCGCATCACCGCCGACATCCGGCTGGAGCTGGAGAAGGCCGGGATCGAGGCCGATGTCTATGGCCGCGCCAAGAAGCCCTATTCGATCTGGCGCAAGATGCAGGAAAAGGACCTGGCCTTCTCGCGTCTGTCCGATATCTACGGCTTCCGCGTCATCACCGGGTCCGAGGCCGATTGCTACCGCGTGCTGGGGGTCATCCACCAGCGCTGGCGCGCGGTGCCGGGGCGGTTCAAGGATTACATCAGCCAGCCGAAGTCGAACGGCTATCGCTCGATCCACGCCACCGTGTCGGGGCGCGACGGCAAGCGGGTAGAGGTGCAGATCCGCACCCGCCAGATGCATGAGGTCGCCGAATCCGGGGTGGCCGCGCATTGGTCCTATCGCGACGGCGAGCGCGTGCATAACCCCTTTGCCGTCGATCCCGCGAAATGGATCGCGAACCTGACCGAACGCTTCGACACGGCCGACGACCACGGCGAATTCCTCGAGAACGTCAAGCTCGAGATGTATTCCGACCAGGTCTTTTGCTTCACCCCCAAGGGCGATGTGGTCAAGCTGCCCAAGGGGGCGACGCCGCTGGATTATGCCTATGCGATCCACACGCGGATCGGCAATTCCTGCGTCTCGGCCAAGGTCGACGGGTTGCGCGTGCCGCTGTGGACGCGGCTGAAGAACGGCCAATCGGTCGAGATCATCACCGCCGAGGGCCAGCGCCCGCAGGCCAGCTGGATCGACATCGCGGTGACCGGCCGCGCCAAGGCCGCGATCCGGCGCAGCCTGCGCGAAGAGGATCGCAGCCGGTTCGTCAAGCTGGGGCAGGAACTGGCGCGCGTGGCTTTCGAACATGTCGGCAAGAAGGCCACCGAAAAGGCCCTGCGCACCGCCGCGCGCACCATGGGTCTGCCCGATTCGACCGAACTCCTGGCCCGCCTGGGCAGTGCCGAACTTTCGGCTTCCAAGGTGGTCGAGGCGCTGTATCCCGAACTCGCGCGCATCCACCCGGCCGAGGAAATCGACGCCCGCCGTCCGGTCGTCGGCCTGTCTCCGGGGCAGCCCTACCGGCGCGCCAATTGCTGTCAGCCGGTGCCGGGCGAGCGTATCGTCGCCATCACCTATCGCGGCCAGGGCCCGATCGTGCATGCGATCGACTGCCCGGCGCTGATCGAATTCGAGGACGAGCCTCAGCGCTGGATCGACGTGCGCTGGACCGAGGGCCGCCACCCGCCGGTACATACGGTGTCGCTCAATATCACGATCAGCAACGACGCCGGGGTGCTGGGGCGGATTTGCACCTTGATCGGCGAACAGAAGGCCAATATCTCGGATCTGCACTTCGTCGACAGGAAACCCGATTATTACCGTCTGCTGATAGAGGTGGACCTGCGGGATGTCGAACATCTGCACAACGTGATGACGGCGCTCGAAGCCGAAAGCGACGTGGCGCAGCTAGAGCGCTACAGGGATCTCAGCCGGAAACCCTGAACCGGCGCTGGAAGGAAGTGGGGCGGGTGGTATTCAAGCGACGCACCAAGCAAAGCTTCGGCCAGCGCCTGATCGCCGCGATCTATCCGCGCGGCGGCTATCTTCGGGCCATCTGGTATGTGATTCACCGCATCCGCCGCCTGCCCGACCAGCCGCATCGCATCGCGCGGGGCATCGCGGCAGGGGTGTTCATCTCGTTCACGCCCTTCTTCGGCTTTCATTTCGTCATCGCCGCCGGGCTGGCCTGGCTGATGGGCGGCAACATGGTCGCGGCACTGCTGGCCACCTTCGTCGGCAACCCGATCACCTTCCCGTTCATCATGACGCTCTCGGTCGAGCTGGGCAGCCACCTGCTGGGCAAGCGCGGCGGTATCCCGCTGCGGCAGATCGTCGATTCCTTCGCCCGCGCCTCGGTCGAGCTATGGAACAATTTCACCGCCCTGTTCCTTGATCACAGCGCCCATTGGAGCAGCCTGATCCTGTTCTTCCACCATGTCTTCTGGCCCTATTTGATCGGTGGCATCCTGCCCGGCCTGGCCGCCGCGCTTACCGGCTACTACCTGTCGCTGCCGCTGATCACCGCCTATCAGAAGCGCCGCAAGAAGAAGATCAGGGAACGGATCGAAAAGCAGCGCGAACAACGTGCCCGGGCCGCGGCAGAGGCGGCGCGCAAGCCCCACACCCAGCCTTCGGAATGAACAAGCCAGGCGGATGAGGGCCCTTGCCCTTGACCTTCCTCGCAGCGCGGGATGATCTGCCACCAAGGGTCAGGAGGTTAGCAAGATGACCAGCACCAAGGGAACCAGTGGGCCGGCGCGCCTGCGCCTCGGCGTCAACATCGACCATGTCGCCACCGTGCGCAACGCCCGCGGCGCGGCCTATCCCGATCCGCTGCGCGCCGCCCGCCTGGCCGAAGCCGCCGGCGCCGACGGCATCACCGCCCATCTGCGCGAGGATCGCCGCCACATTTCCGATGCCGACATCGCCGCGCTGCGCGAACATCTGATCGTGCCGCTGAACCTCGAGATGGCCGCGACGCCCGAGATGCAGGCGATCGCCCTGCGCCACCGGCCCCATGCCGTCTGCATCGTCCCCGAAAAGCGCGAGGAACGCACCACCGAAGGCGGGCTGGAAGTCGCGCGCGAGGAAAATCGCCTGGCGCATTTCATCGCGCCGTTGCGCGATGCCGGCTGCCGGGTGTCGCTGTTCATCGCCGCCGACGCCGCCCAGGTGGAAAGCGCCGCCCGCATCGGCGCGGCGGTGGTGGAACTGCACACCGGCGCCTATTGCGACCTGCATTGCGAGGGCAAGATTGCCGAACGCGACGCGGAACTTGCCCGCCTGCGCGACATGGCCGCGCTGGCCGACAGCCTGGGGCTAGAGGTGCACGCCGGCCACGGCCTGACCTATGAGACAGTGGCCCCGATCGCCGCCCTGCCCCAGGTGAAAGAGCTGAACATCGGCCATTTCCTGATCGGAGAGGCGATCTTCGTGGGCCTTGAGGCCGCGATTACCAAGATGCGCGCCCGCATGGACGCCGCGCGGGCAGGCGCATGAGGGGCCCAAGGTGATCCTGGGCATCGGCACCGACCTGGCCAATATCGACCGCATCCAGGCCACGCTCGACCGGTTTGGCGACCGCTTCCGCAATCGCGTCTTTACCGAGACCGAGCAGCGCAAGGCCGAACGCCGCGCCGACACCGCCGGCACCTACGCCAAGCGCTGGGCCGCGAAGGAGGCGTGCTCAAAGGCGCTGGGCACCGGGCTGCGCATGGGGATCAGTTGGCGCGACATGGGCGTGACCAACCTGCGCAGCGGCCAGCCGGTGATGCAGCTGACCGGTTGGGCCGCCGAGCGCCTGACCGAAATGACGCCCGAGGGACATGAGGCGATCGTTCATGTCACCCTGACCGACGATCACCCCTGGGCGCAGGCCTTCGTTGTGATCGAGGCGCGGCCCCGCGTCACGCCCGCGGGAACTTGACCCCAGCGCAGCTTGACAGCATCGTCCCAACCCGCGCATGTAGCGCCGAACCTGCGGCATGGGCAAAGGGCGGATCGGCATGGCGAGCAAGGCGAAAAAGAGCGATGGCTTCCTGGAGACGATCAAGACGATCGTCTACGCGCTGATCATCGCCGGCGTGTTCCGCACGCTGTTCTTTCAGCCCTTCTGGATCCCCTCGGGCAGCATGAAGGACACATTGCTGATCGGCGATTTCCTGTTCGTCAACAAGATGGCCTATGGCTATTCGCGCTATTCCTGTCCGTTCAACCTGTGCCCCTTTTCGGGGCGGATCTTCTTCACCCCGCCCAAGCGCGGCGACGTGGTCGTGTTCCGCAACCCCGGCAATGGCGAGGATTTCATCAAGCGCCTGATCGGCCTGCCCGGCGACACCCTGCAGATGCAGAAGGGCCGGCTGTACATCAACGGCAAGGAAGTGCCGGAAAAACCCGACGGGCAATTCGTTGAAACCTACGCCCCGCAGGGCCCGATGGGCAGCTACCCGCGCTGCGAAAACGCCCCCGTGGGGGAGGGCGCGGCCTGCATCAAGACGCGTTACCGAGAAACCCTGCCGAACGGCGTGACCCACGACATCCTGAAGATCACCGATCAGGGCTATGCCAATAACACGCCGGTCTTCCATGTGCCGAAGGGCAAATATTTCTTCATGGGCGACAACCGCGACAATTCCGAAGACAGCCGCTTTGCCCAGGATGTGGGCGGCGTCGGCTTCGTGCCCGCGGTCAACCTGATCGGCCGGGCCGATCGGATCGTCTTCTCTTCTGCCGGGAGGTCGCTGTTCTACTTCTGGACCTGGCGCGCCGATCGCTTCTTCAAGGCGATCCATTGACACCGGCGGCGGAGCTGACGGCCTTCGCCCACCGGATCGGGCACGACTTCGCCCGGCCCGAATTGCTTGTCCGCGCCGTCACCCACTCCTCGATTTCCTCGTCCACACGGCCCGACAACCAGCGCCTGGAATTCCTGGGCGACCGTGTGCTGGGCCTGGTGATGGCCGAGGCCCTGCTAAGCGCCGACACCGCCGCCTCCGAGGGCCAGCTTGCCCCCCGCTTCAATGCCCTGGTGCGCAAGGAGACCTGCGCCGATGTCGCGCGTCAGGTCGATTTGGGCGCGGTGCTGAAGCTTGGCCGATCCGAGATGCTTTCGGGGGGGCGGCGCAAGCAGGCGCTGCTGGGCGACGCGATGGAGGCGGTGATCGCCGCGGTCTATCTCGACGGCGGGATCGAGGCGGCCCGGGAAATGATCCTGCGGCTTTGGGGTGCGCGGATCGAGACCGTCGAGGACGACGCCCGCGATGCCAAGACCAGCCTGCAGGAATGGGCCCAGGCCCGCGGCCTCGCCCCGCCGTCCTACGAGGAAATCGCCCGCAAGGGTCCTGATCACGCGCCGGTCTTCACGATCCGCGCCCAGCTTGCCACCGGCGAAAGCGCCGAGGCCAGCGCCGGCGCCAAGCGTCAGGCCGAACAGGCCGCCGCGAAGGCGCTGCTGGAAAAGGTGGAAGGCCAGGGCTGAGCCGCCCGCCCGCGCGGCGCCGATCACGCACCGGGGCTGGCATTTGAACCCCAACTGGCCTATGTGCGCAGCAACCCATCCAGCGAGACCGACCCACATGACCACAAGCGCGGGCTTCGTCGCCCTGATCGGAGAGCCGAACGCCGGCAAATCCACCCTGCTCAACCGCATGGTTGGGGCCAAGGTTTCGATCGTGACCCACAAGGTGCAGACCACCCGCACCCGCATCCGTGGCGTCGCCATGGCGGGCGCGGCGCAGATCGTCTTCGTCGACACGCCGGGCCTGTTCCGCCCGCGCCGCCGGCTGGATCGCGCCATGGTCGCCGCGGCCTGGGGCGGGGCCGCCGATGCCGACGTGATCGTGCTCTTGATCGAGGCGCACCGCGGCCTGACCGACGGCGCCCGCACGATCGTCGAAAGCCTTCGGGAACGCGTGCCCCAGGGCGTGCCGGTCGCGCTGGCGATCAACAAGATCGACAAGGTCAAGGCCGAGGCCCTGCTGGCATTGACCCGGGAAATGAACGAGGCTTATCCCTTCGCCAAGACTTTCATGATCTCGGCCGAGCGCGGCTATGGTGTCGAGGATCTGCGCGACTGGCTGGCCGGCGAGATGCCCGAAGGTCCCTGGCTTTATCCCGAGGACCAGATCGCCGACCTGCCGATGCGGATGATCGCGGCCGAGATCACCCGCGAGAAGCTGACCCTGCGCCTGCACGAGGAACTGCCCTATCAGTTGACCGTCGAGACCGAGAATTGGGAGGACCGCAAGGATGGCTCTACCCGGATCGACCAGCTGATCTATGTCGCCCGCGACGGCCACAAAGGGATCGTGCTGGGCAAAGGCGGCGAGACGATCAAGGCGATCAGCCAGGCCGCGCGCGCCGAACTGGGCGAATTCCTGGGCCGCACCGTGCATCTTTTCCTGCAGGTGAAGGTGCGTGAGAACTGGCTCGACGAAGCCGAACGCTATTCCGAAATGGGCCTCGATTTCCGCGACGGGGATTAGGATGGCGCGGCTTACGTCGGATTTCTGGGTGCGCGCCTATCTGCGACGGCTGCAACTGGCCGATATCCCGGCCTTCATCACCGCCCATGGCGACGACACGGCCGGCGCGGTGCTGGTGAAGCTGACCACTCTGGACGGCAAGGCGCGCGCCTTCCAGCGCAGTTTCGATCTGATGAGCGGTGAACGCGCCTGGCTCGTGCTGGCCGAGGGCGAGGAACGCGCGGTCGACGAAGCGATAAATCGGCAACGAGGCTTCGACCCCGATCTTTGGGTGATCGAGGTGGAAAGCCGCGAAGGCCGGCATCTGTTGGACGAGGACGGGCTGCGCGACTGACCGCCCGGCAGGGGCGATCACCCCAGCAGCGACAGCACGCCGCCGCCGGCCTGCGTGCCTTGCAGCAATTGCAGCGCGACGGACTGACCGCTGACCGCGCTGGCGCCGCCACCGGCCAGCTCGGCCCGGACCAGGAACAGACGCGCCAGCTTCTCCATCTGCGCCGGATCGCTGAATTGCGACACGTCGGGCGACCCGAACAGCGCGCCGGTCCTTTCCTGAAGAGTTTCCAACTGCTTGTCGATGTCTAGCGTGGCGAAGCTGGACGGCAGGCCCAGCGCGCCCTCGAACACGCTGCGCAGCGGCGGCGTGCCCATGATGGTGAACCACTTGGTCGCCTCGCTGGTGGTCTTCGCGGCAACGTCGCCCAGATCCCGCTGCAGCGCCAGAACCAGGCGCATGTTGCCGTCCTGGTCACCGACCGCGGTCTCGAACCGGCGGCTGTCATAGGCGACCAGGATCTTGTCGGCGAAATCGCTTTGCCCCACCCGGGGCGGCTGCAGGTCATAGCCGAAGGCCTTGGCCATCGCGGCATAGCGCTTGTCGGACAACCGATTCGACAGCGCCTCGGCTTGCAATGTTCCCTCACCCAGGACCTTGCGAATGAAAGCCTTGTTGGGCAGGTCGTCGTCCAGGCCGAAGGCGCCCAACGCCACCTTCATCAGCCGGTGATCGGCGACCAGCGCCTCGGCGGTCGTCGCCTTGGCGATATTGGCGCGGAAATAATCCGCGTCGCGCTGCATGGCGGGCGCCTTGGCGAAGGCGGCCTGCTGGCTTTCCAACGTTCGGTCCAGAAACCTCCAACCGGCGTAGCCGCCGAACGGAAGGACCGGTTGAAAGCTCATTGCCGGCGCGCGGCCAGAAGCCGCTCCTCGCGTGGCAGAAGGCTGCGCAGCGCCTTCAGCGCCTGGTAATGCTGATCCTCCAGCACCGCCGCCGTCGCAGCGTTGAGCTGCGCGCGGCTGTCGTGATCGGTCAGCACCTGGCTAAGCTGCTCTATCCCGCGCAAAAGCTGCATCCGCGCCTCTTCCGGGTCCGCATCGCCCGACAGCACCAGCTGGGCGATGTAGCAGACGCGCCGCACCGGGGTGTTCACCTCTTCGGGGTGGATCGCGTCGCGTAGGCGCAGGATATGGGCGTTCGGCGTCATGATCGCCAGGCGCGAACGCCGGTCGCCGTTCTCGATCACCGCACCGTTGATCAGCACCCGTTCCTTGGGCCCGAGCTTGAGGACAAGACCGCTCATACCGCCCCCCCGCCGTCCGCGCGCAGGCCGCGCATTATGGCCGTGTTGATTTCGATCAGAACATCCGCGGTAGCCTCATCCGCCAACACCTTGCGACTATGCGTCTGCGTGAATTCGTGAAGGTAGAAGATCCGTGCCCGCAGTTGGGCTGGCAGTTGGTTTCCCGGGTCGGCCACGTCGCTGGCCAGCACCGTCCAGAGGCGGCGATTGTCGTACAACGCCCTGACAAGCGCCCCCTTGCCCTTGCGTCCGCCATTTTCCGCGGCGGCCTTCAGGCGGTGGGTGATACGCGCAAATACGTCGTATTCTAGGCCCCGACCGGTGCGCGTCGGCGCGTCGGGGGCGGCATAGGCCGTCTGGGCGAGGTTCATTGCGGTCACGTCGGACTCCTTCCGATCGATCGGTGATCAGGCGCTTGGCGCCTTACCGTGGGGCGGGGCGGGAAGTGGTCGGGGCGCCGTCCGGAAACGGCGCCCCGCCTGTCGTGTTAACGGAACAGCGACAGGATGCTCTGCGGCGCCTGGTTGGCGATCGAGAGCGACTGGACCCCGAGCTGCTGTTGCACCTGCAGCGCCTGCAGGCGGGCCGAGGCCTCTTCCATGTCGGCATCGACCAGAGAACCGATCCCCGCCCTCATCGAATCCGAGAGATTGCTGATGAAGTTGCTTTGGGTCTCGATCCGCCCCTGAGCCGAGCCGAATTCCGCCGCAGCATCGATCGAGGACCCGATCATCGTCTCGATGTTCGTCAGCGCGGCCTTGGCCCCGGCATTGGTGGTCACGTTGATCGAGTCGAGCCCGAACAGACCGCCCGAAGCCTCGCCGCCCGCGTTGCCGACGACCGAGAAGGCAACCGAGGTCCCGTTGTTGTCGACCTTCAGCTGCCACTGGGCATTGGCGGTGTCATAGGCGACCTGGCTCGTGATCCCGCTGACCCCGCCCGAGTCGATCGCCGTCTTCAGGCCCTTGGCGACATCCTCCATCGTCTCGCCTTTTCCGGCGATATAGCTGTAGGACGCCGCACCGATCGTCACCTTGTAGCCGTCGCCGGCCTGGACCGCAGCCGAGCTGGAGAAGGCCACGTTCTCGGCCCGCTCGGCGATATCGCCGGTGGCAAGCGACAGGCTGCCGGTCCCGTTCAGCGAGGTGATCACCGTGCCGCCCGCGTTGCCGACCAGGTTGGAGATCGTGACATCGGCGGTCTCGAACGCGCGGGTCGAGGTCACGGTCAGGCCAGCGCCGCTGGAGCTGGCGGTAATGCCGTCAAGCCCAAGCGCGTTGATCGCCCCCGCGAAATACGAGGCCGCGTCGGTTTCGGTCTGGCTGGCCGCACCCGTGAAGGTCAGATCGACGCCAGCGACCGAAATCGTCGCCGCTGCTGCGCTGTAATCCGCACCGGAGCCATTGAAGGTGACCACCGCGGTATTGCCGGTATTGGCGACAGCCGCGGCAGAGGCCGTGGCGTTGGCGTTCAGCGACGTGCCCGTTCCATAGACGCCCGCGGTCGTCGACATGTCCTGACGCTGGATCGTGATGTGGCCCGCACTGACCAGCCCGTTCGACTGACGGTCGAGCGAGGACAGGATCGACACGTCGTCGGTCCCATCGAGCAGGTTGAGCCCGTTGAACTGCGCCGCCCCGACGATCGAGGAGATCTGGTCCCGCAGGGCGCTGATATCGGCCTGGATCTTGGCCCGGTCGACGTTCGATTCCTGCGCGGCCACGATCTTGCCTTTGATATCGGTCAGCAGATCGGTGATCGTCTCCGAGGCCTGGCGGGCAACGGTGGTGGTCGAATCCCCCAGCGCCAGGCTGTCCGAGATCCCCTTGAAACCCTTCACATCGGATTCCATGACCTTCGAGATGGCCCAGACCGCGGCATTGTCCTTGGCCGAGCCCACGCTCTTGCCCGTCGAAATCTCCGACTGGGACTTGGCCAGGTTCTGGTTGATTCCCTTCAGGGTCTGCAGCGCGACCATGGCGCTGTTGTTCGTCAGAATGGACGACATCGTGTCTTTCCTCACTAGTGGCCGGCGCTTCGCGCGCGGCATTGGCACCGTCCTATCGGGCGGCAATCGGGGTGTTCTGACCAATGCGGCGTGGGCTTGGCCCGGGCCGCGCCACCCCCTTCCGGGATGCCCTGTCATAGAAGCGCACCATCCCTAAGGGAGTGCTAACCGGCGGCCGTGGAATGGGTGAAATTTTGGGAAAATTCGCGATCTCGTGGGGCCGGAGGGTGGTTTGCCGCGGCATCGGCGGGCTCGATTTCGATCCCACGGCCCCGCACGGGATGATTCGGACCGCTCCTGGCCGGAGGCGCCGCGCGATGCGGTCGATGTCACACGCCCCGAAATGCGGCCCATCTTCGACAGACCGGACCGCCGCGAAATATCAGGCCCTGTGATCGGCCCGCCCCGGCCCGGCGGGGTGCAGGCTCTTGCGGCCCTGGCAGTCGTAGGTGGCCGTACCCTGGGCTGCGCGCGCCAGTTCTCCGACACGCAGGCGCGCGGCGCGCACACCGGCAATAGCGGCACGCAGACTGGCGGCGTTGCGCCGTGCCTTGTCCGCCAGCGCAGCAAGTTCGGGACTGTCGCCAGATGCGATGGCCTCCACCTGGGCCGTCAGTTCGGCCTTGGTCTGGGTCAGCGCGGCCAGCGCGGCGAAATCGGCACACCGCAGCGCCTCGGCCTCCTCGTCCAGCAATGCGCCAAGCCGCGCGATCGGATCATGCCCCGCCATCGGCCCGCTCCTTCAGCGTCTGGAACAGCTGCTCTGCCAGGCCGATCCCGCCCCTGGCGACCATCTTCTCTGCCTGCGCCTCACGCAGGAACGACGCGAATTGCGCCTCCCCCGTGCCGCCGCCAAACGCCTCGGGCGTGTCACCCAGACCGGCGTGGCCCAGCATTTCGGCCAGGAAAGAGGCCTCAAGCGCCTGCGCCGCCTGCATCAGGCGGGCTTCATGCCGGTCGCCATCGGCCGCACGATCCGATCGGCGTTCAGGCCCGTCAACAGGATGCCGCGCCGCAAAGGCACCGCTGCCAGGTTCGAATGTGATCATCTGCCGCCTCCATTCTGGATCGGCGCACCGTAGCCGAGGCCAGGTAAACATCCGGTAACCTCTTGCGGACAATATGGCCGGGCAACGACAGAAGTCTTGGACATGATGAAGAACCTCTCGGACAACTTGCACTCGGTGGCACCGAAAGGTGTTGTCTCGCCGGTGCCGGAGAAGCTGCAAGCCCCTGGTGTGGAGGACTTTCTTTCCGAACTGGAAGGGCTCGACCACGCGGCCACGCGGAACGGACCCTTTGGGATGCGCAATGCCGCGGTCGCCCCGCGAATCGAGGCCCCGGGCCCAGCGGGCGACGGTGCCGAACCGGCTGCGGGATACGACGCCCTCGCCAACCTGGCGATCCCGCCGCAAGGCTTTGACGCCGAGGCCGGCAAGGCCGCGCAAGCCGCGCTGCGGATCGACCCGGCGGCGAAGGCTTCGCCGGAACCCGGGCGGGACACGCCCGCTCCGCCCCTGTCAAAGGCTACCCGCCAACCGCAGACGGACGAGGGGGAAACCCGGGCGGCGCCCACGCCCCCCATACCGACCATCGAGGGCATAGAACCCAATATATCCCAGGCGTCGGCTTCCGCTGACGTGACGCCTCTTGCGGCGGTGTTCGACAGGTCCGCCTCGGCCCCGTTGCAGGACAGGCCGAAGGTTGCTTCCGGCCAAACCGCACCGCGGCCCGGGGAAGGAGCCGCCCCGTCCGAACCGGAAACCTGGCGCGATGACACCGCAGCATCGGCCGACGCGCATCAGACCCCAGCTTTGGCTTGGGGCCAGGTCCAAGCCGTGCCATCCGCCGCACCGACGCCGGATCCGCCAGCACCGGGAACGAGCAGCCCGGACGCCTGGGCCATTCGAACCGCTAACAGCGCGGGCGAAGCAGTGGAAAGCGAAGGATCACTGCCCGTCCGTTCCGGCGCGTTGCACAGGTCTGGGGCCGACCTTCCAATATCTTCCGCGCTGCGCCCACCGGTGCCGGATCCGGCGGCGAATCCGGCGACCACGCCACGCCCAGGCGACAACGACGCAGGCCAAGTCCGGCCTGCGACGGAGGCAGCCGCGACCCAGGCACCGACGAAGGCCGTTTCCTCCGAACCGGCAACGGCCCAGCCGCCCGAGACAACCGGCATCGCACCTGTCAAAGCCGCCTCAACGCCGCATGCGGGGGCGACGAGTACCCAACAGATCAAGGCCGAAGGCTCCGCCAGCGCGACAATTGCCCTGACGCAAACCGTTGCCGGGATGGCAGCCGCGGCACGACAACCGCCCTCGCTGCCAACGCCGCCGCCAGCACAACTGGCGACACCAGGAACCGCGCAGCAGACGACACCGCTTCCGACACGACCGGCGACACCGCAAACGGGTTCGGAACTTGCGGCGCAGTTCAGCGCGGACAGCCACCAGGCTCAGCCCCAGCGCTCTGCCCATGGCTTGCCGGGGCCGGGTTCCGCAAGCTTCGTCGCGCTGGAAACGGCGGTCGCTGCGGCTCCGCGCAGCCTGGATAGCGCCGTGCCCGACGAAGCCGGCCTAGGGGCCGCCCCGCAGGTTTCGACGGCCGGTAGCGCACATTCCGCGGCCCAGCCCGCCACCTCGGACTCGGGCCCCGCGGCGCGGCCGGTGGCGGTGCAACTGGCCGCTGCCACCGCGCGGCACAATGCCGACGGCACGATCGAGGTCAACCTGTCGCCGCAGGAGCTTGGGCGCGTGCGCATGGTGATCCATCACGACGGGGCGGTGATGAATGTCGCGATCCACGCCGACCGTTCGGACACGCTCGATCTGATGCGGCGCCATGCGGAAGTGCTGGCCCAGGAATTCCGCGCCCAGGGCTACAGCGGCACCGCCTTCGCCTTCAGCGGCGGAGATGGGAGCGCGTCCGGCGGGCAGGATCGTCCGCCCGTGCCCGACGCCCCGCCACCATCCCCGTCTTCGGTGGCAGCTACGCAGGCGCCGCAGACGATGGCCGCGCACCGCGCCCGCGGCGTGGCCGAGGGCCTCGACCTTCGGCTTTGATACCCGTTCAGAAAGGAACCCGCCGATGCAGATAAGCCAAAATCCCTCCCCGTCGGCAACCCCGGCAAGCGCCACCTCCGGGAAGGCCGCCGCCGACCAGGCCGCGGCCCAGCCCGCCGCGCTGAGCCCGGATTTCGAGACGTTCCTGAAGATGCTGACCACGCAGTTGAAGAACCAGGACCCGCTGAACCCGATGGATTCCGCCGACTACGCGGTGCAATTGGCCACCTTCTCGGGGGTCGAGCAGCAGATGAAGACCAATCAACTGCTGGATGGGCTGTCGTCGCAGATGGGCGCGATGGGCATGGCCCAGCTGGCCGGATGGGTGGGGATGGAGGCGCAGACGACGGAACCGGTGTGGTTCGGCGGCAGCCCGCTGACGCTATCGGTCGCGCCAAAGGCGGGATCCGACCGGGCCGTATTGGTGGCACGCGACGCCACCGGCGCCGAGGTAGCCCGCACCGAGGCCGGCGGCACCTCGGGCGAGATCGCCTGGGCGGGCACCAAGGCCAACGGGGCGCCGCTGCCCTCGGGGGCCTATAGCTTCGCGCTTGAAAGCTACCGCGACGACAGCCTTGTGGCGACCGAACCCGTCGCCGCCTATGGCCGCATCCTCGAGGCGCGCGCGGGCGACGGCGGCCCGGTTCTGGTGATGCAGGGCGGCGGCGAGGTGGCGGCCACCGCGATCAGCGCCCTGCGCGCGCCCGGATAGGCCCCGGCGCGAAAGCCGAAGGTGGCTTGCCCCCTTTAACATCGGGGCATTTCGCGTTACATCCCGGCAACTTTTCGACAAGATCGATTGCAGGAGGTCCGGATGGGCTACAAGGTCGTCGTTGCCGGCGCCACGGGAAACGTGGGTCGCGAAATGCTGAACATTCTTGCCGAGCGGCAATTCCCCGTCGACGAGATCGCCGCGCTGGCCTCGCGCCGCAGCCTGGGCACCGAGGTAAGCTTTGGCGAAAAGACCCTCAAGACCCAGGACCTGGACACGTTCGATTTCAGCGGCTGGGACATCGCGCTGTTCGCCGTGGGCTCTGGCCCGACCAAGGAATACGCGCCCAGGGCGGCCAAGGCCGGCTGCGTGGTGATCGACAATTCCTCGCTCTACCGCTACGACCCCGACGTGCCGCTGGTCGTGCCGGAGGTGAACGCCGAAGCGGTCGACGGCTACACCAGGAAGAACATCATCGCGAACCCCAATTGCTCGACCGCGCAGATGGTCGTGGCACTGAAGCCGCTGCATGACCGCGCGCGCATCAAGCGCGTGGTGGTCAGCACCTATCAATCGGTTTCCGGCGCCGGCAAGGAGGGGATGGACGAGCTTTGGGATCAGACCAAGGCGGTCTACAACCCGACGGACGACCTGACGCCGAAGAAGTTCACCAAGCAGATCGCCTTCAACGTCATTCCCCATATCGACGTCTTCCTCGACTCTGGCGAGACCAAGGAGGAATGGAAGATGGTCGCCGAGACGAAGAAGATCGTCGACCCCAAGATCAAGGTGACGGCGACCTGCGTGCGGGTGCCGGTGTTCGTCGGCCATTCCGAGGCGATCAACATCGAATTCGAGGATTTCCTTGACGCGGACGAGGCGCGCGACATCCTGCGCGAGGCGCCCGGCGTTATGGTCATCGACAAGCGTGAGGACGGCGGTTACGCGACGCCGGTCGAATGCGTCGGCGATTTCGCCACGTTCATCAGCCGCATCCGCCAGGATTCGACAATCGACAACGGCCTGAACCTGTGGTGCGTTTCCGACAACCTGCGCAAAGGCGCGGCCCTGAACGCGGTGCAGATCGCCGAGACCCTGGGCAACCGCTGCCTGAAAAAGGGCTGACACGCGCCCCACGACAAGGACATGCCCCGCACCGGCACCAAGCCGGCGCGGGGCTTTTCATCTACCGGCCGGCGCGCTCGAAGCCCGCGCGCCGCTAGACCTTGACGAACACCTTCTTCGCGGGATCGTATTGCTCCAGGTCGCCTTCGCCGATGTCGTTCCACAGGCCGTGTAGCGTCATCACCTCGCTCTCGACCGCATCACGCACGAAGGGGAAGGTCATCAGGTTTTCCAGGCTGACCAGCACCGCCTCGCGCTCCATCGCCGAGGTCCGCGCGGCTGGGTCCGCGATATCCGCGGTCCGCTCGTATCCCGGCCGCAGCAGATCCATCCAGCGCCCGACATAGCTGGCCTTTTCCTCCAGTTCCGGCGCCGCGCCCGAACACATGTCGAAACAGCCCTTCACCCCGCCGCAGTTGGAATGCCCCAGCACGACGATATGTGCCACCTTCAGCACGTTCACCGCGTATTCCAGCGCCGCCGATGTGCCGTGCAGATCGCCATCGGGCTTATGCGGCGGCACCAGGTTGGCGATGTTGCGGTGAATGAAGAACTCTCCCTGATCGGCACCGAAGATCGAGGTCACATGCACCCGGCTGTCGCAGCACGAGATCACCATCGCGCGCGGATGCTGCCCTTCGTTCGCGAGACGCTTGTACCACGCCTTGTTGTCGTTATAGGCGGTGGCTTTCCAGCCGTGGTAGCGCTGAACCAGATAGGCGGGAAGCGGTGTCGCGTATTGCATCGAGAATCTCCTGGCACGAACATTCTGGGCCTTCCTAGGGCGCATTTTCAGGAAATTCGAGCGGTTTTCCAGCCTGGTTCAACCTTTTCTTCAAGCCCACGGATCATCCTGCACCTGGGTGAAGAAATGGGGAATAGGTGGGATATGACATCCAATATCGCCGTTTTGCGGCTTGAAGAGCAGGTGCAGATAGATCCTGCGCGGTTCGAAAAACTCTGCGCACGCCACGGGACATCCTGCGCCGAAAACCTGATGGCTCGCGTCGTCGGAGAACTGGCGCTGGTGCTGTCCGCGATGGTCGGCCAGTATTCCGAGGGCAATCTGAAGGGCTTCGCCCGGGGTCTGCGCAACTTGCGTCGGCTGGCGGATGAGGTCGGAATGCAGACCCTGTCGCGCGCGACCGAAGGCGTGAGGGTCAGCCTCAGACGCGGGGATTCCACCGCGCTGGCCGCGACCTGGGCGCGTTGCCTGCGGCTGGGGGAACAATCGCTGCTTTCCGACTGGGATGCGCGGGATCTTTCGGGCTAAGCCTTTGCGGGGCGGCCAGGAACCGGATAGCCTGCGGGCGATGCCGAACCGGACCGGTAGAGGAGCCGCCATGAGTCTCAGCTTCGCCCCGCGCGACACGCCTGCGTTGCCGCTTTACATCGTGCCACAAGCAGAGCTTGCGACCTGGCTGACCGATCAGCCGGACCCGGTGGCGCGCTGGATCAAGGCGACCGCCTATGATGCGGCCCCGGGCGCGCTGGCCCTGCTGCCCGACGGCAGCGGTGCGCTGGCTGGCGCGGTGATTGGCGCCGACGGGCCCAAGGAACGCGTCCGGGGTCGCTTTGGCCTGGCCCGCGCGGCCAGCCAGTTGCCGCAGGGCGTGTGGAAGATCGCCTCGCCCCTGGCCCCCGATGAGGCGGAAGAGGCTGCCCTGGGCTGGCTTCTGGCCAGCTACCGCTTCGCGCGCTACAGCCGCGACCCCGACGCGCCCTGCGCCCTCCTACAAGCGCCCCAGGGCGTCGATGCCACCCGGGTCGAAGCGATCGCCGCCGGCGAGGTGCTGACCCGCGATCTGATCAATACCCCTGCCTCCGACATGGGCCCGCAAGAGCTGGAGGCCGCGACCCGCGCCCTGGCCGAAGACTTCGGCGCCGCCTTCAACGCGGTCACGGGGGAAGACCTGCTAAGGCACAACTTCCCGATGATCCATGCGGTCGGCCGCGCCTCGCCCCGTGCGCCGCGGCTGCTGGAGGTCACCTGGGGCGAAGCGGGGCCCTTGCTGACGCTGGTCGGCAAGGGGGTGTGTTTCGATACCGGCGGGCTGGATCTGAAACCCGCGTCGGCAATGGGGCTGATGAAGAAGGATATGGGCGGCGCGGCCACCGTGCTGGGACTGGCGCGGATGATCATGGCGCTGGCCCTGCCGCTGCGGCTGCGGGTGTTGATCCCGGCGGTCGAGAATTCGGTCGCGGGCGAGGCCTTTCGCCCCGGCGACATCCTGACCAGCCGCAAGGGCCTGACGGTCGAGGTGAACAATACCGATGCCGAGGGCCGTCTGGTGCTGGCCGACGCGCTGGCGCTGGCTTGCGAAGACGCCCCCGATCTGGTGGTCTCGATGGCCACGCTGACCGGCGCGGCGCGGGTGGCGGTGGGGCCGGATCTTGCCCCCTTCTACACCGATGACGACGGCGATGCGCAGACCCTGCTGCACGCTGGACGCAGGGTGGGCGATCCGCTGTGGCGCATGCCCTTCTGGGACCCCTACGAGGAAATGATAGAACCCGGTATCGCCGATCTCGACAACGCGCCCTCGGGCGGAATGGCGGGTTCCATCACCGCGGCGCTGTTCCTGCGCCGCTTCGCGCAGGGCACGCGCTACATCCATTTCGACATCTATGGCCATCAGCCGAAACCCGCCCCCGCCCGCCCCAAGGGCGGCGTCGGCCAGGGTGCCCGCGCGATCCTCGACGCCCTGCCCGGCCTGTTGGGGATCTGACATGCACGACCGCCGCCTCATGCCCGCCAATGGCCGTGTGGCCCATGTCTCGCTTCAGGGCCTGGTCACGGCCGACCGGTTCGTCCCCGGCCGCTGGCACCGTGTCATCGCGCCGGTCGCGGATCTGCTGATCCGCCCCAACGGCCCGCGTGACCGGCAGCTTCTGTTCGGCGCCCGCGTTCTGGTGCTGGAGGAATTCGAAGGCCACGCCTTCCTACAGGCCGAACGTGACGGCTATGTCGGTTATGTCGCCCTTGGTATGCTGGGCCCCGACGCCCAGGCCAGCCACTGGGTTAGCGCCCCGGCCACCCATCTTTATCCCGAGCCCTCGATCAAGACGCCCGAGGTCGCGCGGCTGTCGCTGGGGGCGCGGCTGACGATCGTGACCGAGCACGGCCAATTCGCCGAAACAGCAGAGGGCCAGTTCGCGATCGCCCGCCACATCCGGCCTATCGGCGCCTGGGCCGACGATCCGGTTGCGGTGGCCGAAAGCCTGCTGGGCACGCCCTACCTCTGGGGCGGCGATTCGCGCGACGGCATCGATTGCTCGGGCCTGGTGCAATTGTCACTGCTGGCTTGCGGCATCAAATGCCCCGCCGACAGCGATCTGCAACAAGCCCGTCTCGGACGGCCGCTGGCAGAGGGCGAGCCGCCCCGTAGAGGCGATCTGATATTCTGGAAGGGTCATGTTGCCTTCGTCTCCGGGCCGGATCGGATCATCCATGCGAATGGTCATGCGATGGCGGCCGCCGAGGAAGGCTTGCAGGAGGCGATCGACCGCATTGCCGCGACGGGCGAAGGCGCAGTGACCGCGATGAAGCGGATCGCGGCCCCCGACGGATAGCCGGGGGCACTTTGCGGGATATCCGCCCCAGAAAGCAGGCGGAAAGGGCCTTCTTTCCGGAAAAAATATCCCCCAGAAGCCAAGAAGGCCCGTGGCTTCGGGCCCGCTAATCCACAGGCCGGATCAGCTTTCGCTCAAGCACCCGCAGCACGGTGGGCAGGTCGTGCCCGCGGCGCAGGATCTGGCCATCCATGCCCACCACCGAATACATGCCCTGCCGGTTGCGCAGACGCGGTCGCTTCTCGATCCGGTAGAGCGGATGCTCGGCGGTGCGCCGGAACACCGAAAAGACCGCCACCTCGCGCAGGCAGGAGATCCCGTAGTCGCGCCACTCCGCTGCAGCGACCATGCGCCCATAAAGGCCCAGGATCGCCCCCAATTCGCGTCGGTCGAAGCTGACCTGTTCGGGAATGACCTGGTGCAGCGATGTCGGAGGCGGCGGCTGGGCGTTCATATCCGTGATGGTGCCCGCGCCGGCTGTGCAAATCAAGCGCCGTCAGATTTCGGCCCTAAAAGCACCCTCGAAACGCCCTGCCGCGATCTTCATGGTGCCGCGTTTCGCCGCGATCTTCGACCGTAGCGAAAGACGCTACCCGGTGCCGCGCGTTAACAGCCCCCATCCAGTCTGCGGCACCGGGGACTTTCGCGGAACGAGGGTGCCCCCGCCGGTCATGGCGGGGGTTTCGTTCATTCCGGCCCCCGGAACCGCCGCGCCATTGCGGGCAGCGGCGGGGGCATCGCCGGAAAACCGGGATCTTCCGCGTCGCACCAGGCTTCTGACGGCGGCAAAAGCCGTGCGTAGACGGCCGCGACCCGTCCGCGGGCATCGTCCAGCCCCTCTGGCAGCAAACCTTGGGGAATTTCGGGAAACCGCAGCACGATCCGGCGCCAGCGGTGGATCAGCAGCACCCGCGCCGCCATCGCCGACAGCGGGTCTTGCGGCATCGCCGAGAGGGCCTCGATATCCGCCCCCAGCCGTTCGAGCGCCGCGCGATGCGGATCCGACAGAAGTCGCGCCGCCAAGGTGTCCGCCGAGGCCATCAGCTGCCCGCTAACGGTGATGCCGCCATCAGCCGGCTGTCTGTCCGCATCGGCACACAGCCAGGCGCCGCCGCCAAGATCCAGCGCGCCCTCGGGCGGCTCGGGGGAAAGACCCAGCACCCAGGCGCCGGGGTTTTCGTGCCGGGGCGGCGCATAAATGCGCCCCGATGCCGGCGCGAATTCAGCGACACCGCCCTTGCTGAGCCGGTAGAAGCTGTTGCGCCCCTCGCGGTCGCGTTCCAGCCAGCCGTCGGCCGCCAGGCGCGACAGCGCGGTGCGCAGCGCGCCGCCCTCGACCCCCAGCCGTTCCATCAGCCGCTGAAGCCGGGCCGCCGCGACCCGCCCGCCGCGCGGCTGCACGGCATCGCCGAAGAACGAAATCACCAGCGACCACACCCGAAGGCGGCCCTCGGCGGCGAGCGATTGCAAAAGCGGTGCGAGCGGATCCATCCGCACAGGTTTAGCCGCGATAGGAGACCATCGTCAAAAGCTCATACTCGGCCACCGGCTCTGCGTCTTGGTTGACCAACAGTACCGCCCAGGCGACTTCACCATATTCCCCGGTGCGGCGGGTCTTGCGCGCGCAGGTCAGGCGCACGCGGATCGCGTCTCCTGGGCTGACCGGCTTCTTGAAGGCCAGGCCGTTCAGGCCGGTATTGGCCAGCACCGGCCCCGGATCCGGCTGCACGAAAAGCCCCGCCGCGAAGGACAGCAGCAGATAGCCATGCGCGACGCGACCCGGGAAGAACGGGTTCGCCTCGGCCGCCGCCTGATCCATATGGGCGTAGAACGTGTCGCCGGTGAAATGCGCGAAATGCTCGATGTCTTCTAGCGTGATCGTGCGGCTTCCGGTCCAGAGGGTCTCTCCGATCTGCAGATCCTCGAAGCTGCGGCGGAACGGATGTTCGGGGCCTTTCACCTCGGGCGCGCCGGGGGCCCACTGGCCGGTCAGCGCCGCGATCATCCGCGGGCTGCCCTGCACCGCCGTGCGCTGCATGTAGTGCATCACACCGCGGATGCCGCCCATCTCTTCGCCGCCGCCGGCCCGGCCGGGACCGCCGTGGACCAGCATAGGCAAGGGCGCGCCGTGGCCGGTGGCGCCCGCCGCGCTGTCGCGGTCGTTGAGGTATAGCCGCCCGTGCCAGGCGGCGGTTTCCAGCGCGACGGTGCGGGCGAAATCGGGATCATGGCTGAAAAGAGAGGCCACCAGGCTGCCGCCGCCGCGGTTCACCAACGCCGCCGCATGGGCCGCATCGCGATAGGGCATCACGGTAGATACGGGGCCGAAGGCCTCGACCTCGTGCAGGGCGCGGGCGGCGTCGGGGTCATCGCAGCGAAACAGCATCGGCGGCAGGAAGGCCTGCGCCGGATCGGCACCCAGCAGGTCGAACCGATCGGGATCGCCGGTCACCCGCCGGGCCTCGGCCCCGATCCGGGCGGCCTTTTCCAGCACGTCGCGCTTTTGCGCCAGCGAGACCAGCGCCCCCATCCGCACCGCCTTGTCCGCCGGGTCGCCGACGGGAACCTTGCGCAGCGCCTCGACCAGCGCCTCGGTCACCGTGTCGGCCCGGGGGGCAGGCACCAGAAGCCGGCGCATCGCGGTGCATTTCTGCCCCGCCTTCGTGGTGATCTCGGCCACCGCCTCCTTCACGAACAGGCTGAATTCGACGCTGTCCGGCGTGGCGTCGGCGCCCAGGATCGCCGCGTTCAGGCTGTCCTGTTCAGCGATGAACCGGGTCGAATTGCGCACCAACGCCGGGTTCTGGCGCAGCTTCAGCGCGGTCTGGGCAGAGCCGGTGAAGCTGACAACATCCTGCGCGCCCAACCGGTCCAGAAGGTCCCCCGTGCCGCCCACGATCAGCTGCACCGCGCCCTCGGGCAGAATGCCGCTTTCCACGATCATGCGGAACGCAGCCTCGGCCAGGAAACTGGTCTGGGTCGCGGGTTTCACGATCGCTGGCACCCCGGCCAGAAGGCAGGGCGCCAGCTTTTCCAGCATCCCCCAGACCGGAAAGTTGAAGGCGTTGATATGCACGCCCACCCCGCGCAGGGGCGTCGCGATATGCTGGCCGATGAAGTCGCCGTCGCGCGACAGCCCTTCGGCCCCGCCATCAAGATAGACCTGCCCGTCGGGCATCTCGCGCCGGCCTTTCGAGGCAAAGGCGAAAAGCGTCAGAATGCCGCCGTCGATGTCGATCCAGCCGTCGCGCCGCGTGGCGCCGGTCAGCGGGTTCAACGCGTAAAGCGCTTCCTTGCGGGCGTCGAGATACTGACCCAGTGCCTTCAGCATCCGCGCCCGGTCATGAAAGCCCAGCGCCCGCAGCGCTGGGCCGCCGACGCCCCGCCCATGGTCCAGCATCGCTTGCGCGTCGATCGCCGATCCCGCCTGCGCGATCTCTTCCCCGGTCACCGGGCTGCGCAGCACCTGCGCCGCCATCCCCGGCCCGATCCAGCGCCCCGCCTGATAGCTTTCCGGTTTCAGCATGAGAACCTCCCTCGAGTCCCGCGCATCCTGCGCCATTCGCGCAGTCCGCGCAACACTATTGACCGGCCGGTCGGTTTTGTGCAGCATCCCCGTGGGACGAGGGGGAGGAATCGCATGACGCCACAGGAGCGGGCCGAACGCAGCGCCCAGGCGATGTGGGCCAAGGATCAGGCCTCGAATTGGTTGGGCGCCAGCCTGGATGCGGTCGCGCCCGGTGCGGCGGTGATGTCGATGACGGTGGCGCCGCATCATCTGAATGGCCAGAAGATCTGCCATGGCGGCTATATCTTCACGCTGGCGGATTCGGCCTTTGCCTTCGCCTGCAACAGCTACAACACCAAGGTCGTGGCCCAGCACAATTCCATCAGCTACCTCAGCCCGGGCCGCGAGGGCGAGCGCCTGACCGCCACCGCGCAAGAGATCAGCCGCACGGGGCGTTCGGGTCTTTACGACGTGACGGTGACCGGAGAGGACGGCCGCCAGGTGGCGCTGTTTCGCGGTGCCTCGCGTCAGGTCAACGGCCATCATTTTGAGGAAGATACCTAGGGCGGCACGTCGGGCGCGGCGTTGCCGAAGGGAGGAAGGCATGAAGGATCTGACACCGAAGAAGGGCGATCTGGACCCGATCGAGATCGCCTCGCGCGATGAGATTTCGGCGCTGCAATTGCAGCGGATGAGATGGTCGCTGCGCCACGCCTACGACAACGTGGCCTTTTACAAACAATCATTCGATAATGCTGGTGTACACCCCGACGATCTGCGCGGCCTCGCCGATCTGGCGAAATTCCCCTTCACTGTGAAACAGGATTTGCGCGACAATTACCCCTTCGGCCTGCTCGCCGTCCCGCGCGAGAACATTTCGCGCTTGCATGCCTCTTCGGGCACCACGGGGCAACCTACCGTTGTCGGCTATACCGCGCGCGATATCGAGACCTGGGCGGACTGCGTTGCCCGCAGCCTGCGCGCCAGCGGTACCCGTCCGGGCGACGTGGTGCATGTGGCCTATGGATATGGCTTGTTTACCGGGGGGTTGGGCGCGCATTACGGGGCCGAGAAACTGGGCTGTACCGTGGTACCGGTGTCGGGCGGAATGACCGCGCGCCAAGTGCAACTGATCGAGGATTTCGGCGCCTCGACGATCATGGTGACACCCTCTTACATGCTGTCGATCCTCGATGAATACCGCGCCCAGGGCCGCGACCCGCGCGAAAGCCCGCTGAACGTGGGCGTCTTCGGGGCCGAGCCCTGGACAAATGCGATGCGCGCTGAAATCGAACAATCGTTCGATATGCATGCGGTGGATATCTACGGCCTGTCCGAAGTGATGGGCCCCGGCGTCGCGAACGAATGTGTGGAAACCAAGGACGGGCTGCATATCTGGGAAGATCACTTCTACCCCGAGATCATCGACCCCGAGACGGGCGAGGTGCTGCCCGAGGGCGAGAAGGGCGAACTTGTCTTCACCACGCTGACGAAAGAAGCCCTTCCGATCATCCGCTATCGCACCCGCGACCTGACTCGCCTGCTGCCCGGTACCGCGCGGGCGATGCGGCGGATGGAAAAGGTCACCGGACGCACGGACGACATGATCATCCTGCGCGGCGTGAACGTCTTCCCGACCCAGATCGAGGAACAGCTGATGGCGGTCCCCGAACTTGCGCCGCATTTCCAGATCGAGCTGACGCGTACCGGCCGCATGGACGAGATGACGGTGCTGGTCGAGGCCACGGCCGAATGCGCATCGCCCGATCGGCGCGACAGCGCCGGAAAGACCCTGGGTCACCGCATCAAGCATCGCGTTGGCGTCAGCGTCCGCGTCGCGGTGGCCGAACCCGGCGGGGTGGCGCGCAGCCAGGGCAAGGCAATACGCATCCTCGACAAGCGGCCGAAGGGGTGACCGGGGTGGTTCGGAATGGCTAGGGGACTTGCCCACGACCACGACGAAAAGCGCGCCGCGATCCGCAAGGGCGCGGCGGCCTATTTCGCCGCGCATGGCTACGATCGCGCCTCGATGGCCGGCGCGGCGGCGGCCTGCGGCGTCTCGAAGGCGCTGATCTACCATTACCACGACAGCAAGGAGGCGCTGCTCTACGACATTCTAGAGGCGCATCTGTCGGACCTGGTGCGGGTGGTCGACGCGGCGTTGGCCGAGACCTCGGATCTGGCCCCGGACCTCCGCCTGCGGGCATTGATCCAGGCGATCCTGGCCGCCTATCGCGACGCCGATGCCGAGCACAAGCTGCAGATCGACGCGCTGGCCACCTTGCCCGAGGCCCGCCGCACGCCGCTGGTCATGCTGCAGCGCCGGCTGGTCGACGCGCTTTCCGGCGTGCTGGCCGAGGCCGCCCCCGGGCTGGACCATGCCCCCAACCTGCGCCCCGTGACGATGAGCGTCTTCGGCATGCTGAACTGGTTCTACATCTGGCACCGGCCCGGCCACGGCATGAGCCGCAGCGATTACGGCGACCTGGTCACCGACATGGTGCTTGGCGGCATCGCAGCAGTAAGCGCCCCGCCCCAGGCCCCTAGCCGCAATAGACCCGCGTGATGATCCGTGCCTTGCTGAATTCCACGTTCAGCCGATGGGCATTGTAATCCTTCACGATCGGCGAGCCGACCTGATAGATCCGCGCCGGGCTGGGCAGGTCGGTCGATTGCAGCACCATCTCGTTCTTGCCGATCAGGCCCTGAAGTTTCTCGGCCCCGCAGCGCGCGGGGCTGACCGTAGCCGCGCCTGCGGGTGCCACCGTGCCTTGCACATCGGACATGTCCGCAGGCCCGCCGCCGCACCCCGCCAAAAGCACCGCCATCCCCAGACCGGCCATCGTCAACCGCATCACTGCCTCCATCCTTGCCTGACCGAAGTCTTGACGCTTCGCGGCGCCGGCGCAAGCCTTCCGATGCCATGTCTGTTCCGGTCCGGCCACTGGACACCGCCCGGCCACACGCTAGGGTGTCGCCAGACCAGTTAAGGAAGGATCGCCCCGATGGCCGAGACCAAGGACGATAAGGACGACAAGACGAAAAGCCCGCAGGTCGAGCAGCTTTTCTTCAAGAGCCGCAGCGTGATTGTCGCCGGCGAGATCAACGACAAGCTCGCCAGCCGGGTCACCCAGCAGCTGCTTGCCCTGGCGCAGGACGGCGACGAGCCGATCAACATGTATATCTCGTCGCCCGGCGGGCATGTCGAATCGGGTGACATGGTCCACGACATGATCAAGTTCATTCGCCCGAAGGTGCGCACCATCGGCTCTGGCTGGGTGGCCTCGGCGGGCGCGCTGATCTTCGTCGGCGCCGACCGCGCGGACCGCTACTGCCTGCCCAACACCCGCTTCCTGCTGCACCAGCCCTCGGGCGGGATCGGCGGCAAGGTCTCGGACATGCAGATCCAGGCCGAACAGATCCGCATCATGCGCGAACGCTTCGACAAGCTGTTCGCGGAAGCCACCGGTCAGACACCCGAGAAGATCTCGCAGGACACCCAGCGCGATTTCTGGCTGACCGCAAAGGAGGCGATCGACTACGGCCTGTGCGGCAAGATCATCGAGACGATGGACGATCTGGCCTGACGGCCCTTCGCGCGGGGGCGCTGCCCCCGCACCCCCGGAGTACTTTCGCCAAGATGAAGGGCAAGAGGGTGCTTTGGTCTTCATCTTGGGAAAAATACTCCGCGGGGGTCCGGGGGTGTGACACCCCCGGCGCGCGCACCTGCAAAGGCCACAGCGCTAGTCCAGAACCCCTTTCGGGAAGGCCTTTTCGAAGCCGCGCAGCCGCTTGTGGATCGACAGTAGCTCGATGATCGTGGTCCAGGATCCAACCAGGTACTGAAACGAGCCGGTGACCTGCCCGAAGGCAGTCAGGATCTGCTGCATCACCCCGAAGCTGATCTTGCCCGCCACGATGGTCGGGATCAGGATGATGTTGGCGAAGACGTTGTCGGCCTGGATGTAGAAGCCTCGGAAGACGTTGAAATACGCGAAGTGGAAAAAGTAGCGGAAATAGGACTTCCGCACATTGCCGAACAATTCACCCACGGTCATCGGGTGGGCGCGCTCGGGGTCGTCCTCGCCGTAGACGAGTTCCTTGCGATAGGCCGCTTCGGTCAATTGGTTGTTGAAGGCCAGGCCCGGCAGCCTGACCCCGGCTGCGGCCAGCAAGACCGTGCCGAACAGCGACCAGAAGATCGCCGCGACCAGCAGCGGTTCCGGGATCTTTCCGATCAGGGGCAGCGCGGTCACGTAATGGCTGAGCCCCGCAAGCACCGGCATGAAGGCAAACAGGGTGATCACCGAATCCACCATCGACACGCCCAGGTCTTCCACGATCGCCGCGAAGCGGGCGGTGTCTTCCTGCACCCGCTGCGAGGCGCCCTCGATCGTGCGCGCGTGGGACCAGTGCGCCATGTAGAAATCGTTCATCGCGGTGCGCCAGCGAAAGACGTAGTGGCTGGTGAAGAACCGGGTCGCGATGTAGACGAGCATCCAGACCACCGCGATCTGGAACCAGATCCACAGCATCCCGTACAAATCGCCCTGGGTGACGCCGGGCTTGCCGTCCAGCGCCCTTTGGATCGCGTCGAAGAACGGCCGTTGCCAATTGTTCAGGTCCACCGTGGTCTGCACGCTGAAGTAATCGGAAAAGATGATCAGCGCCGAACCGGGGATCGACCACCATTGCCAGGGATGCGGCGAGAAGATTGCCCAGGCGGCGGTGAACAGGCCCAGAAACAGGGCGCAATAGATGTAGAACCACAGGAAATCGGGCGTGAAGAAAAAGCCCAGCCCGATGACCGGGCGCGCGTCAGCGGGGGGTGGCCCCATGCCGAAGGCCGCGCCCAGGTCACGCGCATAGCCATACCAGACCACCACCGCGAACAGGGTCCACAGCAGAACGCTGGGGAAAAACAGACGCGGCTTCGGGAAGAAGGATCTGAACACGACGCGGCCCCGGGTTTGCGGCCGCCACCGGGCCTCGGCCTACGATCTATGGGCCAAGACGCCGGGCGTGAACCGCGCAACCGCCCGGTATCACGTCGATTTGTTCCAGGTTACACGGGCCGTCCCCCCGGGCTTTTCCTTCCGCGTCGCGCCCTGTATCAAGCAGGAGAGCTTTCGCGCACCCGCGACACAGGAGGCCATCGTGCAAATACGGTCCGCGCTTCCCGACGACCATGACGCGATCTGGGCGATGCTGGAACCCGTGTTCCGCGCAGGCGAAACCTATTGCGTTTCGCGTGACATCAGGCGCGAGGATGCGCTGGCGCAATGGTTCGAGGAAGGCCATGACGTCTTTCTGGCCGAAGAGGACGGTATGGCCCGCGGCACCTATTACCTTTGCGCCAACCAGAAGGGCGGCGGCGCGCATGTCGCCAATTGCGGCTTCGTCACCGATCCTGAATCGCGCGGCATGGGGGTGGCGCGGCTGATGTTGGAACATTCGCTGCGCCGGGCGCGGTCGCGCGGGTTTCGGGCGATGCAATTCAATTTCGTCGTCTCGACCAATCAGCGTGCCATCGCGATCTGGGAAAGCTATGATTTCCGCGTCGCGGGCCGGCTGCCGGGCGCATTCAACCATCCGAAGCTGGGCTATGTCGACGCCCTGGTGATGTACAAGACGCTGTGAAGGAGGCCCAGATGCCCGATACCCGCGCCCCGCGCCTGTGCGTCCTGATCGACGCCGACAACGTGCCCGTCCGCCATGCCGAGGCGATCTTCCGCGAGATCGCCCGCCTGGGCGAGGCCTCGGTTCGCCGCGTCTATGGCGACTGGACCAGCGAGCGTTTGCGCAAATGGCACGACAAGGCATCAGAAATGGGGCTGGTGCCCGATCAGCAAAGCTCGAACACCAGGGGCAAGAATGCCTCTGATATCGGACTGGTGATCTCGGCGATGGATTTCCTGCATTCTGGGCTGTTCGACGCCTTCGTGCTGGTGTCTTCCGACAGCGATTTCACCCGCCTCGCCGCCCGCATCCGCGAACAGGGGATCGATGTCTACGGCATCGGCGAGCAGAAAACACCCGCGGCCTTCCGCTCGACCTGCAATCGCTTCATCTATATCGAAAACATCGAGGCCGATGAACCCGAACCCGGCACCGCGACGACGGAGAAAGCGCCTGCAAACCCGTCGCGCAAGACCCCGGCGAAGGATGCAATCCCGCTGATCGTCGAGGCGATGCGCGCGATCGGGGACGAGGACGATTGGTATTCCCTGGGTCAGATCGGCCAGTACATATCGCAGGCGCATCCCGATTTCGACAGCCGCACCTACGGCAGCGCCAAGCTGTCAGACCTGATCCGAAAGTCCGGCCGGTTCGAGATCCGCAAGGCCACGGGCAACCATTGGGAAGTGCGTGACCTGGCCTGAGCGCCCTGGCCCGGCCGACACGGCCAGGGCCACGGCCCTAATCGCGATTCCGCACGCCATAGCGCGACATGAACATCTCGACGGCCCCCCTGACGATGCCGTCGCGCCGCTTGGCGGAAAATGTCTCGTCCAGGTGGAACAGGCGGCGGACATGCACCTCGGCGCGGCACAATTCCGCGAACTGCGCCGCCGCCAGCGGGATATCGTCGATCGCCAGCTGTCCCCGCGCCACCGCGCCCTCCAGATAGGCGATCAGCCGCTGCCGAACCAGGCCGGGACCCGATTTGTAGAATTCATGCCCGATTTCCGGAAATCGCTCGGCCTCGGCCACGCAGACGCGAAACACGCTACGCCCGAAATCCGAAGACGCCAGTTCCGCGATCCGGCGGCCCGCGATCGTCAACACCGTCTCGGGCGCGGAATCGGTGTCGTCGAATTCCACCGCCGTTTCGGCCTGACGTCTGCATTCGCCCTTTGCGACCTCCAGAAAGAGCAGCCGCTTGTCGGGGAAATAGCTATACAGCGTGGCCTTCGACACCCCGGCCTCGCGCGTGATGTCGTCGACGCTGGCGCCGTCGAAACCGTCGCGCAGAAACACCCGCCGCGCGCCTTCGATGACCTGGTCGAACTTGCGTCCCCGCTTGACCTTTGCTGTAGTCGTCATGATCCCCCCATGCCCGGACAATAGACCGCTTGGTTCAGTTCCGGCAAGCGTTCTAAGCCGGATCGAAGGGCGCGGTGGCGTTCTGCACGGCGAAGTGTACCCAGACCGCCCGCACAAAGCCGCGAATCGGGCACCGGCGTGTCTTGCATCCGCACGCCATATCGTTAGTTTAGAATAATTCTAATTAAGGAGAACTCGATGATCCCCGGTGTCAGTGGCGGCCGCCGCCGTTTTTCGGACCTGTCGGAGCAGGAAATCCTCGCGCTGGCGATCTCGTCGGAAGAGGATGACGCGCAGATCTACCGCACCTATGCCTCTCGCTTGCGCAGTGATTTTCCCGCCTCTGCCGCGATCTTCGACGGGATGGCGAAGGAGGAAGACGAACACCGGCGCCGTCTGGTGGAACTGCACCAAAGCCGCTTTGGCGACACGATCCCGCTGATTCGACGCGAACACGTGGCGGGGTTCTACGCCCGGCGGCCTATCTGGCTGGTCGAGAACCTGGGGATCGAGACGATCCGCGACGAGGCCGAGGCGATGGAACGGCAGGCGGAACGCTTCTACCGCAAGGCGGCCGCGCAAACGCAGGATGCGGCCACACGCAAGCTGCTGGGCGACCTGGCCGCGGCTGAATCGCATCATGGCGACCTGGCCGACCAGCTGAAATCCGAACATCTGGACGAAGACACCAAGGGCGTCGAAGAGCGTGCCTCGCGGCGCCAGTTCATCCTGACCTGGGTGCAACCAGGCGTGGCGGGGCTGATGGACGGGTCGGTTTCGACCCTGGCCCCGGTCTTCGCCGCCGCCTTCGCCACCCGCGACCCGCATCAGACCCTGCTGGTGGGCCTGGCGTCGGCGGTGGGCGCCGGCATCTCTATGGGCTTCGCCGAATCCGTGGGCGACGATGGCGAGATCTCGGGCCGCGGCTCGCCGCTCAAGCGCGGGTTCGCCTCGGGGATCATGACCGCCCTCGGCGGTCTGGGCCACGCGCTGCCCTATCTGATCCCGGATTTCTGGACCGCGACGATGGTCGCCATGGTGATTGTGGTGATCGAGCTTTGGGCGATCGCCTGGATCCAGAACAAGTTCATGGAGACCCCGTTCTTCCGCGCAGCCTTGCAAGTGGTGCTGGGCGGTGCTCTGGTGTTCGCGACCGGCGTGTTGATCGGCGGCGGCTGAGCCAGCGCAGGAGGGGCGGATGTATTCGAAGGACGATGTGGAATACCGCCCCCTGCCCCTGCCCGATCGGGTGCAAGTGCCGCCCGAGGCTTCGCTGGCGCAGGTCCGCGCCTTTCGCGACTACATGAAGAAGCGCCATTCGGTGCGCCACTTCGCGCCGACGCCAGTGGCAGAGGAAGTGATCGCCGCCTGTATCGAGACCGCGGCTTCGGCGCCTTCGGGCGCCAATCACCAGCCCTGGCATTTCACCGCGATCGCGGATCCGGCCCTGAAATCGCGGATCCGTGCCGCCGCCGAGGCGGAAGAGCGCGCCTTCTATGACGGTGGCGCGGGCGACGAATGGTTGCGTGCGCTGGAACCGATCGGCACAGGGGCGGACAAGCCGCATCTGGAGATCGCGCCCTGGCTGATCGTCGTCTTCGCGCAGCGCTGGGGCGTCACCGCCGAGGGTGTGCGCTACAAGCACTATTATGTTCCCGAAAGCGTGGGCATCGCCACAGGAATGCTGATCGCGGCAATTCATCATGCGGGGCTCGTCTGCCTGGAACACACACCCAATCCGATGAAGTTCCTGCCCGAGCTGTGCCACCGCCCGGCAGAGGAGAAGGCGGTGATGATCCTGCCGGTGGGCTATCCGGCCGATGCGGCGACGGTACCCGCGGCCGCCAAGCTGAAGAAGTCTTGCGCGCAGGTCATGAGCGTCCTCAAAGCCTAGAATTTCGAACACGGGGCCTTGCATCCCGCGCCAGGACATGAACTTTCTATCCTCCGGCGGGGATATCTTTTCCAGAAAGAAAGGCCGGACGGGCGGAAATGATCGACATTCTCATCCGCACGCTTCCGTTCTTCGCAATCATCGGGCTGGGCTACTGGGCCGGGCGCACGCGCTTCTTCACCGAAGAAGCGACCGCCTATCTCACGAAATTCGTGTTCTACTTCCCGTTGTCGGCGATGCTGTTTCGGTTTTCGTCGAACTTGTCACTGGGCGACATCTATTCCACCCGCTTCGCGCTTGCCTATCTGGCCGGCTGCACCACCGTCTACCTGCTGGCCACTGCGGTCGCCGTCTTCCGGCGGCTGAGCCTGGGCGAGGCCGCGATAGAGGCGCAATGCGCGATCATCGGCAATACCGGTTTCCTGGGTGTGCCGATGTTGACAGCGATCATGGGCAAGCAGGCGGCGGGGCCGATCCTTTTGTGCCTGTCGATCGACCTGATCGTGTTCTCTTCGCTGTTCACGCTGCTGATCAATGTCGCGCGGTCGGGCCGGGTGACGCTGCGGGTGTTCAAGGTGATCGGCAGGGGCCTGCTGGCGAACCCGATGATCGTGTCGATGGGTGCGGGGCTGATCTGGGCCTCGACCGGTGCGCCGGTGCCGGGGCCCCTGAACGATTTCGCCGGGCTTCTGGGCGCCGCCGCCACGCCCGGGGCGCTGTTTGCGATCGGCGCGTCGCTGGCGTCGAAATCGGCGGAACGAATGCAGGTGGCGGGGTGGCTTTCATTTTGCAAGCTGGTGCTGCACCCCTCGGCCGTCGCCATCTCGGCGCTCTTGATCTTCCACGTCGATCTGGCGTCGGCCTCTGTCATGATCGCCGCAGCCTCGCTTCCGGTCGCAGGCAATGTCTATATGCTGGCGCAGCACTACGGGGTCGCGCCACAGCGGGTGTCGGCCTCTATCCTGATTTCCACGGTGGTGTCGATCCTGACCGTGCCGTTCGTCATCGCCTGGGTGGATATGTTACAAGGAACCTCATGAAGACCATCTCCGAGAACCGCTGCTTCGGTGGCGTGCAAGGCGTGTACAGCCACCATTCCGATGCCTGCGCCTGCGACATGACCTTCGGTCTGTTCCTGCCGGCCGAGGCCCGGGACGGCCCGGTCCCGGTGCTGTGGTACCTGTCGGGCCTGACCTGCACGCACGAGAACGCCATGGTGAAGGCCGGCGCGCAGGGCTGGGCGGCGGAACAGGGCATCGCGCTGATCTTTCCCGACACCAGCCCCAGAGGCGACGACGTGGCCGATGACGAGGCCTATGACCTGGGTCAGGGCGCGGGGTTCTACGTCAACGCCACCCAGGCGCCCTGGGCGCCGCATTTCCGTATGTGGGATTATGTCGCCGAGGAACTGCCCCAGCTGGCTTTCGACACCTTCCCGCTAGAGCGCGAGCGCCAGGCGATCACCGGCCATTCCATGGGCGGCCACGGCGCGCTGACGCTGGCGATGAACCTGCCCGACCGCTACCGCTCGGCCTCGGCTTTCGCGCCGATCGCCCATCCTTCGGCCTCGGATTGGGGGCGCAAGCAACTGGCCGCCTATCTGGGCGCGGATCAGGCCAGCTGGGCGCCGCATGACGCGACCCTGCGGATGCGCGAGACAGGGTTCGACCGGCCGCTGCTGATCGACCAGGGTACAGACGACCCCTTCCTCGACTTGCTGCAACCCGAGGCCCTGGCCGAAGCGATGGTCAGCGCCCGCGCGCCCGGCACCTTGCGCATGCAGAAAGGTTACGACCACAGCTATTTCTTCGTCGCCACCTTCATGGAGGACCACGTCGCCTTCCATGCCGAGGCGCTTTACGCCTGATGGCGATTTATGTGGATGCCGATGCCTGCCCCGTGAAAGCCGAGGCCGAGCGCGTGGCGACCCGCCACCGCCAGACGCTGTACCTGGTGTCGAACGGAGGCCTGCGGCCTTCGGACAATCCGCTGGTCGAGATGGTCTATGTGACCGAGGGCCCCGACGAGGCCGACAAATGGATCGCCGCGCGCGCGAGCCGCGGCGATGTGGTGGTGACGAATGACATCCCGCTGGCCGCGCGCTGCGTCGAGGCCGGCGCGCACGTGGTAAAGCCCAACGGCGAGGCGCTGACCCAGGCCAATATCGGCCCGGCACTGGCGACCCGCGATCTGATGACCGATCTGCGCGCGGCAGATCCGTTCCGGCAGGGCGGCGGCCGGCCATTTTCCCGCGCCGACAGGACGCGTTTTCTCGACGGGCTGGAACGCGCGATACGGGAGGCGGCGAAATGAACATCCGCGCCGTGGTCTTCGACATCGGAAACGTCCTGATCGAATGGCAGCCGCACCGCCATTTCGACCGAAAGTTCGGAAAACCCGCCCGGATGGAAATGTTTACCGCCACAAATCCATTGGCGTTGCACGAAGCGTGGGATCGCGGCGCCAATTTTCGAACGATCGTTCATGACCATGCGAAACGCTATCCCGATTTCGCCGAGATGATCCTGTGCTGGCATGATGACTGGCTGGAAATCGTCGGCCCGGAGATCCCCGGCTCGATAAAGCTTCTGCGCGCGCTTCGGGCGAAGGGAATTCCTGTTCTTGCCCTGTCAAATTTCGGTGTAGAGAATTTCGCGCTGACCGAGAATCGCTATCTATGCCTTACTGAATTCGACCGGCGCTACATCTCCGGCCACCTGGGGACGGCCAAGCCAGACGCGCGGATCTATGAGATGGTTGAAGCCGATTGCGGGGCCGATTGGGGGATCGCGCCAGGGCAGCTTCTGTTCACCGACGACCGGCCCGAGAACATTACCGCCGCCGCCACCCGCGGTTGGGCGACACATCTGTTTCAGGGGCCCGGGGGCCTGGCCGACCGGCTGGTTCGCGACGGGCTTCTGACTGAAAAGGAGGCAGGACAGGAATGAAAATCGATTACATCGGCCCAGAGGCCGACTCGAAGCTGAAATGGATACCGCTGACCGATGCGCTCAAGGCCGGGCACACGCGGCCCAAGGCCAAGCTTGGCGACGTGCTGCTGGAACGCGGCGCCGACAAGATGCTGTCGCGCTCGGCCTGGATCGACGGGATGGGCCTTGCGGTGAAGACCGCGACCATCTTTCCCGGCAACCGTGCCCACGGCAAACCCGCGCTCAGCGGCAGCGTCTCGCTGTTCTCTGACAAGGATGGCGATCTCGAAGCCTTCATCGACTTCAAGCTGCTGACCAAGTGGAAGACAGCTGGCGGCAGCCTGCTGGCGGCACGGCTTCTGGCGCGGCCCGACAGCCGGGTGATCCTGATCGTCGGCGCGGGCGCGGTGGGGCGTGCTATGCTGCAAGCCTATCGCAGCGTCTTCCCCAGCGCCCAGTACCTGATCTGGAACCGCACCATGGCGGCGGCGGCCCGGCTGGCCGAAGAGGTCCCCGGCGCCTTGACCACGACCAACCTGGAACAGGCCGTGCGCGGCGCCGACATCATTGCCACCGCGACCATGTCGGACGCACCGGTGATCCTGGGCAAATGGTTGCGCCCGGGCACCCACCTGGACCTGATCGGTGCCTACACCCCCGACATGCGCGAGGTCGATGACGACACCCTGCGCCGCGCCCGGATCTTCGTCGATTCCCGCGACACGACGCTGGGCCATATCGGAGAGTTGAAGATCCCGCTGGAGGCCGGCACGATCGAATACAGCGACGTGATCGCCGATTTCTACGATATCGAGAAGGGTCTTTTCGCCCGCACCGACCCCGACGAGATCACCCTGTGCAAGAACGGGGGCGGCGCGCATCTTGACCTGATGACCGCGCGCCACATCCTTGAAACCATGCGCAAGAAATGACCTGGCTGGGCGGTCTTGGGCTGGCGCTGCCGGCCCTTGTTCTGCTGACCGCCGCCGCCCCGGTGCTGGCCGAGGCGCGGCGCCGCCCCGTCGACGCGCGTGCGCGGCGCCAGGCCACCGGCGATTTCGCCGAACTTAGCGACGGGCTGACCTATTACCAATGGCGCGGCCCGTCGCGCGGGCCGATCGTGATCTGCGTGCACGGGCTGACGACCCCCTCTTATGTGTGGACGCCGCTGGCCGAGGCTCTGGCACAGAAGGGCTTTCGGGTGCTCACCTACGATCTGTTCGGCCGCGGGCTGTCGGACAGGCCCGCGGGGCCGCAGGATTCGGACTTTTTCCTGCGTCAGTTGACAGAGCTGTTGGCGGATCAGCAGATCACCAGCCATTTCACGCTGATGGGCTATTCGATGGGCGGCGCGATCGCGACCGCCTTCGCGGCACGCCATCCGGCGGCGGTGAACAGGCTGGTGCTTCTGGCGCCGGCGGGGCTGGGCCACCAGCTTAGCCGTTTCTTCGAATTCTGTCGCCGGGTGCCGGTGCTGGGCGACGGTGCGATGCTGCTGCTGGGCGGCATCGCCTACCGCTCCGGTCTTGACCGGCCGCAACAGATTGCGACAGAGAGCCCCGAGATCCCGGCCCGAATGCGTGGCGAAATGGGCTTGCGCGGCTCTTTGCGCGCGGTACTGTCCAGCCAGCGCCACATGCTTGCCGAAAGCCGCGACGACGACCACCGCCAGCTTTACCGCACCGGCCTGCCGATGCTGGCCGTCTGGGGCGAGGACGACGCGATCATCCCGCTGGCCACCCTGGGCCGGCTGACCCAGCTGAACCGCACGGCGCGCCAGGTCTGCCTGCCCGAAGCGGACCATTTCCTGCCCTTCACCCATCCACGCCAGATCATGGCCGCGCTGTCGGATTTCCTGTCGGACGCCAGCCTGTAGCCACAGGCCCTAGTTCGGCACGCCCGCGACAAGGCGCACCAGCGTCTGCTGATTGAGATAGCCCGTCGGCGGCAGGCCCGCGGCCCGCTGGAACCGGCGGATCGCGCGCCGCGTCTGGGCGGTGAACTTCCCGTCCACCGCGCCCGGATCAAAGCCCAGCCCCGCCAGCCGCCTTTCAACCAGATTGCGCGTGAACCCGGTCAGTGCGAGGTTCTGCTCATCAGTCCGCGCGGCCTGCTCGGCCTGCGAACCGCCGGCGTCGACGGTCAGGCGGTGGATCTGTTCGCCGGCCCGATCAGCAAAGGCACCTTGCGGGAACTCCCGCAAATAGCGGCGATAGGCGCGCACCGTGTCACGTTCCTTCGCCGCGTTCCAGGCGTCTCGGTCCTGCTGCGCCACCGCCCCGGTCCGCGCCGCGTCCAGCTTGTCAATCCGCGCCTGCGCGACATCGGCATACTGCCCGTCGGGATAGCGGTCGAGATAGGCCTGCAGCCCCGCCCGGTCGCCCTTGGCCCCGGTCTGGTCCCAATAGGCGCGGTCCTTGGCATCCTCGGCCTGCTTGCGCTGCTCGGCCTGGGCCTGCAGCTGCTTTTGCCGCGCCTGGGCCTGATCGTTGAGCGTGGCGATCTGCTGCGCGGTCAGATAACCGGTGGCGCGCACCCCGCCTTCGTGCAGTTGCCAATCCTTGATCGCGGACCGCGTGCCCTGACCGAAGACCCCGTCGATCCCATGGGGATTGTGCTCCAGCAGCGACAGGTTCCGCTGGATCTGGCGCCGCTGGCGGGTGCTGAGGTTCAGCGCCTGTTCGGCCTGGCGCGCCGCGCGGTCCGGCTCTGCCTGGATCTTGGCGATTTCGGATCTGGCGTCCTGGGAATGGGCGCCCTGGGGGAAGCTGTTCAGATAGGCCTGCAAGGCAGGGATGGTGCCGGCCTGCATCGCCACCTGCCAGGCAGCATCGTCGGCCGCGCCCGAGGGCGGGGTTTGCGCCGATTGTTGCGGCGCCGCGCGCAGGAACGGCGCCACCCCCGAGACATAGCCGTCGGCGCGCAGTGATTGGCCATCCTTGACCAGCGCGGCCAGGCTGCGCCCCGGATGCGACAGCGGGCCGCTGACGAAGGCCGAGACCTTGTCTGCCGGCCCCCACAGCACGGTCACCCCTTGCGGGACGTCCAGATCCCCAAGCCCGACCTTCAGGCCATCGCCCAGATCGGGGCTTGAATTGGTATCGCCCAGCACAACCAGCGCCTGGCCCGGCCGGGTGGCCGCGATCGCCAGCACCGTATCAAGGTTCACCCCCACGGCGCCCACCGTCGCCAGATCCGGCGCGGTGGCCTGATCGGCGGCCTCCGCGCCCAGGAACCACGTCTCGCCGCCGCCATGGGCGAAGCTGCCGTTCAGCACGATCACCAGCGGACCGTCGCCGCCCTTCTGGTACAACGCGGACAAACCCTGGCGCAGTTGGGCACTGCGCAGGCTGCTGTCGAAGGTCACCTGCAGCCCGGCCTGTTGCAAAGCCTGCGCGGCGCCGCGTGGCGTCCCAAGGATCAGCGCCCGGCCCGGCCCCGTACCTGCCGATTGCGCGAAGGCCAAAGGCGGGGTCGATAGAACAAGCGCGCAGGCGGCGGTGGCGGCGAACAGACGTTTCATGGCGTCCCTCCCAAATTTCCGTGTCGCGCGGGGAGGGCCGGTTTCACCCTAGTCGTAGCTGCGCCGGTCCTCGATCACCTTGCCGTCGTTGGGCAGCGACCCCGGCGGCACAAGCTCGACCCTGCCCCGCAATTTCAGCGTTTCCAGAACGCTTCCCTCATACAACGCGGGATTGGCCGCTCTGGTTTCGATCTGCACGATCATCAGGTCCATTTCGCCTTCCCGCTGGGCGATGACACGGGCGCGCGCGACCTCGTCGTGGCGCGCGACCAGCGCCGCGACCTGCTCGGGGCGGACGAACATGCCCTTGATCTTGGTGGTCTGGTCGGCGCGGCCCATCCAGCCCTTGATCCGCATGTTGGTGCGCCCGCAGGGGCTTTCGCCCGGCAGCACGGCGGAAAGATCGCCGGTGGCGAAGCGGATCAGCGGGTAGTCGGGGTTGAGCGTGGTCACCACCACCTCGCCCACCTGGCCGGGCATCACCGGGGTGCCGGTGCCCGGGGTGACGATCTCGACGATCACGCCGTCGTCCACGATCATGCCTTCCATCGCCGGGCTTTCATAGGCGATGTTGCCCAGATCGGCGGTGGCATAGCATTGCAGGCACTGGATGCCCCGATCCGCATATTCGGCGCGCAAGCTGGGAAACAGCGCCCCGCCGCCCACCGCCGCGCGGCTGAATTTCAGGCGCTCGCCCATCGCCTCGGCCCGGTCGAGGATCACCTTCAGGTAGTCCGGCGTGCCGGCATAGGCGGTGCAGCCGATATCGGCCGCGGCGCGCACCTGCAGGTCGGTCTGGCCGGTGCCGGCGGGCAGCACGGCGGCGCCCACCGCCCGCGCGCCGCTTTCAAAGATCATCCCCGCGGGCGTCAGATGGTAGCCGAAACAGTTCTGCACGATGTCACCCGCGCCGATCCCCAGCGCATGCAGGAACCGCCCCATGCGCCACCAGTCGTGCGTGGTGCGCCCGATCTCATAGATCGGGCCGGGGGACTGAAAGATGTGCTCGTAGCCGCCGCCTGCCGGGATCAGGCCGCCCAGCGGCGGGTTGGCCTTCTGCGCCGCAGCCAGTTCGGATTTGCGGATCACCGGCAGCGCCGCCAGCGCCTCGGCCGAGGTAACGGCATTGGCGTCGACCTCTCCCAGCAGCCGCGCCAGGCCCGGCGCGGCCTGGGCGCGGGCGATCTGCGCGGGCAGGTCGCGGGCCAGATCGGCGGCACGGCGGTCCGCGCTGCGGGTTTCGAGATCGTCGAAATAGCTGCTCATTGCGGTCTTGTCCTTCGCCACGACACACTCACATCAGGCCAGCCAGCGCTTGCGCCGCCGGTACGAACGCACATCGCGGAAGGACTTGCGGCCCTCGTCCGACATGCCAAGGTAGAATTCCTTCACATCCGGGTTCTCGCGCAGCTCGGCCGCCGGGCCATCCATCACCACGCGACCCGATTCCAGGATATAGCCGTAATGGGCGAAGCGCAGCGCCACATTGGTGTTCTGCTCGGCCAGAAGGAAGGTCACGCCCTCGTTCTCGTTCACCGATTTGACGATCTCGAAGATCTGCTCGACCAGTTGCGGCGCAAGGCCCATCGACGGCTCATCCAGCAACACCATCTCGGGGCGGGACATCAGCGCGCGGCCGATCGCCACCATCTGCTGTTCCCCGCCCGAGGTATAGCCGGCCTGCGACCTGCGCCGTTCCTTGAGGCGCGGGAAATAGGAATAGACCATCTCCAGATCGGCGCCGATCGCGCCCTTGCCGTCGCGCCGGGTATAGGCGCCGGTCAGCAGGTTTTCCTCGACGGTCAGATGTTCGAAACAATGGCGGCCCTCCATCACCTGGATCACGCCGCGTTTCACCAGATCGGCGGGGGCCATGGCCTGGATGCGATCGCCGCGATAGGTGATCGAGCCCTTGGTAACCTCGCCGCGTTCGGAATGCAGAAGGTTCGACACCGCCTTCAGCGTCGTCGTCTTGCCCGCGCCATTGCCGCCCAGCAGCGCGGTGATGCCGCCCTTGGGCACCCGCAGGCTGACGCCCTTCAGCACCAGGATGACGTGATTGTAGATCACCTCGATATTGTTCACCTCAAGGAGGGTTTCAGTGGATTGCGGGGCGGCGTCCAGCATCTTTTCGTCCCTGTTGCGGGTGGGGTGCCCCGGCCCGCAGAGGCCGGGCCGGGGCGGTTTTCGTCACGCGCCTAGTTGCAATCGGCGCGGGGCGTGATGTTGTTTTCCTTGGCATAGGCCGCGGCGTCTTCTTCGATCAGCGGATCGATCACCTTGCGGTCCGAGGTGATCCAGTCGGTCACGACCTTCCACTTTCCGGCCTTGGCGTCCCACTGGTTGACCTTGGCCTCGCCCGGGCCGCCATGGTTGGCGCAGCTCACCTTGAAGGTGGGACCAAAGCCCTTGAGACCGGCCTTGTCCATCACTGCCTCGCTGATATCGAGCTTCTCCAGCGCGTCGCGCATATCGGCCGGGGTGATCTGCTTCTTGCCGGACATCTGCTGCGCCAGCCTGGCCGCCTCGGTCGCCAGGAACGCCGCGTACATGCCGCGGTTGTAAAGGACGGTGCCCTCCTGATCGCCGGCGCCGGCGGCCTTGCCCGCGTCATAGACGTATTTCTTCAGATCGGCATAGATCGGGAAATCGGCCCCCACGCCGTTGAAGTTCAGCGCCTTGTAGCCATCGGCCTTGGCGCCCACCGGTTTCACGTCGTTTTCCGAACCCGACCACCAGATGCCGATGAAATGATCCATCGGGAAGCGGATGTTGGCGGCCTCCTGAATCGCGACCGGGTTCATCACGCCCCAGCCCCACATCAGCACATAATCAGGCTTGTCGCGGCGGATCTGCAGCCACTGGCTTTTCTGTTCCTGGCCCGGATGATCGACCGGGATCAGGCTCAGCTTGAAGCCATACATCTTCTCCAGTTCCTGCAGGGTGCGGATCGGCTCTTTCCCGTAGGCCGAGTTGTGGTAGACCAGCGCGATCTTCTTGCCCTTCAGGCTGTCGTTGTTCTGCGACAGCAGATACTTGACCATGATCGACGCCCCGTCCCAATAGTTGGCGGGGAAGTTGAAGATCCATTTGAACACCTTGCCGTCAGCGGCCGAGGTGCGCCCGTAGCCCGAGGTCAGCATAGGGATGCCGTCGGCCGAGGCCTTGGGGATCAGCTGGTAGGTGATGCCCGTCGAGAGCGGCTGATACAGCAGCGCGCCGGTGCCCTTGGTCGACTCGTAGCACTCGACGCCCTTCTCGGTGTTGTAGCCGGTCTCGCATTCGACCAGCTTGATCTTCTCACCGCCGACGCCGCCGTCGCGCTCGTTCAAGAGGGTCATGTAATCGGCATAGCCGTCGGCGAAGGGAATGCCGTTCGCGGCATAGGGGCCGGTGCGGTAGGAAAGCGACGGGAACACCAGGTCCGCCATCGCGGGCGCCGCCGTCAGCACACCGCCCATCAGGCCGGTGGCGAGCGCCAGGGTTGCCAGTTTCAGTTTCATCAGGTTTTTCCTCCCATGATGGTTGCTGTGCGCCGGGCTTGGGCCCGGTTCTGGATTGGGGCCCGCCCTAGTGCGGGAAGGGCCAAAGACGCAGTTTCTCCTTCGCCAGACGCCAGAGCTGCGCCATGCCGTGCGGTTCCGCGATCAGGAAGATGATGATCAAGGCACCGACGATCATCAGCCGGATATGGGCCGCCAGATCGGTGGGCCAGCCCCAGCTGTCGACCAGCACCAGCTTGATCAGCACCGGCAACACCACCATGAAGGCAGCACCGGCGAAGCTGCCGAAGATGCTGCCAAGGCCGCCGATGATGATCATGAAGAGCACGGCGAAGCTTTTCTCGATGCCGAAGGCCTCGCCCACCTCGACCGCGCCGAGATAGACCGAGAAGAACAGCGCCCCGGCGATGCCGACGTAGAAGGAGGACACCGCGAAGGCCGTCAGCTTGGCGCGCAAGGGGTTCACGCCGATGATCTCGGCGGCGATGTCCATGTCACGGATCGCCATCCATTTGCGCCCCGTCGCGCCCCGCGTCAGGTTGCGCGCCATCCAGGCCAGCAGTACGACGAACGCCAGGCACACCAGATAGCCCGCCCAGGGCGCCACCTGCGCGCCGGTGACGGGGATGCCGAACACCGTGCGCTCGGGCATAGATATCTGGCCCGAGGCCGAGTAGTTGTAGAACCACGGCACCCGGTTGAAGAGCCAGACCAGGAAGAACTGCGCCGCCAGCGTTGCCACCGCCAGGTAGAAGCCCTTGATGCGCAGGCTGGGCAGGCCGAACAGCACGCCAACGCCGGCGGTGATGACCCCTGCGGCCAGGATGTGGAAGACGATGTTGATGTCGGGGAAGGCGGTGGTCAGCTTGTAGCAGGCATAGGCCCCCACCGCCATGAACCCGCCCGTGCCAAGGCTAAGCTGGCCGCAATAGCCCACCAGGATGTTCAGCCCCAGCGCCGCGATCGCGTAGATCAGGAACGGGATGAAGACCGCGTTGGTCCAGTAGTCGTTCAGCAGGAACGGCAGCACGGCAAAGCCCAGCAGCAGCGCCGCGTAATAGCCGCGCCGGTCGAAGCGGATCGGGAAGGTCTGGCTGTCGTCCTTGTAGGAGGTCTTGAAGTCGCCTGCTTCGCGGTAGAACATCAGCGCATTCCCTTGTTGTCTTGACCCGGCCGCATCGTCACACCCTCTCGATGATCTTCTCGCCGAACAGGCCCTGCGGCCGGAACACGAGGAACACCAGCGCCAGCACATAGGCGAACCAGTTCTCGGTCGCGCCGCCCACCAGGGGCCCCACCCAGAATTCGAACAATTGTTCGCCAATCCCGATGATCAACCCGCCGACAATGGCACCGGGGATCGAGGTGAAGCCGCCCAGCATCAGGACCGGCAGCGCCTTCAGCGCGATCAGCGAAAGCGAGAACTGCACGCCCGAGCGCGCGCCCCACATGATCCCGGCGACCAACGCGACGAAACCCGCGATCGACCATACCAGCACCCAGATGAAGCGCAGGGAAATCCCCACCGACAGCGCCGCCTGATGGTCGTCGGCCACCGCGCGCAGCGCCCGGCCCTGCTTTGAATATTGCGAGAACAGCATCAGCAGCGCGACCAGCACCGCCGCCACCACCGTCGCCACGATGTTCAGCTGATCGACATAGAAGCCGTAGCCGAACCAGGCGTTGGTGACGTTGTCGATGGTGCCGGACATGCCCTGCGGCAGGCCCACGTCCATGGTCTTGATATCGGCGCCCCACATCGTGTCGCCCAGCCCTTCCAGGAAATAGGCAAGCCCGATGGTGGCCATGAACAGGATGATCGGCGGCTGGTTGACCAGATGTTTCAAGATCAGCGCCTCGATGATCAGCGCCATGCCGATCATCACCAAACCCGTCAGCACGATCGCCAGGACCGAGGGCACCGTCCAGCCAAAACTGTGCACCTCGACCCCGGGGATCAGGTTGATCAGATCGGCGAAGGGCACCTGCCCCTGCTGGATGCCCACCAGCGTCAGCGCGGCGAACAGCGCCATCACCCCCTGGGCGTAGTTGAAGATGCCCGATGCCTTGAAGATCAGCACGAAACCCAGCGCCACCAGCGCATACATCACCCCCGACAGCAGGCCGTTCAGCGCGGCCTCCATCGCGAAGAGCACTTGATCAGGCAGAACCATGGCGGCCTCCGTAATTGGGCTGGATCGGGGACAGGTCAGTCATGCGCCACCCCCAGATAGGCGTCGATCACCGCCTGGTTGGCGCGCACCTCGTCGGGGGTGCCGTCGCCGATCTTCTTGCCGTAATCCATCACCACCACGCGGTCCGACAGGTCCATGACCACGCCCATGTCGTGCTCGATCAGCGCGATCGTGGTGCCGAATTCGTCGTTCACGTCGAGGATGAAGCGGCTCATGTCCTCTTTCTCCTCGACGTTCATCCCGGCCATGGGTTCATCCAGCAGCAGAAGCTTCGGCTCTGCCGCCAGCGCCCGGGCCAGTTCGACCCGCTTCTTCAACCCATAGGGAAGCCGCCCTACCGGGGTCTTGCGGATCGACTGGATTTCCAGAAAGTCGATGATCCGCTCGACCTTCTCGCGATGCTCGGTCTCTTCGGCCTGGGCCCGGCCCCACCACAGCGCCTGGGAAAACAGGCCCGTCTTCATCATCGTCAGCCGGCCGGTCATGATGTTGTCGAGCACGCTCATCCCGTCGAACAGCGCGATGTTCTGGAAGGTGCGGGCGATGCCCTGGCGGGCCACCTCATAGGGTTTCATCGGCGCGCGGCGCTGGCCGTGGAACCAGACCTCGCCCTCTTGCGGGACGTAGAAGCCGGATATCACGTTCAGCATCGAGGATTTCCCGGCGCCGTTCGGGCCGATGATCGCGCGGATCTCGCCCTCGCGGATGTCGAAGGAGATGTCGGTGATCGCCTTCACGCCGCCGAAACGCAGGGTGATGTTGCGCATCTCCATCAGCACGCCGCCGATCTTGCGTCCGTCGGCGGTGGTGTAGCCTTCGGGATTGGCGTCAAGCATTTCCCTGATCTCCCCGAATGATGCTTTTCATGCAAAGGGCGCGCGAACGATCGGGCATGCGCCCTGGACGGCAACAAGCCCGGACGCCAGTCCTTGAGGGCGCACCCCGGTTCATTCCGCCGCCACCTTCTGCGACACCGGCACCACCGCCGCGTCGCTAATCGTCAGCGTGGCCTTGATCGCGCCCTTGCGGCCGTCCTCATAGGTCACTTCGGTTTCGGTGTAGATGCTGGCCGCCCCGCCATAGAGCGCCTCGACCAGATCGGCGAACTTCTCGCCGATCGTGGCGCGGCGCACCTTGCGGGTGCGGGTCAGTTCGCCGTCGTCGGCGTCCAGTTCCTTGTGCAGCACCAGGAAGCGATGCACCTGACAGCCCGAAAGCATCGGATCCTCGGCGACCGAGCGGTTCACCTCTTCGACATGGCCGCGGATCATCTCGATCACCTGCGGATGTTGGCTGAGTTCCTGGTAGGAGCCGTAAGAGATGTTGTTGCGCTCGGCCCAGTTGCCCACCGCCGTCAGGTCGATGTTGATGAAGGCGGTACACATCTGGCGGCCGGCGCCGAAGACCACGGCCTCCAGGATGCTGGGATAGAACTTCAGCTTGTTCTCGACGTATTTCGGCGCGAACAGGCTACCGTCGGCCATCTTGCCCACGTCCTTGGCGCGGTCGATGATGCGCAGATGGCCGGTGCCCGCCTCGATGAAGCCGGCATCACCCGTGGCCACCCAGCCCTCGGCATCCTTGGTCGAGGCGGTGCTGTCGGGGTTGTTGAAATATTCCACGAAGGTGCCGGGCGAACGGTAGAACACCTCGCCGCTGTCGCCGATCCGCAGTTCCACCCCTGGCGAGGGCACGCCCACGGTGTCGGAACGCACCTCTCCATCCGGCTGCTGGGTGATGAAGACCGAGGCCTCGGTCTGGCCGTAAAGCTGTTTGAGGTTGATCCCGAGCGATCGGTAGAAATCGAAGATCTCGGGTCCGATCGCCTCTCCTGCGGTATAGGCGACGCGTACCCGCGTCAGGCCCAGCGTGTTCTTCAGCGGGCCGTAGATCAGCAGGTTGCCGATTGCATAACCCAGCCGGTCCGACGCCGACACCGGCTTGCCGTCCAGGATCGCCGGGCCGACGCGGCGGGCCAGCGCCATGTAGTGATCGAACAGCCGCTTCTTCAGCCGTCCGGCATCCTCCATCCGGATCATGACATTGGTCAGCATGGTCTCGAAGATGCGCGGCGGGGCGAAGAAATAGGTCGGGCCGATCTCTCGCAGGTCGGTCATCATCGTGTCGGGGCTTTCGGGGCAGTTGACGCAAAACCCCGTCCACATCGCCTGCCCGATCGAGAAGATGAAATCACCCACCCAGGCCATCGGCAGATAGGCCAGCACCTCGTCTCCCGCCCGCAACCGGTCGAATTCCGACGACGCGCGCGAGGTCTCGATGATGTTGCGATTGGACAGAACCACCCCCTTGGGCCGCCCCGTCGTGCCAGAGGTGTAAAGCATCACGCAGGTGCTGTCGTAGCCCAGTTCACGGATCCGTGCGTCAAGCTCGGCCTCGAACCGGTGGTGGGCCGCGCGGCCTTCGGCGACCACATCCTTTAGCGCGTTCAGGTGGGAATGGTCGTATTTCCGCATCCCGCGCTTGTCGAGATAGACGACCTGCTCGATATGCCGGATCTCGTCCTGCACCTCGATGACCTTGTCGACCTGTTCCTGATCGCCGCAGACGACGAAGCGCGCCCCGCAATGGTCCAGCACATAGGCCATCTCGTCGCCGGTGGCTTCCTGGTACAGCGGCACGGGAACGGCGCCGCACATCTGCGCCGCGACCATCGACCAGTACAGCGCAGGGCGGTTGCGGCCGATCACGGCGACATGATCGCCGCGCGCCATGCCCAACGCCAGAAAACCCATCGCCAGGGCGCGGATCTCGGCCTGGGCCTGGGCCCAGGTCCAGCTTTGCCAGATGCCGAATTCCTTCTCGCGGTAGGCCGCCAGGGCGGGATGCTCGCGGGCGTTGCGGGCAAGCAATGCCGGGATCGACGGATATTCTCCGCCGGCGTTCGAAGACACCAAGGCCGTTCCTCCTCCCAGAGCCGGCGGCTGCCGGTTTCACGGGGCAAGGCACGTCTGCGCGCGCCATCACCACCATGTGAATAGTCGTGAGGACCGAGTCTTGCGCGAGTTTTGCCCAATCCTTACGAATTGTAACAACTGGCGATTGGCCCTTGGCGGCATGAACTGCGGCGGCTAGCCCGATTGCACGACAGGGACGGGACAGGGGACAGGGACGAGGAGGAACGGATGCCCGAGGCCGGCGTCGAGATGACCGCCATGCTGACGCGCGCGGGGCTGAACCTGATCCAGCAGGCGCTGTCGATCTTCGACAGCGACCTTCGGCTTGCCGTCTCGAACCGCGCCTACAAGGAGATGTTCGACCTTCCCGACTTCCTGTGCACCCCCGGCGCCTCCTTCGAGGAAACGATCGGCTATCTTGTGCATCGTGGCGAATATGGCCCGGTCGACGATGTGGAAGAGGCCGTGCGCTCCCGCGTCGACACCGCCCGCGCCTTCGTGCCGCACTACCTTGAACGGACCCGGGCGAACGGCCGCACCATATCGGTCGAAGGCGCCCCGCTGCCCCAGGGCGGCTGGGTCACGGTCTATACCGACATCACCGAGATCAAGCATCAGGAAGCGCTGCTGCGCGCCCGCTCGGCGGAACTGTCGGACCAATTGCTGACCCATGCCGAACGGCTGGGTCAGGCGAACCGCGCGCTGGCCGCCACCAACGCGGCGCTGGAAGAGGCCAAGCGCGAGCTGACCGAGACCGAGGCCCGCATCCGCCTGACCGCGGAAATGACCCCGGCCCATATCGCGCATATGGATCTGGACCTGCGCTACACCTATTCCAACCGCCGCCTGGCGACGGTGTTGCCAGAGCGCCCGGCCAGCATCATCGGCCTGACCGGGCGTGAGGCACTGGGCGACGACACCTTCGCCCGGATAGAGCCCAGCCTGCATCGCGCCCTGGCGGGCGAGGCCAATGTCTTCGAATTCACCGACGGCACCAGCGGCCGACGCATCCGCGTGGCCTTTACCCCAGACCGGATCGATGGCGGCCCGATCAACGGCGTCTACATCCTGTCCACCGACGTGACCAAAGAGGCCCAGTCCCGCGCTGCGCTGGTCCAGACGCGCAAGCGTGAACTGGCGGCACAGCTGACCTCGGGGCTGGCGCATGACTTCGCCAATCTGCTGACGGTGATCCTGGGGCTGCAGGCGCGGCTGGCGCGGCTGGACCTGCCCGGCGACGGCGCCGAACTTGTCGCCGCGACCCACGCGGCGGCGCGCAGGGGCGGGCTGCTGCTGGACCGGATCGCGGGGATCTCGGGGCGGCGCAAATTGCGCCCGGTGGCCACCGACCTGCCCGCCTTCCTGCGCGATCTGCGGGTGCTGGCCGCCCCCACCCTGCCCGAAAACGTCACCCTGGGCATCACCGCCGGCGGGCTGGAAGCGCCGGTATTGGTCGATCAGGGAACGCTGCAGGACGCGCTGGTCAATCTTATCCTCAACGCCCGCGACGCGATCGGCGGGGCGGCTGGCCGGATCACGCTGCACGCCCGGCCCGTGCGGGACACCTGGATCGAGATCACCACCGACGACACCGGCCCGGGCTTCACCCCCGAGGCGCTGGAACATGCGCTGGATCCGTTCTTTTCCACCAAGGGCGCGGAAGGGTCCGGCCTGGGCCTGTCGATGGTCTATGATCAGGCGAAGCTGGCCGGTGGCGAAGTGCGGCTGGCGAACCGTCCCGAGGGCGGCGCCCACGTCACCCTGCGCCTGCCGCTGCGGCTGGCCGGGGATGCCCCCGCCACCGCCGCCGCCGCGCCCGGCCTCGTGCTGCTGGTCGAGGACCGAGAAGATATCCGCACCTCGGTGCGCGAGATGCTGCGCGAGATGGGCCACGCGGTGATCGAGGCCGGCAGCGTCGATGAGGCCCTGACCATCGCCGACCTGCCCGAGATCGCCCTGATCCTGTCCGACATCGGCCTGCCCGGGGCGCGCAACGGCGTCGACCTGATGGAGGTCCTGGCAACTCGCGGCGCACGGGTGCGGCGCCTGTTGATGACCTCGCTTCCCGCGGCCGATCCGCAGCGCCGGCGCGCCGCCGCGCTGGGTGTCGCGGTGCTGGCCAAACCCTTCGACGCCGCCCAGCTTTCCGCCTTCCTAGCCGCCGAGGCCCCGCATGAGTGATCCGCCCCCCCATGTCGCCATCCTCGACGACGAACCCGAGATCCGGCGCATGCTGTCCGAGGCCCTGACCGAGGCCGGCTTTCGCACCACCAGCTACGGCCGCGCGACCGAGTTTGAGGCCGCGCTGAAACGCGCCTCGCCCGATGTCTGCCTGGTCGACCTTAGCCTGCCCGATCGCGACGGGCTGGCCTTGGTGCACCGGCTGGCGCTGGAATCGGGGGCGGCGATCATCATCATCTCGGGTCGCGCGCAGGTGCAGGATCGGGTGACGGGGCTGGAACTGGGCGCCGACGATTACATCATTAAGCCCTTCGATCCGGCCGAGGTGGTGGCCCGGGTGCGCGCCCGGCTGCGCAAGCCGCGCGCCGAGGCCGGGCGCAGCCCTCAGATCGCCCGCTTCAACGGCTGGGCCGCGCATTTCGACCGCTACGTCCTGATCGGTCCCGACGGCACCGAAGTACCCTTCAGCCATGCCGAGGGCGAGGTTCTGCGGCTGTTCCTGGAGGCACCTAAACGGCTGATCTCGCGCGCCCAGATGCAAGAGGCCCTGGGCGGCGCGGCCGGCGACAGTTTCGACCGGGCGATGGATGTGCGGATCTCGCGGCTGCGCACAAAGCTGGGGGAAGATCCCAAAAACCCACGCCTTATCAAAACGATCTATGGGGCAGGCTACATCTTTCTGGGCGAAGTCGCCTGGGGCTGAAGCCGCCGTGGGGCACGCTCAGGGCGCTTTTAATTCGGCCTCCGGCCCCTCCCGCCGCGCCGCCGCCAGCGCCTGGCGCAATGCCTGCAGATCGCCGATGTGATTGGCCAGCAGCAGGATCAGGCGCGCATTCAGCGCATCGCTTTCCGCCTTCGACAGCCCGTCATGCGCGGCCAGCAATTCCTCGTAGAAGCCGTCCGGATCGGGCAGGTTCGGTGTGGTGATCAGCTTTGCCATCTTCATGCCCTTCCGGTCGCGCGCAGCAATGCCGCCTGCACCGACGCCTGATCGAAGGCCGCCCAGCGGGCCGCCACGATCTGGTCGGGACGGACCAGATACACCCCCTGCGCCGCCGCCCCCAGATAACGCGCCGCCAGCGCCCCGGTGGCGTCGTCGCCCGCGCGCAGCGCCAGACGCCGCGCGGTGATGCCGCCGGCCGCCACCTGATCGGGTGACTCGGCGTCGATCGTCATCAGCACGAAACCGCCACCCAGCCGGTCCAGCAGGAAGCCCTCGCCCAGCGGCGCGTCGGTACAGGGCGCACCGGGGCGGGTGCGGGCCGGGGCGCCGGGCAGGGCGTCGGCGGTGTTCAGGGGTGATCCGTCATGCACACAGGGCACTGACAGCCGCCCGGAATTCACCAGCGGCCGCGCAAAGGCGTGATCCGCGGACAGATCCAGCACCGCATCGCGGAAAATCCGGCTGACTTCGGTCTTCGGGGTGATGAAATCGGTCGAGCGGGTAGAGTTGAGGATGTTCTCCTCCGCCCCTTGCAAGCGCTCGGCATCGTAGCTGTCCAGCAGGCTTTCCGGCGCCTTGCCCTCGCATATCAGCGCCAGCTTCCAGCACAGGTTGTCGCTGTCCTGGAGGCCGGAATTCGCACCACGCGCCCCGAAGGGCGATACCTGATGCGCCGAATCTCCGGCAAAAATCACCCGCCCGTGGCGGAACCGTTCCATCCGGCGGCATTGAAATGTATAGACAGAAACCCATTCCAGATCGAATTTGACGCCCTCGCCCAGCATCGCGCGCAGGCGCGGGATGACGTTCTCGGGCTTTACCGCCGCCTCGCGGTCAATGTTCCAGCCCAGCTGCAGATCGATCCGCCAGACGCCATCGGGCTGCTTGTGCAGCAGCGCCGACTGGCCCCTGTTGAAGGGCGGATCGAACCAGAACCAGCGTTCCGTCGGGAAATCGCCATCCATCACCACGTCGGCAATCAGGAAATTGTCCTCGAACACCTGGCCTGGGAAATCTAGCCCCATCATCTTGCGGATCGGCGATCCTGCGCCGTCGCAGGCAATCAGCCAGTCGGCCCGCAGTTTGTAGGGGCCTTCGGGGGTGTCCACATCCAGTTCCAATCCGAATTCTTGTTCGGTAATATTGGTCACGCTGTTGCGGCCACGCAGATCAACCGGCGCGTCCGCCGCCTTCATTTCGAATATACGTTCACAAAGCAAGCTTTCGAAATGGTATTGCTGGAGGTTGATGAAGGCAGGACGGCGGTGGCCGTCTTCCGCCAAGAGGTTGAAATCATAGACCTGCCTGTCGCCGAAGAACACCTTGCCCAGCTGCCAGACCACGCCCTTGTCAACCATCCGCTGCGCGGCGCCCAGGCGGTCGAGGATCTCTAGCGGTCGCTTTGCGAAACAGATGGCGCGGCTGCCCCAGCTGACACGATCGTTCTCATCCAGGAGAAGGACCTCGATGCCCTGCATCGCAAGATCGATCGCGGTCGCCAGCCCGACCGGCCCCGCGCCCACGACCACCACGCGGTGCCGCGCAGGTACTACCGCATCCTGATCGGGGCTACGGCTGTAAGGATAAAGAGGTGTCTCGAAGATGCGGCCCATCCGGTCCTCCCCCCGGTCCGTCCCACCCGCTGCGGGCGCGGTCGACGATAGATGTTGCAGTTGCAACGATCAAGAGGCCGCAAGTCACCCTCACGCGATCCTTTGCGGGGAACGGGTTCAGCGCGGGCTATGGGCGGCTTCAAGAATGGCGGCCAGCGCGTCGCTGTCAAAGGTGACGGGGCTGGCCCGCATCGACGACGACACCTGCGCCTGGCGGGCGATCCGATCGCGGGCCTCGACGGCCACGCCAAGCCCGCCCAGTCCAGCCAGCCCCGCGCCATGGGCCCAATTAGCCAACGCCGTAAAGGCGGCGTCGGGCGAAACGCCCAGGGGCGGGGCAAGCCAGGCTGCGACCTCTTCCAGCCGCGCCTGCAAGGGGCTGCCCGCCGCCGCCGCATCCGACAGCGCCGTCAGCACCGGCGCCAGCAGCGCGCCGCAGATCGCGCCATGCGGGGCGCCGGTCTCGCCGCCGATCACCCCGGCCAGGCCATGCACCGCGCCCAGCCCGGCATTCGCCAGCGCCAGCCCGCCGCTAAGCGAGACATAGGCCATGGCATCGCGCGCGTCCGGATCCTCGGCCTTGTCCAGCCGCATCAGCGCGGGCAGCGCCATCGGAATGGCCGCGCGGCACAGCGCGTCGGTCATCGGGTTGGCACGGGTGCACAGGTAGGGTTCGATCACCTGGGTCAGCGCATCAAGGCCAGAGGCCAGCGTCACCCCCCATGGGCAGCCGTCGGTCAGCGCCGGATCGACCAGCGCCAGACGCGGCAGCATGGCGAGATCGCGCAGGCTGACCTTGCGCCGTGCCTCCGGCACGCCGATCACCGCGTTGCGGGTCACCTCCGCACCTGTTCCCGCGGTGGTCGGCAGCGCCACCATCGGCAGCGGTGCCACCGTCAACGGCAGGCCTTGGCCGACCACCTCCAAATGATCCAGAATCGCGCCCGGCGCCGGGATCAGCGCCGCCAGCGCCTTGGCCATGTCGATCACCGCGCCGCCGCCCAGGGCCACGACGACCTCGGGCTCTGCGGCGCGGGCCTTGGCCAATGCGGCGTCAAGCGCGGACAGATCCGGTTCCCCCGTGCAGGCAATGCAGATGACATGCGGCAGGGAATCGCGTAGCCATCGCGCCCGGGCGGGATCGGCACCATGAACCAGCAGCACACGGTGGCCGAAGGCGGCAATGTGCTTGGCCGCCTCGGCGGCAAGGCCACGCCCGAACCGGATCTCTGCGGCGCTGGCGAAGGAAAACGAGGGCAGCACCATCGGGTCAGGCGGCCTGACTGGCGCGGTCCTCGGTCAACACCGCATAAAGCGTCGCCGCATCGTCATTCGCGCGCAGCTTGGCGCAGACGGCGGCGTCGCGCATGGTGCGCGACACCAAAGCGAGCGCCTTCAGATGATTGACACCGGAATCGCGCGGCGCGAACAGGCCAAAGACCAGATCCACCGGCTGCCGATCGACCGCGCCGAAATCGAGCGGCCGGTCGAGACGCAGGAAGACGCCCACGATCCGATCCAACCCATCAAGCCGGGCGTGCGGCAAGGCGATGCCGTTGCCCACGCCGGTCGGCCCCAGGCTTTCGCGGTCCTGCAGCCCGTCCACAGCCGCGGCGGCTTCCAGACCGTAGGCCTGGCCCGCGATCTCGCCGATTTCCTGGAACAGGCGTTTCTTGCTTGTCAGATGCCCGACAACCCGGACGGCGCCCGGCTTCAGAATGCTGGAAAGATCCATGAACCTTCTTCTGTCCGACGCCGTGAAGGGCGCTCAACTCAACCGTTGTTGCGTGGGTCGATCCAGCCGATATTGCCATCTTCCCGACGGTACACGACATTCACGCCACTATGCTTCTCGTTCCGGAAGACCAGCACCGGGGCCTGCGCCAGTTCCATCTGCATCACCGCCTCACCGACCGAGAGCGAAGGGATCTTCGTCTCCATCTCGGCGATGATCATGGGCTGCAACGAATCCGGCTCTGCCTCGTCCGTCCCTTCCGACGCGGCGAGGATATAGGCCGAGCCCGCGCCAAATTCAACCGGTTGCGCGCGCCCCTGGTGATGGTCCTTCAGTCGGCGCTTGTAACGGCGCAACTGTTTTTCCATCTTCTGGGCGCAAGCATCGAAGGCGGCGTAGATCTCGGTCGCCTGGCCTTTGGCCGCCGCCGACAGGCCGGTGGAAAGATGCACCGTGGCTTCACAGACGAATTCGTGCGCGACACGCGAAAACGTCACGACAGCATCCGTCGGGCGGCCGGCGTATTTGGCAACGGCTTCTCCCAGTTCGGCCTTCACATGCGATTGCAGGGCCTCGCCGATGTCGATCTGTTTACCGCTGATCTGATAGCGCATATTGCCTCCTACGGATTATCCGGGCCAGGGATGCCCGCATTTCGCAAGGCCTTGACCCGGTTCATTTTTTCAATCCCTAGCGCCAGCCTCCATCGCTTGTCCTCGATGGCGCGCGGCGCGGCGGCGGCGCTCGAACGATGAGGGGATCCTCATGCTTTCACGGTATTTGGCGACACATCGACGGGTGATGTCAATGCCGTCCGCGACAAGCCGCTCGCGGATTACCGCATCCGACAGAGGTTGCGCGGCGGGTTCGTGCTCGACCATGCGGCGAATGGCGATCTTCACCGCGTGGCTGGACACCGTGCCCCCGTGCCCCATCGGCAGACCCGAGGGAAAGAACATCGACAACGGATAAAGCGCCCCGCCCGTCAGCAGCACCTTGCCTGCGACAGCGCGCCCCAGGGTGGAAGGGTGCAGACTAAGCTCTTCCGCAAGGACGCGCCGGCTGAGCGGCGCCAGATGATCGGGCCCGCATGAAAAAAAGAGGTGCTGATCGGCGACCAGCCGCAGACCGATTCGCAGCAAGGTCTCGCCCCGATGGGAGACGGCGCGGATCAGCGCCTCGGCGCGCGACCGGGCCGAGACGACGAACGGATCGTCTGGATCCGGCACCTGCGCCAGCAGCGCCTCGTCCAGCGATATGGCGGGCATCACGCCCTCGGCCAGGCGCACGGACATTCCGCCGCCCGGGGCGGTCTCGACCACCAGATCGGGCACCAAGGGGGAAGACTCGGGCCCGCCGGGATCGACCGGATGGGGCGAAAGGCCGCGAAGCGCCGCATCCAGCGCGCTGACCTCGCCGGGGCCAAGGTGCAGCACCTTGCCCAGTTCGGCCCAATCGTCCTGCGCGAACAGGTCCAGATGCGCCACGGCTTCCGCCGCCAGACCCGGAGAGATCCCGCGATCGGTCAATTGCAGCGCCAGACATTCAGGCAGGCTGCGCGCGCCCACCCCGGCCGGTTCGCAGCGTTGCAGCGCGGCGATCGCCTCGGCCACGACGGCACGGGGCTGGCCGGTCTCGGAAACCAGTTCCGCTTCGGTCGCGTCAAGATAGCCGTCGTCGCGCAATGCCCCGGTCAGATAATCGGCGACCGCACGGACACCGGGCGGCAGGCTCATCTCGCCCAGTTGGCGACGCAAGCCCTCGCCCAGAGAGGGCCGCGCGGGCATGGTCTCCAAGGCTATGTCGAAAGCCGAAAGTCCGCCGCGCGCCGGCGGGGTGACGGTGAGAAAGGGATTGGATTCGGCCTCGCGCGTGATTTCCAGGGCCAGTTCCACGGGCGGCATCGCCAGGATCCGCAGCGATTGCCGCATCCCCGGCGTCAGCGCCAGCCCCGGATGCTGGCCGATCGAAAGGCGCGGGCCTACTGCCATGCCCCAAGTCCCCGCGCCCCTGGCCTCGGGTCAGGAAATGCGGAAGCTCTGTCCCAGATAGACCCGGCGGACGTTTTCATCGCGCACGACCTCATCACTCGTGCCACTCATAAGCACCTTACCATCGTGCAGAATATAAGCACGATCTACGATCTCTAACGTCTCACGAACATTGTGATCGGTGATCAAAACTCCGATACCGCGTTCCTTGAGGTCGGCGACAAGCGACCGGATCTCGCCCACCGCGATCGGGTCGACACCTGCGAAGGGCTCGTCCAATAACAGATATTTCGGGTCGGCCGCCAGACAGCGGGCGATCTCGACGCGCCGCCGCTCGCCTCCCGACAGCGACAGCGCGGGCGCCCTGCGCAGGTGGGTGATCGAGAAATCCGACAGCAATTCCTCCAGCCGTTCACGGCGTTTGTGATGATCGGCGACGGAAATTTCCAGGATGGAAAGGATATTGTCCTCGACCGAGAGCCCGCGAAAGATCGACACTTCCTGCGGCAGATAGCCGATCCCCAGCCGCGCGCGGCGGTACATCGGCAACAGCGTGACATCGCGGCCATCAAGCATCACCTGCCCGCCCTCGGGGGTGACGAGACCGGCGATCGAGTAGAAACAGGTGGTCTTGCCGGATCCGTTCGGCCCCAGCAGCGCCACGACTTCGCCGCGGCCCAGCTCCATGCTGACGTCGCGGATCACCAACCGTTTGCGATAGGATTTGCGCAGCCCCATGACCCGCAGCCCGGCCGAACCGTCCGAGACCGATAGCTGTGGCGTCTTGCTCATGGGGTCTTGGCCTTGGAAGGCGGGGCCTTCGGGGCGGCGTTGGGCTGCAAGGTGGTGGTGACGCGGCCTTCCATCGTGCCCATGCCGCTGGGCAGGTTGACCACCAGCTTTTGCCCCGACAGCACGTTCTGGCCCTGGGTCAGCAGCACCGAGCCGGTCATCACCACGGTACCGCTTTGCAGCGTATAGACCGCCGTCTTCGCCTGCGCGGCCTCGGTCGGGCTGGTGACAAGGGTCACGCCGCCGGTCGCTTCCAGCGTCTGGATCTTGCCTTTCTGGCCATCGACCGGCTTGGCATAGGTGACATGAACCTTGTCGGCGGACAGCCGCATCTTGCCCTGGCCGACGATCACATTGCCCGAAAACAGCGCCGTACCGTCCGCCTGGTTGACCTGCAGCTTGTCGGCGGTCACCTGGATCGGGGCGGAAGGATCGGTCTTGAACCCGCCCAGGGGAACCTGGGTGCCCTGGGCGATGGCGGCGTGAACCGGCAACGCCAGACCCAGCCCCAGCAGTGACGCGCGGAACATGTTCACGTTAATTCCCCTTTCCCGGGGGCGTGTATATCAGCTTCACACCGCCGTTGAAAACAAGAACGTAGGGCCCAGGCGCAGCACCGACATCGGCGGCGGATTTCGCCGGCGCGGGTGGTGCTTCGGCCGAGATCACCATGCCGCCCGCCTCTATCCGGCCCAGCGGACCGGTTGCCGTGACCGCGCCCGCGCTTTGCAGATGGGTGCGGTCCAGCGCGCCGGTCAGCGCCCGCGCCCGGATGCGGTAGCCGTCGGAAGTGTCGATCCGCACGCCGCCGCCCAGCTTGATTTCCTGGCGGTTCGGGTCCAGCTGGCCCTGCGGTGCCTCGACGGTGGTAGTGGCGCCATCCTTGCGCTCGAACCGCGCCCGGATGCCGCTGGCACTGGCGCCCGGGCGGGCGGGATCCGGGGTTTCGGCCTTGGTCATCGGCTTCGCGACCGCCGCGCTGACGGTCACGGCAGTGCCGTCCTGCGTTACCCCCGCATAATCGGGCGCCGTCACCTGGGGTTCGCGCGCCAGCTTCTTCACATCCACCTTGGAATAGCGGATCGCCTTGGTCGGGTCGATGCTGTGGGAAAACAGAAACAGCGTCGACAACATGCCCAGCGCGGCCAGTGGCAGCAGGATCTTGAGCCAGGCGACCAGCCGCGAATGGACGTTGTCGCGCGCGGCCATGTCAGACCACCCCGGCCCTCAGGCAATCGTGGATATGGATCAACCCCACAACCCGCGCCCCCACGGCGGCCGCGGTCGCCATGGCGGGCTCGACGACGAACAGGGTGGTGATCTTGCTGGCGTTCATTTCGGATACGGCCTTTTCGGCAAGAGCGTCCGGGCCGATGGTGCGTGGCTTCGGCGTCATCACCTGATCCGCGGTATGGTCCAACAGCCCGTCCATGTGGCGGCGCAGGTCACCGTCGGTGACGATGCCGATCAGATAATCATTCGCATCGGTCACGCCAACCACGCCAAAGCCTTTCTGGCTCATGACCAGCAGGGCGTCGCCCATCGCGGTGCCGGCGCGCACCAGCGGCACGTCGGCCGCGCCATGCATCAGATCCGACACCTTCGCCAGCCGCGCCCCCAGCTTGCCGCCGGGGTGGAAGACGCGGAAATGCTCGGGGGTGAACCGGCGATGTTCCATCAACGCCAGCGCCAGAGCATCACCCAGCGCCAGCGTCATCGTGGTGGATGAGGTCGGCACGATCCCGGTGCCGCAGGCCTCGGGCGCGGGCGGCAGGACCAGCGCCACGTCGGACTGGCGCAGAAGGGTGGATTCGGGCCTGCTGGCCACCCCGATCAGCGGGATCTCGAAGCGCCGCGTATAGGCGATGATATTGGCCAGTTCGGGCGTTTCGCCGGAATTCGACAACACCAGCGCCACGTCGCCGGGCGTCAGCATCCCCAGATCGCCATGGCTTGCCTCGGCGGGGTGGACGAAATGCGCCGGCGTCCCGGTCGAGGCCAGCGTCGCCGCGATCTTGCGGCCGATATGGCCCGACTTGCCCATGCCCGACACGATCACCCGCCCCGGCGCGTCCAGGATCATCCGCACAGCGCGCGAGAAATTGCCGTTCAGGCTGGCTTCCAGCGCCGCAAGTGCCTGCGCCTCGGCGCGGATCACGCGGCGGGCGGTATCCAGAAACGTCTTGGCTTCGCTCATGCCCGGTGGCCCCCTAATGCGCGAAGATGTCGAATTCGTTGCCGGCCAGAAGATCCAGCTGCGCCCGCGTCGGCAGATAGTCGAACGAGGCCCGCGCGATTTCCTCGCGCCCCTCGCGCGCCAGCCGTTCGTCGAACACCGCCTTCAGCTGATGCAGATACAAAACGTCGGAGGCCGCATATTCCAGCTGCGCATCGGTCAGCTCCTGCGCGCCCCAGTCCGAGGTCTGCTGCTGCTTCGAGATATCGACGCCCAGCAGTTCCTGCAGCAGCACCTTCAGCCCGTGACGATCGGTGTAGGTGCGGGTCAGCTTCGAGGCGATCTTGGTGCAATAGACCGGCGCGCAGATCGTACCGAACGCGTGATAGAGCGCCGCGATATCGAAGCGCGCGAAATGAAACAGCTTCACCACCCCGGGATCGGCCAGCAACCGTTGCAGGTTCGGCGCCGCGGTCTGCCCCTTGGCGATCCGAACCAGATGCGCGTTGCCGTCGCCCGAGGACAATTGCACCAGACACAACCGGTCGCGGTGCGGCAGTAGGCCCATCGTCTCGGTGTCGATGGCGACGACCTGCCCCAGATCCAGCCCGTCCGGAAGGTCACCTTGGTAAAGGGTGATTGCCATATCCATTCTCCTTGTGCGGGCCGTCGGGCGCCGGCAGCCCGGCGCGTGAAATCCATTTATCAAAGGCTTAGGCGAATGGCGAGTGCATTTCCTTGAACGTTTCCAGTGTTCGGGCGGGGGTTTGTCGCCCATCCCGGCCGCCGCTCCGGGACCGGGGCAAGCCCGACAGGCCCTTGCGAATCCGCGCCTTAGCGCCTAGATGGTCGGTCGAGAGGTTGGCGCGGGCGAGCGCCTCGCCAACCCGGTCAGGTCCGGAAGGAAGCAGCCGTAACGAGTCCCGCTTGGGTCGTTGTCCAGCCTCTCACCCCGTCCCGCCATCACCGCCCTTGCCCCTGCCTAGACCCGGTTGCCCGGAACCGGGTGCTTCCTGCGCCGTTGTTCGTGAGGGTCGATATGGATGTGGATGTGGATGACAAACGCGAGGACGCGCTGCGGCTTCAGGTCGAATGGGCCGAGGAGCGCACCGCCCTGGGGATCGCGCGCACCGTGGCCAGCTGGGCCCGCACCGGTCTGGGCGCGATCGGCGTCGCATTGGGGATGCATGTGGTGTTCCGCGATCCTTCGCAGGTGATGCTTGGGCGCCTCGCGGCCACGTTGTTCCTGCTGATCGCGGTGGCGCTGTTCATCGGCGGCAACGTCCAGGCGCGGCGATTGCACCGGATGCTGGAGCGTGAGCGCGACATACCGATCCACAACAGCTATGCCCCGCTGACCATCGCGCTGATCGTGGCGACGACGTTGTGCGGCGTGTTGCTGTGGACCCTCTAAGCGGGGACGAAAAAGGCCCGCGCGGGATATCCCGGCGGGCCCTTCGACATCTGCCGCCGGTCGTCAGACCACGCGTTCGACCATCATCCGCTTGACCTCGGCGATCGCCTTGGCCGGGTTCAGCCCCTTCGGACAGGTCTTGGTGCAGTTCATGATCGTGTGGCAGCGATACAGCTTGAAAGGATCTTCCAGATCGTCCAGCCGCTCGCCCGTGGCCTCGTCGCGGCTGTCGACGATCCAGCGGTAGGCGTGCAGCAATGCCGCCGGTCCCAGGTAGCGGTCCGAGTTCCACCAATAGCTGGGGCACGCGGTCGAGCACGAGGCGCACATCACGCATTCATAAAGACCGTCAAGCTTCTTGCGGTCCTCGATCGACTGGCGCCATTCCTTCTGCGGTGCGTTCGTCTTGGTTTCCAGCCAGGGCATGATGCTGGCGTGCTGGGCGTAGAAATGGGTCAGATCCGGCACCAGATCCCGCACCACCGGCATGTGCGGCAGCGGGTAGATCTTCACGTCGCCCTTGATCTCGTCCAGCCCGTAGATGCAGGCCAGATGATTGCCGCCGTCGATGTTCATCGCGCAGGATCCGCAGATCCCTTCACGGCAGGAACGCCGGAAGGTCAGGGTGGGGTCGATCTCGTTCTTGATCTTGATCAGCGCGTCCAGGACCATCGGCCCGCACTTGTCCATATCCACGAAATAGGTATCGACGCGCGGGTTCTCGCCGTCATCGGGCGTCCAGCGGTAGATCATGAACTTGCGCACGTTCTTCGCGCCCGCGGGCTTCGGCCAGGTCTTGCCGGTGCGGATCGTCGAATTCCGGGGAAGCTTGAATTGGACCATGGATCATCCCTTCCGTTCGGGGCGGTCATGCCGGGTCAGGACCGGCCGCGGACCGGACTGCAGCATGACGCAGGTTTCATCTACAAGACCCGCCGCGCCACCCAAGGAACGGGCGGCCAGCGGCGGGAAAGCGGCCAGCGGACGAGACATCACTGCCCCTCCAGCGAGGACCGGATCGTCGATCCATCGCGCAGGAAGACCAGGGCGCGTCGCTGCTGCGCCAGGGTCAGCGTGGGCCAAAGCGCGGCATCACCCGGCATCAGCGGATAGGCCGTGGGCAAGGGCAGCTTGCCGGCCGCCGCGCGCGGGGCCGGGGCCGCAGGCGCCGCCTTCGCACGGCGCGCGGCCTTTTGCTGGATGCAGGCGTTCAGGGCATTGGCCTCGGGCCAGGTGCCGTTCAGCCCCGGGCGCACCTCGGGCACGGCGGCCCCCTGCCGGTAGTGGTAATCGCCGTAAGGCTTCAGCTGGCGCAGGCATTGCTGCGCCAGATCGCCCTGCTGTGCGCAGGACGCCAGGGCCAGAACGCCCCCCAGCGGCATCAACACCAGACCCGTGCGGCCCATTGGTCAATACACCCGCTTCTTGGGCGCGATCTTCGCCAACGAGATCCCGCCATCCGATTCCGGCGTCAGCGGATCGACATGGACCGGCCGATAGCTGAGATCGACCTTGTTGCCCGCGACCCGCATGATGGAATGCTTGCGCCATTCCTTGTCGTCGCGCTCGGGGTAATCCTCATGCGCGTGGGCGCCACGGCTTTCCTTGCGTGCCTCGGCGCCGACGATGGTGGCCAGCGCGTTCGGCATCAGGTTCGTCAGCTCCAGCGTCTCCATCAGGTCCGAATTCCACACCAGGCTACGGTCGGTGACCTTGATGTCGTCAAGCTTGGCCGCGACGGCCTCCATCTTCTTGACGCCCTCGGCCAGCGATTTGTCGGTGCGGAACACGGCCGCGTCCTGCTGCATGGTGCGCTGCATTTCCAGCCGCAGCTCGGCCGTGGGGGTGCCGCCGTCGGCATGGCGCAGCCCGTCGAACCGCGCCAGCGCCGCGTCGATGCCGGCCTGGTTCGGCTTGGCCACGCCGGCCTCTCGGTCAACGACCTCGCCCGCGCGGATCGCGGCCGCCCGGCCAAAGACCACCAGGTCGATCAACGAGTTCGAACCCAGACGGTTCGCCCCGTGCACGCTGGCGCAGCCGGCCTCGCCCACCGCCATCAGGCCCGGGGTCACGGCGTCGGGGTTGTCGGCGGTCGGGTTCAGCACCTCACCGAAATAGTTCGTGGGGATGCCGCCCATGTTGTAATGCACCGTCGGCAGCACCGGGATCGGTTCCTTGGTGACATCGACGCCGGCGAAGATCTTCGCCGATTCCGAGATCCCCGGCAGCCGCTCGGCCAGGGTCTCGGGCGGGATATGCGACAGGTTCAGATGCATGTGGTCCTTGTGCTCGCCCACGCCGCGGCCTTCGCGGATCTCCAGGGTCATGCAGCGGCTGACCACGTCGCGGCTGGCCAGATCCTTGTAATGGGGCGCGTAGCGTTCCATGAACCGCTCGCCTTCCGAATTGGTCAGATAGCCGCCCTCGCCGCGCGCGCCCTCGGTGATCAGGCAGCCGGCGCCATAGATCCCGGTGGGGTGGAACTGCACGAATTCCATGTCCTGCAAGGCCAGGCCTGCGCGCGCCACCATCCCGCCGCCGTCGCCGGTGCAGGTATGGGCCGAGGTCGCGCTGAAGAAAGCGCGCCCGTAGCCGCCGGTCGCCAGCACCGTCATCTTCGCGTTGAAGACATGCATCGTGCCGTCGTCCAGCTTCCACGCCAGCACACCCTGACACACGCCGTCGTCGGACATGATCAGGTCGATGGCGAAGTATTCAATGTAGAATTCGGCCTTCTGCTTCAGCGACTGGCCGTAAAGCGTGTGCAGGATGGCGTGGCCGGTGCGGTCGGCGGCGGCGCAGGTGCGCTGCACCGCCGGGCCCTCGCCGAATTCGGTGGTGTGGCCGCCGAACGGACGCTGGTAGATCTTGCCCTCTTCGGTGCGGCTGAACGGCACGCCGTAATGTTCCAGTTCATACACCGCCTTGGGGGCTTCGCGTGCAAGGTATTCCATCGCGTCGGAATCGCCCAGCCAGTCCGACCCCTTGATGGTGTCGTACATGTGCCATTGCCAGTTGTCCGGCCCCATGTTGGCCAGCGAGGCGGCGATGCCGCCCTGCGCGGCCACGGTGTGGGAACGGGTCGGGAAGACCTTGGTCACGCAGGCCGTGCGCAGCCCCTGTTCCGCCATTCCCAGCGTCGCCCGCAGCCCCGAGCCACCGGCGCCCACGACGACGACGTCGTAATCATGTTGTTCGATCTCATAAGATGCCATGTCCGCGGCCCCTTCACATCGCCATCTTGACCAGGGCGTAAAGCCCGGTCGCGGTAATTACGTAAGCCAGCGAATAGACCAGCATGACCAGCCCGCGGCGCCAGGAGCCTTGGGTGTAATCCTCGATCATCATCTGCGCGCCCTTGGCGAAATGCTGCATCGAGACGAACAGCACCAGCCCGGTCAGGATCGCGCCGAAGGGATGGCCGAAGGTGGCGACCACCTCGGCCCGCCCCTGCCCCAGCGCATGGCCGAAGACGTAAAGAAAGGTCGGGATCAGGAAGGCCAGCGCGACGGCGCTGACCGACATGTACCAGTGATGTTCGGTGCCGGTGCCCGAAGCGCCCTTGCGCTCGGCCCGCTTGCGGTCGGTGAGATAACGCATGCCGGCCTCCCTCAGAACTGAATGACGATCAGGGTCAGCACGGTCAGCACGACCGACCCGATGATGCAGACCCAGCCGAGCATCTCGGCGGTCTCGATATCGAGGCCATGACCCGCATCGAAATACAGGTGCCGCAGCCCGGCGAGATAGTGATACCAGATCCCCAGAAGCGACAGCGTGAACACCAGATCGCCGAACCACGAGGTCGCGACCGCGTTCGCCGCGTCAAAGGCGCCGCCGCCGAGCGCCGCGCCCAGCAGCCACCAGACGCCGAGGATGAAGGAAACGACCAGAGCGTTGCCGGTGATCCGCGTCAGCAGCGACGACACCGAGGTCATCTGAAACCGGTAGTACTGACCAAGCATGAAGGGTGAAAGTGGCCGTTCGATCGGCTTTGGGTCTGCCATAGGGGTCCCTCTTGCTGTGCGGCCGGGCACGTCTTACGCGCCGCAGGGCCGCCTGTGCAGCCGACCAATAGCGCTTTTTTCGCCCGAGTCACGCGCGATCGCGCCAGTTTGACGCAGATTCAGACCGTAAACGCCGAAAAGATTAAGTTTGTGATCACAGCTTTCAGATTAGTGATCACAGTCATCGCGCTCTTTCGGACGCAAGAGTCCCGCACCGGCTGCTCGAACCCGGAGCGGCCGCCGATTCAGCTTTCGAACACGATTTCACGGTAGTTGGGAACGACCGGCGTACGCGCACGGCCGGACATTCGCAGCGAGACCAGGAAGCAGATCCCTTATGCGTCCCTTCGAACTGACCGAAAGCAAGGCATGGTTCCCCGAACTCCCCGCCCAGTTTCGGTCCGACTATCGCCTGGGCAATTATGCATCCGATCGGATCACAAGGGTGATGTGGAAATATCTGATGCGGCCCCGCAACTGCGAGCGCTCATGGCTGAGACTGCATCAGCATATGCCGGAGCTTCTCAGCGGCCCGCCGAAGGACATTCTTGAATTGTCGACCGCCCACGGCAGCCTGCTGGAGATCCTGCGCTGGGGGGGGCATCGCGTCACCGGCACCGATTGCGCCTGGGCGGTCGACGGCTCTACCGCGCAGGTGAAGCCGCCACGGCGGCACTGGCATTTCCGCCTGCTCGAACGGCTTAGGTCGGTCCGGCACGATCACCCGATGGCCGAAAGCGTCCAGGGATGGCCCTATCAGCCCCTGATCGAATCGCTTGGCCTTGGCGTCACGCTGCATGACGGGGGCAGCATCCCCTATCCCTTCGCCGACAAGTCCCAGGATTATGTGATCTGCTATCAGGCGTTAGAGGCCTACGCCCCGCCGGAACGCTGGGTTGATATCGTGGACGAAATGTGCCGGATCGCCCGCCATGCAGTGGTGATCGGCTTCAACCCGCTGCCGCTGGGGATGCGCTCTGACGGCGGTACATATCGGCGCTTTCGCGACGGCTGGCAAAGATTGATGGCCTATGATCGCATTGGCTTTCAGACGCGGGCCTTCCTGGTGGGGAAGACTAGGGCGGGGCACCACCCCACCCTGTGCAAGCTGATCGCAACCTGACGCCGCGAAGGCACCGTCGCGCGGCCCGCTCAGCGCAGGAAGAAATCGTAACTCAGCGACAGCACCGCAAGGCCGCTGCCGGTATTTGTGTCATGCCAGAAAAGCTCGGCCGTGGTGGCGTCGTTCACCGCGTAAGTTGCCCCCAGGGACCAATAGGTGTGGCTGCCCTTGACGCGGCCCAGCGCGCCGGCAGTGGCGATGCGCGGTGTCAGCGCCCGGCTGGCGGAAACCGAGACATTCGACACTTTCGACTTCGGATCAAAGGCGATGTTCAGGCCCAGTTCCGTCCCCTGCGACGGCTCGGCGACCAGATCCAGGATCACGTCGCCGCAGCAATTCTTTTGCGGTCCCCGGTAGAGGTAACGCGCATAGCCCAGATCGACGCTCACCGCGCCCAAATCGCGGCGGTAGCCGAAGGTCAGATCGACCTCGGATTGATACCCGATCAGCGCGGAGGACGTGTTCGAAGCCCAGACCCCGGCATGAAACCCCTGATATGCGATCTCCAGCGACGGTTGCAGCACGGCGCCGCGGCTTTGCGGCTGCCCGTTGGCCAGGTAACGGCTGGCGAAGGTCAGGTTTCCACCGATCTCCAGATCCCCCGCCAGCGCAGGAGGTGCGGAAAGGGCTGCCAACAGAAGGGCCATGGTCAGGTGGATACGCATCTTTTTCCTCAGTGATTCGAACACCGGGATGCTGATGCCAATAATTCCTGACAAAAACAATATGAATTATAACGTGGTCGTGATTGTGCAACTCTTGCGGGGCATCTGTGGCGGGGCGACGCGTGGGCGGCCCCGCCACGGCCTGCCTAGAGCAGGTTGAAATTGTAGGTCACCGACAGGACGGCCAGACCCTTGGTGACAGTGGTATCGTACCAGGCGAGGCCAAGGCTCGTCTTATCGGTCAGGTCATAGCTGCCGCCGAACTTCCAATAGGTCTGGGCATGCGCGACCTTGCCGACGGACGCGCTCAGCGCGATCTTCGGCATCACCGCCTGCGTGACCGAGACCGAGTTGTTTGCGATCTTCGACTTCGGGTCGAAGGACAGGCGGTATCCCAGCGTGGTGCCCTTGACCGGCGAGGTCGACAGGCTCAGCACCGCCTCACCGCAGCAATTGTTATGCGGCCCGTAATAGGTGTAGCGCACATAGCCCAGATCCATGCTGATTGGGCCGTAATCGTGGCGGAAGCCGAAGGACAGGTCGACCTCTGTGTTCGAGCCGACCAGCTTGGACGAGGTATTCGACGCCCAGATCCCGGCATAGAAGCCCCTGTAGCCGAACTCGACCGAGGGCTGGACTGCGGCACCGGTGGTCTGCGGCAGGCCATACGTGAAGTAGCGGCTGGTCAGGCTGATCGAGCCGGAGGCAGTAAGTCCCTCCGCAAGGGCTGGCCCGGCGGCAAGCGCGGCGGCGAGGGCGACGGAAGACAGGAGGTAGCGCATGTTGATCCCCAAGGGTTTGTGAACACCTCTTGATCACCGGGGATCCCGTCTCGGGCAAATCGCTTTGTGAAGCTTTTGTGATCAGCGGGGAAGAAGCGCCCAATAATCAAGCTCCAGCAGCACTTCCGGCGCATATTTGCCCTCTGCGGTGCGCAGCACGAACGGCTCACTTCCCTGCCGCACCGCCACCAGCCGCAGCCGGATCGCACCGACCGACGGCTCGGATGTCTCGGCCTTGTCCAGCACTTCGGACCAGGCGCGCACCGTATCGCCCGCGAAACAGGGGTTGGCATGGGCGCCGCCGTTCAGCGCCGCGATCATCTGCGCGTTGGCCAGCCCGTTGAAGCTCAGCGCGCGGGCCAGGCTGATGACATGGCCGCCATAGATCAGCCGCTTACCGTCGGCGCGGTTGGTGGCGTCGAAATGCACCTTGGCGGTATTCTGCCACAGGCGGGTGGCCAGCATATGCTCGGCCTCCTCGATCGTGACGCCGTCGACATGGTCGATCACCTCGCCGATCGCGTAATCGCCCCACAGATGCGGCTCGCCCGCGGCGACGTTGTCGTAATCCCGGAAATGCAGCCCCTCTGGCAGCACCAGATCGCCCGGCGCCACGGCATCGGCCAGCTTCGGCACCACCGGGTCAGGGGCATCGTCGGCGGGCGTGCGCCGCCGCACCATCACCCAGCGCACATATTCCAGCACCTTCCTTCCGTGCTGGTTGGTACCCGTCGTGCGCACCCAGACAACCCCCGACTTTCCGTTCGAGTTCTGCTTCAGCCCGATCACCTCGGACGCCGCGCTCAGCGTATCGCCGGGCCAGACCGGCGCCAGCCAGCGGCCCTCGGCATAGCCGAGGTTCGCGACCGCATTCAGGCTGATGTCGGGCACCGACTTGCCGAAGACCAGGTGGAACGCCGCCAGATCATCGATGGGTGAGGCCGGCAGCCCGCAACCCCGCGCAAATTCGTCTGACGAATAGAGCGCCCCGCGCGCCGGGTAGAGCGCATGGTAAAGCGCCCGCTCGCCACCCGAAACGGTGCGCGGCACGGCATGGCGGATCACCTCTCCCAGGCGGTAATCCTCGAAAAACCGGCCCGGGTTGGTCTTCATCACTGCTCTCCCAGCTTGGTGTCGGGGGTATAAGTGCCCGGCGCCTCCTTCACCACGGCCTGGCCGCAGCGCATCACCCCATGGGCGGCGTCATAGGCATAGGTGGGGCCGCCGTGCAGCTCCCACCCCTTGTTCAGGGCCTCTGTGACCTTGTGGCAGAAGGCCGAAGTGTCATCGGCGCTCAGAAATCGGTACAGCTTCATCCGTAGATCGTTCCCGTATTGGGGCTAAGGCCAAGGGCGACATGGATCGCCACAATGATCGCATACATCACCAGCGCGATCACGATCAGCACGGCATCACGCTTCCACCCGCCCGAGGCCGGGCGCAGCCAGGGCCCGGCGGCGTTGATCACCGCCATCTCGACCACCGCCCACAGCCCCAGGCCACCGAACAGCACGATCGAGGCCACATCGTTGTGCACCAGCAGGTGGGCGACCGCCCAAAGCAGCACGCCCCACAGCATCGGATGGCGGATCTTGGTCCACAGCACGCCCTTCGACATGCCCGCGCCGAAGACGATCACAGCGATCACCATCAGCAGGTTGTTGAGATGGCCATTGCCGGGAATGGTGACGAAATTCTGCGCTGCGGGAACGGCGCGGAAACCCAGCACCATCAGCACAAGCGACACCAGCAGCACCAGCGCCACCGCGCCGCGCCCGGCATTCCCCATGCCGGCCCGCGCCCCGGGCGCCAACCGCTTGAACAGGTGCGCGCCCCACCACAGCACCACCCCGAGAATGAGCATTGTCATCACGCCGTCTCCTGTCCCTGTTCCATCACGGCGATCGCCTCGGCCTTGGCCAGCGTTTGCCGCGCCGTCACGATATGCAGGTTTTCGACGATCTTTCCATCCACCACGGCCACGCCCAGCCCCTCGGCCTCGGCCGCATCGAACGCCGCGATCTGGCGCCGGGCCAGATCGATCTCGGCCTCCGAGGGCGCAAAGGCCCTGTTCGCGCAGGCCAGTTGCGCCGGATGGATCAGGGTCTTGCCGTCAAAGCCCATGTCGCGGCCCTGTTCGCATTCGGTGGCCAGCCCTTCCTCGTCGAGATAGGCGTTGAAGACGCCGTCGATACAGACGATCCCTTCGGCCCGGGCCGCCATCAGCGCGGCCTGCAGCGCATGCATCAGCGGCAGCCGGTCGGGCCGGAACCGCATGCCCAGATCCTTGGCCAGATCGTTGGTGCCCATCACGAAGCCCTGCATCCGCGGATGCGCCGCGATCGCGGCGGCGTTCAGCACGCCTTGCGGGCTTTCGATCATCGCCCAAAGCGCCACGCCCGGGATCTCCCGCGCGACCGCCTCGACATCCTGCGCCGATCCGACCTTGGGGATCAGCACCGCATCGATCTCGGCCCCGCCAAGCGCCGCGATGTCATCGCCCCCCCAGGGCGTCTCGAACCCGTTGATCCGCACGATCTTCGCCCGCCGGCCATAACCGCCCTCGGCCAGCGTCCGCACCAGAAGATCACGGGCGCGGGCCTTCTCCTCCACCGCGACCGCATCCTCTAGATCGAAGATGATCGCGTCGGCCTCCAGCCCGCGCGCCTTTTCCAGTGCCCGCGCCTTCGAGCCGGGGATGTAAAGTACCGAGCGCCAGGGGCGGGACCGCGGATCCATGATTCTTCTCCTCGCAACAATCTTTCGCCACAGACCACACCCGCGGCATATTCAGCAAGGCAAAATGCGCCGCAGCGCAGAAACGTGGCCCCTGCTCTTTCATTGTTCCGCAAATACGCTGGCACGGCGCCGGCAAAACGCCTCAGAAATCGATCGCCAGGCCCTTCTTTTCCCAATCGCCATAGCGCACCGGCTCGGGGCCGTCGCGGCCGCCCAGCTCTGTCGGCAGGGGGGCGGCGGCTTCGGCGGCCTTGCGGCGGGCCTCGGCCTCGGCCAGGGCGCGCCTTGCGGCGGGGGGCAGATCGGGGCGGGTGGTCTCGGGCATCTCGGCCATGGCGGCATTCCTTGTCTCGGCTGGTGCCATGATATACCCCCCTGGGCGATCAGGGCAAACCGAGGGTGCGATGGCGACGGGGCAGGAAGTACGGCAGGCCGCGTGGTCGGTGCTGGGCGCGGTGCTGCAAGAGCACCGCCTGCTGGCCGAGGTGCTGGCCGATTCCGCCGGCGCACTTGCGCCGCTCTCACCGCCGGAGCGGGCGCGGGCACAGCGGCTGGCACTGGCCACGCTGCGCCAGATGCAACGCGCCGACCGGCTGCTGGGGCCGCATCTGCGCCGGATGCCACCCGCCCCGGTGATGAACGCCCTGCGCCTGGCGCTGGTCGAGATCCACGCCGAAGGCGCCCCGGCCCATGGTGCCGTCAATGCCGCCGTCACCCTGCTGCGCCGCGACAAGGCGACCGGCCGCTACGCCGGCCTTGCCAACGCCGTGCTGCGCAAGGCCGGCCAGGCCCCGGGTTGGGATACGCTGCCGCCGCAATCACTGCCCGGCTGGCTGCGCAAACCCCTGATCACCGCCTGGGGCAAGGCCTCCGTTACCGCGATCGAGGCCATCCAGGCCGCCGCCCCGCCGCTGGATCTGACGCCGAAGGACCCCGCGCAGGCCGCCGCCCTGGCCGAAGCACTGGGCGCCGAGGCTCTGCCCACCGGTAGCCTGCGGCTCTCGGCGCCCGGCCAGGTCAGCGCGCTTACAGGCTATTCCGAGGGCGCCTGGTGGGTGCAGGACGCCGCCGCTGCGCTGCCTGCGCTGCTGCTGGCGCCCCAACCAGGCGAACATGTCGCCGATCTGTGCGCAGCCCCCGGTGGCAAGACCTTGCAACTGGCCGCCGCCGGCGCGCGGGTCGAGGCGGTGGATATCTCGGCCGCACGCATGGCGCGGGTGACGGAAAACCTTGCACGTTGCGGCCTGACCGCGCGCACCCATGTCGCCGACGCCCTGTCCTGGCAACCCCAGGCGCCGCTGGACGCGGTGCTGCTGGACGCGCCCTGTTCGGCCACCGGCACGATCCGGCGCCACCCGGACCTGCCCTTCGTCAAGGACGGCACCGAACTGGACACGCTGGTCGCGCTGCAGGCCAGGCTGATCGACCGCGCCCTCACCCTCCTGCGCCCCGGCGGGCGGCTGGTGTTCTGCACCTGCTCGTTGCTGCCCGAAGAGGGCGAGGCCCAGATCACCGCCGCGCTCGCCCGCCACCCCGGCCTTGCCGTCCTGCCCGCCGAAGCCCCCGGCATCGCGCCCGACTGGCGCTCGTCCGAGGGCGGGCTGCGGATCCGCCCCGATCACTGGGCCGACCGGGGCGGCATCGACGGCTTCTACATGGCGGTTCTGGCCCGCGCCGCGCCTGTGCCCTGAGCGCTGTGCCCGGCGCGCGCCATTCGCCTCTCGATCGGTGCGGCCATAGCCGTTTTCGCCGGTGACAGGCCCAGCCCCCGCCTCTATGGTCTGTCCCGGCAAGAGACGCGAAGGCCCGAAAGAATGGCGCAGCGACGCAAGGCAGGGGCTGCCCTAGACGAAGACGGATATCCCGCCCGCTCGACCCGGTTTCTCAACCGGGTTTACGCGCGCGCCAGCACCCGTTCGCGCGCGGCCACCGGCTTCACCTCGCAGCCCGAGCCGCGCACGATCGGCTCTTTCGCCCGCGGCCGCCAGCTGACGGCGGGCAATTTCCTGTTCGCCGGATACCTGATCGAAGGCCGGGGCCGCACGCTTTGGGATCTGCCCTCGCCCGACCCCACCTTCGAGGAAGAGCAGCACGGCTTTGCCTGGCTCGACGATCTGGCGGCGGTAGGCGACGCGGCGGCACGCCAATGCGCCCAGGACTGGACCTTCGGCTGGATCCTGCGCTTCGGCCGCGGCCGCGGCCCGGGCTGGACACCGGATCTGACCGGCCGACGCCTGATCCGCTGGATCAACCACGCGCTGCTGCTGCTGAACGGCCAGCAGCGCAAGACGGCGGATCTGTATTTCCGCAGCCTCGCACATCAGACCGCCTTCCTGTCCAGGCGCTGGCACGCCGCGCGCCCCGGACTGGCCCGGTTCGAGGCGCTCACCGGTCTGATCTACGCAGGCCTTGCCCTGACCGGAATGGAACGTCATGTGGCGCCGGCCTCGGCCGCGCTGGCGCGCGAATGCGCCGAGCGTATCGACGCCGAGGGCGGCATCCCGACGCGCAACCCCGAAGAACTGCTGGAAGTCTTCACCCTGCTCACCTGGGCTGCGCTGGCGCTGGCCGAGGCCGGACGCATGGCCCCTGCCGCCCACCTGGCCGCGATCGAGCGCATCGCCCCCACCTTGCGCGCGCTGCGCCACGCCGACGGCGGGCTTGCCCGGTTCCATGGTGGCGGCCGGGGCGCCGAGGGTCGGCTGGACCACGCGCTGGCCAATTCCGGCGTCCGCGCCAGCGCCCCGCAAGGCCTGGCCATGGGTTTCGCGCGGCTCTCGTGCGGGCGCACCACCACGATCATCGACGCGGCCACACCGCCCAGCGGTCGCGCCAGTTTCAACGCCCATGCCTCGACGCTGGCATTCGAGATGACTTCCGGGCGGCGGCCGGTGATCGTCAGTTGCGGCTCGGGCGCGCCCTTCGGGCCGGAATGGCGCCGCGCCGGGCGCGCGACCGCCTCGCATTCGGTATTGGCGATCGAGGGCTATTCCTCGTCGCGACTGGGCAAGCCCGGCTTCAGCAGCCCGCGCGGGATGCTGACCGATCTGGCCGAGGTGGTGCACGCCAGGATGGAAGCCGCGCCCGAAGGCATCAGCCTGCTGGCTGGCCACCGTGGCTATTCCCGCACCCATGGCCTGACCCATATGCGCGGGTTGTCGCTGGCCTCGGACGGGCGGATGCTGCTGGGCGAGGACACGCTGGGCGCCTTGACGGAAGAAGAGCGCCGCCGGTTCGAGGACGTCATGCGCCTGACCCGCGACGACGGCGTGCGCTATGCGCTGCATTTCCACCTGCACCCGGATGTGGACGCGGCGCTGGATCTGGGCGGCACCGCGGTGTCGCTGGCCCTGAAAAGCGGAGAGATCTGGGTATTCCGCCACGACGGTCATGCCGATTTGCGCATCGAGCCTTCGGTCTATCTGGAAAAGGGTCGGCTGAAGCCCCGCACGTCTCGCCAGATCGTGCTTGCCGCCAGCGTGACGGACTATGCCAGCCAGATAAGCTGGACGCTGGCGAAGGCACAGGATACCCCTCTGGCCATTCGCGACCTCGACCGCGACGAGCCGCTTGAAGAAGGCTCTGCCGCGGACCCGCAATGAAAGGCCTATGACATGACCGACCTGATGCCGCTGACACGGGCACTGATATCCGTTTCCGACAAGACCGGGCTGGTGGACTTCGCCCAGGCCCTGGCCGCCCGCGGGGTCGAGATCCTGTCGACCGGCGGCACCGCGCTGGCGCTGCGCAAGGCGGGGCTGCATGTCACCGATGTGGCGGATGTGACGGGTTTTCCCGAGATGATGGACGGCCGCGTGAAGACGCTGCACCCCAAGGTGCATGGCGGCCTGCTGGCGCTGCGCGACAATCAGGAACATCTGGCGGCGATGCAGGCCCATGACATCGCCCCGATCGACCTCTTGGTGGTCAACCTCTACCCGTTCGAGGACACCGTGGCGAAGGGCGCCGATTACGACACCTGCATCGAGAACATCGATATCGGCGGCCCCGCGATGATTCGCGCCGCCGCCAAGAATCACGCCTTCGTCACCACCGTGGTGGACGTGGCCGATTACCACACCCTTCTGGCCGAGCTGGACGCCCATGACGATTGCACCGGCCTGGCCTTCCGCAAGCGGCTGGCGCAGATCGCCTATGCCCGCACCGCCGCCTATGACGCCGCGGTCAGCACCTGGATGGCCGGTGCGATCGGCACCGAAACCCCACGCCGCCGCGCCTTTGCCGGCACACTCGCCCAGACCATGCGCTACGGCGAGAACCCGCATCAGAAAGCGGCCTTCTATCATGACGGCTCGGCCCGGCCCGGGGTGGCGACGGCCACCCAGCATCAGGGCAAGGAGCTGAGCTACAACAACATCAACGACACCGACGCGGCGTTCGAGCTGGTGGCGGAATTCGACCCCGCCCAGGGCCCGGCCTGCGCGATCATCAAGCATGCCAACCCCTGTGGCGTCGCCACCGGCGCGACCCTGGCCGAGGCCTATTCCCGCGCCTTCGATTGCGACCGGACCTCGGCCTTCGGCGGCATCGTGGCGCTGAACCAGACCCTCGACGCCGAGACCGCCGCCGAGATCGTGAAGATCTTCACCGAGGTGGTGATCGCCCCCGAGGCGACCGACGCGGCGAAAGAGGTCTTCGCCGCCAAGAAGAACCTGCGCCTGCTGACCACCGGCGCGCTGCCCGATCCGAAGGCCGCGCGCATTGCCTGGCGCCAGGTCGCGGGCGGGTTCCTGGTGCAGGACCACGACATCGCCAATGTCACCGCCGCCGATTTGAAGGTGGTGACCAAACGCGTGCCGACCGAGGACGAGATCCGCGACCTGCTGTTTGCCTGGACCGTGGCCAAGCACGTCAAGTCGAACGCCATCGTCTATGCCAAGGGCGGCACCACCGTCGGCGTCGGCGCCGGACAGATGAGCCGCGTCGACAGCGCCCTGATCGCCGCGAAGAAGGCCGAGCGCATGGCCGAGGCGATGGGCCTGCCCGAAAGCCCCGCCAAGGGCTCGGCCGTGGCCTCGGACGCATTCTTTCCCTTTGCCGACGGGCTGCTGGAGGCCGTCGCGGCAGGCGCCACCTGCGTGATCCAGCCTGGCGGCTCGATGCGCGACGACGAGGTCATCAAGGCCGCCGACGAGGCCGGCCTGGCGATGGTGCTGACCGGCCAGCGCCATTTCCGGCACTAGGGGCGGATCATGCGGATTGTGTCCCTGACCGCGCTGGTCGTCATTGCTCTTGATCAGGCATTTAAGTTCGTCGTCGTCCATCTGATGGGACTGGCGCAGCGCCATGCGATCGACGTGCTGCCGCCCTATCTGAATTTCCGCATGGCGTGGAACGAGGGGGTGAATTTCGGGCTTCTGGCCAATTCGGCGCAGCTGATGCGCTGGGTGCTGATCGCGGTGGCACTGGGAATTTCGGCCTGGGTCTGGGTGTGGATCCGGCGCGAAGGGCATTCGCGGATCAGCCGCTTTTCGGCGGGGTTGCTGATCGGCGGCGCGGTCGGCAATGTGATCGACCGGCTGGTCTACGGTGCGGTCGCAGATTTCCTGAACATGTCCTGCTGTGGCTATCGGAATCCGTTCTCGTTCAACCTGGCGGATGTGGCGATCTTCGCCGGCGCGCTGGGACTGGTCCTGTTCGCCGGCCAGAAGACCCCGTGACGCGCCCCGGAGTTTGGGCTAAGGAATGGCTAAACGGCTGTGGAGGTAGGGATGCAGGCAAGGCTCGGCGCTCTGGCGATCGCCCTGGGGACGGCGATGGCGCTGACGGGCTGCGCGTCAAAACGGACGCCGCATCTGTTGAATCTGCAATCCGGATCGGCAGGACCCGATGAATTCTCGATCCTGCCGACCAAGCCGTTGCAGATGCCAAAGAACCTGGCTGAACTGCCGCCGCCCACCCCGGGCGGCTCCAATCTGGCCGATCCGACGCCGGTCGCCGATGCGGTGACGGCGCTGGGCGGCCGGGCCTCGGCACTGCATGACACCAAGATCCCGGCCTCGGACCGGGCGTTGATGGCGCAGGTCACGCGCTTCGGCATCCAGCCCGGCATCCGGCAAGAGCTGGACGCCGCCGATCTTGCCTTCCGCAAGCGTCACCCGCCGAAGCTGCTGTTCCGGCTGATGGGGAGATCGACCTATTTCTCGGCCTACAAGCGGATGGCGCTGGACCAATACAAGGCGCTGGAATACTGGCGCGCCCGTGGTGTGCGCACCGACAGCGCGCCGCCCCAGGTCACCAAGAAATAGCTTGGCGGCATGAGCGGCGCAGTGCCGCATCCGTGATAATCGCTTGATCACCGCCCCCCGGCGCGTAGTCTTGCCGGACTTCGCATCTGGAGGGAGTTGAATGCAGCGATTCTTGCGTCGCGTGGCGCTTGCGTGGACCCTGGCGCTTGCCACTTTCGCCATGACGCCGGGTGCCCGTGCCGCCGACGAGGCGGTGACCAGCTTTTCGTTGAAGAACGGCATGCAGGTGGTGGTGATCGAGGATCACCGCGCCCCCGTCGTGGTCAACATGGTTTGGTATCGGGTCGGCGCGGCGGATGAGAAACCCGGCCAGTCGGGTATCGCGCATTTCCTGGAACATCTGATGTTCAAGGGCACCGACCGGCTGAAACCGGGCGAATTCTCGGCCACGGTCGCCGCTCTGGGCGGCAGCGACAACGCCTTCACCTCTTGGGATTATACCGGCTATTACCAGCGTATCGCCGCGCGCCACCTGGGCCGGATGATGGAGATGGAGGCCGACCGGATGCGGCATCTGAACCTGACGCCCGAGGTGGTGGCGACCGAACGTCAGGTGATCCTGGAGGAACGCAGCCAGCGCACCGACAACAACCCCGGTGCGCTGTTCAACGAACAGTTGCGGGCGGCGCAATTCCTGGCCAGCCCCTACGGCACCCCCGTGATCGGCTGGCGGCGCGAGATGGAAACGCTGTCGCGCGCCCAGGCGCTGGCCTTCTACCACACCTATTATGCGCCCAATAACGCGGTGCTGATCGTCGCTGGCGATGCCACGCCCCAGCAGGTCCGTCAACTGGCCGAGCGCCACTTCGGCCCGCTGAAGCCGACGCCAGATCTACCGCCCCGCGCCCGCGTGCAAGAACCGCCGCAACTGGCCGCCCGGCACCTGACCATGTCCGACCCGCGCGTGGCCGACGCCTATCTGCGCCGCTCTTACCTGGCGCCCAACCGCCGCGCCGGCGATCAGCGCCAGGCAGCCGCGCTGGCGGTCCTGGCCGAATTGCTGGGCGGCAGCGCGCAGACCTCGGTTCTGGCCCGCGCGCTACAATTCGACCAGCACCTCGCCGTCTATACCGGCGCGGGCTATGACGGCACCTCGGTCGACCCGACGACATTTTCCTTGACCGTGGTACCCGCCAAGGGCGTTTCGCTGGCGCAGGCCGAGGCCGCGCTGGACCAGGTGCTTGCCCGCTTCCTTGCGACCGGCCCGGATCCGCAGGAACTGGCCCGGATCAAGACCCAGATCAACGCAGCCCAAATCTACGCGCGCGACAACGTGGCCGCGCTGGGCCGGCGCTATGGCGCGGCGCTGAGCGCGGGTCTGACGGTAGAGGACGTGAAGGACTGGCCCCGGACGCTCGACGCGGTGACGGCAGAGGACGTCCGCAACGCGGCCCGCGCCGTTCTGGTGCCCGAACATTCTGTCACCGGCTATCTGACGCCGCCCCCGGGCGCCAGGGCAGCCACCGCGGCCCCGCGGGCAGCCCGGATACCCGCGCCCCAGAACGAGGTCACCCAATGATCCGCCAGATCCTTGTCACGCTTTGCGCCGGGTTCCTTGCCGCCTTCACCGCCCTCCCCGCCAAGGCCGAGGTCAACATCGCGAAGGTGACCTCGCCCGGCGGCATCACCGCCTGGCTGGTCGAGGCGCATGACATCCCCTTCACCGCGCTCGAGATCCGCTTTCGCGGCGGCACCAGCCTGGACGCGCCGGGCAAGCGCGGCGCGGTCAACCTGATGGCGGGATTGCTGGAGGAAGGCGCCGGCACCCGCGACGCCCAGGCCTTCGCCGCTGCCCGCGACGGGCTGGCCGCCGAGTTCGGCTTTGGCGCCGATCCGGATTCGGTCAGCGTTTCGGCCCGGTTCCTGACCAAGAACCGGGACCAGGCCGTGGCGCTGCTGCACCAGGCGCTGACCGCGCCGCGCTTCGACGATCAGGCCATTGCGCGGGTCAAGGCGCAGGTCATGTCCTCGTTGCGGGCCGAGGCGAAAGATCCCGAGGCGATCGCCAGTGCCACGCTTTTCGCCCAGGCCTTCGGGGCCCACCCCTACGGCAGCAAGGGCGACGGCACGGTGGACAGTGTCCCCGCGCTGACACGCGAAGATCTGGTCGCCGCCTGGCATGCCAGCATGGCACGCGATCGGCTGTTTGTAGCGGCGGTCGGCGATATCACGCCCGAGGCCCTGGGCCGGATGCTCGACACCCTCTTCGCCGGCCTTCCCGCGCGGGGCGCGCCGATGCCGCCCCGCGCCACCGACCAGTTGACGGGCGGCGTGACGATCATACCCTTCGACACCCCGCAAAGCGCGATCCAGTTCGGCGCCCCGGGTCTTGATCGTCACGATCCCGATTTCTTCGCCGCCTATGTGCTGAACGAGATCTTCGGCGGCCGCCGCTTTACCGCACGGCTGATGCAGGAGGTCCGGGTCAAGCGCGGGCTGACCTATGGCGTGGGCACCTATCTGATGCCGATGGACCACGGCGCGCTGATCCTGGGGGCGCTGGCCTCGGACAACGCCAAGGCGGCCGAAGCGGTCGCGGTGATTCGCGCCGGATGGGATCGCCTGGCCCAAGACGGCGTGACCCAGGCCGAACTTGACGCCGCAAAGACCTATCTGACCGGCGCCTATCCGCTGCGCTTCGACGGCAACGCCCGGATCGCGCAGATCCTGGCCGGGATGCAACTGGACGAGATGCCGATCAGCTATATCGCGACCCGCAACGCCAAGATCGAGGCGCTGACGCTGGCCGATCTGGACCGCGTCGCCAAGCGGCTTTACCGGCCCGATGCCCTGCGCTTCGTGGTGGTCGGCCGGCCGCGCGGCCTGCAGGCGACCGACAGCGCGCGCGCCGGCAACTGACCGCACCGGACGCGGCCGGGCGATGCCGGTCGCCTGTGGCCGAATCTCTGTGAACCTGCTAGTTCTGGTGGTATGAATGTCCAAAACCCCAACATAGGCTCGGCCGACCGTCCGATCATTCGTCAACTCGACGAATCCGCGATCAACCGGATCGCGGCGGGCGAGGTGGTGGAACGCCCCGCCTCGGCGGTGAAGGAACTGGTCGAGAACGCGCTGGACGCGGGCGCCACGCGGATCAACGTGGATCAGGCCGACGGCGGCAAGACGCTGATCCGCATCACCGACGACGGCTGCGGCATGACGCCCGACGACCTGCCGCTGGCGCTGGCCCGTCACGCGACCTCGAAGATCGACGGCTCGGACCTTCTGAGCATCCATTCCTTCGGCTTCAGGGGCGAGGCGCTGCCCTCGCTTGGGGCGGTGGGGCGGCTGACGATCACCTCGCGCGCGGCGGGGGCGGATGCCGCGACGATCGCCGTCGCGGGCGGCCGCATCGCGCCGGTAAAGCCCGCGGCGCTGACCCGTGGCACGGTGGTGGAACTGCGCGATCTGTTCTACGCCACCCCCGCGCGGCTGAAATTCCTGCGCTCCGACCGGGCCGAGGCGCAGGCGATCGGCGAGGTGATCAGGCGTCTGGCGATGGCCGAACCCCACGTCGCCTTCATCCTGCGCGACGTGTCGGGCGGCGGCCCAACATCAAACGACGGGGGCCGCGTGACCTTTCGCGCCGATGCCGAATCGGGCGATCTGTTCGACGCCCTGCACGGCCGGCTGGCGCGGGTGATCGGGGCGGATTTCGCAGAGAACGCGCTGAAGATCGACGCCGAGCGCGAGGGCCTGCGCCTGACCGGCTATGCCGCGCTGCCGACCTATTCGCGCGGCTCCTCGGTCGCGCAATACCTGTTCGTCAACGGCCGCCCGGTGCAGGACCGGGTGCTGATCGGCGCCCTGCGCGCGGCCTATATGGATGTGCTCAGCCGCGACCGGTTCCCCGCCGCGGCGCTCTACCTCACCTGCGATCCGGAACTGGTGGACGTGAACGTCCATCCGGCGAAATCCGAGGTCCGCTTTCGCGATCCCGGTCTTGCGCGCGGGCTGATCGTTTCGGCACTGCGCCACGCGCTGGCCGAGGCCGGGCACCGCGCCTCTTCGACCGTGGCGGGCGCCACGCTGGGGGCGTTCCGGCCCGAACCCGATCCGCAGCCGGGAACCCCGCCCCGCGTCTACCAGATGGACCGCCCCAGCTTCACCGCGCGCGACATGGCCTACCGCATGCAGGCCCCCGCGCCCGCCCCGATGCCGGGCTTTGCCGAGACGCCGCTGCCCTCGGCCCGGGTGGAAGACACCGCGCCCACCCCCGAGGACACCGGGCGCCCGCTGGGGGCCGCGCGGGCGCAACTGCACGAGAATTACATCATCGCCCAGACCGAGATGGGCATGGTGATCGTCGATCAGCACGCCGCGCATGAACGCCTGGTCTATGAGCGCCTCAAGGCCCAGATGGCCGACAGGGGCATCGCCGCACAGGCGCTGCTGATCCCCGAGATCGTGGAACTGTCCGAAAGCGACGCGGCGCGCCTTCTGGAACTGGCGGATGATCTGGCGACCCTGGGCCTGACGATCGAGCCCTTCGGCGGCGGCGCCATAGCGGTGCGCGAGACGCCGGCGATCCTGGGCCAGGTGGATGCCCAGGGCCTGATCCGCGACATCCTGGACGAACTGGCCGACATGGGCGACAGCCAGACCCTGCGCGCCCGCATCGACGCGGTGCTAAGCCGCATGTCCTGCCACGGCTCTGTCCGCTCGGGCCGCCGGATGAGCGCCGAGGAAATGAATGCGCTTCTGCGCGAGATGGAGGCGACGCCGATGTCCGGCCAATGCAACCATGGCCGCCCGACCTATGTCGAATTGCGCCTTTCCGATATCGAACGATTGTTCGGCCGCACATGATCGACCTTGGTGGACCAGAGATCACCCTGACGGACCCGCGCCTCCTGCTGGGCGCGGCGACGCTGGCGTTGGCGCTGATCGTGCTGCTGGCCGGAAAGCTGGCGGGCACCCGTCGGCACCTTGCCGAACGGACCCGCGCGGCCGAGGATCTGGCCCGGCGGCTGGAGGTGGCGGAAGCCGACGCCGTGCGGCTGGCCGAGGCCGAACAGGCGTTGCGCGAGGCCAACACGCAGCTCAACGAACAGGACAGGACGGTGGCGCTTCTGGAACAACAGCTGCGCAACGAGAAGGAACAGCATCAGGCCCGGATCGAGGACATGACCAGGATCCGAAAGGAGCTGGAAGACCGCTTCCAGTCGCTTGCCTCGGGGGTGTTGCAGAAGAATTCGGAAAGCTTCCTCAACCTCGTGTCAGAGCGCTTCAAGCAGCACCAATCCACCGCGCAGGAGGATCTGGCCAAGCGCCAGACCGCCATCGATGCGCTGGTCAAGCCGTTGAACGAAAAGCTTGGCAAGTTCGACTCGATGATCGGCCAGATCGAGAAGAGCCGCAACGAGGCCTATGGCCAGATCCGCGAACAGATGGCGGCGCTGGCACGCAACAACACCAGCCTGGAAAAAGAGACCCGCAAGCTGGTGCAGGCGCTGCGCGCGCCCAAAAGCCGCGGCCGCTGGGGAGAGATGCAGCTGCGCCAGGTGTTCGAGATGGCCGGCATGGCGGAACATGTGGATTTCGAACTGGAACGCAGCTTCGACACCGATCAAGGCCGCCAGCGCCCTGACGCGATCGTCCGGCTGCCGGGCGGCAAGGTGATCGTGGTCGACGCCAAGACCCCGCTGGAGGCCTTCCTCAACGCGCTGGAAGCCGAGACACCGGATGCCCAGCAGGCGCAGATGGTGCACCACGCCCGGCAGGTGCGCCAACATGTGAAGCTGCTGTCCTCGAAAGCCTATCACGACATGATCGCCGAAACCCCGGATTTCGTGGTCATGTTCATCCCCGGGGAAACCTTCGTCTCCGCCGCGGTCGAGGCCGACCCCGGGCTTTTGGAATATGCGTTCGAAAACCGGGTGCTGATCGCGACGCCCACGACGCTGATCGCGCTGGTCAAGGCGATCGCCTATGGCTGGCAGCAGGAAAAGATGGCCGAGAACGCGGTCGAGGTGCAGAAGGCCGCGAAGGAGCTTTACGACCGGCTCGGGGTTTTCGCGGGCCATGTCGACAAGGTCGGCAAGTCGCTGCGCCAGTCGGTCGACCATTTCAACAGGGCCGTGGGCTCCTTCGAGGCCCGCGTCCTGCCATCGGCGCGCAAGTTCGAGACGATGGGCGTGGTTTCGGCCGAAGGCGCCACCAGCATCGCCCAGGTCGATGTGGAACCGCGCGGCTTGGCAGTGGAACTGCCCGGATCGGACTGACGGCCCGGGCGCGCCGCGCCGGCGGGGCGGATCCGCCGGCAAGACTGCGGGACGCAAAGCGCCCCTTGCACTTCATCTTGGCTCAAATACTCCACGGGGGTCCGGGGGTGTGAAACCCCCGGCCGCCTACCCCGCCTCAGGCCAGGTGGTCGACCACCGCCATGTACTGCGCCTGGCCCTTCACCTTCTCCAGCCAGCGTTCCACCAGCTTCGGATCATGCGGCGCGGGATGAACGCCAGCCGGGATCTCCCGCTTGAGCACCGATTCCACCGCCAGCGACACCGGCAGCGATACCAGCCGCGCCATCGCCGTGCCGCGCGCATCGCCCTGCGCATCCAGCGCCCAGGTCTTGTGATAGACTGCCTCGCCGTCCTTCTCGGCCTTGAGCGAGACGAACAGCACGACCCGGTCGGCCTCGCCCTCGGCATAGGCGTTATCGCGCCAGAACTGATCGGACATCTCCTTCAGCCGGGCCTCGCCCTCGGGGCCCGAAAGCGTCTCGATCTCGGAGAAGACAGGGGCCCAGGCCTCGGCCCAGCCGTTCAGGCGCAGCGTGCCGCGTACGAAATCCTTCACCTTCCACTCGGGATCGAAGCGGTAATCCTCGATGAAGGGCAGCGAATCACGGTTGGGATAGACTTCGAAGCTTTCGGGTTTCGGCAGCGGCGCGTCGTAGCGGCTGATCGCGTCCCAGGGGCGCTGGACCTTCAGCTCGGTGAAATTCTTCAAGCTGCGCGAGGGCGAGCGCAGCGCCTTCAGCACCCCCAGCGGCGACCACGAGAACTTGTAGCGAAACGCGTTGGGCTGCGCCGGGATGCCACCGCAATAGGAAGTAAAGGACAGCACGTTGGCGCCGTCATAGGCCTTCGACTTGCGGTAATCCGAGACCAGCCAATGCGCCATCAGGTGGTCAAGCCCTGGGTCGAGGCCGACCTCGTTCACCAGCACCAGCCCACGTTCGCGCGCCGCCTCGTCCAATGCGCGCATTTCGGGCGCGATGTAGGAGGAGGATACGAAATGCGCCCCGCGGCCCAGGCAAGCCTGGGCGATCGGCACATGGTGGTCGGCGGGCAGCATGGAAACCGCCACGTCGCCGGGCTTCAGTGCCTCTGTCAGCGCCTCCAGTGTATAGGCGCGGATATCGGCGGCGATATCGCCCACCGCCGCCTGTGCCTTGTCCACCGTCCGGTTCCAGACCGTCACGTTGTGTCCCGCCGCGATCAGGCGGCGCAGGCCGGGGATCGCGGACAGGCCGGTGCCGCACCAATGGATCGTCATGTCATGCCTCCTGAAGATTTGCGCTGTGGCGGTCGTATTCTGCCTTCGCCCGACCCCAGACGCCTTCGGACAGTGCGCCAAGGGTCAGCAACGCGGGTAGAAGCTGGCTGGCATAGTCGATCGAGCTTTCCACCGGCAGCATCGAGGGCAGGTTGTCGATCGCGGTGACGTCGAGCGGCGGGTCCTGCGCCACCCGCAGCGCCGGCTTTTCCCAATCGGTCACCCGGTCATAGACCTTGATCGGCGAGAAATCCGAACTTGGATCGCAGGCGATATCGCCGATCACCCGCAGCTTGCGCGGATCAGTCGTGGCCGATGCCGGCACGAAGACCGGACAGCCCGGGCGGGCGAGGATGCAATTCAGGAAAATCTCGTGTTCCAGCACCTCGGGGAAGGGGCCGCCATGGGCGGTTTCCGCGATGTCCCACTTGGTCACCGCCACCCCCAGCTCGGCGCAAAGATCCGCCGCGCCGGTGCCAACGCGTCCCAGGGCGCCGATCACCAGGGCGCGTGGGCGGGCGGCACCGATGGCGTCCAGTTCGGCGCGCAGATCCGACAGCAGCGCGTCCTTGTCCGGGTATTGGCGTACAGGGCCCGCGATACCGCCCCGCAGCTGCGCCGCCCAGCATTTCAGCGACACGGCTGCGCCGGCGAACCCGGCCCAGTAGCCGAAGGCCGCGACCCGGCGCCCGGCCTCGTCGACCAGATATTCCAGATCATAAAGCATGCCGCCCCCGGCGCGGAAGCGACGCAACAGCGCCTGCCCCGCGGGCTGGCCCTTGAAGGCATGGCCGAACATGACGTGGCGATGGATCAGCGGTGTGCCGTCTTCGGGCAGCTCTTTCAGGCCGAAGACGATGGAATCCCGTGGCGCGTCGGACCAGCTGTTTTCGGGCGCGATCTCGCAGCCCGCGGCGCGGTAGCCTTCGATCGGGATCGCGCGCGCATGGCTTTCCTCGACCGTCACCCGCAGCCCCGCAGCGATCAGCATCGCCGCGCCCTCGGGTGTCAGGCCCACCCGTTCCTCGTTCGGGCGCTGCTCGGCCCGTACCCAGAGATGTGTCATCTATCGTCCCTCTTGCGCCCCTGCCTATGCGAAGTTTTCCGGCCCGCCAAGTGGCCATCGGGCCGCCGGGCTGGTAGAGGGGCGGATAAAACGGACCGATGGAGGGCCAGATCATGCACCCCAATCCGCAGCGTTTCCTCGACAGCTTGCATGCGCTGCGCGCAATCGGCGCGGTGGGCACGGGGGTCGTGCGCCCCGCCTATTCCGACAAGGATATCGAAGCGCGCAAATGGCTGGCCGGGCAGTTCCGCGACGCCGGCCTCGCACCCTATTTCGATCCGGTGGGCAATCTTTTCGGGCTGGCGGGCGACGGCCCCAGCCTGTTGATGGGCTCGCATTCCGACACCCAGCCCGAGGGCGGCTGGCTGGATGGCGCCTATGGCGTGATGGCCGCGCTGGAGGTCGCGCGCGCCGCGAAAGAGGCCGGCGGCCCCGCGGTCTCGGTCGTCAGCTTCCAGGACGAGGAGGGGCGCTATGGCGTCACCACCGGATCGACCGTCTGGGCCGGCGGACGCAGCCTTGAAGACGCCGATGGCCTGACGGCCTCGGATGGCAGTACCTATGCCCAGGGCCGCGCCCGGATGGCCGATCTGGTGTCGGGCGGTTTCCTCGACCCCGCGCGCTTCACCGGCTTCATCGAGGCGCATATCGAACAGGGCCCCTACCTTGATACCGCGCAAGAGCAGGTCGGCGTGGTCACCTCGATCGTCGGCATCCGCGACATGCGGATCACCCTGACCGGGCAGTCGAACCATGCGGGCACGACGCCGATGCATCTGCGCCGCGACGCCTTTCAGGGGCTTGCGGATTTCAACCGGAAGCTCAACGACCGGTTGCGCAATGTCGTGCGGCCCGAAACCGTCTGGACCATCGGCCATGTCAGCCTTCACCCCAACGGATCGTCCATCGTGCCGGGGCGGGTGACGTTCTCGATGCAATGGCGCGACGGCGAATCCGACCGGCTGGCTCGGATGGAAACCATCATTCGCGAGACCGCCGCCGAAGTGGCCGCGGAACGCGGGCTTGGTCTGGAATTCGGTCGTATGCTGGGGTTGGAGCCGGTGACCATGGACGACCGCCTGCAACAAGCGCTGGCCGAGGCCGCCGAAGCCGAGGCGCCGGGCAAGTGGCGCCGGATGCCTTCGGGGGCGCTGCATGATACGACGAATGTCGCACGTCATATGCCTGTGGCGATGCTGTTCGTGCCCTCGATCGGCGGCGTGAGCCACAATTTCGAGGAAGACACGCGCGAGGAAGATCTTGTCGTCGGACTCAACGTGCTGGCTCGCGCGGTGGCGGCGCTCTAGCAACCGTATCCGTCACACGCCTTCGGGGGACAGACCATCCGCGCCATCTGGTTCGCCTGCGCCGCGCGCCGCCGGGCCAGATGGTGTCTTGCTGCTTGGCGCCAAGACAACTTCCGGGCCAGGCAACATGGCCGCCTGCCAATGGTCAGACGCGGCGCATGCCGGCCCGATGAACCCGGATCGACGGAAGGATGGTGTCCGCGGCGGGATTCGAACCCACGGCCCCAGGATTCATACCACTTCGGCTTTCACCGCCGCCGTTCGGCGTTCGTGGTCTGGACTGTCCCTTCACCTTAGACACAAGCCCTTAGGTGCTGCCCGTCCAGTCTCTACACCTTCCTCTTGCGAGGCTTGGCTCGGGATCGGCAAGGCACGAATAGGCCGTAGCTTTCCCCGACTTTGAGCAGATCCGTTGCACCGTTTCCAAGTACAACGCCCAATTTGTTATTAGGAATCCTGTGCTCTATCCAGCTGAGCTACGCGGACACAACCTCCTTGACGGTGTTCTATCCCGCTCCCCAGATAGCCGCAACATAGTAACGCGCGGCCTGATGGCCCCACCAGGGGCGAAACACTGCAAGTAAAGGGACCGGCCACAGCCAGCGCCGCCTTCCGTGCAGGAAATCGCCTGGGCCAGCCTTGCTGCGCGGCCGGTGAGGACCGAGGTGACTTGGAAGCCGTAATCTTTATCGCTAACAAGAGGCCAGCAGCGCAATATTCGGACAGATGCCATTGACCAGCCCCCCCCCCAAGCGCCGAACGCTGACGCTTCGCGACGTATCCGAAGCCTCGGGCGTGTCGGAAATGACCGTCAGCCGGGTGCTGCGCAACCGCGGTGAGGTATCGGCCGCGACGCGGGCGCGGGTACTGCAGGCGGCGAAGGCGCTGGGATATGTGCCGAACCGGATCGCCGGAGGGCTGGCTTCGCAGCGGGTGAATCTGGTCGGGGTGATCATCCCGTCGCTGTCGAACATGGTCTTCCCCGAGGTTCTGCGCGGAATTTCCGACGAGTTGGAAGACACCGGATTGCAGCCTGTGGTGGGGGTGACCAACTACCTGCCGGAACGTGAGGACCGGGTGATCTATGAGATGCTGTCGTGGCGGCCCTCGGGGCTGATCGTGGCGGGGATCGAGCACAGCGACGCGGCGCGGGCGATGCTGGCGAATGCCGGCGTGCCGGTGGTCGAGATCATGGATGTCGACGGCACGCCGGTGGATTCGATGGTCGGCATCTCGCATCTGCGGGCCGGGCGCGAGATGGCCAAGGCGATCCTTGCGGCGGGCTATCGGCGCATCGCTTTCCTGGGCACCCAGATGCCCAATGACCACCGCGCCCGCAAGCGGATGCAGGGGTTCGAGGCCGCGCTGGCCGAAGCGGGGCTGGAACTGGCGGACCGCGAATTCTATTCCGGCGGTTCGGCGCTGCTGAAGGGCCGCGAGATGACCGAAGCCGTTCTGAAACGCAGCCCGGATCTCGATTTCATCTATTATTCCAATGATATGATCGGTGGCGGCGGGTTGCTTTGGTGCCTGGAACGGGGGATTGACGTGCCCGGCCAGCTGGGGCTTGCGGGCTTCAACGGGGTTGAACTGCTTGACGGGCTGCCGTGCCGGCTGGCGACGATGGATGCCTGCCGGATCGAGATCGGCCGCGGCGCGGCCGAGATCGTCGCGGGCAAGGCGGGCGACGCGCCAGGCATCACGATTGAACTGACCCCGCGTCTCGACCTGGGCGACACGGTTCGGAAGACGGCATGAGCGATTACACGACACGCGAAGGCGAGGTTGAACTAGGCTTCGATCCGGGTGCGGCGCCCGATGTGGGCCTGACCTTCATCGGCAGGCTGCGCAGCCCCTGGCAGCGCGGCGATTGCCCGCGCAATCTGGCACGGGCGCGCGAACGCGGCGGCGATTTCCGGGTAGAGGTCGACGCCCCCTACCGCGCCGGCCTGACGGGGCTGGTGCCCGGATCGAAGGTGATCTTGCTGTACTGGATGGACCGCGCGCGGCGCGATCTGATCGTGCAACGCCCTGGCCATGCCGACCAGTTGCGCGGCACCTTCACCCTGCGCTCGCCGGTACGGCCGAACCCGATTTCGCTGGGCGCGGTGACGGTGGTGGCGATCGACGCCGAAAGCGGCGTGCTGGTCGTCGATGCGCTTGACTGTTTCGATGGCACCCCGCTGGTCGATATCAAGCCCTGGCTTGAACCGGTGGACATACCGCCGGGGCCCTAGCGCGGCCTGCGCGGGCGTCATGTTCTGTTCGCGTGGGGCGCGGCCCCGGGCGCGCGCCACGCCCGACCCGGCGCGCGCGCGGAAGCGGACTTCAGGCCGTCAACCGCTGGCCGTCGATGCCGGTTATCGTGGCGGTCACGATCCGGCCCTCGGGCTGGTCGCGGGCAAAATCCACCTCGGCGAATTGCGGGGTGCGGCCCATGCGCGGGCCTTCCATCAGCACCGGATGGCTGCGACCTTGCTGCGCCGCGAGGTGCCGGGCCACCTGCGCGGCCCCGGCGGCGCGCAGCCGCGCCGCACGGTCGCGGATCACCGGCCCCACGACCTGCGGCATCCGCGCCGCCGGCGTGCCCTTGCGCGGGCTGTAGGGGAAGACATGCAGCCAGGTCAGACCGCAATCCTCGACCAGCTTCAGCGAGTTCTCGAACATCGCCTCGGTTTCGGTCGGAAAGCCCGCGATGATGTCGGCGCCAAACGCGATGTCGGGGCGCAGGCGCCGGGCCTCTTCGCAAAAGGCGATTGCGTCGTCGCGCAGGTGGCGGCGTTTCATCCGCTTCAGGATCATGTCGTCGCCGGCCTGCAGGGAAAGATGCAGGTGCGGCATCAGGCGCGGTTCGGTGGCGATTGCCAGCATCAGGTTCTCGTCCGCCTCGATCGAATCGATCGACGATATGCGCAGCCGCGCCAGATCCGGCACCAATCGCAAGATCCGCATCACCAGATCGCCCAGCCGCGGTTCGCCGGGCAGGTCGGCGCCCCACGAGGTCAGGTCCACCCCGGTCAGCACGACCTCCTGGAAACCGCGATCGACCAGGCGCTTGATTTGCTCGACCACCACGCCCGCGGGGACCGAGCGCGAATTGCCGCGCCCATAGGGGATGATGCAGAAGGTGCAGCGATGATCACAGCCGTTTTGCACCTGCACATAGGCGCGGTGGCGACCGAAGCCGTCGATCAGGTGGCCGGCGGTTTCGCGCACCGACATGATGTCGTCGACCTGGACGCGCTCGGTCTCTCCGATCCAGTCGGGCGCCAGCCGGGCCCAGGTGGCGGCCTCCATTTTCTCGGCATTGCCGATGACACGGGTGACCTCGGGCATGGCGGCGAAGGTCTCGGGTTCGGTCTGCGCCGCGCAGCCGGTGACGACCAGCCGGGCGCCCGGGTTCTCACGCGAAAGGCGGCGGATCTCTTGCTTGGCCTTGCGCACGGCCTCGGCGGTGACGGCACAGGTGTTGACGACCACCAGATCATCAAGCCCGGCTTCGGCGGCAAGCTCCCTCATCGCCTCGGTCTCATAGGCGTTGAGCCGGCAGCCGAGCGTGGAAAAGACCGGCGGTTTCATGCGTGGGCGGCAAGGAATGCGGGGCTGAGCACCCCATCGAAGACATGCGCGGTGGGGCCGGTCAGCCAAACGCCATCGTCGCGCCAGTCGACGGACAAAGTGCCGCCGTCGACCTCGACCGTGACCTGCCGACCCGTCAGCGAGCGCCGTGCGGCGGCCACGGCAGCGGCACAGATCCCCGATCCGCAGGCCAGGGTGATGCCGGTGCCGCGTTCCCACACCCGCATGCGCAGGCGATCGGATCCTAGCACCGAGGCGAACTCGACATTGGTGCGCTCTGGAAACAGCGGGTCGTGCTCGGCCTTCCGCCCCAGTCCCGCGACGTCCACCGCCTCGGCATCCTCGACGAAGAAGACGCAATGCGGGTTGCCCATGCCCACCGCGACGGGATTGCCGGGCAGGGGCAGGTGCAGCGTGTCCACCGCACGCGCCAGCGGGATCGCCGCCCAGTCCAGCTGCGGCGGCCCCATGTTGACGCGGGTCAGCCCGCCGCCCGCGTCCTCGGCGGTCAGCAGGCCGCGTTCGGTGCGCAGCTCCAGCCGGTTGCGGCCGGTCTCGTCCATCAGGTGGCGGGCGACGCAGCGGGTGGCGTTGCCGCAGGCGCCGGCGACCGTACCATCGGCATTCCAGAACACCAGCCGCGCATCGGCGCCCGCATCGTCGTCGATCGTGCAGAGCTGGTCGAAGCCCACGCCGCGGTGGCGGTCGCCCAACGCCCGCGCCAGCGCCGCCGAGACAATGCTCTTCCGTCCCCGCTGGTCGATGACCACGAAGTCGTTGCCGGCACCGTGCATCTTCATGAACGGCAGGCCGGAGAGAGAGAGTGCGTCCTTCATGCCGCGCGATATACGCCCCGCCCGAGTTTTTTGCCAGAGCGGTCGCGATTTTCCCGTCAGGCCTCTTGACCCTTCGGGGCGCTCCTTCTAATGAGGCGCCCGTGCGTGGGCCGTTAGCTCAGTTGGTAGAGCAACTGACTTTTAATCAGTGGGTCGCAGGTTCGAATCCTGCACGGCTCACCACTGAAACCTGATAACAACAACAGGCTAGCTTCTCCTAGCAGCCTACCGGCGAGCAGGGAAAACCCATACGCGCCGATATTGTGTCAGCGGTTCGTCCACCTCTGCATCCATTGCCGGGCCTCGTCCGCCACACCCTGATTCTCCAGGTGGGCAAACTTGGCCGACATTGCGGTACTTGTGTGCCCCAGCAGATGCTTGATCTGGCCCAGGGGCATGCCATCGTCGCGCAGACGGGTGTCCGTATAGGCTTTCGAGATAGTCTCGGGGTCGAAGAACGGGGTGCCGCGGCCCATCCACGACAGGCCGTGCGCTTGGGCGCATTCCGGGGGCTAGGCCGGTTCCCGCAGGGTTGCCAGCACGGCCATGGCGCGAAGGGCTTGAGGCTGGAGAGGCCGATTCGCCAGGCGCCACACCGGGCGCGAAGTATCGCATATGGCCGCCGATCTTGCCGGCTACCGGGTTTTCGCGATGATCCCGACCGAAGCGCCCAGGCCCCGGGTATTGTTGCCCTGCACTGCGTTGCGCCATGCGTCTGACACCGGGCCGCGGGGCCTGAGGGGTTTCGCCATGAAGAGGCCGGCCGCGCCGATCAGCCGACCTGGCCACCGGGCAGCGCCGCGATATGCGCCGCGAGGGCTGGAAAATGCTGGCTCATCACGAAATGGCCGGCGTTCTCGATGCGCAGGAATTCGGCAACGGGCAGGCTATCGGCGAGGATCTCGATCTCATCTGGCGGACTGATCGTATCCTGCGCACCATGGATGAAGGTGACGGCGCAGTTGAGCGCCCGAAGATCGGCCAGCCAGTTGCGCTGCAGCACGGTAATCTCCTCCATCGAACTGCGCGTCGCCACATTGGCGATCAGACGCAACCAGTCGAAGAAAGGCGCCTGTGTGAACATCTTCTCAAGCGTGGCCAGGTCCGGCGGGGACTGGCGGTAGAGATGGCGCAAGCCCCTGCGCGCCAGCGTCGGCACCCGTGCCAGCGCATTGTAGACCCGTGCAAGCCCCGCAGTGACCCGCGCATCGCGTCGAAGCTTGTCCGAGATCTCGGCATAGATCGTGGGGCCGTGCGCGTCATCCAGGCTTGGCATCGGCTGCGGGGTTGCCAGAAGGAACAGGTGTTCGGCCAGGTCGGGATTGCGACGGACGAAATGCACCGCCCAAGAGACACCCGCGCTTTCGCCCAGGCAGGTCACCGGCCCATCGGTAAGATGGGCGACGGTATCCGCCAGCGCCCGCATCAGCCGCGCCACCCGAAGATCGGTGTCGCCCGGGCCGCTCGCCGCATCCAGGAAATGGCGCGGCACGACCAGCCAGCGCAAATTATGGCGGCGCAAGACCTCGGGCAGGTCGTCGCGAAACACGACCGGGGTCAGCATGTTGTGAAAGTAAAGGATCGGCCGGCCCCGCCGGGCGCCGAATTCCCACACCGGCAGATCCAGCCCGTCGTCCGTTGTGATCGTGTTGACGACGACATCACGCCCGAACTGGCGCTTGACCAGTTGAGCCTCCGGCCGGCGCCGCTGCCGCGGCAGAAGCGCGTCGAGCACCCTTGCCGTCACCTCCAGCGTCAGCGACCGCAGCAGCGCGGTCTGGCTGGCGGCGCCGAACTTGTCGAGGATCAGCTGCACCTGCTTGCGCTTGGTGTCATAGGAAGCCCCCAGCGACGCCGCCGCCGCCTTGAGGTTTTCGCCGCACAGCAGATGTGACAGCAGCAGATATTCGCTGCGCGACAGGGCGGGCCCGGCGGGGGCGCCATCCCCGAGCGCGGGCAGCAGTTCCGGCCCGATCCGCACCGCGACGAAGGCAAGATGGCCGGGCGCGTCATCCCATTGCGCGACCCGGTCATAGAGAAAAAACAGGGCCGCCTCTGCCACCACGAACGTGCAGCCGCTGGGCGAGGACGCGGGCACCGCCATCGTCGCGGGAAAGCCGGGCTTGCCCTCGGCAATGAACGGGTCGATCTGGCGCATGCCAAATCGGTCGTAGAGGTTCACGAAAAGGTCGCACTCCGCGAAATTGCGGTGAAAGAAGCGCTCGCTCATGGTTTCGAGTTCGGACCGCTCCAGCAGGTCTTCCTCGGGCGGCAATGACAGCGCATGGGACCTGGGAAGGACCGAAACCAGCGTCTGGAAGAACTGGGAACCTCGCTGGCGCGGCGGCAACTGGGACATGACGGCCTCTCTCCCTTTCGTGAGGCGAGTAAACCGAAGCAGGCACGTCGCGACAAGGGGACGGCACAGGATCCTTCGCGCAACCAGGCCCGGAACCTGTTTTTCGGGCGAATTTCCGGTGCCCCCCCTTATGGGGGGCGAAGCGCCATCATCGCGCACACTAGTCTGACACCGCGGACACCCCGTGCGGCCGGGGCGGAATGGAAGCGGCAAGAGAGACAGCGGCAAGATGGTCGGCGCATACCAGGGAGAGGCGAAAGACGCGCAGGGGCCGGTCCTGACCTGGCTGGACCTTGCCCCTGACGGCCGAATCCTCTTTGCCGAGGCAATGGCGCAGCAGGTCGTCGGCCCGGCTGTCCGAGACAGCGGCATCTTCGTCGTCGAGCCCGAAAGCGCCTTCTTCGCGGCGCTCGCGCGTGCGGCCGATGGCACCTGCCCCGCGCCAAGCGTGCTAAGGCCGGAGGATCACCAATCCGGATCGGTCATGCAGGTCAATATCCTGCCACTCGGCCACCGGCGCATCCGCGTCGTTCTTTTCGTCCAGCCTCGGGCGGCGTCGGAGACAGCCGTTGCCGGGCCGCAGCTTACCGCGCGTGAACAGGACGTACTCGAACTGCTTGCGGGCGGGCTGCGGCGCGACAGGATCGCATGGACACTCGGCATCTCGTTGCCGACGGTAGACCTGCACGCCCGCAACCTGCGGCGCAAGCTGTCGGCGCTTACCACCTCGGAAGCGGTTGCCTGTGCTGTTCGCATCGGGCTTCTCGGCATAAGCTAGGCGAGGTACCGAAAGCGCGGCCCCGCCCGGTCGCGGCGAGCAATGCCACGGGTTCGCCGTCGGTGGGCAGGCGACGATCCGCGGCCGCCGCCGGCCCGAAGGAAAACCGCCCTAGCCCATCCGTTCCGAGGCATAGCCACCCGGCGAGGCCGGGAACACCACCGTCTTGTCGCCGTTCAGGAACACCCGGTCGTGGATATGGGCATGCACCGCGCGCGCCAGCACCATGCTTTCCACATCGCGGCCCAGCGCCACATAATCCGCCGGGCTCTGGGCATGGGTCACGCGCGTCGTGTCCTGTTCGATGATCGGGCCTTCGTCCAGATCGGCGGTGACGTAGTGCGAGGTCGCCCCGATCAACTTCACCCCGCGCTCATAGGCCTGCTTGTAGGGGTTCGCGCCCTTGAAGCTGGGCAGGAACGAATGATGGATATTGATGATCCGCCCCGACATCTCGCGGCACATCTCATCCGACAGCACCTGCATGTAGCGCGCCAGCACGATCAGTTCCGCCCCGGTCTCGCGCACGATGCGCATCTGGGCGGCCTCGGCCTCGGGCTTGTTCTCCTTCGTGACCTTGATGCAGTGGAAGGGGATGTCGTGGTTCACCACGACCTTCTGGTAATCCATGTGGTTCGAGATCACCGCCACGATGTCGACCGGCAGCGCCCCGATGCGCCAGCGATACAGAAGATCGTTCAGGCAATGCCCGAAGCGCGACACCATGATCACCACCTTCTTGCGGCGGCTGGCGTCAAGGATCTCGGCCTCCATGCCGAATTTCTCGGCCACAGGGGCAAAGCCTTTGCGCAGCTCCGCCAGGGGCACCCCGGTTTCCGAGGTGAAGGACATGCGCATGAAGAAGCGCCCGGTCTCGGCATCGTCGAACTGGGCCGAATCGGTGATGTTGCAGCCATGCTCGGCCAGGAAGGCCGAGGTCGCGGCGACGATCCCGCGGGCGGTGGGGCAGGTGACGCGAAGCGTGTAGGAGGTCATGTGGGGTGTTTCCGTTGGCGCGTGACATTGGGGCGACTTAACGCCGCCCCACGCGCTTGCAAATGCCTGCCTGCGACGTTTCTCGGCGCATTCGCGGTTTGCGCCTCAGTCGAAGGACAGCGGCCGGTCGCCGTTGGCATCACGGATCGAGGTCGGCAGACCCATGACGTTCAACAGGCCCAGGAAGGGGTGGGGATCCAGCTCTTCGACATTGACCATGGTGCCGGTGTCCCAGGTGCCGCCTGCGACCAGGATCGCCGCGGCGACCGGCGGCACGCCCGCGGTATAGCTGATGCCCTGGCTGCCCACCTCTTCGTAGGCGTCCTTGTGATCGGCGACGTTGTAGATGAACACCTCGACCGGCTTGCCGCCGGTCTTGCCCTTCACCAGATCGCCGATGCAGGTCTTGCCGGTATAGCCGGGCGCCAGGCTGGCCGGATCGGGCAGCACCGCCTTCACGACCTTCAGCGGGATCACCTCTTGCCCTTCGGCGGTGGTCACGGGCTTTTCGGACAGCAGGCCCAGCGACTTCAGCACCGTGAAGACATTGATGTAGTGGTCGCCGAAGCCCATCCAGAAACGCACATCCGCCTGCGGATAATTCGCCGCCAGGGAATGGATCTCGTCGTGGCCCGACATATAGGCCTTCTGCTTGCCGACGACGGGCAGATCCCATTCGCGCCCCACCTCGAACATCTTGTTCTCGGTCCAGTTGCCGTTTTGCCAGGCATAGACCGTGCCGGTGAATTCGCGAAAGTTGATCTCGGGGTCGAAGTTCGTGGCGAAATACTTGCCGTGCGAGCCTGCGTTGATGTCGACGATGTCGATCGATTCGACCTCTTCGACATAATCGTCCGCCGCCAGCCGCGCATAGGCGTTCACCACCCCCGGATCGAAGCCCGCGCCCAGGATCGCGGTCACGCTGGCCTCGCGGCAGGCCTCCTTGCGCTTCCATTCGTAGTTCGCATACCACGGCGGCGTCTCGCAGATCTTGTCGGGCTCCTCGTGGATCGCGGTGTCGATATAGGCCGCGCCGGTCTCGATGCAGGCTTCCAGCACGTATTTGTTGATGAAGGCCGACCCCACGTTGATGACGATCTGGCAGCCGGTATCGCGGATCAGCGCGGCCACGGCGGCGCTGTCCATCGCATCCAGCTGATGAGTCGAGAACGGCCCGGGCACCTTCATCGCCGCCTTTTCCTGGACGCTGGCGACGATCGCGTCGCATTTGGCCTTGGTGCGGCTGGCGATATGCAGATCGCCCAATACGTCATTGTGATGGGCACATTTGTGCGCGACGACCTGGGCCACGCCGCCGGCGCCGATGATCAGCACGTTCCGTTTCATTCCGGAAAGCCTCCTTTCGTGTCAGGGTGGGTCGCCTCAGGAGAGGCTCGCACGGTAGTCCTCATAGCCGAAATCGCGCACCACGGTGAGGCTTCCGTCCTCTTGGCGCAGCACGATCGCGGGCATCTTCACGCCGTTGAACCAGTTCTTCTTGACCATCGTGTAACCGGCGGCGTCCCGCACCGAGACCCGGTCGCCCACCTGCAGCGGCCGCACGAACCGGGCGTCACCGAAGATATCGCCCGCCAGGCAGGACTTGCCGCAGATCTGATAGGCGTGATCGCCCTCCTGCGGCAGCCGGGCCGCTTCGCGGTAGATCAGCAGATCCAGCATATGCGCCTCGATCGAGGCATCGACGATCGCCAGCTTCTTCTCGTTCTCCAGGATATCCAGCACCGTCACCTCCAGCGTGGTGGTGTCGGTGATCGCCGCTTCGCCGGGTTCCAGATAGACCTGCACCCCGAAACGCTCTGAGAACGCCTTCAGCCGCGCGGCCAGGGCCTCGACCGGATAGCCTTCGCCGGTGAAATGGATACCGCCGCCCAGGCTGACCCAATCCAGCCGCTGCAGGATCGACCCGAATTCCGCCTCGATCCGCCCCAGCTGCTGGTCGAACAGCGCGAAGTCGCGGTTCTCGCAATTGTAATGGATCATCACCCCCGAGATCCGGTCGAGCACCCCCTCGATCTTCACCGGATCCCACTCGCCCAGCCGCGAGAACGGCCGCGCCGGATCGGCCAGATCGAACCCGCTGGTCGAGAACCGCGGATTGAGCCGCAGCCCGCGGGTGATCCCCCCGGCACGCTCGCCGAACCGCTCCAGCTGGCCGATGGAATTGAAGATGATCTTGTCGGCATATCCCACCGCCTCGTCGATCTCGTGCTCGGCCCAAGCGACGGAATAGGCATGGGTCTCGCCGCCGAATTTCTCGGCCCCCAGATGCAGCTCGTAAAGCGAGGACGAGGTCGTGCCGTCCATGTAGTCGCGCATCAGATTGAAGACCGACCAGCTGGCGAAACACTTCAGCGCCAGCAGCGCCTTCGCGCCAGAGACCTCGCGCAGCCGCGCGACGATCTCCATGTTGCGCCGCAGGGCTGCCTTGTCGATCAGGTAGAACGGCGTCTGCATGGGCGAATCCCCCAACTACCAAAGGGAAAGATCAAGGGGGCCGCGTATAGAACCCCCTCCAGCGCCGTGCAACCCATGCTCTTTCATTGTTCCGCAAATACGCCGGGGGGTGCAGGGGGGCAGCGCCCCCCGCCGCCGGCGCCTCAGACCATGCGGATCACGTCCTTCTCGATCGCCAGCATATAGCCACGTCGCGCGATGTTCTTGACCAGCAACTCGCTGACCATCTGGTTGCCCAGCGTGTCGCGCAGCCGCTTGATCCGCGTGGCACCCGCGGCCTCTTCGCATTCGGCCGCGTCGCGGCCAGAGATCATCGCCTCGATCTCGGCGCCCGACAGCACCTCGTCGTCCATCCGCGCCTCGGCCAGCACCGCCAATGTCTCGATCGCCGCCTCGGTCAGCTTGAATTCCATGTTGTTCAGATACACGGCCCTGTCGGCCCGGCTGATCAGCAGCGACGACACCTGGATCCCGGTCCGCTGAATCGCCGATATGCGCCGGTTCAGCGTGATGATCGTGACAAGAAACACCAGCGCCGCCAGCAAAAGCGCCGTGGCAAAGATCAACAGAACGAAGATCACCACCCGATAGCTCGACAGCACATCGGCAAAGGCGGTGCCCGACTGGGCCAGGATCTCCAGCAGCTTCACCTCGCCCTGGGTGTTGAGGTTGCCGTTCTGCACGAAAATCCGCTCGACCCGCGCGTTGAAGGCATTGGCGTCGGGCAGGTTGACGAACAGCAGCACCGCCGCCCCCAGCAGGATGACCACGATCGCGATGATGCCGAAGGTCACGACACGGTTGCCCGCGCGCAGCGTCTCGGCCGGATCAGTAACGGAGGAAGTTGGCTCCGGCACTGGCTTTCCTTTGCGCTAACCCATCGGGCCCAAAGATGGAGACGACCGTCAGCAAGGTCCAGCCACCTTTCGCGATGCGGCGGGAAATCTCCGGCGCGGCGGCCTGTTTCGACGCGCAGGCCCCGCCCGAAAGCTGGATCACCCCGTAGGACAGCCGAAGCGGATCGCCCTTCTTGGCCTTGTAATCCGCATAGCAATCGGCGCTCGCGGGGGCTGCAAGCGTCAGTGCCAGTAGCGCGGCCAGGGCGGTAAGGATCAGATGTCTGTTCATGCCCGCCACCATGGGCGCAATCGCAGCGTTATTCAATAACCACAGGGGGTTCTGGGCGCTGTTATCCGATAACAGGGCGGCGATATTGCTTAACTTCACCCCCCGGCCCCACCTTTCCCTCACCGCGACAGGCCCGCTTGGGCCGCCTGCAGATCGAAACCGCAACATGAGTTAGGAAAGCCCCCATGTTCCGCACCAAAGCCACCGCCGCCGCACTTGTCGCCACCCTGGGTCTGGGCGCGTTCGCCGCCGCGCCCGCCCAGGCCGACCAGCGTGATTTCGCCCGCTTCGTCGTCGGCGCCGCGGCCATCGCCGCCATCGCCGCCGCCGTCAACGCCGAAAACAACCGCAAGCGCGAACGGCAATCCGCCTATATCACGCCGCCGCAGGATCGCGACGATTGGCAAAGCCGCGCGGAATGGCGCCACCGGGCCTGGCTGCGAGAACAGCGCCAGCGTGCCGAATGGCGTGCCGAACGTCGCCGCGAACAGGAGCGCCGCGAAGCCTGGCGCCGCGCCCATCGCTACCACGACCCCGATTACTACCGTCACGCCCGCGACGACGACTAGGCCCAGGATCGGGCCGTGGCCGTCAGAGCCGCGGCCCTAGCGCGGCCACCAATGCCGCGCAACTGGGGCGGATGTCCCCTCATCCGCCCACTTTCTTACCGAATGCCCGGGCGACCGGGCTGCGAGGGAAGCCCCGCCTGACCATTTTCAGGTTGCGCCGGACAGGGTGTTGGGCTTCCCTCATTGCCATGAAGATCCTCCCAGATTTCAGCTTTGAATCCGCCCTTCTGGCCCAGGGCGCAACCCGTGTCGCCGGCGTCGACGAGGTCGGTCGCGGGCCGCTGGCCGGGCCGGTCACCGCCTGCGCCGTCGTGCTGGACCCCGCGAACATCCCCGGGGGGTTGCGCGATTCCAAGGCGCTGGGGGCGAAGCAACGCGACGCGCTGCACGACGCCATCCTGGCGACGGCCGAGGTCTTCGTCGCCCATGCCAGCGTGGAAGAGATCGACAAGATCAATATCCTGCGCGCCAGCCACCTGGCGATGCTGCGCGCCATCGCGGGCCTGCCCCGCCCGCCCGATCAGGTGCTGATCGACGGCAACATGATCCCCCGCGGGCTGGAACTGCCCGCCCAGGCGGTGGTGAAGGGCGATGCGAAAAGCCTGTCGATCGCCGCTGCCTCGATCGTGGCCAAGGTGGTGCGCGACCGGCTGATGGTGGATTTGGCGCAACAGCACCCCGGCTACGGATGGGAACGCAACGCCGGCTACCCAAGCCCCGCCCATAAACAGGCGATTCGAGATTTGGGGATCACCCCTCACCATAGACGTTCATTCAAACCCATCCACAATATCTTGTATCAAGACAAATCGTTAAACTCTTGATTCAAAAAAGAAATTGACGACGAATCAGCTTTGACTCATCTTTGTTGCCATCAAGACAGCGCGAAAAAGCGCGGCATTCAGAGGCAGAGATGACGAAGACAAAAGCCCCGGAGGCGCGCGCGCTTCCGCTCAATCAGATTTTGGACGGTGACTGCATCGAGGTCATGAACAGCCTGCCTGCGGGCTCGGTCGACCTGATCTTCGCGGACCCGCCCTACAACTTGCAACTTAGGGGCGATCTGCACCGGCCGGACAATTCCAAGGTCGACGCGGTCGACGACCATTGGGATCAGTTCTCTGGCTTCGCCGCCTATGACAAGTTCACCCGCGACTGGCTGACTGCCGCGCGGCGCCTGCTGAAACCCGACGGGGCGATCTGGGTGATCGGCAGCTATCACAACGTCTTTCGCATGGGCGCGGAACTGCAAAACCAGGGCTTCTGGATCCTCAACGACGTGGTGTGGCGCAAATCCAACCCGATGCCGAACTTTCGCGGCAAGCGGCTGACCAACGCGCATGAGACGCTGATCTGGGCCAGCCGCGCCGAGGGCAGCAAGTACACCTTCAACTACGAGGCGCTGAAATCGCTGAACGAAGGCGTGCAGATGCGTTCGGACTGGGTGCTGCCGATCTGCACCGGGCACGAACGGCTGAAGGATGCCAACGGCGACAAGGCCCATCCGACGCAGAAACCCGAAAGCCTGCTGCACCGGGTGCTGGTGGCGACCACGAACCCCGGCGACGTGGTGCTGGATCCGTTCTTCGGCACCGGCACCAGCGGCGCGGTGGCGAAGATGCTGGGCCGCGATTTCATCGGCATCGAGCGCGAGGCAAGCTACCGCGCGGTGGCCGAGAAGCGCATCAGCCGCGTGCGCCGCTTCGACAAGTCCGCGCTGGAGGTCTCCACCTCGAAACGCGCCGAGCCGCGGGTGCCCTTCGGCCAGCTGGTCGAGCGCGGCATGTTGCGCCCGGGCGAAGAGTTGTGGTCCATGAACGGCCGCCACCGGGTGAAGGTGCGCGCCGACGGCACGCTTGTCGGATCGGACACCCACGGCAACATCAAGGGGTCGATCCATCAGGTGGGTGCGCATCTGGAAGGGGCGCCCAGCTGCAACGGCTGGACCTACTGGCATTTCAAGCGCGAGGGCAGGACGATCCCGATCGACGTGCTGCGTCAGCAGATCCGCGCCGAAATGGCCGATCGGCCGCACTGAGCTCACACCAAGCGAATGCCTGCGCCGCGATTTGACCTGTGCGGCGCCACTTGCCCCGTCCTGACCCCAGGCCGGGGCCTTTTCGGTCCGGCACCACCCGACCTTAAAGCACCGGCGCGAAGATCCGCGCGGCCAGCGCTGCGTTGCTTAGCCAGAATCCCATCTCGTCAAGCCGCCGTCTGACCGGCCGCGCCCGCGCCATGTCGGCGCTCAGCATCGCCTCCACCTCGGCGGCGAAATCGCTGTCGAAGACCAGGGCGGAGGATTCGAAATTCAGCCGGCAAGAGCGGTTGTCCAGGTTGTGGCTGCCGATCGCCGCGAATTCGTCGTCGATCAACAGTACCTTCTGATGCAGGAACCCGTCCTCTTCGGGATAGCGCAGAAGCTTGACCCCGGCGCGGCGGACCTCGTCGAAATAAGCGTGCCCGGCCAGCCAGACCAGCCAATGATCGCGCTTTTCGGGCAACAGCAGGCGCACGTCGAGACCCCGCAACGCCGCCAGCTTCAGCGCCGTCAGCACGTCGCCGTCAGGCACGAAATAAGGCGAGGCGATCCAGACCCGTTCCCGCGCCGCGCCGATCGCGTTCGAGAAATACAGGCTGCCGGTCTCGAACCGGTCCGCGGGTCCTGTCGACATCACCAGAATGCGCCGATCGTCCTTGGTGGGTGCAGGCCTCCAGCTCAGCACCAGCTTGTTGCCCGACGACCACAGCCAGTCTTCCGCGAACGCCAGCTGCAGCTGGGCGACGGCCGGGCCGTCGATGCGCAGGTGGGTATCGCGCCAGGCGCCCATCTGTTTGCTGTGGCCCAGGTATTCCTCACCCAGATTGTGGCCACCGACGAAGCCTATGTTGCCGTCGACGACCACGATCTTGCGATGATTGCGGAAGTTCACCTGAAACCGGCTGCGTGCCTGACGCAGCGCGTGGAAGTTGCGGATATCGATGCCGGCGTCGCGCAGATCTTGCAGGAATTTCTTGCTCAGGCCGCTCGACCCGATCGAATCGTACAGCACATGCACCGCCACCCCGGCCTTCACCCGCGCCTTCAGCAAGGCCGCCAGCTCGCGGCCCAGGGCGTCGTCGCGGATCGTGTAGAACTGGACCAGGACATAGGATTGCGCCGCCTCGACGGCCTGGAAGATCGCGTCGAACGTGGCGGCGCCGTCGATCAGCAGCCGTGTGGAATTGCCGCCGACCGAAGGGAAGCCGGCCAGACGCTCGAACCCGGAGATGCGGCTGGCAAGCGGGCTGTCGCTGGGGATGTCGGGGTCGTTGGCATGTTTGTTGCCCTCGCGCCGCAGCGTCGCGATCACCTCGGACATGGCGCGGCGCATGCGGATATAGCCGGGATAGCGGGCATGGCCGAAGAACAGGAAGGCAGGCACCGCGAAATGCGGCGTGGCGATCAGGAAGACCACCCACCCCACGGCGCCCTGCGGCGTGCGCGCCGTGCGGATCGCGCGGAACACGAAATAGATCGCGACCAGCTGGATGAGGCCGAGAACCAGAAACAGCGGTGTCGGATGCGCCAGGTTGTAAAGCAGAAGCTCCATCAGCTGGCCCCGCGCGGCATCGGGTTGGTACCCTTGTTGTAGGGTGTCCAGTCCGAAACCTCGGGGTAATAGCTGCGCCGCCAGGCGCGCACCCGCGGGTTCATCCGGCGTCGCCACAGCGGCGGGATCATGGCCAGCGCGGTCATCGCCGGATAGCCGAAGGGCAATTGCGGGGCCTCTTCCGGCGGATAGGTCTGCAGCAGCGGAAAGCGGCGATCGGGCTTGTAATGGTGGTCCGAATGGCGCTGCAGGTTGATCAACAGCCAGTTCGAGGCCCGATGCGCCGCGTTCCAGCTGTGGCGGGGTAGCACATGCTCATAACGCCCCTGCCCCTGATGGCGCCGGGTCAGCCCATAGTGTTCGATGTAATTCACCAGCTCCAGCTGCCAGATCGCCACCAGCGCCTGCCACAGAAACAGCAGCAGCCCCAGCCAGCCCCCAAGAACCAGCGCCAGCGCCAGCATGACCACCTGCAGCGCGCCGTAGCGCCAGAACGGGTTCGACGGATGCCAGACCGGGCGCCCGGCCCGCGCCAGCATCGCCCGTTCCGCGCGCCAGGCGGAGGCCGGGCATTGGCGCAACACGCGGGCGAAGAAGCGGTGGAAACCCTCGTTGTAGCGCGCCGTCACCGGATCGCGCGGTGTGCCGACATACAGGTGATGCACCCGCAGATGCTCTGACCGGAAATGACTGTAAAGCACGCTGGCCAGCAAGATATCGGCCAGCCAGCGTTCGATCCGGGGCTGTTGATGCATCAGCTCATGGCTGTAGTTGATGCCGATTGTACCCGACATCACCCCCATGCCGAAGAACAGCACGACCGTTTCCAGCCCGCTCAGATGGCCCATATGGGTGACATACCAGATGCCGCCGAACAGGGCGGTCAGCTGGATCGGCACCCAGATCAAGGTGATGAGACGATACCAGAACAGCCGCGTCTCGGGCGTGGCGGGATCGGCGTTTTCCAGGTTCAGCCCGGTCAGCGCGTCAAGCAGCGAAAACATCCCCCAGGTGTAGAACGGCATCACCGCAACCCAGAGCCCGCCCTGCACAACCCCCAGCCAGATCAGCGGCACCATGCCCAGCGACAACCAGAACGGCAGCGCGTTGCGCAGCTTCAAGATCTGATCCGCCTGGCCCGCCGCCGGTTCCATCTTGTCCCCTTTCGCCCCTAGGGCACCACTATAGCGTCGCGCCGCGCCTGCGCTCAATTTTCCACAAGCGCGCGGGCCGCGTCGTGCGCCTTGCGCATCACCGTGGGCAGCGCGCCGGGGCTGAACTTCGGCCCCGGCACAAGGGTTCCGCGCCGGGGCGTCGCATCCGCTGGAAGCCGGGCGGCCAGAACCGTCAGGATCAGGTGGAAATGCGTGAAGGTATGGCGCACCTCGCCCGCCGGCCGCCATTCGGCCTCGGCCGGCGGGGCGGGATCGGGGGCCTCGGCCCAATCGCTGCCGGGCCAGCCCAGCATGCCGCCCAGAAGCCCCCGCGCGGGGCGTTCCTCCAGCAGCCAGGCGCCATCGTCGCGGCGCGCCACATAGGTGTAGCCGCGCCGCGTGGGCTTTGGCGGCTTCGCGCTCTTGCGCGGCAGATCGCCCTGAACCCCCGCGCCGCGCGCCTTGCAAAACCCCTCTAGCGGACAGAGCGCGCAGGCGGGATTGCGCGGCGTGCAGATCGTCGCGCCCAGATCCATCATCGCCTGGGCGAAATCGCCGGGCCGGGCCTCGGGCGTCAGCCGCGCCGCCAGGCGCGCCAGCTCCGGCTTCGAGCCGGGCATCGGTGCCTCGACCCGGTCAAGCCGCGCCACGACACGCTCGACATTGCCGTCCACCACCGTCGCGGGGCGATCGAAGGCGATCGCCGCGATCGCGGCGGCAGTATAGGGGCCGATCCCCGGCAAGGCGCGCAACCCGTCCGGCGTATCTGGGAAATCTCCGCCCAGATCCCCCGCCACCACGCGGGCGCATTTCAGCAAGTTGCGGGCGCGGGCGTAATAGCCAAGACCTGCCCATTCGGCCATCACCTCGGCATCCGCAGCCGCCGCCAGCGCGCCGACATCCGGCCAACGCCCGGTGAAGCGGCGGAAATAGTCGCGCACCGCCGCCACCGTGGTCTGTTGCAGCATCACCTCGGACAGCCAGACGCGGTAAGGGTCGGGGCGGATACCTGCGGCGCGTTCGGCCGGACCCACGCGCCAGGGCATCACCCGCGCGTGACTGTCGTACCAACTCAGCAGCGCCGCCGCTTCGGCCTTTCCATCGCGCAAAATTACGCCTCCCTCGATTCATCTTGCTGGTTCTTGGCCCCAGGCGCTTTACAATACGGGTTGGAATGGAGATTGACAGCCGGATGAGCAAACGCCCCTCTCCCCCGTCCCGCCGGATGCGCGGGTTCGAGCCGGCCTCGGGCCTGCTGAAGGAGCGGATTCGCAAGGCCGGCGAAAGCCGCGGCTTCGCGGTGACCCGGCTGTTGACCCACTGGGCCGAAATCGCGGGCGAAGAGATCGCCGGCATGGCCCGCCCGGTCAAGGTCAGCTATCCGCGCGACGGCTTCGGCGCGACGCTGACCTTGCTGACCACCGGCGCCCAGGCCCCTATCGTCGAGATGAAGAAGGACGTGATTCGCGAACGCGTGAACGCCTGTTACGGCTACGCCGCGATCAGCCGGGTCCATGTCACCCAGACCGCACCCACCGGTTTTGCCGAAGGGCAGGTCGAATTTACCCATGCGCCCAAACCCGCACCTGCCCCGCCCTCGCCCGAAGTGCAGCGCAAGGCTGCCGAAGTTTCGGGCGCGATCACCGATGAGCGCCTGAGGGCGGCTCTTGAAGCCTTGGGACAAAACATCTTTACTCGGCCCCGAAAATAAAAGAGGCATTGTCATGTTGAAGTCACTCCCGAGCACACTGCGCGCCGCCCTGCTGGTCGTCGGCGCCCTGATGTGGGCCGGTACCGTCGCCACCGCCGCCCAGGCCGACACCGGCCAGACCAAGGTGGCGCAATCCGAGGCCACGCAGAATGGCGCCGCCGCCAAGGCCGATGCCAAGGCCAAGCTGCCCGCCGTGCCGGATTATTCCGAAGGCAACCCCAATGCACCGATCCATGTGATCGAATACGGGGCCTTCACCTGCCCGCATTGCGCGGAATTCCACGCCACCGTCTATCCGAAGCTGAAGAAGAACTACATCGACACCGGCAAGGTGAAGTTCACCTTCCGCGCCTTCTTCTTCAACCGCTATGGTCTGTGGGCCGACATGATCGCCCGCTGCGGCGGCGAGCAGCGTTTCTTCGGCATCGCCGACATGCTTTACGACCAGCAGCCCGACTGGGTCGGCGCGGGATCGCCCGAAAAGGTGATCGCCAAGCTCAAGACCATCGGGCGCAGCGCCGGGCTGACCGACGGGCAGATGGACCAATGCCTGAAGGACGGGCCGATGGCGCAGGCGATGGTGGCCAAGTTCCAGAAGGAAAGCGCGGCCGACAAGATCGACGGCACGCCGACCTTCATGATCAACGGGAAGAAATATTCCAACATGGATTACGCTGCCTTCTCGAAGATCCTCGACGGGCTGCTGAAGAAGTAAGGGTGATGGCAGCACCCCTGGAAGGCGTCCGCGTCATCGAGATGGCGCGCATCCTGGCCGGTCCCTGGGCCGGCCAGACCCTTTCCGACCTTGGCGCCGAGGTCATCAAGGTCGAGGCCCCCGAAGGCGACGACACGCGCCGCTGGGGCCCGCCGTTCATCGAGCGTGACGGCGACCGCTCGGCCGCCTATTACCATGCGGCCAACCGCGGCAAGCGGTCGGTCACCATCGACTTCCGCACCCCCGAGGGGCAGGAACAGGTGCGCCGCCTGGTGGCCGATGCCGATGTGGTGATCGAGAATTTCAAGGTCGGGGGGTTGGCCAAATACGGGCTGGATTATGACAGCCTGCGCCGGGTGAACCCGCGGTTGATCTACTGCTCGGTCACCGGTTTCGGCCAGACCGGGCCCTATGCCCATCGGGCTGGGTATGATTTCATCATTCAGGGCATGTCGGGGCTGATGAGCATCACCGGCGAACCCGGCGGTCAGCCGCAGAAGGTGGGCGTCGCGGTCACCGACATCTTCACCGGGATCTATGCCGCCACGGCGGTTCTGGCAGCACTGCATCAGCGCGGCACGACGGGCGAGGGCCAGCATATCGACATGGCACTGCTTGATGTGGCCACCGCGATCATGGCCAACCAGGCGCTGAACTATTTCGCCACCGACAAGGCGCCGCCGATGATGGGCAACGCCCATGTCAACCTGGCGCCCTATGCGGTCTATGATTGCGCCGACGGCTGGATCATCATCGCCACCGGCAACGACGCGCAATACCGGCGCCTCTGCGCCGTGCTGGGCCTCGACGACATGGCCGAGGCGCCAGAGTTCCGCACCAATGCCGACCGTCTGGGCAACCGCGCCGATCTGACCCGCCGCATCACCGAAGCCACCCTGCGCTGGACCAAGTCGGATCTTCTGGCCGCGTGCGAGGCCCAAGGCATCCCGGCGGGGCCGATCAATGATCTGGCCGAGGTATTCGAGGATCCGCAGATCAAGGCGCGGCAGATGAAGGTGGAACTGGACGGCATCCCCGGCGTGCGCTCTCCCTTCCGCTTCTCGGGGGCGGATCTGAACCTGACCCGCCCCTCGCCGAAGCTGGGCGAGGATCAGGACCTGCTGGACTGACCGCGGCCCCTGGGGCACGCCGCGCCCAGGCCGCAAGCGGGGCCTGCGCCGGGCCTAGCCCCGCCATGGCCCCCAGCCGAAGGACATGTAGTCGCGCTGATAGGCGTCTCGCGTCGCTGCCTCGACCTCGTCGTCGTAGATCTCGGTCAGGGCAAAGGGCGGATCCTCGGCGGCGGGCAGCGGGGGGCAGTCGATGCCCAGCTCGGCGCTCAGATAGGCCAGGCCCTCGGGCAGGCGTTCCTCTCGCAGCACCAGATCGGGGCCCTGGAACCGGGCGAAGCCCTGCAACAACGCCGCCTGGCTGGCCCAGGCGCCGTTGATGCGCAGCCCGGTCTGGCCGGCCAGGTTCTTCTTCAGAAACGACAGGAACGAAAGGAACCCCGCGCGCAGTTCGGCGCGATCGGCGCCGGCATCGGGCGCGGCCACCTGATAGCGGCGCAGCGCCGCGCGGGTATCGCGCCGCGCCGGATCCAGAACCTGCGCACAATAGGCCGCATGGGCGCGGGCCACGGGATGGCGCAGCACGGTGAAGCTGCGGTGCCCCGGATGGCGCCGCTTCCATTGCCGCAGCGCCTTCTGGGTGAAGCCGCCGACCAGCCCCTGCCCCACGCTATCCAGCCAGGCCAGCATCTGCGCCTCCGGACCCGCCTGAACGGGCATGTAAAGCAGCCCGACCTCGGCCCCTGCGTGGAACCCTGGCACCGCCGGGCCGCGCCGGGGTTCGAAATTCGGCGTCCGCGACAGGTTGAACCGGTCGAGGCGGGTCAGCGCGGCCTCCATTTCCTCGGGGTTCTCGACCTTCTCGGACAGGGGTTCGGGGTTTTGCTTCTTCAGCTTGTCGGAAATGCCCTCGATCCGCTCATCGCGGCCCAGGAACTTCGCCAACCCGTTCAGCACCTCGACATCACCGATATCCTCGTAGTCGATGTAGAACGCCGTCTGGCCAGAGACCTGCAGCGCATGCATGATCTCGATCTGAAAGGCCTGGATCTGTTCCAGATGCGCCTCGAATGCCGGCGCGTCGAAATGCACCCTGGCCTGGCGTTGATGCTTGACGTTGGTCAGCTTCCACTGCCCGGTCTGTTTGGCGATCGCCAGCGAGACATAGCTTTCCACCGGATTGCGCGTCAGCACCACCTTGGCGCAGCGCGGATCGGCCATCACATGTTCCAGCACCCGCGGGTCGTGGTCGTGGAAAAACCGAAACCCCGGCAGCGCATCGCTGCGCGCCACCATCCGGCGCAGCAACTCCAGCGGGTCGGCCTCGCGCTGCGTCAGATCCATGTCGAACAGCTCGGACTGGTTCTTGTGGCCGACGAAGGTGGGGTTGAACACCTCTCCCAGGCAGGCAAGCGTGCCGAATTCGTTGAGATTGGCCTCCAGAAAGTTCGACCCCGTCCGCATCTCGGCCAGGACCACGAAAAGATCGAAAGGCTTTTGCGGCATCTCGCGGGCTCACTTCACCAGATAGGGCCGTGACCGGCGGGCGCCGGGCGCGCGGGGCAGATCGCCCACCGGGAAATCGCCCATCAGAAGGGGCTGCATTCCCTGGTTCTTGAGGTTCTGCAGGAACTGGCCAAAGCCGGTCAGATCCACCATCTTCGGCGCCTCGGCCAGACGGCGCAGGGCACGGGGGTTGATTTCGTCGATGATGGTCTGCATGGGCTCCATCGGGCTTTCGACGAAGTCCGCCATGGTCCAGATCCGTACCCGCGCCTTGGCATAGGGCGATCGCAGGATGTTCAGATGTTCGCCCTCGATTTTCTGCAGCCGCGCCGCCTCCTTGCGGATCGCCGCGAAATCGAGGTTCGAGCGGAACAGCGGCACCGCCCAGGCCCCCGACACGACCGAGATCTGCGCATTGGGATCAAGCGCCATGAACCAGCTGGCATCCTGCGTGTCGGCGGGGCCGAACTGGAAGCACTGGCGCTCTCCCCTCGTGTTCCAGATCAGGTTGGTCAGAAAGGCGTGGGGGTTGTAGTCGCGCAGCTTCGCGCTGTTCGACAGCGCACCGTTGTAGACGGTCTCGCCGCCGGCGAATTCGACGCGCTCGGGGCCATAGATATGGCCGTGGACGCGGCTTCCGGTGGTCTTCGACAGCCAGGTCTCGAAATCCTCGAACAGCTCGTAAAACCCTTCGAACACGGAATAGGGCGCGCAGGTGCGGCCGTTTTCCCAGTTCTCGTTGGGGTGACGGCTTTGCATGTAAAGACCCGGGCGCCCCCGGGTGCGCCGTTCCACCGCCTTGGCGAAAAGCCGGTCGATCTTGCCGGGGCTGGGCTCGGCCCGCGGCTGCTGCGGCCCGGCGCCACGCAGGAAGGTATCATACAGCCTGTCCGCCTGCGGCCAGATCTTGCGCGCCACGAAGCAGTCCGAGCGGCGCAGAAGCTGCAGGTGGTCGTCGTAGAAGATATGCGGCTTGCCCTGGAAATCGAACTTCGACAGCGTCAAAGAGCGGCTTTGGATATCGGTGGAATAGAGCCGCGCGAGGGTCTGGAAATAGCTTTCGTCCGGGATCCAGACGCGGCGGAAATAGGCGTCATGCGTCTCGCGCTCGGGGTCTTGCAGGATGGCCGACAACGTCTGCCGCGTCAGGCACCACCACTGGCTGCCCAGATGCGGGACCACACCGTCGGGAATGTGCCGCTTGAAGCCGATGCGGCGCTGGAATTTCACATACCAATCGAAGGCCCGGCGGTGCCGCTTCCACGAGAACGGGAAACGCAGGGTGAAACGTTCAAGGTCGATCCCCCCCACCGTCCATCCGACATCCTCGGTGGTGACGGATTCGATGAAATCGGTGCGCGGATGGGCGGCTAGATAGGCTTCCAGTTCCTCGACCGGGCGCAGCGGCAGGCAGGACCCCGAGGCCAGATAGACATGGCGCACCTGGGGAAAGTCGCGCAGCATGACCGTCGCGGCCTTTTGCGTCGCCGCGACCAGCGACCAGGTGCCCCATTCGCAGCGGTGACGGGCGGAGAAGCGGATATTGTCCAGATCCGAAAGCAGCCGGGTCAGACGCCCGTGGCCCTGGCGGCTGACGCGCTTGTCGACGTGGATCACCACCGGATAGCCACGTTCGGCCCAGTAGCGCGCGACCTCGGCCGCCCGGTCCAGCGCCGTGTGGCACAGCATGATGAAGCCGATCGTCATGCGCGCGCCCTCATGCCCAATTGCCTTTCGACATCAGGCCCAGGATCTCGAGCTGGCGCCAATTGATGTACTTCTCGCTCCATTTGCACCACAGGTCCGGGTCGTCCTGCAATCCGGCAGCATAGGCACGGTATTCGTGACTGTTGGCGTAATGCTGGCGGCGCTCCAGCTCTTCGTCGGACTTCTTCGCGAAGCTGTCCAGGAACTTGGCATGCAGCAGGCAGCCCGAGGCCTTCTCGCCCCCCCATTCATCATAGACCAGATTCAGCCCCCGTGGCAGCAGCATGTGGGTCGAACTGACATAGGTGTAGTGGCGGTGCCATTTGACCAGCGGGATCTTGTTCAACGCCGGGGCGCGTTCGGGATTTTCGGGAAAGAACACCCGCGCCCGCGGCCCGCCCTGGATCCACAGGTTGCCATAGCGGCGGTTCCGTTCGATCATGTAATTGCCGCTGTCGAACCAATTGGCGATCTCGAACGGATCGTCCCCTTCGCTGTAGGGCTGCGCGTCGATCCGGCCCTTGGGGTACATATCCAGCAGCATCGCCCCGAAGGACCGGATCGAGGACGCATCCAGCCAATCGGTCAGCGCCCGGATCGAGCGCGTGTCGCAGAACGGATAGACGAAGAATTCGTCGGGATCGACGACCAGGGTCCAATGGCCATGGCCGTGGCGCCATTGCAGCCAGTTCAGCCAATCCACGCCAAAGCGCGCCCGCTTGTAGCTGTGCGTGGTGGTCCAGACCGAACAATCGGACTGATCGCAAAGGTATTCACGCGATCCATCGTCGGAACCGTTGTCGACGAACAGGAAGTGGTTGACCCCGAGGTCGCGGTAGTACTGCAGGAAATAGGGCAGACGGACCCGTTCGTTGCGCAGCGTCGAAAAGACCAAGATATCATGCCGGCCGATTTCACCCGTGCGATTGGCGACGGTGGTCAGTTCACGCCGCTTGCGAAAGGCGCGGAGTCTCCAGCGCCTGCGGGCGAGGCGCAGCAGATATGAATTCCACAGTCCCAACCGTTCTCTGCCTCCAGGCACATGCAGGTCATGGTCCGTGCAGAGCTATCACGTCAGGCTTAACACCAGCTTGAAATGATCCGCCCATGTCAGAAGGCGCGGATATGTCCGCGCCACGCCACCGCTCGTCCCTTCCGCCGGGCCTGCCTGCGCAGCCATGGCCTCGATTTTTGTACGCCAAAGATAGCGGTCGCTCAGGTCTGCGTAAACCGGGTAATTGCCCAGGGTCTCTTGATAGACCGCAAGATCGCCACAAAGCACCGGCACCCCAAGGGCGGCGGCCTCGACGGGCGGAAGGCCGAAGCCTTCGGCAAGGCTGGGAAACAGCAGCCCCGCGGCGCCTTCCAGAAGCGCGGCCGCGGCGCCGTCGGGCAGCGGGCCCAGCTCATGCACATGGTCCGGGCGGGCTTCGAGCCGCGCGAAAAGCGCCGCGTTATTCCAGCCGCGGCGGCCTATGACATAAAGATCGGGCACGCCCCCGGCCGGCGGATCGCGCATGAAATCCTGCCAAACGTCCAGCAGCAGGGCATGGTTCTTGCGCGGCTCGATCGTGCCGAGCGACACGAAATATGGAGGCCGAAGGTTCAACCCCGGCGGCAGCGCGGAACGGTCGGGACGCGGCGGATCAATGCCCAGGGGCGCGACGACGATCGCGGGAACCCGGCCCAGCCGCGCGAAATGCCGCATGGCGTCGGCCCGCGTGGCGTTCGAGTTGCAGATCACCAGATCGGCGCCCCGGGACACTGCGGCAAGGCGCCGCGCGAAGGCCTCGGGCATCCCGGGCGACGACAGCGCCGGATGATCGAGCGGGATCGTGTCGTGCAACAGCACTGCCGCCCGCCCGCCCGCCGCGTGAACCGCGTCGAACACCCGTGCCGAAAGATGCGCATGGCCGGTGTTGAGATAGGCGAACCCGGCCGGCAGGTGACGCCGAAGCAGCCGCGCCAGGCCCGAGGGACGCGCCCGGCCGGTGGCCAGCCGGCGCAGATCGGCCTCGGCGGCGGCGCGGGGCATGTTGCGGCGTTGCGACAGCCGGCCCAGCAGGTCGGGCGCGCCCCAGGGCCGCGCTCCGCCAAGGCGGTCGCGCAGCGCGGCGGTGCCGTCGGGGCCCAGCAAGACGACGCCCAGCGTGCTACGGATCAGCGCGAACAGCGGCTCGGGCCGCGCCAGAAGCGCCTCGAGATACGCAAATTCCACCCGGTCGACGCCAGTGGCCGCCCCCTTGCCGGCCCGGGCGACAAGCCGCGAAAGATCCAGCAGTCGCACCGGCGGGGGCGGCGCGGCCCCCGGTGGGTCGTCGCATTGCCGGGCCGACGTTATTGCGCGGCCCTTTGCAGGCCGACCAATTCCTGCAGATAGGCCGACAATTCGTCGCGCAATTCGTCACGCGCCAGCCCGAAGGCCACCGTCGCCTGCAGGAACCCGGCTTTTGACCCGCAATCGTAGCGCTGGCCCTGAAAGCGGTAGCCATAGACATCGTTCGACGTGGTGATTTCCTCGGCGATGGCGTCGGTCAGCTGGATCTCGCCGCCAGAACCGGTCTTCTTGCGGTTGAGGTTGCGCAGCACGCTGGGCGTCAGGATATAGCGCCCGATCACCGCCAGGTTGGAAGGCGCCTCCTCGGGCTTGGGCTTCTCGACCATCGCCTTGACGCGCACCCTGTCACCCAGGTCCTCGGCCACGTCCAGAACACCGTAGGCCGAGGCCTTCTCGGGCGGGACCTCCATCGCCGCGACCATGTTGCCGCCGGTCTCGGCATGGGCCTCGACCATCTGCTGCAGGCAGGGCTTTTCGGCGGCGATCACGTCGTCGGGCAGGATCACGGCAAACGGCTCGTTGCCGATCAGGCGCGACGCGCACCAGACCGCGTGACCCAGGCCCAGCGCCTTGTGCTGGCGCACATAGGCGATCGCGCCGCTATCCATATTGGTGTTCTTCAGCACTTCCAGCAGCTGGGTCTTGCCCTTGCGCTTCAGTTCCTGTTCCAGCTGCGGGGCGTGGTCGAAGTAATCCTCCAGCGCACCCTTGCCGCGCGAGGTGACGAAGATGAATTCCCTGATGCCGGCCGCGCGGGCCTCGTCGATTGCGTACTGGATCAGCGGGCGATCGACCAGCGTCATGATTTCCTTGGGGATCGACTTGGTTGCAGGAAGGAACCGGGTCCCGAGTCCCGCCACGGGAAAAACCGCCTTCGTCACCTTGCTCTTCATGCTTGTTCTTCCCCTGGGTCGCACCGTCGCGGCGACCATGTTCCAATACAGACCGATCCCGCGGCCCGGACCGCATCATGGGATCGCAAGAATAGTACGCCTTCACGCCAAAAGTATGTCATTGTCTAGCAAGGGCGCCCTGGGTTGAGAACCCCCGCCCCCGCTATTCGGTTCCGACTGGCCGAAACTGACCGATACGCCCGATTTCGCGGCGCAGGCGGTCGTTGAACCGGGCAAACCGAAAGCGCGGGCCGCTGCGCTCGGAACGACCGAAAAGCCCGCCGCTTTGCTCCCAATAACCTTCGGTGTCGAACCGCATCCGGTGCGGGCGCGCATTGGGGCCAAGGCACAGAAGCGTAGCGATACGCCCGGCCTCCAGCTGGGTCAGCGCGGCGCGGCGCAGCTGGCGGCGCGACCATGGCCTGCCTGCCAACACCACGCCGGGGCGCGGCCCCGTGCCGGGCAGCGCGCGGAAGGGTGGCGGATCGTCGGCCAGGGGCCCCAGCGCCGGCAGCGGCCGTGCCGCGCCCTCGGTCAGCCCTGCCTCCAGCGTCGCCAGCAACCGCTTCACGTCGGGCGGAGAGAGGCGTCCATCCACCATCATCGTCAACAGACGCCTGCGTTGCGCGGCACGCAGCCGGGCAAGCGCCGGCGCGGGATCCTCCTGCGCGGCGTGACGGCGCAGGAAGACGGCGGTGGACGCGCCGATCTCGGCCAGGCTCAGCGGCGCGCGGTCGGCACGGCGGCGTTCGCTGGCGGCGAAGCTGTGATGAACCTGCGCCTCCGGCACCACGGCGGTCAGATGCCCCGCGGCGGCCAGGGTCAGATCCACATGTGCCTCGTCCAGATAGAAATGCAGGGCCGGGTCGAAACCGCCCGCCGCCATCAGCGGTGCCCGGCGAAACGCCATGTTGGTGCCTTGCGTCTTTACCGCGCGCCGCGCGTCACCCGCATGAAGCGTCGCCGCCGTCGCGTCCACATCCAGCAGCGTGTCCTCGCCCAAGTGGTCGATCCACGCAGCCTTCCATTGATAGGAAATCCCGTTGCGCCCGCGCACGAAGCCGGTCGCGGCGGCGACCCGGTGGTCGTTGAAGGGCCTGGCCAGGCGCCGGATCCAGCTGGGTTCGGGCACCGCGTCGTCGTCGATGAACGCCACTACCTCCCCCGCCGCCTGGGTCAGACCCAGATTGCGGGCGGCCGAGATGTTGGGCTTGTCGAAAGGGATCAGCTTCACCCGGTCCGCCAGCAGCGCCAGCGCGGCACAGGCGGCCGGGTCGGCGACCACGATCAGCTCGATCCTGGGGTGGTCCTGCTGGTGCAGCGCGCAAAGGCAGCGCCGCAGCGCCGCCGATCTGTGGCGCGAGGTGATGACGATGCTGGTCCCATGCTCTGTCATGACCCGCCCATCGCTTGCCTATCCCATTGCCTGCCTAGGGCGCGCCCATGGCCGCCAGCATCGTCTCGATCCTGGCCACGTCCTCGGGGTTGTTCAACTCCCAGAACTGGCGGCCGCGCGCCTGGACTTCGACGCACAGAACCGCGCGCCCCTGTTCCAGAAATCGCAATTGTTCCAGCCCTTCGAGGCCTTCCAGCGGCCCCGGATGCCAGCCGGGATAGGCCGACAGCGCCGCCCGCCGATAGGCGTAGACACCGACATGGTGGAAAACCGGGGTCTCGTCGGCATCGGCATAGACGGTGCCGGTAAAGGGGATCACCTCTTTCGAGAAATAGAGCGCCCTGCCGCCTTCCCCGAAGACCGCAGTGGTGCCGCCGACCCGGCCCGCGCGCCGGTCCTCGATCAGGCTGTTCAGCATGCGGCCATCGCAGCGCAGCACCGGGGTGGCGACCTCGCACGAGGGGGTGGCGGAAAGCCCTGCGACCAAGTCCTCGATGAACCAGGCGGGCGTCAGCGGCGCGTCGCCCTGCAGGTTGACAACGATATCATAGCCTCCGCCCAGGGCATCATGCGCCTCGGCGCAGCGCTCGGTGCCGTTGCGGCACGAGGCCGAAGTCATCACCACCTCGGCGCCCACGCCTTCCGCCACGTCGCGGATGCGGTCGTCGTCGGTGGCCACCACCACGCGGTCGACGCCCCGGACATCCATCGCCGCGCGCCAAGAACGTTCGATCAACGTGCGTGACTGGCCGGTCGCGCCGGTCAGCGCCACCAGAGGCTTGCCCGGATAGCGGGTCGATGCGTAGCGGGCGGGAATGACGATCAGGGTCTTCATCGGCTCAGCCCGCCGGCTTCAGATCGACACCCGGGGCATGGGCGATGAAGAACGGGTTCTCGAACCCGGGCTTGCCATAGCGGAAGGGCGTGTGATCGTCGAAACGTACCATGGCGCCGCCCGCGCCGCGCAGCACCGCGTCGCCCGCCGCCGTGTCCCATTCCATCGTCCGGCCGAGCCGGGGATAAAGATCGGCCTCGCCCGTCGCCACCAGGCAGAATTTCAGCGAAGACCCCGCGCTTTTCAGATCCCGCACCCGGTAGCGCGCGATATAGGCGTCGGTCGCGGGATCGCGGTGCGATTTCGAGGCCACGACCATCAGCGCGTCGTTGTCGGGGACCGCGACATGCAGCGGTGTGACGGGGCCGGGGATGTCGGGATCGAAATCGCCCGTCTCCTCGACCGAGGCGCCATCGGCCCGGGTATAGAACAGCCGCCCCCGCGCAGGGGCATAGACCACGCCGCGCAGGGGCACGCCGTTGTCGACATAGGCGATGTTCACGGTGAAATCGCCACGCCGCTTGACGAATTCCTTGGTGCCATCCAGCGGATCGACGATCAGGAAGGTCGACAGGCTTTGACCATGGGTGGCTGCCTGTTCCTCGGTCACCAGGGGGATCCGGGGAAACGCCGCCCGCAACCCGGCCGAGATCAGCGCATCAGCCGCCAGGTCGGCCTCGGTCACTGGGCTGGCGTCGGATTTTGTGCGTACCTCGAAATCCTCGGCATTGTAGATCTCCATGATCCGGTCGCCTGCCGCCAGCGCGAGACGGCGGAAGACGAGGATCATCTGGTCGAGGTCGGGGTTAGGCATTGTTTCTCCTGTGCGCCGGCAAGGTTTCCCGCCCGGCAGTTGATAATAAAGGGTTGCCCCCTTATCATCCGCCCGCAAGGGTTCGGCAAGCTTTGCCGGCGATAAGGGGGCCTGAGTTCCGCAGGCGCAGCAGGAATGCGACAGGCATGTTCAGGCAGGATCTACCGCCATCGACCCTAAGGCTGGCCCTTGGCCAGTTGGAGCTGATCTATCACGTCGCGGTGCGCGATGTGCGCAAGACCCATCGCAACGCGATCGTCGGCCTGCTGCTGAACATGTTCCAGACGATCTTGATGATCGTCGTCTTCTACGTCCTGATCGTGGTGCTGAAGCTGCGCTCTAGCGCGATCCGTGGGGATTTCATCCTCTACATCATGTCGGGCGTGTTCATGTACATGACCCACACCAAGACCATGAAGGCGGTGGTGGGGGCGGATGGGCCGACCTCGCAGATGATGAAGCACGCGCCGATGAACACCATCGTCGCGGTCGGGGCGGCGGCGCTGAGCGCGCTTTATATCCAGATCCTGTCGATGACCTTCGTGCTGACGCTCTACTATTGCGCGATGACGCCCTTCACGGTCTACGAGCCGGTGCAATCCATGGGGATGCTGCTGCTGGCGTGGTTTTCGGGCCTGTCGATCGGAATGCTGTTTCGCGCCTTCAAGCCCTGGCAGCCTGAACTGATCGGCCTGCTGGCGCTGGTCTACGGGCGGGCGAACATGATCGCCTCGGGCAAGATGTTCGTGGCCAACACGCTGACGCCGACGCTGTTGTCCTATTTCGACTGGAACCCGCTGTTCCATATCATCGACCAGGCGCGCGGCTTCATCTTCATCAACTACAACCCGCACAACTCGACGATCTCCTATCCGATCTATGTCTGCATCGCCTGTTTGATGATCGGGCTGATGGGCGAATTCTACACCCGCCAGCGCGCCTCGATCAGCTGGGGCGCGAAATTGTAGGCCCAAAAGGGCCGCGCCCCACACTGCGGATTTGATCCGGGCCACCTTGGGAGTATGTCTTCCAAGGTGAACGCAGGAGGAGGGTCGGATGACCATCATCTACATGCACGACGACTGCCTGGGCCATGTCGAGCCGGCAGGCCATCCCGAACAACACGCGCGGCTGAAATCGGTCGCGGCGGCACTGGAAGGCTTCGCGGGGCTGGATCGCCGCACCGCCCCCCTGGGCGCGCGCGCCGAAATCGCCCGCTGCCACCCCGAAAGCTACATCGACCGGGTACATGGCGCGGTGCCCGTGCAGGGTTGGAGCCAGCTCGACGCCGATACCTATCTTGCGCCCGGCTCCTGGGCCGCGGCGCTGCGCGGCGTCGGCGGGGTCTGCGCCGCCGTGGACGCCGTGCTGGGCGACGAGGACCGCAACGCCTTTGTCGCCTGTCGCCCGCCCGGCCACCATGCCGAGCGGGAAACGGCGATGGGGTTTTGCCTGTTCGGCAATGCCGCGATCGCGGCCAAGCGGGCGCTCGATCACCACGGCCTGTCGCGCGTCGCGGTGGTGGATTTCGATGTCCACCACGGCAACGGCACCCAGGACCTTTTGTGGAACGAGGCCCGCACGCTGTTCTGCTCCTCGCATCAGATGCCGCTTTATCCCGGCACCGGCGCGGCGAATGAGCGCGGCGCGCATGACAACGTGCTGAACCTGCCGCTGGCGCCCGGCAGCGACGGCGCCGAGATGCGCCGCGCCTACCAGCGTGTGATCCTGCCCGCCGTCGATGCCTTCAAGCCGGAGTTGATCGTGATCTCGGCCGGTTTCGATGCCCATGCCGCCGATCCGCTGGCTCAGCTGGAATGGCGGGCCGAGGATTTCGGCTGGCTGACGGCAGAGATCTGCGCCCTGGCCGAGGCCCATTGCGGCGGCCGGGTGGTCTCGACACTCGAGGGGGGATATGATTTGCAGGCCCTGGGCGAAAGCAGTGCCCGGCATGTGCGGGAATTGATGGAGCGCAGCGGATGAGCGAGACGGTCAAGCCGGTGGATCAGATGAGCTTCGAGCAGGCCATGGCCGAGTTGGAGCAGGTCGTGGGCCAGCTTGAGCGCGGCGACGTGCCGCTGGAGCAGTCGATCAAGCTTTACGAACGCGGCGCGGCGCTGAAGGCACGCTGCGAGGAAAAGCTGAAGGAAGCCGAGGAGAAGGTGGAGTTGATCCGCGCGCAGGAAGGCCGCGCGGTGGGCACCACGCCCGCCGAAGGCCTCTGACATGTTCCCCGACGTCCTGGCCGCGGACGCGGCCCTGATCCAGTCGTTTCTGGACGCCGAACTTGCCGACCGCGCCGATCAGCCGGTCATTCACGCGATGCGCTACGCCCTGCAGGGTGGCAAGCGCCTGCGCGGCTTTCTGGTGATGGAAGGCGCGCGGTTGCACGGGCTGGCGCCCGAGGTCTCGGTCATCGCGGCGGCGGCGATCGAGGCGATGCATGCCTATTCGCTGATCCACGACGATCTGCCCTGCATGGATGACGACGACCTGCGCCGCGGCCAACCCACGGTGCATGTGAAATGGGACGAAGCCACCGCCGTGCTGGCCGGGGACGCCCTGCAAACGCTGGCGTTCGAGCTTCTGTCGCGCGAGGCGCTGGGTCCGGCGGAGCGGCGCGTGGCGCTGCTGGGGTCGATGGCGCGGGCCGCCGGGGCCGGGGGCATGGTGCTGGGCCAGGCGCTTGACATCGCCGCCGAAACCGCCGCCGTGCCGCTGACGCTCGACCAGATCACCGAATTGCAGGCCGGCAAGACCGGTGCGCTGATCCGCTGGTCGGCCGAGGCCGGCGCGCATCTGGCCGGCGCCGATCCGTCGGCGCTGGGCCGCTATGCCACGGCTTTGGGCCTTGCCTTCCAGATCGCCGATGACATTCTGGATGTCGAGGGCGACGCAGAGAAGGCGGGCAAGCGCCTGCAAAAGGACGCCCACGCGGGCAAGGCCACCTTCGTATCGATTCTGGGTCTGGAAGGCGCGCGCGCCCGGGCCCGGGCGCTGGTCGAACAGGCCGAAGCCGCGCTTGCCGGCTATGGCGACGGGGCGGAACGCTTGCGGCAGGCCGCGCGCTTCGTTATTGCCCGCGACAGCTAAGCGCCCCCGGGAGGGCCCCGAAAATGAGTGACAGACCCCAGACCCCGATGCTTGACTGCGTGTCGCTGCCCGCCGATCTCAAGGATTTGTCGGACCGCGAATTGCGCCAGGTGGCCGACGAACTGCGCGCCGAAACGATCAGCGCGGTGTCGGAAACCGGCGGTCATCTGGGCGCGGGGCTGGGCGTGGTCGAGCTGACGGTGGCGCTGCACGCGGTCTTCGAAACCCCGCGCGACAAGCTGATCTGGGATGTCAGCCACCAGTCCTATCCCCACAAGATCCTGACCGGCCGGCGCGACCGGATCCGTACCCTGCGCCAGGAAAACGGCCTGAGCGGTTTCACCAAGCGGTCGGAAAGCGCCTATGACCCGTTCGGAGCGGCGCATAGTTCGACCTCGATCAGCGCGGCCTTGGGCTTTGCGGTGGCACGCGATCTGGGCGCCGACGGGGTGGGCGACACGATCGCGGTGATCGGCGACGGCGCGATGAGCGCCGGCATGGCCTATGAGGCGATGAACAACGCAGGCCACCTGAAGACCCGCCTCTTCGTGATCCTCAACGACAACGAGATGTCGATCGCGCCGCCCGTGGGGGCGATGTCATCCTACCTGTCGCGTCTTTACGCCGGTGCCCCCTTCCAGGAACTGAAGGCCGCCGCCCGGGGCGCCGTCAGCCTGCTGCCCGAACCTTTCCAGATGGGCGCGAAGCGGGCCAAGGATGTGCTCAAGGGTCTGGCCGTGGGCGGATCGCTGTTCGAGGAGCTTGGCTTCAGCTATGTCGGCCCGATCGACGGACATGACATGGAGCAACTGCTGCCGGTGCTGCGCACGGTGCGGGCGCGGGCGACAGGGCCGATGCTGATCCACGTGATCACCAAGAAGGGCAAGGGCTTCGCCCCGGCCGAGCGCGCGATGGACAAGGGCCATGCCACGGCCAAGTTCGACGTGGTGACGGGCGAGCAGAAGAAGGCGCCCTCGAACGCGCCGTCCTACACAAAGGTTTTCGCCAAGTCGCTGATCCGCGAGGCCGAGGCCGACGACAAGGTGGTTGCGGTGACCGCGGCGATGCCGGACGGCACCGGGCTGAACCTTTTCGCCGAACGCTTTCCGCGGCGCTGCTTCGACGTGGGCATTGCCGAACAGCATGCGGTGACCTTCTCGGCCGGCCTTGCGGCGGCGGGGATGAAGCCGTTCTGCGCGCTCTATTCCACCTTCCTGCAGCGCGGCTATGACCAGGTCGTGCATGACGTGGCGATCCAGCGGCTGCCGGTGCGTTTCGCCATCGACCGCGCCGGGCTGGTGGGGGCGGATGGCGCCACCCATGCCGGCGCATTTGATACGGCCTTCCTGTCCAACCTGCCCGGCATGGTGGTGATGGCCGCCGCCGACGAGGCCGAGCTGGTGCACATGGTCGCCACCGCCCATGCGCTGGATGACCGCCCCTCGGCCTTCCGCTACCCACGCGGAGAAGGCGTGGGTGTCGAGATGCCCGAACGCGGCCAACCGCTGGAGATCGGCCGTGGCCGAATGATCCGCGAGGGCAAGCGTATCGCGATCCTAAGCTTCGGGACCCGGCTGGCGGAGGTCGAGAAGGCGGCGGAATCGCTTGGCCAGCGCGGAATCACCCCAACGATCGCCGACGCCCGCTTCGCCAAGCCGCTGGACCGCGACCTGATCCTGCGCCTGGCCGCCGAGCACGAGGCCCTGATCACCATCGAGGAAGGCGCCGTGGGTGGCTTTGGCAGCCAGGTCGCGCAGCTTTTGGCCGAAGCGGGCGTCTTCGACCATGGGCTGAAATTCCGCATGATGGTGCTGCCCGACATCTTCATCGACCAGGCCAGCCCCGCCGCGATGTATGCCGTCGCGGGCCTGAACGCCCAGCAGATCGAGGCCAGGGTGCTGGAGGTTCTGGGCATCACCGACATCGCCAGCCGCCGGGCCTGAAGCCCAGGCGGCCGGCCCGCGGGCCAGGCCCTTCGCGGACGTCCGCGCCCTGGTTTCGCACCCCCGAAACCCCAGCGGGATATCTGGACCGGAAAGAATGCAATGCGGCGTTTCCCGCGCTTGCTTCGGTCTCGATATGCTTCTTGGGGGGCGCAGACGGCAAGGTCGCCGTCCGCCAGATCCTATTCCGCGGCCAGCGGGCGTGCACTTTGACCCAGCGTGCTGACGATGGTGGCCATCGCGCGGGTCAGCGCGGCCTGGACCTCGGCAAAATGCGGATGCGGGCGGATCGTCTGTTCGTCCATGTAAAGCGCGCGGTCGATTTCGACCTGCACCACATGCTGGCCCCGCATCGGGCGGCCATAGGCCTGGGTGATATAGGCCCCCGCGAAGGGCACGTTGCGGGCGACGCGAAAGCCCTGATCCGCGAATGCGGCTTCCACCGCCTCCGTCACCGCACCGTCGGCGGAAGCGCCGAAGCGGTCGCCCAGGACGATCTCGGGGTGCGGGCGGCCGACCCGGCCGTGGTGCTGGATCGCCTCATGCGGCATCGAGTGGCAATCGATCAGCAGGCTCTGCCCGAACTGCGCCAGCCCCTCGTCGATCAAGGCACGCAGGCGGTCATGATAGGGCTTCCAGTAGCCGTGCAGGCGCAGGTGTGCCTCTTCCGCGCTGATCTTGCCCCGGTAGATCGCACGCCCGTTCGAGACGACGCGGGGAATCACGCCCAGACCCGAGGTGACGCGGGGGTTGTGCCCGGCGGTGCGAATGCCGGCGATCACCCCAGGGTCCAATTCGTCCACGGCCCGGTTCAGATCGACGAAGGCGCGCGGCGCGCGGGCGCAGATCAGCGGCGCGCCAAGTTTCGGCGCGTCGGAAAACAGGCGGTCGACGAAGGCGTCTTCGGACGAGCGGATCGCGTGTGGATCCAGCACCGAGGCCGCCAGGAACGCGGCCCCGTATTCCTGCCCAGAATGCGGCGAGGAGAAAACCACGCCTGACGCTCGCCGGGCGGGAAGATATAGATCGTAAGCGGCGCTGGCGCGGGTCATGCGTTTCCTCTTGGCAGCAATATAGTCTGCTTTTGCGAACTTGCCAAAACCCCTTGAACCGGCGAACGACTCCTTTTATAGACCCAGCGACCGACGCGGTTCGCCCCGCGTCCTTTTCTTTCGGGATCGGGAAACGGGCGGATGCACGGGGCGTGGGCGGTTAGCTCAGCGGTAGAGCACTACGTTGACATCGTAGTGGCCACTGGTTCGATCCCAGTACCGCCCACCATTCTTAACCGTCCCCGGGGCGTCACGCCGGGGACATTCGTTTTTCAAGGCGCACGCGCGCCGCGAACAGGAGATCGACCGATGAAGGTCCGCAACTCGCTCCGCTCGCTCAAGCAGCGTCATCGCGATTGCCAGATCGTGCGCCGCAAGGGCCGCGTTTATGTGATCAACAAGACGCAGAAGCGGTTCAAGGCCCGCCAGGGCTGAGGCTGCCCGCAGCCGGAATTCGAAGGGCCGTCCCGAGCGATCGGGGCGGCCCTTCTCCTTGTCGGAATCACAGGCTACATCGGCCCCATGCGCGAAACACTTACCGAAATCTACGATGCCCGGGTCGCCAAGGGCCGCCTGCGCCCCGACCCCGCCCAGCGCGCCGTCCTGCCGGCACTGGAAGCCGTGCGTCTGGCGTTGGAGGAAACCTCGGAAAAGGCCCGCGGGCTGAAGCGGTTGTTCCAGAAACCGCCCGAGCCGCCGAAGGGCCTTTATCTGTGGGGCGGGGTCGGCGGCGGCAAGTCGATGCTGATGGATCTGTTTTTTGAGGCGACCGACATCCGCCGCAAGCGCCGGGTCCATTTCCATGCCTTCATGCAGGAAATCCAGAGGGGTCTGGCCGAGGCCCGCAAGCAGGAGATCCCCGACGCGCTGGAACCCGTCGCGAGATCGGTGATCGAGACTACGCGCCTGCTGTGTTTCGACGAAATGCAGATCACCGATATCGCCGATGCGATGATCGTGGGGCGGCTGTTCCAGAAGCTGTTCGATGCTGGCGTAGTGGTGGTGACCACCTCGAACCGGGTGCCAGAGGATCTGTACAAGGATGGGCTGAACCGGGCGCTTTTCCTGCCCTTCATCGACCTGCTGCAGAACCGGATGGAGGTGCGCGAACTGACAAGCGCCGAGGATTACCGGCAGCACCGGCTGACCGGCGCGCAGGTCTGGTTCACCCCGGCAGGCAGCGCGGGCGCGGCGCTGGACGAGGTCTGGCAGGACCTGACCGGAGGCGGAGCCGGTGCGCCGCTGGACATCGAGGTCAACGGCCGGCGCGTGGTATTGCCCGCCTTCCTGAACGGTGTCGCGCGGGCCAGCTTCTGGGACCTGTGTGGCCAGCCGCTGGGTCCCGCCGATTATTTGGCCCTCGCTGACCGGGTGAAGGTGCTGATCTTGGAAAACATCCCGCATCTGTCGGCCTCGAACTACAACGAGGCCAAGCGCTTCGTCACGCTCATTGACGCGCTATACGAGGCCAGGGTGCGGCTGATCTGTTCCGCCGCCGACCAGCCCGAACAGCTGTATGTCGAGGGCGCGGGCACGTTCGAATTCGAGCGCACCGCCAGCAGGTTGCGCGAAATGCAGGATGCGACCTGGGGAACGCAGACGTAAGGGGGGCTCTGCCCCCCCTACCCCCCCCGGAGTATTTTCGCCAAGATGAAGGGGCGGATCGCTTCGGGTCAGCCGTTTTCGCGCAGCACAGCGCCGGCAAGATAGAGCGAGCCGCAGATCAGGATGCGCGATTGCGGGTCCGTGGCGACGATATCGGCGACCGCCTCGGCCACCGAGGCCGCCGTCGTCGCCGTGATACCCTCGGCCAGCGCCGCGTCACGGGTGGTTTCGGCGGGGAGTGTGGCACTTTCGCCGGGGATCGAAACGGCGTGCAGATCGCGCACCTGCGGCGCCAGCGGGCGCAGGTAGCCGCCGACATCCTTGGTGTTCAGCATGCCGCAGATCAGATGCGTGGGCTTCGGCGGCAGCCCCGCCAGCGCGGCCGCCACCGCCTGGCCGCCCGCCGGATTGTGCCCGCCGTCAAGCCACAGCTCGGCGCGGCCCGCGGCATCGACCAGCGGTCCTGTCCGCAGGCGCTGCATCCTTGCGGGCCAATAGGCGCGGGTAACGGCGGCCTCGGCCGCGGTGTCGTCGCGGCCCAGATGGCGCAGCGCGGCGATCGCGGCACCGGCGTTCAGGATCTGGAAAGGGCCGGGCAGGTTGGGCAGCGGCAGGTCCAGAAGGCCGTTCTCATCCTGGAAGATCAGCCGGCCGCGCTCTTCCCAGGCGTGCCAGTGCTGGCCATGCACCAGCAGCGGGGCGCCCAGCTGCGCGGCGCGGGCCTCGATCACCTCGAGCGCGGCCTCGTCCTGCGGCCCCACCACGCAGGGCACGCCGCGCTTGAGAATCCCGGCCTTCTCGGCCGCGATCTGGGCCAGGGTGTCGCCCAGATATTGCTGATGGTCGATCGAGACCGGCGTGATGATCGTCAGTTCCGGCCGGTCGATCACGTTCGTCGCGTCCAGCCGCCCGCCAAGACCGACCTCGAGCAACACGTGATCCGCCTCGACCCTGGAAAAGCCCAGCAAGGCGGCGCAGGTGGTGATCTCGAAGAAGGTGATCGGCGCCCCCGCGTTTGCGCGCTCGCATTCCTCCAGCAGCCGCGCCAGCATCGGCTCGCTCACCAGCTCGCCGGCCAGGCGGATGCGTTCGTGGAAATGCGCAAGGTGCGGCGAGGTATAAGCGTGGACCTTTTCGCCCGCGGCCTCCAACCCTGCCCGGATCATCGCCTGGGTCGAGCCCTTGCCGTTGGTGCCCGCCACATGGATCACCGGGGCAAGCGCGCGTTCGGGGTTGCCCAAAGCCGCCAGCAGCCGGTGCATCCGGTCAAGCGTCAGGTCGATCTTCTTGGGGTGAAGCGTCAGCAGCCGTGCAAGCAGGGCATCCGACGACAGCAGGTCGCTCACGCCGGGGCATCCCCCTCGGGCGCCTCGGGGGCGGGGTCGGCTTTCGGGGCGGGGGCCGCGTCTTTCGGCGGCGGCAGATCGCCCTTCACCGCCGGCGGCTGGCCGGTGAGCATCCGCACGATGGTGATCAGTTCCTCGCGCAGCGCCTTGCGGTGGGTGACGCGATCCAGCATGCCGTGGTCAAGAAGATACTCGGCGCGCTGGAAGCCCTCGGGCAGCTTTTCGCGAATCGTCTGCTCGATCACGCGCGGTCCGGCAAAGCAGATCAGCGCGTTGGGTTCGGCGATCTGCACATCGCCCAGCATCGCATAGCTTGCCGTCACGCCGCCGGTGGTGGGGTGGGTGAGCACGACGATATAGGGCAGGCCCGCCTCTTTCAGCATCTGCACGGCGACGGTGGTGCGCGGCATCTGCATCAGCGACAGGATGCCTTCCTGCATCCGCGCGCCGCCGGCGGCGGAAAACAGGATCAGCGGACGCTTCAACTTCACCGCGCGCTCGGCGCCGGCGATGATCGCGTTGCCCACCTGCATCCCCATCGAGCCGCCCATGAAGGCGAAATCCTGCGCCGCGGCGACGATCGGGGTGCGCCCGATCTCGCCTTCGGCGACCAGCATCGCGCCCTTCTCGCCGGTGGCCTTCTGCGCCGCGCGCAGCCGGTCGGGGTAGCGTTTCTGATCGCGGAAATGCAGCGGGTCGGGCAGGGGTTCGGGGGCCTCGACCTCGGTGAAGATGCCGCCGTCGAACAGCGCGCTGAACCGAGCCCGCGGCGTGATCGCCATATGATGATCACATGTCGCGCAGACGTTCAGGTTTTCGGTCAGCTCGCGGTGGAACAGCATGGTCCCGCATTCGGGGCATTTGGTCCACAGGTTCTCGGGCACCTCGCGGCGCGAAAACAGCGAGTTGATCTTGGGGCGGACGTAGTTCGAAATCCAGTTCATCTGGGCTGAGGCCTTCGCGTCGCGGTATCCTGGCCGTCAGATAAGCCCCGTGCGGCGGAATTGCAATCAATCCGGCGGCGCGCTCTTCAACGCTTGTCAACGCTTGCCCGGGGCGGGCGCCGTGCCTGCGCGAAACCGTCGGCACACATCCCCGTGCGCCTGGGCGGGCCATCGCACACTTGTTCCGCAAGCGCCTTGCCCCCGCCCGACCAGGCCAGTATGCGAAAGGCGACCCTGCTGATGGAGCACGCAATGCGCACCCGCTGTTCCGACATGGCGCGGCGCCCCGCCCGCGTTGGCGCCACCCGAACGGCGCACCCGACGCCCCCGAAAGCGCCGTCGATCGCGCGGGGCTGGGCCTTGAAATCCGCGGCGGTCCTGCTGCTTCTGGTGGCGGGCTGTACCAGCCTACCGGCTCCGCGCAGCATGCCTGTCGCCCGCGGCAGCGTGGTGATCGAAGGACCGGCGGGCTATTGCATCGACACCAAGGGCAGCCGGGATACGACGGCAGGCACCTTCGTGCTGCTGGGCAGCTGCGCCTCTATCTCGGGGGTCAGCACCCAGCCGCGGCCCCAGGCCCCCGCGATATTGACCGCGGCGGTCTCGGCCGGCAGCAGCGGCGCCGGAATCGCGGGGTCGGAAAAGCGCCTGGCGCGCTATTTCGAATCGCGCGCCGGCCGCGCCGCGCTCAGCCGATCGGGCAAGGCGCGGACGGTGACGATCCTGGGCCATTACGACGGCGACGGTGCCTTCTTTTTGCATCTGCGCGACAGTTCGGCCCGCCCCGACCCGACCGTCAGCTGGCGGGTGCTTTTCGATCTCAACGGCCATATCGTCACCCTTTCGGTCGTCGGGCTGCCGGGGCGACCGATCTCGGCGCGCCATTCCGAAGCCTTGTTGCGCGCGTTCATGGCCCAGGTCCGCGCGGCATCGCCCCACCCTGCCCCGCGCAAGACCACGGGCTAAGGAATGATCGCAAGGGGTGGTTTTGTTCACCCTTTCCGGCGATACATCCTGAAACTGACCCGAAACCGGCGCAGGATCAGGGACCGTCAGGGGATCGACAGCGAAAGATGCAGGGCAAGTTCGGCAAGTTCCTTGACCAGTTCGCGCAACGCCGGATGCTGAAGCGCTGGCGCCAGGCGATCAAGACGATGGACAGCCTGGATCCGAACGCCCTGCGTGCCCTGCATGGAGAGGCGGGGCAAATCCGCCGCGAGATCGACCGCCTGACCCATGCCGCCGACGGCAAGCTGGCGCTGATCGCAATGGACGCGGACAGGCCGCGCAGACCCATCGGGTCCGATTGGGCCTGGCGCCCCGCGCTCTGGCGCTGCCCGCAGGATCCGCCCGGCCTGACCGAAATCGTCAATCAGACCCAGCTGGGCCAAGAGGCCACGATCTTCCACGATTGCGACAAGTCCGAGCTGTCGCTGCGCCAGTTGCGCAACCACGCCGCCGAGGACCGCGCACCCTTCGCAGCGCGCCTTGACGTGTTCCGCTTCGACGGAAGCTTCCTGTCATTGGTGCTCGATTTCCCGCCTGAGGCCTGCCAGGGCCTGGGCCGGCGCCATGTGATCCGCATGGACGCGATCGTTGATCTGGAACGCCGGATCGAGATCTTCGCCCGATTGAACGTCAAGCACGGCCCCAACACCGATCAGGTGGTGCGCGAACTGCCCCTGCAAACGCCCGCCGTGATGGTGGAATTCGACCTTGGCTATTCCGACATCAACGAAAAACGGGTGGAAAAGATCTGGGTCGACCTGATCTTCGAAACTCCGCGGATGAACCAGATCACCCTGCGCGATGTGGCCTTCAGCCGCCGCCCCCGGGCCGAAATTTGAGGATCCCATGCCGGTGCCGACCCTGACAAAGCTGCAATTCGCCGAGGGCCTCTGGACCGGCCGCCTGAGCGGGACCGACGAGGCCGAGCCGGCGCTGGAGATCACCCATCTCGACCGGCCGGTCCCCGGCACCCGCCTGACCCCCGACCCCGCCGCGCCGGGCAACTGGCGGCTGGAGGTCCCGATCCCCGCCGCGGCGCTGAGCGAAGGCGTCCAGACCATCCTGATCCGCCACGGCCCCAGCGGCACGCTGCTTGAACACATCACCATCGTCACGGGCGCCGCACTGGAAGACGATCTGCGCGCCGAACTCGCCCTGCTGCGCGCCGAACTCGACATGCTGAAAAAGGCCTTCCGCCGCCATTGCGCCGAGGGCGAGGGCTGACAGCGCCGCCCGCGTATTTGGGGAACAATGAAAGGGAAGGCGCCTATGTCTTCACCTTGGCGAAAATACTCCAACCCGGGGGGCCGCGCCCCCCGACGAAAGGCTTGCGCGCAACGCGCGCGCCGCTGGATCAGCCGCGCCGCACCGAGGTGGTGACATAGTTCACCGACAGGTCACGTGCTGACAGGCTCCAGGTCCACCCAACCGGGTTGAACACCATGCCCTTGCGATCGACCGGCTCCAGGCCGGCGCGACGGATCAAGTCATACAACTCGTCCGGGGTGATGAATTTCTGCCATTCATGCGTGCCCTTCGGCAGCCAGCGCATCACCCATTCGGCACCCACGATCGCCATCGCGAAACTCTTGGCGTTGCGGTTCAACGTCGAGCAGATCATCAGCCCCGCGGGCTTCAGCAGATCGTGGCAGGCTCTCATATAGGCCAGCGGATCGGCCACATGCTCGACCACTTCCATGTTCAGCACCACATCGAACCGCTCGCCCGCCGCAGCCAGCGCCTCGGCAGTGACGTTGCGATAGTCGATCTCCAACCCCGATTGCCGCGCGTGCAACTGCGCCACGGGGATGTTGCCCGCGGCCGCATCGGCGCCCAAGACCTCGGCCCCCAGCCGCGCCATCGGCTCGGACAGAAGCCCCCCGCCGCAGCCGATGTCCAGCAGCCGCAACCCGGCAAAAGGCTTCGGCGCCGTCAGGTCTCGGCCGAATTCAGCGGCGATCTGGCGGGTGATGTAATCCAGCCGGCAGGGATTCATCTGATGCAGCGGCTTGAATTTGCCGTTCGGATCCCACCACTCGGCGGCCATCGCCTCGAACTTGGCCACTTCGGCGGCGTCGACGGTGGTTGCACTTTCCATCTCAACTCCTGTCCAATCGGGCACGTCCCCCGTGGCGGAGGGCGCTTTTGCGTTATATAGATCAACCATGGACAAAACCGCAGGCCAAAAGCACGCAGGCGCCTTCCTTTACCCCGCGATCGAACCCTTCGACCAGCGGATGATGGAGGTCGGCGGCGGACACACGATCTACGTCGAGCAATCCGGACAGCCCCGCGGCATTCCGGTGATCGTCGTGCACGGCGGCCCGGGCGGCGGTTGCAGCCCCGCCATGCGGCGCTATTTCGACCCCTCCGTCTATCGCACCATCCTGTTCGACCAGCGCGGCTGCGGCCGCTCGCGCCCCCATGCCTCGGTCAAGGCAAACACCACCTGGGATCTCGTCGCCGACATGGAGCGGATCCGCGAAACCCTGGGTATCACCCGCTGGATGGTCTTCGGCGGCAGCTGGGGCGCGACGCTGTCCTTGATCTACGCGATTCGGCACCCCGAGCGGTCGGCGGCGCTGGTTCTGCGCGGCGTCTTCCTGATGACCGCCCGAGAGCTGAACTGGTTCTACGGCGGCGGCGCGGGCAATTTCTGGCCCGAACTTTGGGACCGTTTCGCCGGTGCCATTCCCGAAGCCGAGCGCGAAGACCTGATCGCCGCCTATCACCGTCGCCTGTTCAGCGGCAACTACGCCGAGGAAACCCGCTTTGCCCGGCTCTGGGCCGGCTGGGAGAACGCCCTGGCCACGATCGAAGGCGGCGGCCTGCGCGGCGAGGGGCCATCGGAATATGCCCATGCCTTCGCCCGGCTCGAGAACCACTACTTCACCCACCAGGGCTTTCTGGACCATGACGGATGGATCCTGGCGCAAAAGCAGCGCATCAGCCATATCCCCGCGGTGATCGTCCAGGGCCGCCATGACATGATCTGCCCTCCGCGCTCGGCCTATGACCTTGCCGAAGGTTGGCCGCGGGCCGACTTGAAGATGGTCCCCTTGGCCGGCCACGCCCTGTCCGAACCGGGCATCAGCGCCGAGCTTGTGAAGGCGACCGACGGATTTCGCGCGACGGCCCGGGCTTTGGGCCTGCAAGGCGCCTAGCCACGCATCAGCGTGCCGAAAATCAGGCCCTTGTGCTCGCGCATGTAGATCCGCAGCCAGGGCGTGAAACGTTCTGGATGGCGCGCGATCTCGGCGTCCAGATCAAAGAGATTGACCCAGCGCACGGCCATCACCTCTTCGGGGTTGGGGACGATCTTCATGTCGGATGAGGCATAGGCGATGTAGATATCCACCACCTCGTGTTCGATCATCCCGTCGCCGACATCGGCGCGGTATTCCACGCGGTCACGGTGGTTGGGGTAAAGACCGGTGATCCCCAGCTCTTCATGCAACCGACGTACGGCGCAATCCACCGGGGCCTCGTCCCATTTCGGATGGGTGCAGCAGGTGTTCGCCCACAGGCCCGGGGTGTGATACTTGCCCATCGCCCGACGCTGGATCAGCAATTCCTCGCCATCCAGCACGAAGACCGAAACGGCCTTGTGCCGCAAGCCGCGGCGATGCACGGCAAGCTTTTCCAACGGCGTAAGCGCGCCGTCCACCCAGGCAGGGATGCTGTCGTCCATGGACCCACCGCTTCACTATCCAAATCCTGCCTAGTCCCTTCGCAAAGCCACCGCACCAAGGCAAGATGACACAGGGCGGAAATATGCCGGCGTGACTCAGATCAGGCCCAATGGCGCCGCCAGCAGCAGCGCAGCCTGGCTTGGTCGGCTTTGCCGGTAAAGACCAAGCCTGCGCATCCCCGCGAAACGTGCCCCCGCCGGCGCCGCCCGCAGCCGGGCGAACCCCCGCAGAAGATGCTGGTTTTCCTCGGTCAAGCGGTGGGCAGAGGCGTCGAGCGCCCGCAGATTGATCGCGTTCCAATCGCGAAGCCTGCCGCGCAAGAGCATCCGCAAGCGCCGCATACGCGACCGGAAATCGACATTCGCGCCGACCAGATTGCCGCCATGTTGCCGGTAAAGTACCGTTGGCTGCGCGTCATAGATCACCTGCCCGCCGACACCCGAGACGATCTGATAAAGCCACCAATCGTGCGAGACGATCTGCCGCGCCTCGTCCGCCGCGGATTGGGCAAGATCCAGTGCGGCGCGGTTCAGCATCATCGTATTGCCGCCCGCGATGCACTGCATCAGCGCGTTGCGAAAATCGGGCGGGCGGCGCGACAGCGGTGACAGGCACAGCCGCCGCAGATCACGGTCGCACACCCAGGTGCGGCTGCCGTAAAGGGCGGGCACCTCGGGTGGCACCCGGGCCAGATGCGCAAGCCCGCGCGCGATCTTGTCCGGCAGCCAGACGTCATCCTGATCAGAAAGCGCCGCGTAAGGCGTATCAGGTCCGGCGGCGCGGATCAGATGCAGGAAGTTCTGCCCGAAACCGCGACACGGCCCGTCGATCAGGCTGACCGGCCGCCCCCCAGCGGATGCGGCAAACTCCCTTACCATCTGCGGCCCGGTGTCGGTCGAGCCGTCGTCCGACGCGATCAGCCGCCAGTCCGAGTGGGTCTGATCGCAATAGCTTTGCAACTGATCAGCCAGGCTGTGGGCGCCATTATACAGCGCCAGCAGAATGGTGACTTCGTCGGATCGGGCGGGCCGCGGCATCTGCGCCTCCTGCAGCTGGTCGGGCCGGCCCCCACGGCCTGTCCCGATTCACACAGCCTAAGCGCCAGGTCTTACGCAGCGGTTTACGGCGACGCCCCGACCATCGCTTCCTTCCGCGCCCGGGCCGCCTGGGCGGTGTCGCCTGAGCGATACACGGCACGCGCGATCTTTTCCCAGACGGGGCGGGTCAGGCGATCTCGGCCGATCTCCTCGCCCGACACGGACAGGGAGGCCAGCTTCAGGTCCGGCTGCAGTGCGCTGCGCCAGCTTTCGAAACTGGCGTTCAACGGGGAAAAGCGCCGGACGATCTCGGCGCTTTCGTCGGGCGTGAAGATCGTGCCGCGCATCTCGGCGCCGAATTGACCGCGCAGCACCGAATCGACCAGCCCGATCAGGGGCGCCGGCGCCACGCCCGGGCGCGAAATCGCTGCCGCCACCATCGCCGCCAGCGGGTCCGCAGAGACATTCGAACGGCCATTGCCGGCGCCGAAGGGCTTGAGCGCCGATGCCTCCAGCGGCAAGCCCAGTTGGCGCAGCATCTCGCCCACCACGCCACCTTCGGACGCGGCCGCGGCTTCGTAGCTAAGGAAGGTCAGCTCATCGGGTTGGAAAGCGGTCTCTAGATGGGCGGCCAGGGCCTTATAATCCATCCACAACCCGTCGGCGAAGCCGCTGGACAGCGCGGAGCGGATAAAGGCGCGAACCTCGGGGGCCGGACGGTCGCGCGAAATCTGGGCATAGACCGATTGCAGGAACGCCCGCTGGCCTCGGAGCATGCAGATCACCTGAACGGACTCGTAAGGCTCGGACAGGCGGCGCAGATCGTCCAGGTCCACCCGGCGCGGATGCGCGCGCGAGAATTCCTCGGACGACAGGAAGACAATCCCTTCCGCATCGGCGTAATCCTTGGCGATGCGGATCCATTCGGCCTCGGGGTCGCCGCGCAGCGAATAGGGCCGCGGCATCGGCACCCAGCGCGAGACCAGCCCATGATGGCCGCGGGTTTCGCCCACGAAAGGGTAGATCAGGCCGTAATCGCTCAGCAACGCCCGATTGTGGAACAGCGTGTCCTGAATCGTGGTCGTCGCGGTCTTGTGCAGACCGATGTGAAGGACAAGTCGGGCCATCTCTACCTCTGCGTTGCACCGGTCCACTGGGCCAGGATGTCGAGGCAGGCGCGGCCGTATTGCTCGGACGGCTCCAGCATTGCCTTCTCGGCCCATTCGTTCCAGGCGTTGATGAACAGCTCTCCACGATAGGAGGCGCCAAGCCGCGCCGCCCCCAGCTGCGAAAGCCAGTGATTGAAACGAGCGGGATTGGCACCATAGGCGATATGGCCGGCCGCGCCGCGCCGCGCGGTATTGTCCCAAGACGGCATGACCCCGGCAATCAGCCTGTCGGGACGCGCGGCATCGGCGCGCAGGCTGTTGCGGATCACCGCGGCGTAATCGTAGATCAGCCCCTCGAATCCCTCGGCCGGGGCCAGGCCCAGCCGATTTCCTCTGGGCCCGCCGAACAGGATATCGGGCCCCTGCACCAAGCCATGCGGAGGCATCTCGATCCAGAAGTCGAAAAGGCTCTGCTCCACCGGATTTTCGCCCGCGACATGGAAACGGATGGCGCCCAGCTCGACCTCTCCCAGGCCCAGATCACGCCAGGCCGCCCGCAGCCGGGCGATGTTTGCCGCGGGTTCGGGCATGTCTTCGGGGCGGTAGATGACGAAACGCGGCCGAATGCCGTCGGGGCGGGCATAGCGTGGATCGCGCATGTAGGGCATCAGATCGCGCGCCAGCGCCGCCTCGAACCCCGGCGCGTAACCTTGTTTCAGCAGCACCTCGCCCGAAAGGCCATCCCAGTTGCGCCGCCAGCTTTCGTTCGCCCAGCACAGATAGAAGGGGAAATCCGTCTCTGGACTGGCCAGAAGCCGTTCCATCGGCTGCTGCAGAACCCGTTTTCCGTCGAACCAGTAATGGTAGACGCAGAAGGCATCGATCCCCGCGCCGCGCGCCAGCTGCGCCTGCCGCGCCATCACCTCGGTCAGTCGCAGGTCGTAGAAACCCAACTCTCCCGGCAGCATCGGCTGGTGATGACCGGGGAACTGGGGCTGCGCCCGGGTGACCGAAGCCCATTCGGTGAAGCCCTTGCCCCACCAGGCGTCATTTTCCTCGGTCGGATGAAACTGCGGCAAATAGGCGGCCGAGACGAAACCCGGCCGCACCGGGGCGGGGGGCGGCGGCGTCTCGATCAGTTGCGAGGTCTGAACGATCCGCATCCCGGCGGCCTGCACCAGATGCCCCAGCGCCCGTTCCACCGCATGGGCCAGCGTCCCGTCGACCTGGCCCGTTTCAGGCTCGAATATTGCCTGATTCAGCCGCAAACCCTTCAGCATCGTCAGCATCAACGGCTTCATCCAGTAGATCGACCCGGCCGGAAAGGAGAGCGCGAAATCATCGTCGCGGATCTCGACCCGATGCAGCAGATGCGCGACCTTGCGGCGATTCGATCCCCACCACTCATCGCCCTCGTATTGCTGCCCGTCCGCGACCCAGAAGCCCGCCTGCGGATCTGCCAGGAAGCGCGCCAGCAGGTCGGCGGTGTCGGAGCCGGGCAGAATGCCGCCGATCAGGTGACGACGCCAATGGTCGCCGTCCTGGCGGTGGGGGGATTTCTTGGTGTGCAGCTTGCCGATGGCGCTGTAGCCGTCCAGCAGGCCGGCATTGGCCAGATGCAGGAAGGGGAAGATGTCGCGCCCGTGATTGGGCATCAGGATCACCCGGGCCCGCGGGTGGCTGAGCGCGATGCGGTCACGCAGGGCCTCGGACGGAGGGCCCTTGTGGGTGATGGTCACGAACAGATCATGTTCCAGCCCGGCCGCGTCGATCGCCGCCGCGATCTCGGGCCACATGTCGTGATAGTAGATATGAACCACCAGGGCGATCGGGGCCGTCGCGGGCCTTGGGCGCAGCACCGGCGGCCGGATCGGCAGCGTGCGGTCCACCGGCGGCAGGGTCTTGGTGGGGCGCAGCTCATGCCGGCCGGCACGCAGGTAATGGCGGAAGGGCGCGGCCGTCTGACCCGCAAGGTCGGGATTGAGCGCAAGATAGGCGCGCGGACAGAAATCGGGGTTGGGGCGCAGGCCCATCGCTTCGCCGAAAATGGCGAAGTGGCGTTCGGGCCAGGCCCGGAACAGCGGATGCAGATGTGGATTGGTCGTGCGATAGAACTGGCGGTCGAAAAGACGCGAGCATCGCATCTCTCGCGCGTAGGACCAGCGCCAGGGCGCCGGAAGAAGAAAACGCACGAGCACCCGGGCCCGGTGCAATCCGCGGCCCCAGATCGGGGTGTGCAAAAAGGTACGGTCGATCCATCCGGTAGCGCTCATCTCAACCCTCCGCGGCCATGTTGCGCGACTGCCGCCTCAGCAGCATCAGCCCCGCTGCCAGCAACACCAAGGACAGCAGGTAGACATAGGCCGGCGTGACGAAGGCCGCCGGGTAGATCGTGTAGAAACCGGCCCGCATCTCGGCGGTGACGTGGATCAGCGGGTTGAACCACAGGACCTCTCGCGCGGTCAGCGGCAGGCCCTCATACAGGAAGAAGGCCCCCGAAATCAGGAACAGCGGCCGCGTGGCGATGGCCCAGACCCGGGCCCAGGCGGGAAAGGCGGTGGTGAGATAGCAGTTCAGCACGCCCACCCCCGCGCCCAGTGCCGCCGCCATGCCCAGCGCGTTCAGGATCGCCCAAGGCTGTGGCCACAACCGTAGGTCGAAGACGATGACGATCCCCAGGATCACCAGATACATCGCCAGCACCTGGGTCAGGAACGCCAGCACGAATCGCGCCAGCAGCGCATCGACGAAACTGACCCGCGGGTAGGCCAGCAGCGGTTTCGAATAAAGGATCGCCTGCGACAGATTCTGCGCGATGGCGTTGTAGATCAGGAACGGCAGATAGCCAGTGGCGTAGAACAGAGGAAAATTCTCGCCCAGCGGCGGGCGATGCAGGAAGAAGGTGAAGACGAAGGTCAAAATCGCGATACCCCCGATCGGATCGATCAGCGCCCACAGATAGCCGCCGGGCGAACGCCCGTAGGTCGTGGCCATTTCGCGCAGCATCAGGGCCAACACGCTGCGCGGCAGCGCGAATCGCCCCAGTCCGCTGGGACCGAGCTTGTTTTCCGGCTGATATGCCGCTGTGCGCACGCGTTCCTCCCTTCCACGCCGGAGACCATTCTGGCCGTCAGGGGCGAGACTGCGGCAAAGCGGTTAAAGAAGGCTCAATCCTTCCGTGGTGAATTGGCGATCATGACGATCACCGACGCCCCTGATGCCAAACCCCTGCCCGTGGCGCATCGCAAGCCGCCCGCGAAGGCCCCGACGCAGATGCCCCGCGTGCAGCGGATCGTGGCGCCCGATCCGCCCGCGCTGCGCCCGGTGGCCCGCCGCGCCCGGCTGCGGTTGCGCCACAAGGGGCTGATCATCAGTTTCATCCTGGTCGTTTTGCTGCCGGTGCTGATCGCCGGGGGCTATCTGTGGAAGGTTGCGGCGGATCAATACGGCTCGACCGTGGGCTTTGCGGTGCGCACCGAACAGATGCGTTCGTCCCTGGATCTGCTGGGCGGGCTTTCGGCGCTGGCGGGCGGGGCGTCCTCATCTTCCGACATGGACATCCTCTATCAGTTCATCCAGAGCCAGGAGATGGTGCGCGCCGTGGACAAGCAGGCCGATCTGCGCGCCCTCTGGTCGCCCGCCCATGCGACGGACCCGGTCTTTGGCCTTGACCCACAGGTCGGGATCGAGGGGCTGACCGATTACTGGAACCGCATGATCAGCCTCTCCTACGATCCTGCCACCGGGTTGATGGAACTGACCGCCCGCGCTTTCGCGGCGGCCGATGCCCAAAGCATCGCCCGGGCGATCTTCGACGAAAGCCACCGCCGCATCAACGCGCTTTCCGACATCGCGCGCGAGGATGCCACCCGCTACGCCCGCCAGGAACTGGAAACCGCAAAGATCCGCCTGAAGGACGTGCGCGAGGCGCTGACGGCCTTTCGCATGCGCAGCCGGATCGTCGATCCGGCGGCCGATATCCAGGGCAAGATGGGGCTGCTGAACTCGCTGCAGGAACAGCTTGCGCAGGCTCTGATCGCCCTGGACCTGCTACGCGAGAACACCAAGAAGGGTGATCTGCGCATCAGCCAGTCGGAACGGCGCATCGCGTTGATTCGCCAGCGCATGGAAGAAGAACGCGACCGGTTCAGCGCCAACGGCAAAGGCCCTTCGGGCGAGAATTACGCCCAACTCGTCTCCGAATACGAGCGCCTCTCGGCCGATCAGGACTTCGCCCAGCGCGCCTATACCTCGGCGCTGGCGGCCTATGACATGGCGCTGTCACAGGCGCAGCAGCAATCGCGCTATCTGGCGGCCTATATCCGCCCCACCCTGGCCGATTCGCCGCAATATCCGCGCCGTTCGATGCTGCTCAACATGCTGGCGGCCTTCCTGGTTCTGGGCTGGGCGGTGGCGGCATTGATCTATTACTCAGTGCGCGACCGGCGATGATCCGTCTGGTGGAGCTAAGCAAATCCTACCGCATCCACGGCCGCCGCCATGTGGTGGCCGACCGCATCACCGCGACATTCCCGGCCGGGGTGTCGGTCGCCCTGCTGGGCCGCAACGGGGCTGGAAAAAGCTCTCTTCTGAAGATGATCGCCGGCACGATGGAGCCAACCTCGGGCCAGATCCTGGCGCAGGGGTCGGTGTCCTACCCGGTGGGCTTCGCGGGCTCGTTCCATGGCGATCTGAGCGGCGCGCAGAATGTGCGATTCGTGGCGCGCATCTACGGCGTCGACAGCGACGAACTGGTCGATTTCGTCGCCGATTTTGCCGAGTTGGGGCGGCATTTCCACGAACCCTTCCGCACCTATTCCTCCGGGATGCGCGCAAGGCTGAGCTTTGGTGCCTCGATGGGTCTGCCGTTCGATCACTACCTGATCGACGAGGTCACCAGCGTCGGCGACGCGCGCTTCCGCAAGAAGAGCGAGCGGATGCTGCGCGACCGGCTGCGCACCGCGGGGGCGATCTATGTGTCGCATTCGCTGGGCCAGGTGCGCAAGCTGTGCACCTGCGGCGCGGTTCTGGAAGGCGGGCGTCTGACCTGGCACGAAACCCTGCGCGACGCGATCCTTCACCACCAGCGAAATCTGACCCGAGGGTAGCCCGAAGATCACGCAAGCCCCCTGTGATCGCCACGCCTGGCACCGAAACCGTCAGCCGAAGATAACGATCTGCGCCTCCAGGCCGGCGGTGTCGTGCAGGCCGGCAAGCAGCACTTCGGTGCCGTCGGCAAAGGTGAAATCAAGCCCCTTCGCCGTGTCGCGCGCCAGCATCATAACGGCGCGCGCATCTGCGGCGCCGAACCCGCTGTTGATGTAAAGCTGATCGCCCTCGGCCACGCTGAAATCGCCGATCGTGTCGCGGCCGTAGCCGGGGTTGAAAACGAACCAGTCATTGCCGCTGTTGCCAACCATGTAATCGTTGCCGGTTCCGCCCACGATCTTGTCGCGCCCCTCGCCGCCGGCCAGCCGATCATGCGCGGAATTGCCCACGATGGTGTCATTGCCAGCGCCCCCGACCAGGAAATCCGACCCCGCATTCCCAATCAGCCGCGAGGCGCCCGGCCCGTCCATCACAGTATCGGCCCCGGCCCCGGCGAACAGCTTGTTGTTGCCCAGCATCGCGACGATACGGTCGTTGCCGGCCTCGCCCAGAATCCGGTCATTGCCCTGACTGCCGTACAGCACGTCGTTGCCGTCGCCGCCGCGCAGCGTGTCGCTGCCATAGCCGCCGTCCATCGTGTCGTTGCCGGCATCGCCGCGCAGCATGTCGCGACCGGCCCGTCCCAGCAGCAAATCGTCGCCCTCGCGCCCGACCAGAGTGTTCGAATAGCCATCGCCGCGCAGATCGTCGGCGTGGACAGAGCCCAGAACCACCTCGATCCCCAAATAGCTGTCGCCCATGGCATCGCCGGTATTCGCGGAAGGCGATTTCAGATTGACGCCCACTCCCTGGGCCGCGCCGTAATAGCTTGCGACATCCGACAGTCCCTCGCCGCCGATCAGCCAATCAGCACCTGGACCACCCTCCAGCGTGTCGTTGCCGGAGCCGCCGTCCAGCATGTCGGCACCGGCACCGCCCCGCAACATGTCGGCACCTTCCAGGCCCGCGATCAGATCACCGCCGTCCGTGCCGACCAGCACATCGGACCCGGCGGTGCCCGAAGCCGGACCAGACCCATCGCCCGATTGCCCGCTGACCGTCGCATCGGACAGAACCACCGCCTCGTCCCCGGCATTGCCCAGATAGACGCGGTCCAGATCCGCCACATCCCGATCGGTGAAATCCGCCGCCGTCAGCGCGCCGCCGCCGTCGCTGCGCACATCGACCCACCAATCGCCATAGCTCAGCCGTGCGCCCCAGCTTTGCTGCGCTACGCTCAACTGCGACACGCCGTGAAACAGCGGCAGCGCCGACAGATCCAGCCGGTCCACGCCCGGCTGATAATCCAGCACCTCGCCCAGTTTGCCGCCGGCCGGGGCCGCCTCGGGGCGGAACACGAAAAGATCGGCGCCGGCATTGCCGCGCAGGCTGTTGGCGCCGTCCCCGGAAATCAGGATGTCGGCACCGCCGCCCCCCGAAACCGTCACCGCCCCCGGCGCGCCGCGGGTCACCGTCCCCAGTTCGGCCGTGGACAATGTCAGATGTGCGATCCCCTGCTCTGTCGCTGAAGCGGCGAACAGGTTCAGCACCCCGCCCAAGGCCCCCAGATCCACCGCCTGCACGGATGCAAGCGCGCGGCTTGCGGTATCCTCGACCGAGCCCAGATGCGCCAGCCGTCCGCCCGGCGTGAGGGTCAGAAGGCTCAGCCCGTCGTCGGCCCCGCCGGCCAGGACATAGACATGCCCGTCGGCCTGGACCACCCGCAGCGAGGTCACGCTGCCGAACCGGGTGGCAAGGCTGTCGAGCACCTGATCCACCGGCGTCAGCCTGCCATCGGCGCCGATCCGGGCCACCGTCAGGCTGGAACTTCCGGCCGAGGCGATCACCGCATAGCTGATCCCGTCCATCGCGACCGTCTCGATCGCCGTCGGATCGGCGATGCCCAGGCCCGACGTCAACCCGATCTGATCGACCAGTTGCAAGCGGCCATCCGCGCCCAGGCCGTAGCTCATCACCACATCGGCGCCCGCGACACCTACCAGCAGATAATCATCCGCGCCGACGCTGACCCCGGAGACCGCGGTGATTCCGCCGCCCCGGTTCAGCCCGGTCTGCGCCATCACATCCACCGCGTCGCGCTGCACCAGCAGGCCCGTGCCGTCACGGCCAAAGCTGCGCAGAACGGCGCCATCGGCTTGCGCCAGCGCGACATGAGCACCCAGCTGCAGCCCCAGCCCCGGCGTCTCGGCCAGGCCCAGATCCGGCGTCAGATCCACCCGCACCGACCCCAGTGCCCCGTCCAAGCCAAGCCGAAACGTGTCTAGCGTTGGACCCTGTCGCCCCAGCGCGGCCAGGCCATCGGTTCCAAGCCCAAGATCCACATGCAGCAGGCGGGTGGCTGTCGGAAGGGTCGAACCCGCCCCGAAAGGCAACTGATTCAGCGCGCGGACGGTACCATCCGTCCCGATCCGATAGGCCGCCAGGCCACCATCCGGCCCGGTGGCGGAATAAAGCGTCAGCCCGCCGCCGCTGTCAAAGATCGAGAAATCCGTGATCCCCGCCGACATGACGCCAGGATCCGCCACGATGGTCGCGGCATATTTGATGCCCACCACATCACCCCTTTTCACCCTGCACCCCCGTGCAATCCCCGTTGTGCCAGAGCAAAGTTTCCGAGCCGTCAACAGCGGCCCGGCCGGCGGCGCGGAAATCTCGAGGTTTCGCCTAAAATGCCCAACGACACGCGGGGCGGCGGGGGTAATGGATCAGCGGATCTCTAGCGGCGGCAGGGATTTCACCAGATCGTCGATCGCCTTCATCTGCGCCAGGAAGGCGGGCAGCAGATCCAGCGGCAACGCGCTTGGGCCGTCGCAAAGTGCGGCGTCCGGATCGGGATGTGCCTCGATGAACAGCCCCGCGATGCCCACGGCCAAGCCCGCGCGCGACAAATCGGCCACCTGCCGCCGCCGCCCGCCCGAGGCGCTGGCCCCGGATTCGCGGGTTTGCAGCGCATGGGTGGCGTCGAAGATCACCGGGGCGTCGTTGGTGACATCGCGCATGACGCGAAAGCCCAGCATGTCGACGACCAGGTTGTCATAGCCGAAATTGGCGCCTCGTTCGCACAGCATGACGCGGTCATTGTCGGCTTCATGCAGCTTTTCTACCAGGTTGCCCACCTGGCCGGGGCTCATGAACTGCGGCTTCTTCACGTTGATCACCGCCCCGGTCCGGGCCGCCGCGATCAACAGATCGGTCTGCCGCGCCAGGAAGGCGGGGATCTGCAGGATATCGCAAACCTCGGCCACCGGGGCGGCCTGATGCGGTTCGTGGATATCGGTGATCACCGGCACCGCGAAAGTTTCCCTGACCTCGGCCAGGATCTTCAGCCCCTCTTCCAGGCCCGGCCCGCGGAAGGAACGGATCGAGGAGCGGTTGGCCTTGTCGAACGAGGCCTTGAAGACATAGGGCATGCCCAGCTTGCGCGTCGTCTCGGCAAAGCTTTCGGCGGCGCGCATCACCAGATCGCGCGATTCGATCACGTTGACGCCGCCGATCAGGATCATCGGCCGGGTGTTGCCGATCGTGAAATCGCCAAGCTCAATCTCTGTCATCGCGGGCCATCCCGTGTTGCTGTTTCAAGGGCTGGCTATTCCCTAGGCGATCGCGAGACGGCGAACAATGGGCTGATCTCGCCCCGGCCTATGGGCGCAGGTCCTCGAGCTTGAGGTAGCCGACTTCCTTGCTGATCCACTGGCGCGACTTGCGGATCTGTCCATTCGGCTCGATCCAGTAGTCGTTGGTGAATTGCCCGCCCTCGCCCGCGCAGGCCTCGCGCACATGCATGGTCGCATAGCTCAGCCCGGCGATCTGCACCGTCTGGCGGCCCAGGCGGCTTAGCTGGCAGGTGACCGGCACGCCGTAGCTCTGATCATCGCCGGTCAGGTAGTAATAGGTCGCGCTCACCGTCCCCGCGCCCTTGCGCAGCACCGCCGCCGAAGGCAGGCGCGCCGACATCAGATCCTGACCCAGCCCCAGGGTGCGCACCACCACCCCGTCGCGCAGCGAGATCATGATCCCGTCGGTCGACGACCAGGTCGCCACATCGCCATTCGCCCCGATGTGCAGCAGATAGGCCCGCGCGCCGCGCTTCGGCAGCACCGCCAGATACAGCGGCCGCTTCAGCGACGTGATCTGCGCCCGCGTCAGATGCGGCTGCGCCGGTTTCTTGAAGCTCAGCACCTGCTTGGCGGTGCGCAGATAGAGCTTGTCCTGCCCCTCGGCCACCTTGTTCGAGCTACAGCCGGCCAGGCCGACAGCGGCCAATGCCAGCACCACAAGCGTGCGTCCCATCGGGGTCATCGCCACACCCTCCCCCAATCCTGGTCGATCGCGTAGCGGTGGTTGTCGCGTAGCATCTCGTAAAGCCGCCCCTGCACATCCAGACGCGCGCCGCCGTCGCGGCTCAGCGGATGGATCACGCTCAGCTTGCCGGCCTGGGTCGGATAGCCCAGGGCCCAGGACAGCGGGATCTGGATCCGCAGCCCCTTGTCGAACGAGCCTTCGCCGAATTGCGCGGCCGAGACATTGGTCTTGGTCACGAAGGCCCCGACCCGCCAGCCATTGGCGAAGACGCGGTCGAAGGTCACCGTCGCGCCCCAGTCGCCGGCCAGATAGCGGCCCGCGTCGATCTCGCCGAAATAGCCGCCGTTGAACTGGTAATAGGCCGAGACATGGCCCGTCGCCACCTGGTAATTGCGAAAGCCCAGGCCATCGCTGTAGGCGCGCTGCTTGACGTAGTTCAGCTCGGCCCCCAGGGCGAGGCGGCTGGCGACCGGCTTCCACAGCACCTCGGCCGAGATGCCGCCGAACATGCGTTCCAGATAGCCCACCGTCACCCGGGTGTAGATGTTCTCCGCCGGGTGGCGATACCAGGCCAGTTGCAGTCGCTCCAGCGCCGGGTCGCCGTATTTGTCGTAAAGGTTCGCGTCCGAGCGCACATGCGGCAGCTTGGAATTCGACACCCGTGTCGACTGGTCCAGATTGCCGACGATCTTCTTGGTCACCGCGCCCGACAGGATCAGCCCCGGCGCCAGGCGATAGCCCGCGCCCAGCCGCAGCCCGAAATCGGCGCGCACCGGATCCTGGGGATCAAACAGGCTTGCCCGGACATAGGGCCCGATCCCCCAGGTGAAGCGCGGGATGTGGCCCGGCGCGGACAGCGCGAACGGCGCCGTCGGATCGCCGATCGTCACCCGCTTGCGCAGCGCCACGGCATTGTCGGGGGCGAAGTCCAGCCGTTCCAGATCGGCGCGCCGGATCGTCACCATCGAGGCCGGCACGCCAGCCACCATCGGCACGATCTGGAAGGTCGAGACCGAGGCCGGCATGCTGCGGCTCAGCGCCCGCGCCGCCCGCCCGATCGCCTGCGGCACGGATTTGTACTGCTTGTTGACGATACGCAGCTGCGCGGTGGTGCCATCGACCGACAGCGATTGCAGCTCCAGCCCCTCGGCGGCCAGCAGCTTGGCGGTCTGGTCGCGCAGGCTGTCCACCTTGCCCGGCTCCACCACCCAGCCGGTGGCATAGGCCGCCGGGTCCGCGGCGCGCGCGGGCCGGGGCGCGATCGGCAGCGGCCCCGGCCCCAGCACCCCGCCGGTCGGCCGGTCGTTCGGGTTCAGCGCCATCTGCAGGCTGATCCCCACCTTGGAACCGTAAAGGTAATAGGCCCCCAGCCGCAGCTGCTTGTTGACGCGGTATTCGACCCCCGCGTTCCAGGGCGAGCGGCGCTGGAACAGGCCGGCCTTCACCTCCTGCGTATAGGCGTCCGAGGAATATTCGAGCTTGAAGTCAAGCCGGTCGGTCGCCTGCCACTCGATCCCGCCAAAGGGCGCCATCGGGCCGCGGAACCATTCGCCGGGATGCGGCGTGCCGCCATAGCCGAAATTGTTTGCCGGCCGCGGCCCAAAGGGCGAACCGATCGCGCCATAGCTGCCAAGCCGCCCCCAGCCCAGCCCCGCCGTCACCTTCAGCCGGGGCCCGAGCGACTTGGTCGCCACGAGATATTCGCTGGAATAGACCCCGGTGCCGGCCAGATCCTGAACCCCGATGGCCAGATCGGGCAGGTAGCCATGTTCGCGCAGCAGCTGAAACCGCAGGTCGAGGCTGCGATCATAGAGGTGCTGGCCGGTGGGCGACCCCCAGTGCAAGATCGAGGAATACCGGAAACTTCCCGAAATCCGCGGCGAGATCTGAAAGGTCATCGTGGTGCGGGTGGTGCCGCCGAAATGCGACACGCTCAGGTCGAACTGGCCATCGGGTTGCGGCTGGGCCGAGGGCATGTCGATCAGCCCCGACACGCCATAGAAGTTCAGGCTCGGCGCACCGGGGCCCGTCACGGCCGCTTGCGCGCGCACCGCAGGCGCCCCGACCAGCGCCGCGCTGGAAAGCAGCGCCGGCAGCAGCCTGCCCCATCTGTCGTTCTTCTGTGCCACGCCGAAGCCCCCCATCTGACGCCGCACATTAGGCAAGCGCCCAGGCCGCAGCAATTCAACCCAGACCAGAAACCCCGAACCAGAGACCAAACCCCAAAAGCTGTGGCCAAATGGCGTCACTGAACAAGCCCCGACGTCCGCGGCGGACCTATTTGGCGCGCAGCGCATCCGCTGGCTGTTCCAGGAACCAGCGGTAGGTCTCGGCGATGCCCTGCTCCAGCGGGATCGTCGCGCACCAGCCCAACCGCGCCAGGCGGCTTACGTCCATCAGCTTGCGCGGCGTGCCGTCGGGCTTCGTCGCGTCAAAGCTCAGCCGGCCCTCGAACCCCGTCACCCGCGCCACCGTTTCGGCCAGTTCGCGAATGGTGACGTCGGTGCCCGAGCCCACGTTGATATGGCTCAGCATCGGCTCGGTCTCGCGGTCATAGACCGCCTTGGGCAGATCCAGCACAAAAAGCGAGGCCTCGGCCATGTCGTCGACATGCAGGAACTCGCGCATCGGCCGTCCAGACCCCCAGATCACCACCTCGTCGCGCCCGTCCTGCACGGCCTCGTGGAAGCGGCGGATCAGGGCAGGCAGGACGTGGGAATTCTGCGGATGAAAGTTGTCGCCGGGACCATAAAGGTTCGTCGGCATCACCGAGCGGTAATCGCGCCCGTATTGCCGGTTGTAGCTTTCGCACAGCTTGATCCCGGCGATCTTGGCGATCGCATAGGGCTCATTCGTGGGCTCCAGCGGGCCGGTCAGCAGCGCGTCCTCGGCCATCGGCTGCGGCGCCATCTTCGGGTAGATGCACGACGATCCCAGCTGCAGCAGATGCTGCACCCCGGCGGCGTGGGCCTCGTGGATCACGTTGCATTCGATCATCAGGTTGTCGCGGATGAATTCGGCCGGGTAGCTGTCGTTGGCGACGATCCCGCCCACCTTGGCGGCGGCCAGGATCACCACATCGGGCCGTTCCGCGGCAAAGAACGCGCGCACCGCGGCCTGGTCGGTCAGATCGAGTTCCGCCGAGGTCCGGGTGATCACCTCATCCGTGCCGCGCGCCTGCAGCCGGCGCAGGATCGCCCCGCCCACCATCCCGCGGTGACCCGCAACATAGATCCGTGCCATCGCCTAGCCCTCCTGGCTGACCGGCAGGTCCAGCCCGTGTTCGCGCAAAAGCGCATGACGGCGCGCGGCCTTCAGATCCTCGGCCACCATCTCGGCGCACATCTCCTGCGCGGTGATCTCGGGCACCCAGCCCAGCTTTTGCTTGGCCTTGGACGGATCGCCCAGCAGCGTCTCGACCTCGGCGGGGCGGAAATAGCGCGGGTCGATGCGCAGGATCACGTCGCCGGGCTGCACCGCCGGCGCAAGGTCGCCGTCCACCGATACCACGGTTGCGGTCTCGTCCACGCCGGTGCCGGAAAACTCCAGCGTCAGGCCCAGCTCTGCCGCCGACCAGGTGACGAACTCGCGCACCGAATATTGCTTGCCGGTGGCGATGACGAAATCCTCGGGCGCCTCTTGCTGCAGCATCATCCACTGCATGCGGACGTAATCCTTGGCGTGGCCCCAGTCGCGCAGCGCGTCGATATTGCCCATGTAAAGGCAGGGCTCCAGCCCCAGCGCGATATTGGCCAGCCCCCGGGTGATCTTGCGGGTGACGAAGGTCTCGCCCCGGCGCGGGCTCTCGTGGTTGAAGAGGATGCCGTTGCAGGCATAGATCCCGTAGGCCTCGCGGTAGTTCACCGCGATCCAATAGGCATACATCTTCGCCACCGCGTAAGGGCTGCGCGGGTGGAACGGCGTGGTTTCGCGCTGCGGCACCTCCTGTACCTGGCCGTAAAGCTCCGAGGTCGAGGCCTGGTAAAAGCGGGTCTTGCCCTCTAGCCCCAGGAAGCGGATCGCCTCCAACAGGCGCAGGGTGCCAAGCGCGTCCACATCGGCAGTGTATTCGGGCGCCTCGAAGCTGACGGCGACATGGCTTTGGGCGCCGAGGTTGTACACCTCGTCCGGCTCGATGTCGCGGATCAGCCGGATCAGGTTCGAACTGTCGGTCAGATCGCCGTAATGCAGCTTCAGCCGCGGCGCGGGCGCATGGGGATCCTCGTAAAGGTGATCCACCCGCTGCGTGTTGAACAGCGACGCCCGGCGCTTGATGCCGTGCACCTCATAGCCCTTCTCAAGCAGGAATTCCGCCAGGTAGGACCCGTCCTGACCCGTGATGCCGGTGATGAGGGCTTTCTTCATCGTCTTCAATGTCCCTTCCGGATGCGACCTGCGACAGCCCTAGCCCAGCACTGGCGCCCCGGGCAAGGGTGGCGTGCCTTTCGCGGCATTGCTTCCGTTTTCAGTCGGAGGATTTGGACTTATAGGCGTATCTGTAGTTGTAATATGCGTATTGTGTTCCGTCTTTTGCGGCTTCGGAGAGTTTGTATCCGTTGAGGATGGCGCCGGTGAG